>NZ_KB894493.1 GCF_000374485.1 Algicola sagamiensis DSM 14643
TTTATCAGCAGCCCCCTTCAGGGCTGCTTTCCTCTCCCAAAACCCCAAAATAATCAACAAATTACACCCCGCCTTAGTCCGCATGGTTCAAGGGCTGCACTGACAACGGCACCTTGGGGAGCGCCCGATTTTAAAGGCTTTCGCTGATTTATCATACCCTTATTTCATTTCCCAAAATGTCCCAAAATCACCGTTTGGACCGTGAATGCGTCCAAAAAATCTGCACGTAGACCCCCTTTTTAGGGTGAAACTGCACGTGTTCTGCACGTGAGATTTTTTGTGAATTTTTTATTTCCCTGTATTGGGTATTAGAAAAAGTATGGTGTCTTTTGATTCAGGGCTGATTGGGGTTTTAGAGAAAACTTGTACTTTTGAAATACCCTTGTTTCCATACCCCATCCATGAGCGGGGGACGTTCGGGGGACATTTTTTCTCATAACTTTTCACGGAAAATGATTTTATCTAGTAAAAACAGCTAGATAATAAAAACACGAAAAAATGGCGCACACCCTTATTTTTGTATAAATATATTTACAAAATCAGGGGTAACTTTGAGAATTATCATCACTTCATTTCAAATAAAATCGCAAAGCCTATAAAAAATAAATGAAATTATTATCCTGGATAATCTGTGAATTTGTGTTCTCACGCCTATTTTTTGTTAAATAAATTAACAATTGAAGGTCATTTTCTCTCGATTTTCTCGCAGATTTACCCCAAAAATCGCGATTTTCTAACATTTTTAGATCATATTAAAAGGCGGAAAAATCGTGATTTTGGTGTTTTGGGAGGTGGGGTAAGATATTGATAAAGTTGACGAAACCCAGTGTTTTTGGGCGCTCCCCAAGGTGCCGTTGTCAGTGCAGCCCTTGAACCATGCGGTTCAAGGCGGAAATCATATCATTGCCGTAGGCTTCCCGATACGAGCCGGGCTTGCTCAATAGCAGTGGTTATGACTCCCTAATATAAAATTTATCGGCTCAGGGACGTTAACTAACTCACAAACACCCCAGGGAACATATTGTCTTGTGTGGCAAACTAAGCCTTTTTTGCGATAGGCTGTGTCTGCTCGTCTAATAATTCTAGCAGGGCTTGCTGCTCAAGTAACTCATGACTCATATTTAATGCTGTCATGATTAACACACCTTCGATGCCATGGAGCATTGAACGCTGCTGTGTTTCTGAAATTCGTCTCTCAAGTTCCGCAACTGCATCCCTTAATTCAAGCTGTTTTTCTTTTGGGCAATTGACTTTGTATGTTTTACCCAAGATTGATATTGTTACAGCTTTTGTCGTCATGATAAGCCTCTTCTTTGACCTCCGTGTTTCATCTTGCCCGATGTCCAGTATCAGGAGGCGCACTATAATCCCGATTTATTCCAAATACAATAGGAATATCAAAAAGGTGCTAGCGTTTGTTGATTTATTGCCCTATACATGAAACATAGACCTTTGTTGTTTCTATGGCTAGCTCTTAATATAGGCTAATGTTACGATACTTAAAGACAAGTTTACTTTATAAAAAGTTCATATGACAGATACTTTTTCCTTTGATGGACTCCTAAAGCAATTGGAACGGAATAAAATTGAAGCAGAACCTTCAGAAGTGCACGGCTTATTGACTGGAATGCTTTGTGGTGGTGTAAAAATCAACTCGGAGGAATGGCTGGGTGCGATGTCCGACATGATCAACGATGGTCAGGCATTTTCAAAAGAAGGAAATTCACTCCTTTTTAGTGTTTTTCACACATCTTTACAGTCTCTACAGGATAAAGAGCTTACTTTTGAGCCCATTTTACCCAGAGATGATGAGACAATTTCTGAACGAATTGAGCATTTAATTTTGTGGGTTCAAAGCTTTCTTGTTGGATTTGGGCTAAATATGACAGACCTGTCCACAGTTTCTGATGATGTGCGAGAAGTCGTTGAAGATTTTGCTGAGCTTACACGCCTAGATACAGAACTAGAACCCTCGACAGAGTCGGAAGACGCATACCATGAAGTGGTCGAATATATTCGTATTTCTACGCTTTTATGCTTTTCAGAACTGGGTCAACGTGTTATATCTCCTCAAACCAATCCCAGAGTACTGCACTAGAACATGATAAAAATTCCAGAATATGTTGAACGCCGGGAGCGGCTGCTTGAGCAAATGACTCCCGGGAGCGTTGCTTTGGTTCCAGCGGCGAAAGCGTTAAGACGAAGCCATGATACGGATTTTCCGTTCCGACAAGATTCCGATTTCTATTATCTGACAGGCTTTAATGAGCCAGATGCATTGCTTATCTTGGACAAAGATACGGAAAAAACAACGATTTTATGCCGCGAAAAAGATCAGTTGGCAGAAATCTGGGAAGGTCGCCGTTTAGGGTTCACACAAGCAATAGATGTACTGTCTGTTGATAGTGCTGCCAGTATTGCTAATATGGACAAGATCCTGCAATCCTCAATCGATAAAAAGGATATTGTCTATTTTGCACAAGGGAACTTCGATTGGTTTGATTCGGCGGTTCTATCAGCGATGAACGGGTTGCGAGCTTCACCAAAGAAGGGCTTTATGCCACCGAAGCAAATTCAGGACTTACGCCCATTGATTCATGAAATGCGCCTGATCAAATCAGAACATGAGTTGGCATTGATGCGTCGCTCAGCCGAAATATCATCAAAAGCTCACTGCCTTGCGATGGAGTTTTGTCATCCGGGGGCTTATGAATATCAGGTAGAATCAGTGATCCAACATCACTTTATGATGAACGGCGCTCGAAACCCGGCCTACAGTAGTATTGTTGGTGGTGGTGAAAATGCATGTATTTTGCACTACACAGAAAATCAGGATGCATTGAATGATGGAGACTTGTTGCTGATTGATGCTGGGTCCGAATATCATGGTTATGCCGCTGATATTACACGTACGTTCCCGATTAACGGAAAATTTACCCCTGAACAGAAAGCACTTTACCAAATTGTTTTGGATGCACAACTCGCTGCTATCGCATGGATCAAGCCGGGGTGTTGGATGAGCCAGGCGCTTGAGGCTGCAAATAAGGTTCTCATTCAAGGACTTTTGGATGTTGGATTATTGCAAGGTGATCCAGAAGTGCTTCTCAAAGAAAACGCGCAAAAAGAATATTTTATCCATGGACTAGGCCATTGGATTGGTTTAGATGTACACGATGTTGGTGTGTATAAGATTGATGGAAAGGAGCGACCATTTGAGCCGGGTATGGTTCTCACCGTGGAGCCGGGATTATATATTGCGCCTCACCTAAATGTACCAGAAAAGTGGAAAGGAATTGGCATTCGTATCGAAGACAACTTACTTGTGACAGAAAATGGTCACGAAGTCCTCACCGATGCTGTTCCAAAATCAATAAAAGACATCGAATCATTAATGCAGTCATGAATACAAGTGTCGTAAATTCCGTAGAGCGGCATAGGGTGGATGTCCTTGTTTCTGGCGGTGGCATGCTTGGTGTTATGCAGGCATATGCGATCGCCGTTCAGTTCCCAACGTTGAAAGTAGCCATCATCGAAGCCAGTGAGTTGAAGCCACATGCTTCCCCGAGCTTTGATGAACGCTCCATCGCATTATCCTACGGTAGTATCTTGCTGCTCGAAAAGCTTCGTTTATGGGGCTCATTGAAGGAGTACGCAGAGCCGATTCAAGAAATCAAGGTCTCTGACCGTGGCCATATAGGCAAAACTCACCTTACCGCAAATCAATTTGATCTCAATGCGTTCGGCTATGTGATCGAAGTCGTTTATCTTGAGAAGGTATTGCAGCCTCGTTTAGACGAACTTCCGAATGTGTCTTGGTTAAGGCCCTGCAAGATCAATGACATTACCCAATCAAGTGAAGCCGTGTTGTGTCAATTATCAACTGGCCAACATATTTCAACAAAGCTGTTTATTATCGCTGAAGGTGCACAATCAAGTAGTCGCGACAAACTAAAGTTTGACTTGAAGCAACAGAACTATGGGAAACATGCGATTGTTGCGAATATTCAGGTGGCGTCGCATGGCAATATTGCATATGAGCGATTTACACCTGATGGACCAGTTGCATTGTTACCACTACCAAAGAGCCGCTACTCGCTCGTTTGGTGCGTGAAACCAGATAAAGCAAAGTTTCTAGCAGACTGCGCCCAGTCAGATTTTCTGATTGAGTTACAAAAAATGTTTGGGAGCAGTATTGGGCCTTTCCAAGATGTCGGTAAACGAGTTGCTTATCCACTTTCTGTAAAACAAGTGTCTAGAATGTTTCATCATCGTACAGCTTTAATCGGTAATGCAGCGCATACAATACATCCCATTGCTGGACAGGGCTTTAATCTAGGATTGCGAGATGTGATGTGTTTAACTCAGTGTATTGCTGAGTCAGAATCAGATATTGGTGCATTTTCAGTCTTAAAAAAATATGATCAGACACGGCAAAAAGATATGCAACGTGTTGTGACAATGACAGATTCTTTGGTGAAATTATTTTCAAAGGAGAATCAGTTGGTTGCACTTGGAAGAACACTTGGCCTGATGTCGATGCAGTGTTTTCCTGAGTTGAAAAAGTCATTGGTTCATCAAGCGTTAGGGCTTTATTTTCCTTCATCGAACGGAGTTGTTTAATCATGTTTTCTCAAGAAGTCACCATTCTTGGTGGTGGATGCATTGGTTTAGCTTTAGCGATTGGGCTTGCCAAGCAGGGAGTTAAAATTGCTTTAGTGGATGGTGCCCCAGAGCCAGTAAAGCCAGTTGAAGTGCCAGATTTGCGTGTCAGTGCAATCAATAAAACAAGCGAGCAGCTTCTTCGTCGTTTAGGGATATGGGAAAATATTGAGGAAAAAAAGAAGACGCCATACCAAAAGATGCATGTGTGGGAAGGGGATAGCTTTGCGTCGATTAACTTTGATGCGCCTTCGCTAATGTTGGGTGAACTTGGTCATATTATCGAGAATAGAGCATTGCAGTTTGCTTTATTTCAGGCACTAAAAGCATACCCGCAAGTCAGCATAAAGTACGATACACAGTGTAAAGATATTCAACAAAGTGACAGAGAGGTTCTTCTGACACTAGAAAGTGGCCAGCCAATCGTCTCTCAATGGGTTTTTGCTGCAGATGGTGCGAATTCATTTACACGCAGACACCTTCACTTACCCATGACATACTGGGATTATGATCATCACGCTATTGTGGCTACAATTCGCATGGAAGAGCCACACGGTAACTGTGCTCGACAGGTATTTTGGGGAGATGGTCCGCTTGCTTTTCTCCCATTAGATGACCCACATCTTTGCTCGATTGTCTGGTCAACACTACCGGATAAAGCAAAGCAATTGATGGAGTTATCAGAAGAAGGGTTTAATAGAGCACTTTATGTTGCTTCAGGTTCCTCGCTAGGTGAACTGAAACTTGAGGGAGAACGGAGTCAGTTTCCTCTTAAAATGCGTTATGCGAGACAATGGTTGTCGAATCGTGTTGTGTTGCTCGGTGATGCAGCACATACGATTCACCCATTGGCAGGTTTAGGTATGAATGCAGGTCTTTTGGATGTCGCGGCTCTATGTAGGATTATTGAAAAATCAGGCATTGAAAATCTTCAATGGCGCCATCTTCGCCAGTATGAACGGCAACAAAAAGCGCAAGCACAGGAATTAATCCTGATCATGGAAGGGTTTAAGCGTTTATTTGCAGATGATGTTTTTCCGAAAAAAGTATTAAGAGGAATTGGACTGTTTTCTGTGAATCAATTTCCGGCCCTAAAAAATATATTTGCACGACATGCAGTGGGCCAACAAGCCAATCCATTTAACTCATTGTAATATATAAATAATATGACATGAATGTCATTGGTTTAATACGCTTTTAACTGGTCTAATGAGCATTGAAAAAAGCGTATAAACCTCTATCCCAGTGCAAATGCTTTCGTTATAATGCGCCCACCTTCTTTCCTTCTCTGCGTAAAGCAACATGTATGCTTTCGTTGAGAGATACAAAGGGACAAATTATGATAAAAAAGACGCCCCTACACGCAAAGCATGTTGAATGCGGCGCAAAACTTGTAGACTTTCACGGCTGGGAAATGCCTTTGCATTACGGTTCTCAAATGGAAGAACACCATGTCGTTCGTCAAGATGCTGGCATGTTCGATGTCTCCCATATGACTATTGTCGAAGTGACTGGCACTGATGCAAACTCCTTTCTTCGCAAATTACTTGCGAACGATGTCAATAAACTCCAAAAACCAGGTAAAGCACTTTATACACCAATGCTCAATGAACAGGGTGGAGTGATTGATGACCTGATTGTCTATTTCTTTGATCAGACCAACTACCGTTTGGTTGTCAATTCTGCAACACGTGATAAAGACTTGGAATGGATGCAAAAAGTAGCGAAAAATTTCGAAGTTAACATTCTTGAAAACGCAGACTATGCTATGGTGGCAATTCAAGGGCCTCAAGCAAAAGAACGTGTTGCGACTAAGCTATCCGAAGCACAAAAGGCAGCAGTCGATGGCATGAAGCCATTCTTTGGTGTTCAAGCCGATGACTTGTTTATTGCGACGACTGGTTATACAGGCGAAGATGGCTACGAAATCATGGTACCCAAAGCACAGGCAGCAGATTTTTGGCAGCTGATGCTAGATGCAGATATTAAACCGTGCGGTCTTGGAGCCAGAGATACACTACGTCTGGAAGCTGGCATGAACTTATACGGCCAGGATATGGATGACACCGTTTCTCCACTCGCTGCAAATATGGCTTGGACGATTACCTGGGATCCAGAAGAACGTGATTTTGTGGGTCGTACTGTGTTAGAACAGCAAAGAGCAAACAAGTCGACAGATAAACTTGTAGGGCTTGTACTCGAAGAAAAAGGTGTACTTCGCGCAGGACTGAAGGTCATCGTCGGCGATCAGGAAGGTGTGATCACCTCAGGAACCTTCTCACCAACACTTGGGCATAGCATTGCGATGGCACGTGTACCAAGAAGTATTGGTGAAACAGCTGAGGTAGAAATGCGTAAGAAGCATGTCACGGTTAAAGTGACAAAACCAGCTTTTGTACGTGCAGGTAAAAAGATATTTGACTAAGTCGAAGAACCAATTATTTCGACCGGATTAAATTTAGGAATTATAAGAAATGAGCAATATCCCTACAGAGTTAAAATTCGCAACAACGCATGAATGGGTCAGAAAAGAAACTGATGGTTTGATGACGATCGGAATTTCTGAGCATGCGCAAGAGTTATTAGGTGATATGGTTTTTGTTGACCTACCAGATGTGGGTGAAGAAGTCAGCGCAGGTGATGATTGTGCCGTCGCAGAATCAGTGAAAGCAGCGTCTGACATTTATGCACCAATTTCTGGACAAATCGTTGCAGTCAACGAAGAATTGGAAGGCTCTCCAGAGCTTGTGAACAGTGATCCTTTCGGGGATGGTTGGTTATTTAAAATCAAACCTTCGGATGAATCTGAGCTGGAAGGCCTTTTAGATGCAGAAGGCTATCAGAACGTCATTGACGAAGATTAATACGCAAAATTTAAAACCCCGGCCCATGTCGGGGTTTTATTTATTCAACCCGAACGACGTTTCGTACAAACGTTTAACTTGACGGTTTTATACCGTTTGTATTTGTTATTAGGGATCCTGTGGAATGACTCACATGTCAAAGAAAACCCTTCATGCTCTTACAGGTGAAGAACAGTTTGTTCGCCGCCATATTGGTCCAGACCAAGCGCAACAGGCGCACATGTTACAATATCTGGGAACAGACTCTGTCGAGTCACTTATCTCCCAAACCGTTCCCGAGAATATTCGTTTGCCTGAGCCACTTTCTATTGGCCGAAGTCAAACAGAAGAAGAGGCCCTTGCGGTACTCAATAAAATCGCCCAAAAGAATGAGATTTACACATCGTATATCGGAATGGGTTATTACCCAACATTGGTCCCAAATGTTATTTTAAGAAATGTGCTTGAAAATCCAGGTTGGTATACAGCATACACGCCATATCAGCCTGAAATTGCCCAAGGTCGCTTAGAAGCACTGCTTAATTTCCAGCAGTTATCCATTGATTTAACGGGAATGGAGCTTGCCAGTGCATCTCTTCTTGATGAAGCGACAGCAGCGGCTGAAGCAATGGCACTTGCGAAGCGTGTTTCCAAAAACAAAAAATCTAACATCTTCTTTGTCTCTGATGATGTGCATCCGCAAACCATTGATGTCGTCAAAACGCGTGCGGAAATGTTCGGCTTTGAGGTCATCGTTGATCAAGCGGATAAAGCACCAGAACACGATATTTTTGGTGCATTGATCCAATACCCTTCGACAACGGGTCATATTACAGATCACAGTGATTATATTGCGAAATTACAAGAACAAAAAGCGGTTGTTTCTGTTGCGACAGACTTTATGAGCTTGTTGATGTTGAAGTCTCCAGGTGAAATGGGGGCGGATGTTGTCCTTGGTTCAGCCCAGCGTTTTGGCGTACCAATGGGATATGGTGGACCGCACGCGGCCTTCTTTACGACAAGAGACAAATTTAAGCGCTCTCTTCCTGGTCGTGTTATCGGTGTGTCAAAGGACCGTACGGACCAGCCAGCGCTTCGAATGGCAATGCAAACGCGTGAGCAGCATATCCGCCGCGAAAAAGCGAATTCAAATATCTGTACAGCACAAGTACTTTTAGCGAATATGGCTTCGTTTTACGCGGTTTATCATGGCCCTGAAGGCTTAAAAGATATTGCTGAGCGTATTCATCGCTTTGCAGATATTTTCGCACTTGGCCTGCAGCAAAATAGTTTTACCTTGGCTCATGATCATTGGTTTGATACGCTTACATGTGAGGTGTCTCCTGAAGCCCGCCAAGAGATTCTATCTCGAGCGAATACTGCAAAAATTAACTTGCGGACAGACCTGAATACACTCTCTGTCAGCATGAATGAGACCACAACAGTTCAAGATCTTCAGGTGTTGTTCGATGTTTTCTGTGGTGAGCAGCATGGATTAGATATTCAAGCTTTAGATCAAAAAGTGGTAAATGGTGATATTCAGTCAGTCCCAGAGGCATTGATTCGAACCAGCACGTATCTTGATCATCCAGTATTCAACCAGTATCAATCAGAAACGGATATGCTGCGTTATATCAAGCGACTGGAAAACAAAGACTTGGCTCTAAACCACAGTATGATTTCTTTGGGCTCTTGTACGATGAAGCTCAATGCGACTGCGGAAATGATCCCGGTGACTTGGCCTGAGTTTTCCAATCTGCATCCGTTCGCGCCAAAAGATCAGACGGCGGGCTACCAGGAAATGATCCAATTATTATCTGATTGGTTGGTCAATATTACTGGTTATGATGCAGTTTCTATGCAGCCAAATTCAGGTGCGCAAGGTGAATATGCAGGATTGATAGCCATTAAAAAGTACCATGAAAGTCGTGGGGATGGGCACAGAAACATCTGTCTGATCCCAAGCTCAGCACATGGGACTAACCCGGCTTCTGCCCAAATGGCGAATATGAAGGTTATCGTTGTTGCTTGTGATAAACAAGGCAACGTCGATATGGATGACTTAAAAGCAAAAGCGGAAGAAGTCTCAGAAAACCTTTCATGCATCATGATCACGTACCCATCTACGCACGGTGTTTACGAAGAAACCATCCGTGAAATCTGCGACATTATCCACCAGCACGGTGGCCAAGTGTATATGGATGGCGCAAATATGAATGCGCAAGTTGGGATCACCTCACCAGGTTATATTGGCTCGGATGTATCACATTTGAACCTCCATAAAACGTTCTGTATTCCTCACGGCGGTGGTGGCCCAGGTATGGGACCGATTGGTGTGAAAAGCCACCTTGAGCCATTCCTGCCAGGCCATGCTGTGACTGGTGGAGCAGAAAATGGTGCTGTTGCTGCCGCAGAATTTGGATCAGCTGGGATCTTACCAATTTCTTGGATGTACATTGCGATGATGGGCTCAGAAGGGCTGAAGCAAGCGTCAGAAATTGCAATCCTCAGCGCAAACTACCTGACACAGAAACTCGCTGCTCACTATCCAATTCTTTATCGTGGCCAGAATAATCGTGTTGCGCATGAGTGCATCGTGGATATTCGCCCCATTAAAGAAGAAACAGGCATCAGTGAAATGGACATAGCAAAACGTCTGATGGATTACGGCTTCCACGCACCAACGATGTCTTTCCCGGTTGCCGGCACGCTGATGATTGAGCCAACAGAGAGTGAATCACTCGAAGAGCTCGATCGCTTTATTGATGCAATGGTTGCGATTAAAGAAGAAATCAACAAGGTTGAACGCGGAGATTGGACGCTGGAGAATAACCCACTTGTGATGGCACCACATACACAAGACGATGTTCTACAGGAAGACTGGGATCGTGCATATAGCCGTGAGGAAGCCGCATTCCCACTACCATATGTTCGTGAAAACAAATTCTGGCCAACAGTCACCCGAATTGACGACGTATTCGGCGATAGAAACCTGATTTGTTCTTGTCCACCCGTTGAGGCTTATACTTGATTGGGCACTTCAGTATAAAGCGGTTTCAAATTGAAAGCTGGGTCATGATCACTATTGAAATTGACTTCAGACTGAAATAAGACGAAAACGAGCATGACAGTCGTTGTGCTCGCTTTTTATTCGCTTTTTTCATATACCATCGTGACTATTTACCCATTCAACCTATCTGCCATAATACACCATTCAAACCTCAAGCAGCGCATGCCATAAAAAGGAAATTTTCAAAGTTTGATAATTTTAAGTTAATCATTGAAATGCAGTTGAAGCGCTATAATGAGGGACAAGCGCATTTTTCTTGTGAGCATCATTGAAAACCATATTATTAAGCGTCTTGTTCTTTTGCTTCATCTTTGTCGCTCAGCACAGTGAAGCAAAAGTAAAAATTATTGGCGTCGACATTCAAGGTTTACATCAAGCGGATGGGTTAGGGGTGTACGATCAAATCCTAAACCATATTTTGATCAAGAGTGATGCTGCAACACTCAATATTTTCCCTCCAGCTCGCGCAATTAAGCTTTTTGCTTCCTGCCAAAACTGTTGTTTTTCACCTGCGAATAAAAATGAAGAGTTTTATGACTTTGATGAAAACGTATTCGTTACAGAACCGATGAATTTTGCAAAACTCTACATCTTTGTTGCATTTGGGCAAGAGCCCATTAGCAAACTGAGCTCTTTGAGTGGAAAAATAGTCGGGTTTCGTTTTGGAATGCCTTATGGAAAGACATTTGAGCAATCCAAACTCAAGAAGCTCCCTGTTTATGATTTGGCTGAGCATATGCCTTTATTGAAGCATAAACATATTGACGCTTTTGTTGCTTTTGCGCCTGATATTTATAAAAAGTTTAAAGAATTAAATATGAAGTCTCTACCACACAATGTTGATAAACCCATTGCCGTCCACCCAGATAAATTAGTGTGTCGCGGGGTCAAAGATTCTTTTATTCGCCAATTCAATAAAAAGCTCGCCCAACTAAGAAAAAGCGGCCAGCTAAAAGTGATGTTAGGAGATAATTATATTCCTGAATAAGGAATAACAGATACTTTTTCTCTCAATCAAATTACACCATTCCAAATGGTGAAATACGCCTCATGAGATCTACCAGAAAAATCAGAATAAGAGTTGATTTGATTTGATACAGTTTTGCTAATCTACTAAACGATATTCACCCAAATAAAAGGGGACAACAATAATGAAACTCGCATTAGCTGTCGTTTTATCAATGGTTGCCACTGCGGCAATTGCAGGGAATAACCAATCCGCGCAACATCGTCATCATCAGTTAGATAAACATCAACACCAACATCAAGATAATTGTGGACATGTTCGAGAGTGGCATATCGACCATTTTGACTATGCGCATGAGAAGCATGATCACCATCAGCACTCAACGCACGTCCATGAGTCTGAGATAGGACATCATGCAGCACATAAGCATGCTCATGGTGAGAATTGTGGTCATAAGACGAGAGTGAAGGATAATCGTTTAGAGTTTTCGCATGATGGTCATTGGCATCATGCACATGGTCAGCATATCCATGAAACACATGCGATTTAAAGGCGCTTGTTATGGTAAGGGGGAGTGACTCCCCCTTTTTTATGCAGCTTCCACAGTTTTTGGATCACTTTCTGTGATTAACGTTTTATCAATTTCAGAAATGACTTCACGCTTTTTAATTAGAACATATGTCGTACAACTAAAGAAAATTCCAATCACAATCGAGCCAATCCATTCGATCTGAAGAAAATCGAGCTGGAAAAACAGCACCAAACTACTCAGCAACAAAATATTGCCAAGAATGTATTTGGCTTTCCCATAACGT
Source organism: Algicola sagamiensis DSM 14643 (assembly GCF_000374485.1). Taxonomy (GTDB): domain Bacteria; phylum Pseudomonadota; class Gammaproteobacteria; order Enterobacterales; family Alteromonadaceae; genus Algicola; species Algicola sagamiensis. The sequence goes on from NZ_KB894493.1 coordinate 12,355, forward strand.
TTGACAGTAAAGTTCAGGTTGTCCGTGTAGAGGCGAGTCAATGAATCTAGGGAATTCAGAACAAATACAATGCCAACAACGACCATTGCAATCGTATACATCCCAGATATATCGATCTGATTGACATGATAAATATACAAAATAGAAAACCAAGCAATGATCATCACCGAAGGCAACACCAGCATAGCCAACAACAATTGATATGTACGCAGCCCACCTGCAAAGCGGGAAGTAAACTGACCGATCATGATACACCATGCCAGCCACCAAAATAGATAAAACTGGTGATAATCTGACATTGGGAATGCGAATTGGTGGATGTTTGTAAAGTATTCGCCAACGAGGGCGATTGTTTGAGGGTAGGTATACAAATCCACAGTGCCGGAGGACACCGCACCGTATACGAGCAAGCCAATCAACGCCAGAAAAAACCAAGTTGTTGAGACGCTTAAGATACGAATCGCTCGTATACTCATACTGGTTAACACGCTCCCGACAACAACAGCGAAGACGATCAGGTAATAATAACCACTAATTTCTCCATCATTGCTAAGGGCTGGTAAGTACCAGGGGAGATTCTTTAGCAGAAGATACCCCGTGAAAGCACAGGTTCCAATAATGATGATGTTATTGACAAATTTAACAATGGGAATTTCAAAGAACTTTACTTTCGGTTCAATAATACAAAAGTAAAAACAGGTCATGAAATAGAAGGTCCAGATCAAAAATGCCCAGAAACCAAACTCTATCGCAAGGGGGTTTGCAAAACTATACTCTGGATTTTCTGTTGTGTTCGCATACATACCAAACTCAGTGAGCGGAAACATAATCAGTCCGACATCTAATCCGGATGTGAATAGTATTGCGATAAAGGTGAGGCTCTTCGTGGGAGAGGGGCCAGTGCAAGGGAGATTTCCCCAACGAAATAGCATGAACAATGTGGTGGCGAAAATAAAACATAATCCAGCAATTAACCAATATGTCATCTGGTTTCTCCCTGGCATAAAATACATGTACGGTACATAATCGCTCCTAATTTTTTATTGTTATGAGCACAGCATGTACAACTTTACCAATGCTGCATTGGTTATTTAGGCAATTTCTCGAACAGGGTGATTATCTCGCTGCTCTAACTGCCAGTTTTCTGCAATTTCTGGTATGACGGAAGATTCAGGTAAACATTTTCCAAGGATCAAATCTGCGGCTCTTTCCGCAACCATAATGGTTGGTGCATTTAAGTTTCCGTTGGGGATTGTGGGAAAAATCGATGAATCAACAACACGTAACCCTTCAATGCCGTGTACTTTCGTTTGAGGATCAACAACCGCCATCGGATCCGTGCCCATCTTGCATGAACATGACGGATGGTAGGCGCTTTCGACGGATCTACGGACAAACTGGTCAATCTCTTCATCACTTTGAATGTGTTCGCCAGGCTGAATTTCAGAACCACAATAGGCATCCATAGCAGGTTGCTTCATGATTTCCCGAGTGAGGCGAACACAGGCTCGAAAGCCTTCCCGATCATCTTCGTGTTCTAGGTAATTAAACTGAATTTTCGGTGGGATGGTTGGATCTGAAGCAGTGACTTTTACCCAGCCTCGACTTTTTGGTTTATTGTGACCAATATGAACTTGGAGACCATGCCCATCAAACGCACTACGACCGTCATAACGCATCGCTGCTGGCAGGAAGTGGTATTGCATATCCGGCCAAGCAATACCTGGCTTTGAACGGATAAAACCACAAGATTCAAAGTGATTCGTTGCACCTAAACCATCCTTAAAGAAAAACCAACGCGCCCCAATCAGAAATTTATCCCAGAGTCCCAATTTTCCATTGAGCGTGATTGGTTTTTTACAACGGAATTGAAAGTAAAACTCCAAATGATCCTGAAGATTTTGACCCACACCAGGAAGTGAATGCTTAAGTTCTATTCCCGCTCTTTCTAGCGTCTCTTTTTCACCAATACCAGAGAGTTGCAGAATATGCGGTGATCCGATAGGACCAGCACTCAGAATGACTTCCGCATTGACATGGACTTCATGTAACTCACCATGACGCTCATACATGACACCAACCGCCTTCTTTCCCTGCAAAATGACATGGTGAACCAATGCATGGGTGACCACATCCAAATTATTTCTTGTCATGGCTGGTTTTAAGTATGCATTCGCAGTTGACCAGCGAAGGCCATTCTTAACAGTCATATGCATTGGACCAAACCCTTCTTGACGTTGGCCGTTATAGTCTTCGGTATACAGGTACCCAGCTTCTACACCGGCATCAATAAATGCACGATATAGCGGGTTTTGCATTTCATTCCCGTTATTGGTCGCGAGAGGACCTTCGCCACCACGATAATGATCTTCACCGAAAGCCCATTGTTCTGACTTTTTGAAGTAGGGGAGGCAATTGGCATAGCTCCAACCAATTGCACCTTCTTGTTCCCACTCATCGAAGTCAAATGCATGACCACGGACATACACCATCCCATTAATTGAAGAAGAACCGCCAAGTACTTTTCCTCTAGGGCAGTGCATTTTTCTACCATCAAGGAATGGCTCCGGCTCAGTTTCAAATTGCCAAGCATATTTCTTGGTATTCATTGGTATCGAAAGTGCAGTTGGCATTTGGATAAAAATACTTCTATCACTACCCCCTGTTTCCAAGAGTAATACTCGATGCTTCCCACTTTCAGTTAAGCGATTTGCCAGTACACATCCAGCTGAACCTGCACCAACAATGATATAGTCGTACTGATGACTCATAGGCACCTCTTAAAATGGTGATTCGATTGGTGTAAGGCCAACATAAATGGATTTGAGTTGGGTATATTGATTGAGCGTAGTAATACCATTCTCCCGACCAATGCCTGATAATTTATACCCGCCAACTGGCATTTCAGCCGGAGAAGCACCATAGCTATTGATCCAACAAATGCCCGCTTGGATTTGGTGGATCACTCGGTGTGCCCGCTGTATATCCTTGGTAAAGATGCCTGCACCCAGACCATAAGTTGTTTGATTTGCTCTTTTGATCACTTCAGATTCTTCAGTGAATGTGAGGATAGACATGACAGGACCAAATATTTCTTCTTGGACGATGGTCATATCATCATGGCAATCAGTGAAAATTGTTGGAGCGACAAAGTAGCCGTTCGGCGCTGTATTTGGTTGAATGACATGCCCACCAGTCAATAACTTTGCGCCTTCAGTTTTGCCTCGTTCAATGTAGGAGAGAACAAGTTCTTGATGCTTTTTTGAAATGAGAGCACCAAAGTTTGTTTCTGGATCCATCGGATCACCAGCAATGATGTTCTTTTGGGTTCGCTCTAAGAGTTGTTCTATAAAATTGGGATAAACGTCTTCATGAACGAATACGCGGGTACAGTTGGTACAGATTTCCCCTTGAGTATAAAAGTTACCGAGCATGCTTGCAGATACGGCTTGTTCAATGTCAGCGTCGTCGAAAATAATTAAGGGTGATTTTCCACCAAGCTCCATCGTGACTTCTTTCAAAGATGAAGCGGCATTTGCCATAACTTTCTTTCCAGTTCCCACTTCGCCAGTAAAAGAAACTTTAGCGATATGAGGATGCGTTGTAAGCCATTCACCAACATCTCCAGCACCGTGGACCACGTTAAAGACGCCAGCAGGAACACCAGCTTCAATGAATATTTCAGCTAATTTTATTGCTCCGAGTGAGGTTTCTTCGGATGGCTTGAAGATCATACTGTTGCCGCAGGCTAGGGCAGGGGCTGATTTCCAACATGCGATCTGAAGTGGGTAATTCCATGCGCCAATACCTGCACATACGCCGAGGGGTTCTCTTCGTGTATAGTAGAAGTCCCCACCGAGATCTTGTTGATTTCCCTCAATACTTGGTGCAAGCCCTGCGAAAAATTCGATTGCATCGGCACCAGTAACAATGTCAACGACGGAAGCTTCCTGCCAAGGCTTTCCTGTATCCTTTACTTCGATTTCAGCTAACAAATCATTTCTGGACCGTAAAAGTGCGACTGCTCTTTGTAAGATCCGGCTTCGTTCAAAACCGCTCATTGCTGACCATGTTTCAAATCCTGATTGAGCACTTTCTATCGCAGCTTGTTTGACATGTTCATCTGCAACTTCAACTTCATAAATGATCTCCCCGGTTGCCGGGTTGATGACGGGAAAGGTTTCGCCACTTTCATTACGCATGACTTTGCCATGGACAAAATTATGATAGCGGGTGATTGACATAGTTATCTCCAATCGTGGATGGAATGGATATGCAAAAATGCACACCTATAGGTAAAAGGCGTGTTTAATGAAACGCACTTTTTACAAAAAACGTTATTTGGAGTGAGAATCTACAGTAAAAAGGAGAGGTATTGTATCGGTACTATGTATGAATATAAGTTGAGGTGAACTTTAATATTATTGAATTAATTCAAATAGATACTCAAAGTGATGATTCAGAATAATACTAAATAAGTTTTATTTTTAAGTGAATAACCAAGCCAGACGCTTGTCTGGCCAGCATGATGAAAGATGAATTAGAAAAGAAATGATTAAAGATGAAGGTACTGACTTAAATCTTGCTGTGGCTGAATCGCCACTTTTTGACCACCCTTGAATGCAAAACCAGGCTCAGGTCCAATCAACGTCATATGTTGATGACGTATACGTAGGGCTGTTCCCTCACGGATTGCTAAAATTGGAGTCTCAGGTTCAACCTGCATAAATTCTTCTAATCGCATATCACGAGTTTCACCATGAAATTCGGGTGGATTGTAGTCCGTATAGTGGGGGTTAAGTTGAAACGGAGCAAGATTGAGCGCATCAAAACTTTTCGGCTCAATGATTGGCATATCATTTGTTGTTCGTATACTTTTTCCTGAAATATTTGAGCCAGCAGACCAGCCAATATATGGGGTACCCCCATTCACTTTTTCTTGAATTGGGTCGATTAAGCCAAATCGATATATTTCGTGCAGTAAGTGAAACGTATTCCCACCACCGACAAGGATTGCTTGTGCTTGCTCAATAGCTTGAGTTGGATCGTCGAATTCGTGCAAGCCACGAATTTTCTTATTCAGTGAAGACAAAGCAGATTGAACCATCACCGTATATTCATCATACGAAATAGAGACACCTGCGTAGGGGATAAAAACGGCTGAATCGAGACCTTCCAATGTTTCAGAAATATCAGCAAGTGCAGTTTCCAGATAGCCAGAGTCTTTCGCTCTAGAGCTACTCAGGAGTAAGAGGTTTTTCATGGATTGTACTCGTTTGTTTTTTTCAATGCATTATAAGCACAATAGAAAGGTCAGAAAAGAGAAAGAAAAAAGCCCCGAATCAATCGAGGCTTTTTGGTTTCTAACGGAGTTGATTATTAGAAACTGTAGGCAAGTCCAGCGTAGAACTTACGACCAATATTGTCATAAATTGCACTACCAACACCTGCGCCTGAATAGCCATTTGGAGCATCTTTATCAAGTAGATTGTCAATACCGATATATGTTTCGAAATCATCTGTGACATGATAACGAGCTTGAACATCGTGGTATGTGACTGAACCCACTTGTGTTGGAGAAATTGCATCTGGGTTAGCAGCTAGCGTATCTCTTTCCTCTGTATACATGCCACCAACATAACGCATTTTCCAATTAATATTGAAGTCTTCATACGCATAGTTTGTTGAGAATGACCCTTGCCATCTTGGATCTCCAATCTCTGATACTGCTGAATCACTATTCGATAGATCTTCCTGGAAAGGGTAGTCCTCCAATGTCATTAGATAAGTTGCAATCAAACGTGTATTAAACTCACCTGAAAATGCTTCAAAGCTGTACGCAAAATCGAAGTCAATTCCTTCTGCATCCTTTTTAGCAAGGTTTTGGTTAATCGACTTCACATTTGATACTTGGCCATTAGCATCGCGCGTAATTGCTGCGCAATACTTGTTTCCAATTCCCGATGTGGAACGGTAACAGTAATCAAGTGTTTTTTGTACAGAAAGCGTTGCAATGACATCTTCAATTTCAAACTTCCAATAGTCCACTGTTGCAGAGAATCCGTCTAAGAACCCTGGTGTATAAACGAAACCAAATGTAAGACTTGTTGATGTCTCAGGATCTAGCTCAGGGTTACCACCAGATTGTACAGGCTTATTTCCTGAACGTGGATCTGTGTAGTTTGCTGGTACACTTGATGCAGCACAGTTCGCTTTAATCGCTGTAATGTAAGTTGCATTATCTTGATCATTCTTAACATCACATGGGTCGTCATAAAAAGCAAAGTTACCACCAAGCGGTGAAAATAGTTCATCAATATTTGGTGCACGTACAGCTTTTGCATATGTCATACGTGTACGAAGATCTTCGTATATAGACCAATCAATACCAGCTTTCCAAGTTGTTGCGCTTCCCGTTGTACTGTAATCTGAATAACGTGCCGCAAGGTCGAGAGTCATTAGATCAATACCTGGTAAATCAGCAAGTAGTGGTATTGAGAACTCTGTGAACACTTCAGTAACATCAAATTGCCCTTCAAGTGGTGCGATCGCAGTTAAGAATGTTTCTCCACTTACGACTTGCTCGTCATATCCACCTTCAGCAGTTTCTTTACGGTATTCCGCGCCAACTGCAAATCCAACATCTCCAGCAGGAAGCTCAAAGAGAGCGCCATTTGACACAGATCCAGAGTAAACGGTTTGTGTTGTTTTACCTTGGAACAAAGATGTGGTCATAAACCAATCTTGCGCTGCTTGGCTAACATTACCGTTTCCAAGAAGGTTAACAGGTACACAGCCTTTGATATTTGGGTTGCTTTGATCTTCATTGGCATCAAGTGTCGCACGACAAACTGCTTTACCAGTATTTGGATCAACGACAGCATCGACGGCATTTTTAAATCTTTCTTTAATAAGGTTGTTAAAGTTCTTACGATTTGTTGTCGTTTGTCCCCAAACAACAGAAACGTCATAATCCCAATCCTCAAGGAAAGATCCTTTCCAGACCACTCACAAAACGCGATGTTTGTCTGATATTTTCTTCTGAACGACGGCCCATATCAGTATGAATACGGCGAATTGAAATACTTTCTAGGTTATTCTTTGCCATGAATTCAACAAGCTCTGCACTCGCAAAAGCGTTGTCTTTTTGTATGGTTTCATCACGACTAAATGTCCAGTCAGCATGGTCAGTTGCTTTTGTTTGAGAATACTTTCCATGGAAATAAAGAGATGCTTGATCGTTGATGTCGTAGTTTACTTTTGAATTAAAAGTTATCCGTTTAAACTCAGGTTGGTATGTTGAGCCTTTACTAAAATCAAACCAATCACAATCACCAGCACAGCGGAAATCATCATATAGATTGCCTAGCTTTTGCTTCCTAAATGTACCATCTGGTAAGAACATATAGCCGCCATCGTCTAGTGCAAATCGGCCACCATCGCTATAAATATGAAGCCCAGCGTCTTTTACGCGTAGCTTGTCAGGAATTTTGTTCTCACCTTTAACTTCATTTTTTTCGTTTGGATTTCTGATATCGGAATAACTAGAATGGCCACGATCCGCTTGAGTAATTGCATTTTGTCCAGCAACTTCTAATGAAACAGCGGCATTACCTTTGCCATTAGCAAATTCGCCTCCAGCAGAAAATGCGTATTTGTAATCAGAGAACCCGGAGTCAGCCGCATCGCTTTTCTGAGCAGAAAAATGAACACCATCAATATTATCTTTCAAGATAAAGTTAACAACACCAGAGACTGCATCAGCACCGTAGACTGCAGATGCGCCACCAGTAATAACTTCAACAGATTTGATCCATTCTGTAGGGATTGTGTTGACATCTACACGTGCAGTACCAATATCTGATGCTACATGACGCTTTCCATCGATAAGAACAAGTGTTCTGTTACTTCCAAGTCGACGTAAATCAAGGAAGTTAGAGCCCGTTGTGCCGATATAGTTTGTCGAGCTGGACATGGAGAAAGTATTTCCCAAAGCAGGAAGTGAGTTTAATAGGTCACCCAGATTTGTCGCACCAGATGCTTTAATCGCGTCTTCACCAATAACTGTGATTGGAGCCGGTGCAACAACACCTTCACGTAGGATACGTGTACCTGTTACCTGGATACGCTCTACACTTTCATCTTCAGCGCTGGCTTCGTTAGCATAGGCAGTATTTGGAATGGTATTGAATGCGAGCGCTGAAACAGCGAGCATTTTCATACTACTGGAAATTGGATTTAGCCTGAACATCTTCAACTCCGTTCTATAACTTATATTTCGTTTGGCGGGCCGTACAATTTCAGATGGTTAAATAATTATTGGTGTTTCCCACCTTCTACATCCTTAGTGGTTTGAAGCACATCCAATGTGAAAAATGTTACGACCAATCACGACAATACTATAGTTAAAGAAAAATAATCAAACTTTATTGCCAATAAAATTTTTCATTTTATGAATAAAAATACTGAAGTTTCATAAAAAATCTTATAAAACAGTAAGATAAAAAATGAACAGAAATGAAAAAAAAGTAGTCAATTATCAACCGCAAGTGATGATGAAATTATGTTTTTTTGTTGTTAATATTTTATTTATTGCCATTAAAATCAATTAATTATCTAGGAAGCTTTCCCTAAAATAGATAAAATAAGGGTTTTGGTTAAATCTTGGAGAAATACTGAATTTCAAACACTTTACTTGATGATTATGATATTTGGTATGCAGTATAAGCATCTACCGTTTCTGGTACAGAGTGCCAATTATGGGTGAAATAAGAGGCAGTAATGTTAGTTTTTTGTATTCATCATCCTTCCATGAAGCATTGTAATTAACGCGATTTGTTGAAATGAATATGATAGACTTGGGCCGTTTTTTTTCGAGGTTGAGACAATGACAAATAAAAACTACGATTCAGTAGAATTACAAGCGAGCTATGGCGTAGGTCGCCAAATGGGTGAACAACTTGCAGCAAACCCTTTTGAAGGGCTTGATGTTCATGCTGTAATGGATGGGTTTCAAGATGCATTGACAGCGCAGGAAAGTCGTGTCTCGATTGAAGAGATACAGGTTGCATTTACTGAAATCAATCAGAGAATGCAGCAGGCAGCTGCTGAGCAAGCACAAAAACTGGCTGCTGAAGGTGAGGTTTTCCTCGCTGAGAATGCCAAGCGTGAAGAAATTCAAGTGACAGACTCAGGCCTTCAATACGAAGTACTTGAAGAAGGTGAGGGCGAGATCCCTACGTTAGAGTCGACTGTCCGGACTCATTACCATGGGACGCTGATTAATGGTGATACTTTCGACAGTTCTTATGATCGTGGTCAGCCAGCTGAATTCCCTGTTCAGGGGGTTATCAAAGGCTGGACTGAAGCTTTACAGCTTATGAAGACTGGTTCAAAGTGGCGTCTATACATTCCTTCTCATCTTGCTTATGGCGAGCAGGGTGCAGGCGGAAGAATTGGTCCGAATGCAACGTTGATTTTCGATATTGAGTTGCTCGATATTCTTTAATCACTCTTTATTCCTGTTCATGATAAACCATGAACAGGAATTATCACTTTTTCTCTCCTTTATCCTTTTCTATCTTTATTTTTCTTATCAAACAGTTGGGTACGACTATACATCTGAGCGAAAACCGCATAAGGTATTGGCTATGTGAAATTGAGATCCAAATTATATGACTCAAAAAGTATGTATCGTGACCGGTGGTTCATTTGGAATTGGTGCTAGTGTTGTTACTGGGATGCAGGAAGATGGCTATCGTGTTTTTAATTTTGACCTTCGCCCCGGAGAACTCGGTGAACATATTTCCTGTGATGTATCGAATGGTGAGCACGTACAATCTGCAGTCTCGGAAGTTCTGTCAAAAGTCGATCACATTGATGCTTTAGTTGTCAATGCCGGCATTTACTTCTCTGGTAATATTGAAGAAACATCTGAGGCTGACTTTGATCGGATTATGTCCATCAATGTGAAAGGGGCTTATCATACGGTACAACAAATCTTACCGACTATGCGAGAGCAGCAATTTGGCACTATTGTGGTCATGGCTTCTGATCAGGCATTTGTAGCCAAGTCGAAATCTTTTGCCTATAACATGAGTAAAGCAGCCGTTGCTTCTCTTGCGAAAACAACCGCTTTGGACTACGCCCAGTTTGGGATCCGCTGTAATGCTGTTTGTCCCGGAACAATCGAAACACCGTTATACCATCAAGCGATTGATCGTTACTGCGAGGTTTCTGGTGCAGATAAAGCAGAAGTTCATGCTGACGAAGGGGCACTTCAACCCATTGGAAGAATTGGTCAGCCTGAAGAGGTTGCGCACTTAGTTCGATTTTTAGTGAGTGATAAAGCAAGTTTTATTACTGGCAGTTTGCACGCTGTTGATGGTGGTTACACCACACGATAAGGATGAGCGATGAAGATCATTGACCCACATGTCCACTTGATAAATCGCTCAGTTGGTGATTATTTTTGGTTAGATCACCAAAATCCGCCATATTGGAAGAATAAGAAACTGATAGATCGGACACACATGTTGCCCGATTTGTCATTAAAAGAACCGCTTGAACTGACTGGCTTTGTTCATATAGAAGCAGGGTTTGATAACAAGGCACCTTGGCGAGAGATCACTTGGCTTGATGGTTATGTTGACATGCCATTCAAGACGATTGGCTTCTCTGATTTATTATCAAAAGATTTCTCTCAGTGCTTGGAGAGGCAAATTATATATCCTCACTTTGTTGGTGTCCGTCATATTCTGGAAGAAGAAGCACAGCAAATTTTATCTCACTCATTTTGTAAACAACATCTGAGCCTCCTTGCTAACAGTGGTTTATTGTTTGAAGCACAAATCAATTGTGCTGACTCTGCATCTTGGCAAAGCCTATGTCGAATGCTCGATCAAATACCGGATCTGAAAGTGATATTGACACACAGTGGGCTTGCAGGGGCACAAGGGAAAGTTGTTGATCAAAACGCATGGAAAAAGGGGATAAAGTCGCTTGCTAATTACCCAAATTGTGCGATCAAGTGTTCCGGCTGGGAAATAAATCTCACACTAAATCAAAATAATCATATAAGTGACATTGTCACATACATAGTCAGTGAATTTGGTTACGATAGAACAATGCTCGCGAGTAACTTTCCTTTATGCCAAATGGCTATGGAATATCAATCACTTTGGGAGAGTTATACAGTACTGGATAAATCTATACGCCAAAACCTTCACTCTTTATGTTATCAAACCGCCTTTGATTGGTATCAGTTTTAAAGTTTATCAATCCGAATTCCATTCTCTTTCGCGTCCCTAAGATAAATCATTTTATTTAAAACTATTTTGAATAGTTCGTTACATACTTTGACGTGTTTACTCATCCATGAATTTTTCTATTTGATAATCATGTGATAAACACTTTAAGTTTGTTGTTTAAGTCGTAAGAACAGTAATTATTGAACAACAAAATGCAGTCAAAAACAAATGAAGATTTATTGATATAGAAATTATGCTAAGCACTGATGTGAATCGTACTCAAGAAAATATTGAAATACCAGAAGAAGTCTGTGTTGATGAAGTAACAACAGAAGTACAGGTATCTTCCATTAATGGTGTTCAACGAGCAGTTCAATTTTTAGAACGGCCGGTATTGCCTGTTCCACAATTTTCATATCAACAACCTTCACAACAGAAGAATAAACCGATCGATCAAGTTGTCGTTCAAACAATTCACTATGCATTAAAAGCAGAACTGGAGAAGTTATTCGCTTACAGAACTAAATCAGACAACCATGACTTTTCAATGAAACTAGAAACGTTATGTCACCAAATAAAAACGAGTATCGATAAATTTGGTCATTCGCTTTCTGGTACTAAGATTTATGAACTCGATTCTGTATTAGAAATGATTATGGAGAGTCGTCAGCTACTTGAACAAATTGAAGGGAAGTCCAAGGTGGACCTATCAACTTATGATGACAAACAACAAATTCTGCGAGAATTACTATTTAAAGAAAATGGGCAATGGGGAGATGCTTTTCACCAATCGGATCGCAATCAAAAGTCAATGATCCAGCGTTTTAACATGGATGAGCGTATTCATACTCAACAAGATACAAATGCAAAGAAGTCAGAACAACTGGTTAGTTTAAGCTTATGTAATATGATTGCTGATGCATGTGGTGGGTTTTGTAATCCACATTGTCAAAAAGGGGAAATCTCCTGTCGGCGAGTCCGTCATATGCAGCAAGAACAAGAGCGCATGGAAGCTAAGGCTGAAGTAAGGGCAGAAGCCATGGCCAAAGCAAGAGCTGAAGAAGTAAGAGTTGAAGTAATGGACGAAGCATGGGCTAAAAAAGTAAGGATTGAAGAAATAAGGCAAAAAGAAAGGGATGAGGAGGCTAAGCGGGTAATCTAAAAAGGGGCTTTCAGCCCCTTTTTTCTATCTTCAGGGTCAGATATTAGAAGTTTACATTGCCTGGTGTTCTTGGGAATGGGATCACATCACGAACATTTTGCATACCCGTCACATAAGCAACGAGGCGCTCAAAGCCTAGGCCAAATCCAGAGTGTGGAACTGTACCATAACGTCTTAAATCACGATACCAGCCATAGTCTTCCGGGTTTAATCCCATTTCCGATAGACGTTCATCGAATACTTCAAGTCGTTCTTCACGCTGACTTCCACCGATAATCTCACCGATTCCAGGTGCAAGGACATCCATCGCTGCCACTGTGCGTTTATCATCATTGATACGCATGTAAAATGCTTTAATGTCTTTCGGGTAGTTTTGCATAATAATCGGAGCACCAACATGCTCTTCAGCAAGATAACGTTCATGCTCAGATTGAAGATCAACACCCCATTCAACAGGGAACTCAAACTTTTTATCGCAGTTTTGTAAGATCTCGATCGCATCTGAATAGTCCATTCGAACAAATTCTGATTCAACCAAGCCTTCTAATCGTGAGATCACACTCTTATCAATACGTTGTGCAAAGAAATCAAGGTCGTCACGACGTTCTTCAAGTACAGCTTTACAGACATACTTCAACATATCCTCAGCAAGCTGTGCTATATCACTTAAGTCAGCAAAGGCGACTTCAGGCTCCACCATCCAGAATTCGGCTAAGTGACGACTTGTATTGGAGTTTTCTGCGCGGAATGTTGGCCCAAATGTATAAACGTTTGATAGGGCACATGCATAGGTCTCAGCATTGAGCTGCCCAGATACAGTCAAGAACGACTCTTTACAGAAAAAGTCTTCGCTAAAATCTACTTCCCCTTTTTCTGTTCTTGGCAGGTTTTGCAAGTCCAGAGTGCTTACACGGAACATTTCACCTGCACCTTCTGTATCACTTGCTGTAATAATTGGTGCACTGATCCAGTAGTAACCGCGCTCATGGAAGAAGCGATGTATAGCTTGGGATAGGCTATTTCTGACACGAGTGACGGCACCAATTACGTTTGTTCTTGGACGCAAATGTGCGTGTTCACGAAGGTATTCAATACTATGGCGTTTCGCTGCCATTGGATAAGTATCTGGATTTTCAACCCAACCAACAACATCGACTCTTGTTGCTTTAATTTCAAAGGATTGCCCTTGACCTTGTGACTCAACAAGCTCACCTTCACAAATCACGGCACAACCCGCTGTTAGTGATGTAATTTCAGACGCATAATTCGATAGATTATTGTCGGCAACCACCTGGATTGGATTAAAGCAAGAGCCATCATGGACAGCTAAAAATGAAAAACCCGCTTTTGAATCGCGACGTGTGCGGATCCAACCTTTGATGGTGATAGATTCACCGACTTTATGTTTGCCTTTAAGAGCAGCATCTATAGATGAATGCGACATGCAATCAAACTCCACTTTTTATATGTCGAAATTGTTCTAATTAAGCCCCCAATATTACCTTGAAAGCGCTAAGAAACAAGTAAAACTTGTGTTCCTGGTGGGAATTGCTTAATTAGTAAAGGAAGTAAGTCAAAAAATACACTGCAAACAGAAGAGTTACACTTGTCTGAAGAAGATAAACAACCAAAACTGGAGTTTGATGATAAAGAAACGGATCTCAAGTCCAGTCTATCTAAGGTGATCCGCGCCTTAACATTGACTGCGTGGGGGTTGTTTATTTTAAGTCTAGTTATTTTTCATTATGCAAGGCCAGAGCTAGAGTGGGGGATCTTACGTTATTTCGACATTCCAGTTCGCACTTTCTGGTTAATTTCCCTTCTCACTTGGTTAAAGGTTGTATTGCTGGCTTGTGTGGCGTTCAGCTGTTATGCAATTTACTTAAACTATCAAGCGGGAGCTAATCACTTTCGCTTCAATCTTTATCTTTTAGCGACGGTGTCAATCGTATTTTTTACACTCTTATGGGTGTAAAAATAGAGGATGTGAAACTTTGAAAGCACGCTTAAGAACCATACTCCTTTTTGTTGCTGCAATGACGTTGGTCGTACCAAGAAGTTTGGCCGAAGAAAATGTGTCGTATATTGCATTATTATCTGAACCAATTGCGTTTGTTGAAAAGCGTAATAACAGGGGAATATATATCGATATTTTGAATGAATTAGCCACACGAGTTAACTTGAATCAAATGAACGAAACAACAATCGCACCATTTGCAAGAATATTAAAACGAATAAAAAAAACCAGCATGGTTATACAGTCACCATACTTTTACCGAGTCCAAAGCTGCCCTCGACAATTGTTCAGCTTACCCCCGTTATTCGATTTAAAAATGCCATTATCAGCTTAAAAAAGGCGCCTTTGTCATGGAAAAACATTGAAGGTAAGCTCGTTGGAGTGATCCGTGGTGCAGAACGTAGTTATGGTACTGAATTTATAAGAGCAGTGGAGCAGCATGGCATTGTATTGGTACCTGTAAATACTGTAAAGCAAGGGATTTCCATGTTACTTAGAGGAAGAATCAATGGTTACTTTGGACCTGATTTATTGAGTCATTACTGGATTCAAAAGCTGGGCTATCGTTGTGATGTCCTCGCAGGCCAAGTATTGTATTTGAATGAAATAACTGCCCATCTGATGATGTCAAAACCCTACCATATGAAAATCAGTCATGCGAAAAAATTCTCAGATAAACTCAATCAAACAATGAAAAAGCTTATTCAAGAAAAGGCCGTTGAAACAATCATCGACCGATATATCAAACCAGATACATGCTTGAGAACGTTAAGAGGCAATACAATTTAAATGTTTATTTAAGTACGCCAAATATCATTAGACTCAAAAGAATACAGCCAGAGTAGAAAGTAATAGTAAGCATATAAGCATAGGAGGGCTATGACTTGGATTGTCATGATTGAGTCAGTAAAAACCCATTCGCCTTGCATTAAGTGCCCGAAAGTATCAGAAAGATGCAAAAAGAAGCTCAGAATAAAGACTCCCCTCCATATCATCGGGTTATATAACTTTTTTCGAAAAACATAAGCATAAACACCCAGCATGCCAACATAAAACAACAGGATGTTCAGATACAAGGACGGGCTTTGTATTTCATCAGGAATAATTGACAGATCATAGGAAATGCTGATTATAGTCAACGGGATAAGAAGTAGTAAGTGGCATAGTCGGAGGGGCATAATACTGGCTCAATAATGCTGGCTCATCGGAAAGGAAGTGTCTTAATTAGGAAGTTATCCTAGGAATCGTGAGATTCACGTTACTCAAAAATATCGTATTTTTTCTCAATTTCTAAACTAAATGCTTTCATCTCTAGGGCGTATTGTTCAAGAATTTTGTCCTTCTTTGTTTTGGGTTCCCACTTTGGCACTTCGATGAGATTCCCTTGGCCATCGGTAGCAACAAAAGTAATAATGCAGTGGTTTGTATAACCAAGCGCCCCTGATTTTGGGTCACCTGCTTTAACGGTCACAAGGATCTGCATACTGGTTTTACCTGTATGGATAACTTTTGCAGATAACTCGACGACTTGGCCTACAAGGATCGGATGTCCGAATTTAATTGCACCGACAGATACTGTGACACAATAACTTCGACTCCAACCCGCTGCACATGCATAAGCGGCTTGATCAATCCATTTCATGACGATGCCACCATGCACTTTACCGCCAAAATTGACGTGCATAGGTTCGGCTAAAAATCTTAAATCAACTTGTCTGCCCAGTGCCATTGACCCCAAATCAAGAAAAGATATGAGAACAAGCTCATCGCTTTTCTAAATAGACCGAAAAATTCACATACTTTCATATTAATACAAAAGAATAGAATTGGATCAATTTTCACAATGTTTAGAACTCCAGAGGCCAAAATCATGAAAAAGACTGTTAGCAATAGGTGACTAATACTCTAGGCTTTGCGTATAGTGCTGGACCTGCTTTGCCAGTTGTTGAAGGGCAAGCTGATCAACATTTGGCTGGTCAATCCCTCCATTTTTATCACTATCAGCGTAAAAATGGGTTGAAGCGAGTAGCTTTTGGTTTTTTGCATCAACAAAATTAACTTTCAATTTTATTTTTGTTCTCCCTGCATCCTTTCCAGAGAGCATTCTTTGCGCAACATTGACGTATTGAAGGTCAATCATTTCAGGAACAATAATCAGTGTTTTATCGTTTGGAGTTACTGATGAAACAAGGGTCTTATCACGAAATACTTCGGAAATATTTTGAAAAAGAAGCTGGTCCAATTGTTCAACTGCTGCAATGTTATTTTTTTTCTTTTGCAACTGAGTTGGTAGCGAAATTGGCTTTAGCTTTACATGTTGATATTGCTCGACAGAAAACCCTTCTTGTTGATGAGCCGTTACAGGTTGAGTTAATTGTGAGCAACCAAGGAATAATGAAACACAAGGTAAAAGGAGCAAAACTTTTTGATACAACTTCACAAATACACCTAAATTAGAATCAAATCTCAAAATAACAATCGTTATTTTTCTTGAGCTTTGGAACTTAACACTTTTTTAACGTACGGTAAAGCTAAATAATGTTGAACTGGGTTAATCACCATGACATATACAAGTAAACATGGAAATAAAAGCAATAAGCCAAACCAAGAGGGGATAAGTGCAACCATCAGGCAGCATCCAATGAATACACATAATTTTGTCATTTGCAGAGCTAGGATCTTTCCTGGAGAGACTTGCCTTAGGGCTTCTTGCAACACAGTATATCGCTGATTGAAGTTGAGACCTTTTAGTCCGGGGATATGACGGGAAGTAAAATAAATAGGCATTCGTGATATCAATTTAAGCTGAATTTGGAGGCTAAAAATATTGCGAGTTATTTTACAGAAAACAACGCGCTAGCGCTATCCCTCAATGTAAACTTTGTGGCTTTGAGGGATAGCTAGAATTACCTTTCGATAACTTTTATTATTCCATTGGTTGCATCAGTGCTATCTTCAAATAGAATCACGTCGTACAGCTTTCCTTTGGAAAATAGATGGCTAGTAGTACCCGTAGACTTTGTTACGTTCCCTTCATCACCAGTATCTGTCACTGTTAAAAAATAATTTCCTTCTTTCAATTCGATACTACCAAATGTTGCATTGGATGTAGGGTATGAGACATTGGAAATTGTAAAGCGTGTCTCAGATACATCCCCTAAAGTCGATGATGTTGAAAATATCAAGTCCTGATTTGTACCACTCTTATTTGCAAGCAACTGGAAAAATCGGACTTTTGCAGCATTTCCAGCAGGTTGTTGATCATCATTAACAGCTATCAAAGCTCTGGGCTGCCCTGACTCAAAACCGAATGAAAATAAAGATATATAAGGTGAAATAGTTGGAGTGATATCATTTGATGCCCATTTCTCTGTATTTCCACTATTTGTCACATTTATTGTAGGAATAGGGTCGACGTTTAATGATCCTATTTCAGTATACCCTGAAGAACTGTTTTGGAAAGCGACAGTTGATCCCAATGGCGTATTATTGCTAGTAAATCGAGTTGTTCTGAAATTATCGAAATTACTTGTTTTAATACCACTTACATAACGCAATTTAGCGACACCATCCGGGCTGATTAGTATTGTTGCGGCACCATTATCAGAGATTGAAGCAACACTTAAAGCTGGTCCTGAATTAACCGCAGGATCGAAGATCACCAGTGTATTTTTTTCAGCTGTAATTGAGCCTGAGTCAAAAAGGCGGTCGTTTCGATCTGTATCATTTTCACGGAGTAATTGAAGTCGATAATTATTATTATTCCGTGAAAAGAAATCATTGTCACCATAGCTGAAGTCACCTGAATTCACTGGGCTAGTTAATGAGTTGGAGCCTGGCTCAGTCAAGTAGATATCCAAATTAGATTGAGCCCGTGAAGCATGGATAATTTGAATTCTAGTATCTGAAATATTGACGTTCGCTTTTACTTCTTCAATATTGCTCAGTCGATTTCGGAGTACGACAAAGTGGCGCTTTCCTTGTTCTGTGGTGAGAACAATTTTTTTCTGTATACCACTCGGATCCACAGCTCCTGCTACCATTGGCTCAACTGTGATATCATGATGAGAAAAATCCGCTCGTAAAAACTGAACACTGTTTCCATAACTGACCGTTCTCTTGACTTCATTTGCACCAGCGTCTGTTGCGACTGTTATTTGTAAGCTGGAACCATCTTCAACTGTATGAAAAACGACGATTTCCGAGTCATCGGGTGTTGCAACTGAACCACCTCCCGATCCATCGCCTGAGCCACTTCCTGACCCGCTTCCAGAACCATTACCCGAATCACCACCTGTGTTGCCTGTATTTGTATTATTATTTGAAGATGTGTTTGAATTTGAGTCGAATGTGCTTCCACCATTACAGGAAATCAAGCAGCAGAGACAAGCCATGCTCAATAACATTGAAACTCGTGACATTTTATCCCCTTAATTTTATGAGAATTACATTCCCTAAAGCGTAGATTGAAAAGTAGAAAAATGCTGTACAGGATAGGAATGAATCACAGAAATGAAAATCAAACAAAATGACTAAAGTGTAAAGAGTAGGGACTTCGGATTGGAAAGAATTGATGGATAGGAAAGATGATGCGTGCAGCAATGATTTACTCCACGCATGAAAGATTGCTCAAAAAAATCACAGGCCTTCTTTTTTAAGCTCTGGCATGACTCGCGCTGTTTTGACCATATTGTCTTTCACTTCAATGATCTCAATTGGATACCCGGCCAATCGAAGACTGATGTTCGCCTGAGGGATCTCTTCAAGGTACTCTAAAATGAGACCATTCAGTGTTTTTGGTCCATTGGTTGGGAATTCCCATTCCATCTCTTTATTGAGATCACGTATACTGGCGCTACCATCAACTAAATACGAACCATCTTGCTGTGCATGGACTTCTTCGCTGGTATTTGGTGTCATTGTGGTTGTAAAGTCACCCACAATTTCTTCAAGAATATCTTCAAGCGTAACGAGTCCTTGAATATCGCCATATTCATCAACAACCAAGCCAATACGTTCTTTCGACTGCTGAAACTTGAACAATTGTGTATAGAGAGAAGTTGTCTCTGGGATAAAATAAATCTCACGTACAGCTCTCAATAGCGTTGCTTTTGTAAATTGTTCCTTGGAGAGCAAGCGAAGTGCATCACGTGCATGAATAAAACCAACAGCGTCATCAATGCTGTCACGATAAAGTAATAAGCGGGTGTGTTGTGCATGAGTCAATTGCTTAACGATGACTTTCCAATCATCATTGATATCAATGGCGATGATTTCACTTCTTGGGATCATGATATCTTCAACCTGCATTTTCTCTAAATCAAGAAGGTTGACAAGCATGCTTTGGTGGCGCTCGGGAATGAGAGAGCCTGCCTCATGGACGACTGTTCTTAATTCTTCGCTCGACAGACTATGTTGTTCGCGTTGCTTTTGACTAAAGCCAAACAATTGCAAGATGCCA
Source organism: Algicola sagamiensis DSM 14643 (assembly GCF_000374485.1). Taxonomy (GTDB): domain Bacteria; phylum Pseudomonadota; class Gammaproteobacteria; order Enterobacterales; family Alteromonadaceae; genus Algicola; species Algicola sagamiensis. Next base: position 32,244 of record NZ_KB894493.1, read on the forward strand.
TTTGTGATCCAGTTCAATGCAATCACCAGTGGATAGAATAATTTTAATAGTCCAGAAAGAATTATTGAAGCTGGAAAGCTCACTTTTTCTGGATGCATGGCAGCTAACGATTTTGGTGTGACTTCTGAGAAGATAAGGACTAAGAAAGTAAGTACAATTGGTGCAGCGGCATAACCTAGCTCACCATAGAGTTTCATCCCGATGGAGGCAGCGACAACCGCAGCGATATTATTGACGAGGTTATTTCCAATCAGGATCACGCCGATGAGACGATCCGGTCTTTTTAGAAGTTTATATACGCGATTTGCGCCAGAATGGCCGCTTTTCGCCAAATGCTTAAGCTTGTATCGATTGATTGCCATCATGCCTGTCTCAGACCCTGAGAAGAAGGCAGATAGAAATAAGAGAATGATGAGTACAATGAAAAGTGTGCCGGGTGAATAACTACTCAGCGCTGATATGTCGTCCAACGATGTGATCCTTTATGACTAAACCAAATTACTTGATATTCTGTTTTTGGGATAGAGTCAAGAAAATTGTCAATTAAAACCGACCCAGAATAACTTCTCGGACAAATCTTGAACCAAAGTAGGCAAGTGTGAGTAATATTGCGCCAATAATGGTCGCAATAACTGTTTTTTCTCCACGCCAGCCACGGAAGCGATGGCCCCAGCCAATGGTCATGAAAACAGCCCATGCAATGAGTGATAAAACTGTTTTATGTGCCATTTCACGACTAAAAATATTTTCAAAGAATAAAAAACCAGATACAAATGACAAAGTGAGCAATACGTTACCACATACGAGTAAAGTAAATTGCTGTTTCTCTACGACCATCAGAGGCGGTAAATGGCTGGTGACGATTGTCAGATCTTTATTTCGTAATCTTCTATTGATGATTTGCGCTTGAATCGCATAAAGCGTTGTGATCACGAGCACGCAATATGCGGCAAAAGACAATACAATATGCATGATCACGCCTGGATGTGTTGAGAGTTGCAATAAAACGCTATGCTTTGGTGAAAATAGATACACAGATTGCAACAGCGCTGAAAACCCATAGACAGCGGGTAGTAACATAATCGTGTTGATTCGCAATGTAGCCAGAGACACGAATAAGGTGATCATAAAGCAAATCACAGCACTGGCATTGAGTAGACTGAAGTTTGTACCACCTTGGGGAAAGGTATATTGCACTAATGCAAAAGCATGGCAAAATAGAGCGAGTGCTGCAAACCCCAGGATTGAACGAATTGGCGGACCATTGCTGGAAAGTAATTGACTTGAAGCCGTATAGGCAGCGGTCGCATATGCGACAATAGATAAGCCGACAAAAAGCTCATTCATCATATGATGTTTCTTCCGTTATTGCTTCTTATAGTACGCTTTCTGTACGAATTGATTGAAAGTTCCAGCTCATTTTACGTGATACATCCTGTATTGCCTAGTCCGATATGCACTGGATTGTTGTTTATATTTCAGAAAAATCTGGTGAATTTGCTGAAGATAAACACTCGAAACTGTAGTGAGTGAATCATTTTAGAGATATAATCACACCAGAATTTAGATGTTTTGGGACAAACCATGTTTGAGAATTTAACTGATCGTCTATCGAAAACGTTAAAAAACATTAGTGGTCGTGGACGGCTGACAGAAGACAATATTAAAGAAACGCTCCGTGAAGTACGGATGGCATTCCTTGAAGCCGACGTTGCTTTACCGGTCGTTCGAGACTTTGTAGCGAAAGTAAAAGAAAGGGCTATCGGTACAGAGGTCACAAAAAGTTTGAGCCCTGGACAAGTCTTTATCAAAATTGTCCGTGAAGAACTTGAAGCTGCAATGGGGGATGCCAACGAGGAGTTAAACCTCGCAACGCAACCTCCTGCCATTGTATTAATGGCTGGTTTGCAAGGTGCTGGTAAAACAACAAGTGTCGGTAAACTTGCGAAATTTTTAAAAGAGCGTCATAAGAAAAAAGTTCTTGTTGTCAGTGCTGATGTATACCGTCCAGCAGCAATCAAACAGCTGGAAACCCTTGCCGAAGATATTCAAGTTGACTTTTTCCCTAGCGACCCAAGCGAAAAACCCTTAGATATTGCGCATAATGCGATCGCACACGGTAAAACACAGTTCCATGACGTGATCCTTGTCGATACGGCCGGTCGATTACATGTTGATGAAGACATGATGTCAGAAATCAAAGAGCTTCATGCAAGTATCAAACCTGTTGAAACCTTGTTTGTTGTTGACGCAATGACAGGTCAGGATGCAGCGAATACCGCGAAAGCATTTAATGAAGCACTGCCATTAACCGGAGTGATCTTGACGAAGGCAGATGGGGATGCACGTGGTGGTGCTGCTTTGTCGATTCGTCATATTACTGGCAAACCAATCAAGTTTATCGGTGTGGGTGAAAAAACGGATGCATTGGAGCCATTCCACCCGGATCGTATCGCATCCCGTATTCTGGGTATGGGCGACGTACTCTCGTTAATCGAAGAAGTCGAACGCAAAGTTGATCGTGATAAAGCCGAAAAAGTCGCCCGTAAAGTGATGAAAGGAAAAGGGTTTACTTTGGATGACTTTAGAGAGCAACTCGTCCAAATGAGAAATATGGGCGGGATGATGTCTATGATGGACAAACTGCCGGGTATGGGGCAGATGTCAGATCAAGTCAAGAATCAGGTGGATGATAAAGTTTTCGTTCAAATGGAAGCGATTATCAATTCAATGACGCCAATAGAAAGAGAACGGCCTGAAATCATTAAAGGATCTCGAAAACGACGTATCGCGGCTGGTTCTGGAACACAGATTCAGGATGTCAATAAACTCTTAAAGCAATTTACTCAGATGCAAAAGATGATGAAAAAAATCTCAGGCAAGGGTGGTATGGCAAAAATGATGCGCGGTATGAAAGGAATGATGCCACCGGGTATGCTGCCACCAAGATAGTGCTGAGTGTAGATTCTGGTTGAATCGTTTTTATTGATTCAAGATGACTATGTAAACCCCAAGCAAATTCTTGTTTGGGGTTTTTTATAAGCACAACCCCTTATTTGTTAAAAAACTGTGCAATTTCAGTTTGATATTCGTTGATTGTTCTGCCTGTTCGTATTATCTTGCCTGACTAATTCTTATTTATGGATATAGAGCGAATTTTTCCCAAGTTAAAAGGGTCTGTTTATCTTTCGGCAATCCACGCTGTTACCGCAGAAAACGCATCAATCACGGCACAAGGAGAGAAGTTTGGTCATTCCAAATGAACAACTAGTAACAAAGAGTGAGGTTTTTTCAGCCACCAGCAGCAACATTGATGAAAGATCAACAGACTCTGGTTAATTAGTACTAGAATTAAGACAATGCCTAAACACGACAGAACCTCTAGACTTTTAAGCGAACCCTCTTGAAGTGGTTGGTGATAGAGATAAGTGTTTCGGCGTCATTTTCACGAAAATTAAGAAGTTTGCACCATGTCACATGTTTTAATTTCACAGGTTATTCAAAAAGTCTCCCAAGTTGTATTAGGAAAAGAGGATCAGGTAAGGCTGTCATTGACATGTCTTCTCGCAAAGGGTCACCTACTCATTGAAGATCTCCCAGGAATGGGTAAAACAACGCTATCACATGCATTGGCAGATGCGTTGGGGCTGAATTATAAGCGTATTCAGTTTACAAACGACTTATTACCTTCTGACATACTTGGAACGAATATCTACAACAGAGATTCCAGGCAGTTTGAATTTCACCCAGGGCCAATTTTTACGAATGTTTTACTAGCAGATGAAATTAACCGTGCTAGTCCAAAGACACAATCTGCACTTTTAGAAGCGATGGAAGAAAAACAGGTGACCATTGATGGTGTCACACATCAACTCCCCGAGCCATTTTTTGTGATTGCGACACAAAACCCACTGAGCCAATCAGGCACAAACCCACTGCCTGAGTCTCAGATGGACCGCTTTCTCATGCAGATTTCGCTGGGCTTTCCTTCTATGGATGCAGAAAAGGAAATGCTGAAAGATAGTGCTCATTTAACATCAAGACATGATGGCATTGAAAACTTAATGACGGTCCAAGAAATGCTGAACTTGCAACAAAAGGTACACGATATTACGGTTTCAGATGCCCTACTTGACTATATTTTACGTCTTGTCCAACACTCAAGAACACAAGAGCAACATCTCAATCCCTTATCCCCAAGAGCTTCTAAGGCAATTCTTGCTGCTGCCAAGACGTGGGCGATGATCTCAGAGAGAGACTTTGTCACCCCTGATGATGTTCAAAAAATATTTACCTCTGTTGCGGAGCATAGGATCAGAGATATTCATTATGATGTGAAGTCGAGTGCGCATAGTACAAAAATTTTGAAATCCATTGATGTGTTAGGAACATCATAATGTTTGGCCTGGTTGAAAAGCTTGAGCAATTTCGGGATCAATGGCTTGATAAACGGATGCCACCCAGAGAAAACATTCAATTAAAGCAAAGCGAAATATTTATCCTACCAAGTCGATTTGGCTGGATCTATGCACTGGCAACGTTGGCTATTTTTATTCTTGGGACCAACTATCAAAATAATTTGATCTTATTGGTTGCCTATTTAATGGGAAGCTTGTTTCTTTCCTGTTTCTGGTTTGGATTTTACAACATGTATCAACTAAAAATTCGGCGTGTCAGTGTTGCGGATTCATACGCTGGAGGGCGTGCAGCGGTTCAGGTTGAATTATCCACACAGCGTGCTAGGCATGCGCTCAGTTGTTCATTCTTAAAAGAAGAAGATACAGAAGCCCAATTAGAAGGTTTAGAAACGCCTTCTCAGGTTAGCCTCAGCTTTGAAAAACAAGAGCGAGGCCATCACTCACCAGGTCGTTTATTGATCGAGTCCTTTTTCCCATTAGGTTTAACACGGACATGGACTTATATTGATCTGGATATTCATGCCTATTTTTACCCCGCGCCACAACCATGCAGGTTGGTGCATGCCCCAGGAAAAAAGTATGGACTTGAGGATGATGGTATATCTAGTTCAGATACTCAGGAACAGGAGTTAGCTGGACTTAGAGAATACAAACAGGGAGAACCGATGTCCCGAGTTGCCTGGAAACAGGTTGCAAAACGCGATGGACAGCTGTTAAGTAAAGAGCTTGAGTCAGAAAATGAATTGAGTGAAGAGGTGTTATCACTTGATAGAATGCCTGCGATTGATTTAGAGCATAAGCTGAGCCAGTTCAGTTATTGGGTGGATACACTTCAAAAGGAAAATCGCCCTTTTCATTTTGTACTTGGGACAATGAAAGAGAGATATGTCAGGGACGCAGATACAGCGCGTCGTTGTTTGAGAGCTTTAGCGACATACCAAAATGCTTAAAATTCACCAAAACGCACATACATTGTGGGGGTTCATCATTTGCCAGTGGATGGTGATTTATTTTTACATGGAGCCTGTTTCCTATGCAACGATCGGACTTACAATTCTACTTCAGGGCTGGGCTGTCGCTGCCACATTGAATAAGTGTCCAAAGCCAGGTAAAAACTTTTTGACTGTGCTCACAATTGTTTGTGCGTTGATTGTCATCGCTTCGAATATCTCAAAGCCCATTGATTCATTTTTCAACCTACTGATTATTGGCGCTGTATTGAAACTGTTGACACCGTTAGATGAAACAGACTTAAAATCTATCTTTCTCATTCACCTTTTCTTGGTCTCGGGAGGGTATGTTTTCCATCAGTCTATCGGAATGGCTTTATTGATCTTGTTAGCCTTTATCTTGACGGTTTATTTGCACCTTTCCCTCTATACAATCAAATCATCTGCGAAACCAAGGATGAAAATAGCCTTTCGGGTTATTTTTTACAGTATGCCCGCGACCATGCTGCTTTTCGTCATGATGCCTCGATTGCCCCCGCTATGGTCCATGTTTAACCCAGGGGTCGCAAAGGTGGGTGTCAGCGATAATATGTCCCCAGGCGATATTTCCAATATTGTCAAAGATGATAAACGTGTGTTTAGAGTCGAATTTAATGGCGCTGTGCCTGATCAAAGTCAACTCTATTGGCGAACGCTCATATTGGAAGATTTTGATGGCCGTCGATGGTCCATGATCCCACGTGGTTCTGTTGGAAAAGGTGTTGAGCACTTTTCGGAAGCTCCAAAGGATGGATTATCCTATCGAGTTATTGCAGAACCAACGCAACAGTCATGGGCTTATGCATTGGACGCACCTTTATTGCAAAAGGGAGAAGGGCTATTTGTCACCCGTCATCGAACGTTAATGTATAAAAAGACCTTGGCTGAAAGAAAGTCCTATGAAGTCATATCCTATCAAGATCCGAATGTTCGTAACAAATTCATTCAAGATGAATTCTATGAACGGAACCTAAAATTACCTAAGGATTATTCTGATGTGAAGCAATTTACACTGGATATTATTGGTCAGGAAAAAGATGAAAAGGAAATTATCAATAAGGTGCTCAGTTATATTACCAAAGAGGGGTATGTATATACCATTCAGCCACCTTTGATGCAGGATAGTGTGCGTGGCGTTTTATTTACTTATAAAAAAGGGTTTTGTGCACACTATGCTTCTGCCATTGCCGTAATGATGAGAAGTATTGGGATCCCAGCCCGTATTGTGACAGGCTATCAAGGAGGAAAGTGGAATCCAACCGGGAAATACTTGGATGTTAGCCAAACACAAGCCCATGCCTGGGTCGAAATATGGTCTGAGAAGTATGGCTGGCTCCATATTGATCCAACTGGCGCGATTGCCCCATCACGTGTTGAGAGTAGTCTTGAAACTGCGCTCGAAGCCTCAGGGGAGCTGAATGAATACCTTGGTTATTCACCTGAAATATATAAATTTACGCAAAATAAATTTTTTACAACTGTCAGTAACTGGATGTCATCGGTTGATTTCTATTGGACAGCCTGGGTACTTACCTATGATGATAAGAAAAGAGATAGCTTTTTAGATGCTTTGAGTGATCTAAAGAATTGGTTATCGTTCATTAAATACTTCATTGGCCCGCTGATTATCTTTGGGGTCCTTTGGTACGCCTATCGCAGGTTTCAAAAAAATAAGCATTTATCTGTGGAAGAAAAAATCCTTCGATACATTATACATTTGCAAAAGCTACTCGATACTCCAAGGGAGCAGGGAGTAACACTGGCAGCTTATATCGACAGGTTACAGTATGTTTTTCCGGAGTTTTCAGACCGATTAAAACATCTCGAACGATATTGTACGCTCGTACTATACGGTACAGTTGAGATACAAGAAAAACTATCTGCATTAAAGCAGGTTTCCAAACAGATAAAAGCTTTGGAAAAAGATGTAAAGCAGCTTGACTCATAAGTGATGCTGAGCAAGAAAATCTAACTGGAGATGCAGTACACCTTGATGGATGAGCTTTTCCGCATTGAGGCTCATCCAGAAAGTTGATTTATGATCCCGTTTGACACGGGATCGTTTTCTCAAATCGTTCACAAAATTGGTGTAGAACTGCTTGGATGCCTCAGGCGCTGGTTGCATACATTGTTTTGTCGTAGACCAGTAATTTGCAGCATAGTTAATATAGCCAAGTCCAGCATATCGACGTCCATCCTTCATCAGTTCTCCTGTAAAATAAAAATCGACTGTTGGCCCACCTTTTTTTGGTGATATATAAAAATACGTTCCTTCTTCTGGACTATCAACTTGATCAATCACGAGCGGCTCATGAGTCCAGTTTTCATGAAGTAAATAATAGTGCTTTGCATTTTCCGCACTTTGAAATTCCTCAATGGAATGAAGCCGCTCGATTTCATTTGTTGGGTAGTGACGATCTGGAACAAGGCAAATATTGTCCTTAAAAAATTCAAGAACCAGTTGGTTCATATCTTTATCTGTCAAAATAAGCTTTGTTTGTGCCAATGCAGCAGCCTCATGATTGAAATGGCAATCGCCATGGATACTTCTTTTGTTTGAGTATAGCGATGTTTGTATTTTAGAGACAAATCATTGCAAAAGCTTACAGATTTTATATTTAAAATAAACTTATTAATTATCAATAGAATAGAAATTTTTTCTATTGGAGTTCAGTATAAAGTCTTATATTTCATCCCACTTATTTCGATTAGGGTGTAAAAACGTTTTACTCTGAAAGGTTTAAGTTTTATGGATCGCAGAAAATTTTTAAAATACGGGACAATTGGTGTATCTGGTGCGGCAATTGGCGCAACTGGTTTTTATTCAAAAAGTGCCTCACAAATGCTGACTTCAAAGCAAACGAAATCTCTTGATGGTTATCAACATATTATGATCCCACCACTGATCGAATACCCGTATTCAACGACATATCGATTACCGACTTTTTATGTGCATCAGTCGACGCATATGTTCTTCGATGAACAGTCTTCCACAGCTGTTGCGATGTCCAGCATGCTGTACCCAACAACCTATATGGCCCCAACAATCAAATTAAAACGCGGGGATAGGGTGGATTTTGAAATTAAAAATATGATGAATGAAGCCACGACCAATCATTGGCATGGTATGCATATTCCTGGTCCAATTGATGGGGGACCACATCAGGAAATTTCCCCGCATGGGACTTGGGAATTTTCAATGAATGTCGAGAATGAGGCCAGTACTTACTGGTATCATGCACATACTTGTAAAAAGACGGCAGTCCAAGTCTATAACGGTCACTTTGGTATGTTGATTGTAGAAGACCACAATAGTGAATATCTCTCTCGCTTTATGGGCTTACCAGATATTTATGGTGTGAATGATTTTCCAATCATGATCCAGGATAAAAACTTCGACAAGAATGGTCAGCAAATTTATGATACCCGAGGGACAAATGTCATGGTTGGTGAATACATTACAGTCAACGGGATGACAAACCCTTTCATTTCTGTCTCCCCAGGTTGGAACCGATTTCGTCTTTTAAACGCCTCCAACACCCGGGTGTATAACCTTTCCTTTAAAGATGGCCTTGAGTTCTACCAAATTGCTTCTGACGGCGGTTTTTTGAATCGCCCTGTGCTGATGAAAAGAAGCTTCTTATACCCAGGCGAGCGGATTGAAGTCATGTTGAATTTTGAAAATTACGAAGGGGGAATTTTCGATATGGAAGCGATGACCATTCCACCAGTCCCTGGCCAGGATCCCACTCAACCTGTTCTTCGTTTTGCCGTGAATCAATCGGTTCCGGTCCCTGCTGCTTTACCCGAAAATCTGCGTGTTACTGTACCGCAAATCGATTGGGAGGCTTATGCAGCAAGTGCACCAGCGGTCAGTCGAACGCTGCATATGGACAGAAATGACGAGGAAACTGAATACTATATCAATAAGAAAATGTTCGATATGAATGTGATCAACATAACAATCCCGAAAGGTGAGTGGGAAACTTGGCAGGTCACTTCTGCATTTGGTGCGCATCCATTTCATGTGCATGCATGTTCATTCATCATTTTATCCTTGAATGGTGAGGAGCCGACCGAAGAACTCAAAGGGTGGAAGGATGTCATGAACCCAACCCTTCAGCATGTTGATCACGATAAGGTTGTTTCAGCCAAAATTATGATGAAGTTTGATAAAACAACACACCGAAACCAGGAATCAATCGAAGCTGGAGAAGCCGGAGCGTATAGTTTAGAGCATCACGCTCCATATATGTACCACTGTCATATTCTTGAACATGAAGACCTAGGGATGATGGGGCAGTTTAGTGTTGTGGAAAGCTAAGGCTATTGTCAATGGTGCCTCCTGCTCGCAACTTGAGCAGGAGGCGATTTATCATGACAAAATTGTATCTTTGACGTACCGAATATTTATACAAAAATTAAACATGAAGTAATAAGAAATAAATAATATGTAAACACCAAGTTGAAAGGAAAGATACAATGAAATTGAGCAAACTCGCGATCGTTTTGAGCGCAAGTCTTTCGGCAAAACAACTTTACGCCGAGCCGCTGTGGATCACAACAGACAGAGATGCTGAACATCTCGTTACCGAGCTCCAAGGAAAAATCCTGCCCACATCTTCATTATTTAATCAGCCAATTTATATTGCAGAAATTGATGAAAGTCAGCTCAACGCGCTTTCTCGTCGAATGCACACTGAAAAGAATCGATGTGGTGGTTTTATGGTACACACGTCCCTGGCATCAGCAATGCAGGCAACATCAATGCCTGAACAAATGGCAAACTTTGATCCGCCTCCTATTACTCAAGATGAACGCGTGAATAAAGCAGTTGCCACTTTATCCGCGCAGAATATCGTTGATACCATTCAAACCCTGTCCAGTTACACGAATCGTTACTATTCCACATCCCATGGTGAAAAAGCAGCGAAATGGATCAAAGATGACTGGGCATCTCTTGCAAGTGGTTTATCTTGGGCAAATGCTGAATTGTATGATCACTCGTGGCGACAAGACTCCGTCGTTTTAACACTCACAGGTAGCAAGTATCCAGATGAAATTATTGTGATTGGGGGGCACCTTGATTCCACATTAAATCGTGGTACCAGTGAAAATAGCCGTGCACCCGGTGCAGATGATGACGCATCAGGCATTGCAACGATTCGTGAAGCGCTGAGAGCTTTTCTAACACTGAAAGAGCAGCCGCTTCGCACGTTAAAATTTATGGGATATGCAGCTGAGGAAATCGGGCTTCGTGGTTCGAATGATATTGCATCCAACTATCGTAATAATGAAAAAGATGTCAAAGCGGTCATGCAATTGGATATGACCAATTATAAGGGCAGCAGTAAGTCAATGTATTTTATGACAGATTATACGGATAGCAATCTGACTAACTATTCGAAGTCGCTTATGGATCATTATTTCCCAAATATTGAACATGGCACCAGCCGTTGTGGTTATGGCTGCTCAGATCATGCATCTTGGAACCGAAAAAGTTATTCAGCAGTTATGCCATTTGAAGCTTCAATGAGCAATTCAAACCCAAGAATTCATACCACAAACGATACCTTGTCGAATTCGGATACAACAGGCGCCCATGCACTCAATTTTGCAAAACTTGCAACTGCCTATTTGGTGGAGCTGGGCTTTGCTGACGGTGGAGATAATCCAGACCCAGATCCGGATCCGGATCCAGATGGAAAGATAAAAAATGGTGAACCGGTGATCGTTGATGGGAACCGTGGGAGCGAAACCTATTATTATATCGAAGTGCCATCAGGCGTGAGTCAGCTCACAGTTGAAACATCAGGTGGTTCAGGGGATGTTGACCTCTATGTTCGATTTGGTCAAAAGCCAACACGAAACGACTACGAATGCCGCCCATATAAGTGGGGTAATAATGAAACGTGCCAAATCTCAAATGTAAAAGCTGGGAAATATCACATTATGCTCAGAGGCTATAGCACATATAGTGATGTAAAGCTTGTCGGTAAACATTAAGCCTACACTAAAGTAAGAAGCATCATGCTTCTTACTTGCTCTTCAGATAGCAAAAATTCAAGTCATGGATTTCTTCATATCGGGTCGCTGCGAGTTTATTCGCCTGACTAATTTCTGATGATGTCATATAGCGCTCTACACGCTCCATTGCGGCTGTTGCTTCTGGACAGCTTTGACTCGCAGCTAAAGAGAGCCAACTATAACCGTGATATAGACTTTTCGGCACACCTTTCCCTTGGGTAAACATGATCCCAAGATAAAATTGAGATTTTGTATGCCCTTTCATCGCAGCACGCCGGAACCATTTCGCTGCCTTCATGAATTCAGACGTTTTATATTCATATAGGGCGGTTTGAAAGCACTTATGGTCGGAAAAGTACTGTTCTTCTTCCGCTTTTTTATCCAGCCGATCATTCAGCTTAAGAAGCAGCTCAACAATAGTGACTTCAATATCCTTAAATGATAAATGTGACGCATCTCCGTTGGCTGAATTCTGTATATCTGATTGTGTTAAAGTTAATTTTTCCATGGGAAGCATTATGGGTTAGGGAATGAAAACCATTCAAAAAATGATCATGGATGGTCTATATTTTAGTTCAGGAATAAATCACTGATACAGTCAGAGGAAGAAATGATGGAAGAAAAATCAATTTCGCTCGAAGCGCTTCGGCATCAACTGGATGGATTGGAGAAACAATTGGAGGAGAGTGAGTTTACGACAAGGGAAAAAACAAGCCTTGAACGTGCGATCCATGATTTATCTAACGATGTTCACCTTCTCAGTGAAGCCTTACAACCAGATAGTGACCCAGAGTAAATCTTCCGATAGAATAGCGCTCCTCTTCAATCGGTTTCATTCTACAGGAGATATATGTCGCATAATATCGCAAGCTGGCCAGCAGAAAAACGCCAAGAAAGCCAATGGGATTACCAGACTGCACTTTGGGCACACCAAGTGAAAAAAGGACAAACCAGCCGGGAAAATGTGATTATGGAGATCCTGGAATATCCTGACGAACAGCAAGTCATTCTTACACAAAAGTTTGAAAATTACCTTACGATGTGAAGGGTTGCGCTAAGGAAAAATGAAAAAAGAAAAGAGACCGCGATGCGATCTCATTTTTCCCATTTTTTATTATTTATCGTTTTTATGGTGTGTAGCTTTCCATTGCTTCCGTCAGCTTTTGAACTTCCATTTTCAATTGATTTAATGAAGTTTGGTGTCCACATGTGCAAAGGAACAGTTCCTGATGTTGTATCCAGTAAATGCTCCGACGGTGAGGTTTTCCACAATGCGCGCATTCAAACTCGGTGATCAAAAAGTCTTCTAGTTTCATGTGTTTTACATCCTTCAGGAAGAGTTAAATGCGATGGATATAACAAAAGTGTCATAAAGCATGGTTAGATTAATGCATTTGTCCCGCTTCTGATATCAACTGAAATCACTGTTTACAAAAATTAACATGGTACTTAATGATTAAATTCTGAATGAATTCTTTTTGTGATAATATCTCAAAAATAATATCACCGAACGTAATATTATTTCAGATGCATACGTTTGAGTGTTAGAATCTTTAGAAGAACAGCAGTTCCGGATCCACTGTTCATCGAGCAGTTGACGTAGTAAACGAAAGTTGTGAAAGTTGGGTTATCCATGGCAACAGTAAGAGCAAGAGCATCAATCAAAATCGGCCCACAGAGTGATATTCCAGTCGATATTGTTTCATTTCATGATTTGCGATCAGAGAGTGAGCATGTCGCAATCATTTTTAATAAGGCGGATCAGCAATCAAATAGTCCATTAGTTCGACTCCATTCAGAATGTTTAACTGGCGATGTTTTCCATTCGTCCCGCTGTGATTGTGGAGAACAACTCGATGAAACTATCGAGCGAATGCGCCACCAAGGTGGTATCCTTCTTTATCTTCGACAAGAAGGGCGGGGCATTGGTCTCTATAACAAACTTGATGCTTATGTCCTACAGTCTCAAGGCATGAATACCTACGAAGCAAATAATCACTTAGGCTTTGGTGATGACTTAAGAGAATTTGATGAGGCCGCAGAAATGCTCCGCGCATTGGGTATTGCTTCGATTCGCCTCATCACAAACAACCCACGAAAACAAAAAGCCCTCCAAGACTGTGGTATCAAAATCGAAAAGGTCGTCTCCACAGGCGTCCATATCAAAGATGGGAATGAGCATTACCTCAAAACCAAGGCTAAAATTGGCCAACATAAAATGTATTTTGATTGATTTCTAACTTCCTTGATTAAGCTACCAATCAATTGGTAGCTTTCCTCACGAATTGAATCGATTGCACTCTCAAATTAACTACCAAACTCAAATTAACTTTCAAAACAGTATAGATTTATCTCTAAGTTTTCCCTATTTCACTTCCTTGCTTGATAACGTTCAAATGAGATTTGAAAGGCGATGGTTGCCCTGTAGGCTGTCGATGACGACTCTCCATCAATTGGATGAAAGCGAGGCTTCAAACGAAGCCTCGTAAATCTGGTTAGTTCGAGGAAGGCTGTCCTTCTTTTGTCGATACAGAGCTTGGTTCTCGAAGTGCAACTCTTTCTTCTGTTTCATGGATAACTAATGAGACCATCGCGTCGCCTGTAATATTGGTTGCTGTGCGCATCATATCTATGATCCGGTCAATTGCTGCAATATAAGCAATCCCTTCAAGTGGTAATCCAACAACATTTAAGGTCACGGTCAACATGACCATCGCAGTACCTGGGACACCCGCAGTTCCAACAGACGCTAAGGTCGCTGTCAAAGCAATTAAAATATAGTCAGTGAACTCAAGAGGTACTTGGAAAATATGCGCAATAAAAATAGCTGCAATTGCTGGGTATATTCCACCACAGCCATCCATATTGATGGTTGCACCGAGTGGTAAGATAAAGCTACTGTATTTTTTCTTCACCCCCAAGCTTTCGACTGCTTTCGTCGTTGCAGGTAAAGTTCCATAGCTGCTCGCCGTCGTATAAGCGACCAATTGCGCAGGGAAAATATGGCGGTAGAAGTCAATCAGTTTTGTATTCGTAAAGACTTTAACGAAGCCACCATAAATTAAGAAAATGTGGATGAAGCAGGCAATATAAATCGCAACGATAAACTGCACAAGCGGGTAGAGCGCTTCAATACCAAGCTGGCTCAGCATCCAAGCCATCAGACCAAAGACACCAATCGGTGTTAATTGAAGAACGTAGCGGGTAATTTGGTACATGATTTCAGTACCCACTTCGAAAAACCTCTTCGCTGGCGCAGCTTTTTCTTTGAGCGCATTAATACTCAGGCCAATCAGCACAGCCATAAAGACAATCTGTAGAATATTACCTTCCATCAATGCACGGAATGGGTTGGTCGGAATTATATTCGTCAACACTTCATGAACAGGGGGGATATGCTTGATCTTCTGTTCACCTGCCACCAATGCAATATTCGTTTCGAAGTTCATTAAAGAGCCAATCAAAAGACCAATGCCACTAGCAATCAGTGCTGTTGTCAGGAACATCGAGATCGTTTTCACACCCATTCGGCCAATCCCTTGCTGACCGACGGAAGTGATGCTGGAGATAATTGAAAACAAAACTAAAGGGACAACCAACATTTTGATGGCATGAATAAATAAATCACCAGCACCTTTGGCAAAATTTGTCAGGGCAGTGTACAACATTGAGGGAGATTCTGGCTGTCCATAGGTGTTTAAAGCCAGTCCTAGACCCGCCCCCAACACAAATGCAACCAGCACTCGGCGCCAAAAAGGGCCAGTAAACCATTGCTTTAACATAGAATATCTTCTGCACTTAATTAAAAAACAGGTTTCTATTCTAAAGCGAGGAGGCAGAGGAACAAGCTCAATTCATTATATCTTATTGCTGAATTTTTGTTTTTGATCCATAAAATAGGATGAGGTTAGCCACTTTGTCATGTCGAAGCGACTGAGTTCCAGCTTACCTGAAAAATGGAGCTTTTGTGGACTTCAACTTTGTTTTATCGCGGACAGAGCCGCGATAAATGTTGGTCGAATGTAAGAAGGGCTTAATCCATTCCTTTTTGTCGCCATGGTGTCATTTGTTTTCGCGCCTGTTCAGCCAGCAAACGGTGCACTGCTGTGGTTGGATGGATACTATCCCAGAACAGGTAATCATTTGGGCTCTGGGCAATTTCGCCTGTTCTATTATTCCATGCCGCATTTCTGGAATCCATGATATGTAACCGAAGCCTTCGGTTTTCATAAATACCATTGACTTGAACCGCTTCATCAATCGCCTGAATGATTTGATAGGCATCCAAAACGGCAACCTGAGCATCTGGGTAATCAAGTTGGATCTGGATCAGCCCCATATTTAGCGTTTGATTAAATGACGCAACATACGCACCAGCTTTTTCTTTTACTGGTGAAAATGCAGGGCTAATCGAAATATCAGGTAAGTTCATCACAAGAATATGCTTTGCGTCATGCGCTAACATCTTACGAATATTTTCCAGGTATTGTTCAGCCGCTTCTTGAGACGTTTGTGAAAGCGAACCATAGGTGGAATACCATAAATTATTGATGCCACCTTGGATCGTGATCCAATCAACACCTTGGAAACTAGAATAAAGAGCCAAATAATCATCGATTTGCTGACCTAGATTCGGCATCAGTTCTCCTCCTTCAATATAGGTAGCACCATTTTGTGTATCAAAATCATGGAAATAACCGTCACCTGTCATTGCACCACCGATTGACCAATTATGACCTGTAAGAGATTGAAGTTGGGTAGAAAACTTTCGGTTTTGATCGCCAATGTTTAAGGTGACTTCCCACTGTCGAGAGAGCATCGCTGGTTGTCCCAGTTGATGATTGAATGAAACTTGCAAGTAATCAACCCAAGTCAGTCCATTACTAAAGCGTCCTTGAAAATTTGGTTCTAGTGCACGGATACCAATGTGGTCTTGTGATTGTTCGTTCAGCATCCCTGTCATCGCATGTTTTACACCAGAGTCAGAAATACTATCTCCAAAGTGCACCATGTTCATTTGTGCACTCGTCGAGAAGCTCAGAAAAAAAGTAATGAAAAGGAAAAGAAGAGTACAAGGGTACAAAAGCATAAAAAGCCTCTTTTTTATAATCTTTGTGACAACGAGCTTGTAGTATGTTGACGGGATGGGTACATGTAAATGAGACAAAAGAGTGATTCTAGTAGTAATTTATTTAGTTGCTTTTAAAAGTAGTAAATATTACCTACCGATCATGTTTTCTTTTTCGATAGGCTTAGCCAAGTTATTTCGTTGAACGCAATGAGTGAAAAAATTATGAAACTTTTACACACCATGCTTCGAGTCACAGACTTGGAACGCTCTATTCACTTTTACACAAACATGCTCAATATGAAATTGGATAGAAAAATAGATAACGTAGCATATCGATATACGTTGGCTTATCTGAAGTTTTCCGATGATGAGCATGCAGCTGAATTAGAACTGACCTGGAACTGGGATGAAGATAATTACGAAATGGGTAATGCATATGGACATATTGCAATTGGTGTTGATGATATTTATGCATCTTGCGAAGCACTTGCCCAAAAAGCTGTTGAGATCAGCCGAGCTCCTGGCCCGGTTGCTGGTGGAAAAATTTTAATCGCTTTTATTCGCGATCCCGATGGTTACCCGATAGAGCTGATCCAGTTATAATGCTAATTCGCTATTTGAACTGTAGATGTGATTGAGTAACGTATGTGCCGAGTTTTTTACGAACAACCACCTGAATCATATGAACCTATCAAGCGCTCTTTACGGATCCAAGGGCTGGTCACCAGCTTGTCTTTGGAACGCCAGTTTTGGGATATTTTGGAAAAAATATCCCAGGAAGAAGGTATGAGTGTGAATCAATTCATTAGTCAGCTTTATGATGAAGCGATGAATTACCATGGAGAGATACAGAATTTTACCTCATTACTGCGATCAGCCTGTTTGATCTATGTGCGAAGGGATAGCTAATTTAGATCCCATCGAGGAACACGTATACATAATCCATTCGCTATGAAATCCGTATTCTATGAGTTGAACGATATTGCATTCAGCCTTTACCCCCTGTAGGGTTTCTAGTCAATTATTTTTGAAACTAGCGGTGGCAAACCCACCTGCAAAACAATATAGAGGGGATAATACTATGTTCTTGAAGAACAAACTCTCGATTACACTTGCTTCTGCGATGCTGAGCACGGGCATGTTGGTTCCGGAAGTTATTGCCGAGGAAGTGAAAGACAGCAAGGTCACAGCCGAAAAAAATGAAAAAGAAAAGGCGTGGGATGTCTTAAATCCACCGGGTGAGAAGAAAACGGTCAATATCGATACCAAAGAACTGACCTGGACAAACCTGGATGTCTCTCCAGATGGCGATACAATTGTTTTCGATATGCTTGGAGACATCTATATCGTTGATATCGATGGTGGTGAAGCAAAAGCTTTAACATCTGATATTGCATGGAATTTCCAGCCTAAATTTAGCCCGGATGGAAAATCAATCGCATTTGTTTCTGACCGCGGTGGTGCAGATAATATTTGGACCATGGACTCGGATGGACAAAACCTTCATCAGGTTTCCAAAGCAAAAAATAACTTGCTACATAACCCAGCTTGGAGTCCAGATGGCCAGTTTATTGTCGCGAAGAAAGGGCAAATCACCAGCCGAAGCATCCCTGCGGGTTCTATCTGGATGTTCCATCGCTCAGGTGGAGACGGTGTTGAGATCCGCGAGCGCCTTCACGGAGAGAAATCTCAGAAAAACGTTGCAGAGCCGTCTTTCGCCAAAGATGGTAAAAAAGTTTATTATTCAGTCGATGCCACACCAGGTGTGCGTTGGCAATATGATAAAAACTCTGTTGGCAACATTTTTGAAATACGCACTAAAAACTTAGAAACAGGTGAAGAAGATATTGTTGTTTCTGGTGCTGGTGGTGCAATCCGCCCAATCGAATCACCAGATGGGAAGTATCTCGCGTATATCCGCCGTGTAGAAATGCAAAGTGCATTATTTATCAAAGATTTAAAGTCTGGAAAAGAAACACAAATTTATCTTGGTATTGATCGTGATTTGCAAGAAGCAGGCGGAAGCCAGGGGAATGCGCCGGCTTACGCTTGGACACCAGATTCAGATGAATTAGTTTTTTGGGCGAAAGGTAAAATTCATCGCATTGAGATTGATGATAAAGAAGCTAAAGAAATTCCGGTTCATGTCAAAACGACTAAGCAAGTCACACCAGCATTAAAATTTGCTGTCGACGTTGCACCGGATACGTTTAAAGTAAAAATGGCGCGTTGGATGCAGGTGACACCAGACGGAGAGTCAGTCGTGTTTCAAGCGTTAGGGCGCTTATATATTCGTGATTTAGACTCTGGCAAAGTCAAACGCTTGACTCGTTCTGATGATGAATTTGAATACTACCCATCTTTGTCTAAAGATGGCAAATCTGTTGTATACACGTCATGGAGTGATAAAAAGCTCGGCTCGGTAAAGGTCGTTTCACTCAAAAATCGTCGCTCAAAGACAATCACATCAGAACCCGGTCATTATATTGCGCCAGCTTTTTCCAATGATGGTAAGTATGTCGTATATGAAAAAGTCACTGGTGGATATCTACTATCGCCTGAGTGGTCGATGCAGCCAGGTATTTATGTTGCTGACATCGATGGTGACAATGTGAAACGAGTCGTAAAAGATGGTATCAACCCGCAATTTTCTTCAGATAGTCAACGCATATTCTTTGCAAAAGAAGTCGACGAAACAAAAATGTCTTTGCATAGTGTGAACTTATCAGGAAAAGATGAGCGTGATCACTATGAAGGTGAGTATGTAACTGCATTCAATATTTCACCAGATAATCAATGGCTTGCTTATGTTCAACACCATAAAGTATTCCTTACGCCATTTGTGACCCGTGGTAAAGTCATCAAAATGGATCAAGACAGTAAAAGCCTTGGCCTTCCAGCGAAGCAGGTGTCTGGCCGCTCAGGTGACTTCCTTGCCTGGAGAGGGGATAGTCAAGAGTTGACGTGGGGCTTCGGTTCAAAACTTTATCGTCGAACGCTAAAGGATACGTTTGAGTTCTTAAACGGCGAAGCTAAAGCGCTTCCTGAGCCTGAGCTGGAAGGAATTGAGATCACGTTTAAACAAAAATCAGATAAACCAGAGGGAATGGTTGCATTAGTCGGTGGACGCGTTGTCACGATGCGCGATGCAGACAACACGCAAGAAGTGATTGAAGACGGTGTAGTTATCGTTGAAAACAATCGCATCATTGCAGTTGGCAAAAAAGGGGAAGTGAAGATCCCATCGAAAGCCAAACAGGTCGACGTATCTGGTAAAACGGTTCTTCCTGGACTCGTTGATGCACACGCGCACGGGAGTTACGCAAGTTATGGTATTCAACCACAACAAAACTGGAACCAGTATTCCAATCTGTCATTTGGTGTGACAACCATTCATGATCCATCGAATGACACAAGTGAAGTCTTTTCAATGTCTGAAATGGTTCGTGCAGGTGAAACAGTAGGTCCACGTATTTACTCCACAGGCCGTATTTTGTATGCGGGTCATGCAAATGGATATAAGTCGCGTATCAATAGCTACGATGATGCGAAATTCCATGTGCAGCGTTTGAAGGATGCAGGCGCAATTTCTGTCAAAAGTTATAACCATACAAGCCGTAAGGTACGTCAGCAGGTGATTGCCGCGGGTCGTGAGTTGGGGATCATGGTTGTTCCAGAAGGTGGCGCGAAGTTCCAGCATAACATTAATCAGGTTGTAGACGGTCACACGGGTGTAGAGCATGCGTTGCCAGTTCCCAACCTATACGGAGATGTTCAACAGCTTTGGTCACAAACAGATGCAGGTTATACACCGACATTCGTTGTTGCCTATGGTGGCCTAGGTGGTGAGAATTACTGGTATCACCATACAAATGTCTGGGAAAATAAACGCTTGATGAGTTATGTACCGAAGTATATTGTTGAGCCTCGCTCAATGCGCCCAGCAAAAGCGCCCGAGCACCACTATAACCATATCTTGGTCGCAAAAAGTGCGAAAAAACTCCGTGATAAAGGCGTCACAGTCCAAATCGGTGCACACGGTCAACGTGAAGGTTTAGCTGCACACTGGGAGCTATGGATGATGGTTCAAGGTGGATTTACACCTTGGGAAGCACTCCGTAGTGGAACAAGTGACGGTGCGCGTTACCTTGCAATGGATAAAGACATTGGCTCGATTGAAAAAGGGAAACTAGCGGATCTGATGATTGTCGATGGCAATCCGCTAAAAGATATCCGCCAATCAGAAAAAGTCGCTTATACCATGATCAATGGTCGTCTTTACGATGCAGCTTCGATGAACGAAGTGGGTAACTACGACAATGAGCGTCAGGAGTTCTTCTTCGAATCAGGCCAACAAACACAAATGCATCCTGCAACACAAAAGATGATGGAAGAAAAAGCCCACCGTTATCATTGGAAGCATTAATCATATCTAACGATATGAAATTATGTGAAAACAAGGATGTTTTCACATGTACGACAGATGTATTTTATGATGAATTCTCTCCATCAGAACGTAAAACAGCTTCTGATCTACTTGGTTGCTGGCGCAGCCGGACTTTACTTGGTATATCTGATCAATCCGTGGTTTATCCTATATCTTATTTTCTATGTTATTCTCTTGTTTTTAGATGTTCCAGGAACAAAGACTGACAAGAAGATATTTGGGGTTCGGCTAAAAGATATTGTATGGGTTATCTATACTTTCCCGCTCTTTTTGATGTTATTGATTGGGTTGTATAAGCTGATCATGTTCATGGCTGGAATGAGCCAAATCGTTTTAGACGTATTGAGTTAATAGGTGATGATTAAAGAATTGGGGAACGTTGAACATTCCCCAAAAGGGGTATTTATAAATTGCTATCACCTATATTCCAAGTGTTGTGATAATTGTATCCAGGTATTGATTCGGCAGATCTTTAAACTCCCAAACAAATAGACCACCGATATCGTGTTTGATAACAATATCTAAAAATTGCTGGAGATTCGTATCATTTAAACCAGCTGGTGTCAGTGCAAGAACTACCTTTTTACGATCCCCAACAAGATCAATTGTTTTCACAACAGCCTTTTCGACATAAGCGTTGATATCTTGTTCAGACCACATATGGCTGCTGTAACACATCAAACAAAACCGACTGCAACAATTTGCTGTGGTGATATCGCGAATGGTTTGCTCTCCTGTGCCAAGATTGACATAATCAGCACCTGCTAAAAACGTATAACTGGATTGCTTCCCTTGCTGCTTTAATGCCTGCATGGTCCGAATGATATTCGGAATATTCATTGCACATTCGTCATCGAAATCAACACCAACCCAGCCATTTTTAACCGTTGCATCAACAATCGACTGGATCCCTTCCTCTGTTGGGTATCCTTGGGGTGTACAACCACCGCCACCGTATGCCCACATTTTTTGCGCGGAAGAATCGATAGGTTTTGTTGAAGGACTTTTATTCCCTGGGTTAGTCAATGTTTCTAAAGATGTGATCATGCCATAAATTGCATAAGTGAATGCTACCGGAGGTGCTACATCCCAATATTGAGACCAGCCGCCAAGAAACTTTTGGGTGGATTGTGTCATATTTCCCTCTATTCAAATAATCAAAATGGTTATGTGACATTGTCACGATTTAATATTAAAATATATTGGAAATATAGACGCTTATTGCGGAATCAACACAAGAATTATTGAACACAAAAGAGCAGGGGGTTACCCCCTCTACTCGGAATTTTCATACTGTGATAAGTCTAATCCCATTTCTTTAGCCCGTTTTTTCCATAAACGTCGAGCCAGTTTTTGCATATCGATATCTTTGTCGCTTTCATCGACAATCTCGAGTCCAAGAAGCGTTTCAATGAGATCTTCGAAGGTTAATACACCTTGTGCACTGCCATGTTCATTAACCACCAGAATGATATGGGCACGCATTCTTAAAAATTCATTGAAAGCTTGGGACAGCTTCATAGTTGCCAAAAGTGATGGAATAGACCGAGCATAATTCTTTAAAATATTGTCAGTATTGCCACGCGCTTGCGCGAGTAAAAGATCACTTCGTAGAACAAAGCCAGTGACGTTGACCGGGTCATCTTCGTAAATGGGAATGCGAGAAAAGCGCATGTCATCATATTTATGAAAAAACTCTTCAACGCGGAGAGTCTCGGAGAGTGAGAACAGGACAGTCCTTGGCGTCATTGCACTTTTAATCGGCGTATCTCGAAATAACATCAGGTTTTTTAATATTTGAGACTCGTGCTTTCCAAGTTGTCCTTCTTGGGCACTTAGCTCTGCCATTACAGCAAATTCTTCTCGGCTAAAGCCGCTCAGTGTTGGCTCTGAGGTTAAACCACGCGTTAAAAACTCGGAAAGCTTCACAAATGGATAGAGAA
Source organism: Algicola sagamiensis DSM 14643 (assembly GCF_000374485.1). Taxonomy (GTDB): domain Bacteria; phylum Pseudomonadota; class Gammaproteobacteria; order Enterobacterales; family Alteromonadaceae; genus Algicola; species Algicola sagamiensis. Next base: position 55,139 of record NZ_KB894493.1, read on the forward strand.
GATAAATCAGATAATGAAGCCCATAAGCTGTTGCAGGTGCGAGTTCACGCCAGTAATGTGCGCCCACTGTTTTTGGAATGATTTCAGAAAAAACCAAAATTAAAAAGGTCAGAATTGCAGAAAAAATACCGATCGATGCACTACCAAACACCACAGCCGCTTGAGCGCCAGCGCCTGCTGCACCCATCGTATGTGCAATCGTATTCAAGGTTAAAATTGCGGCCAATGGCTTATTTACTTCATCTTTCAACTGGCGCAGTAAAAAACCTGATTTCTTCTCCTCCCGCTCCAACAGGGCAACATGTGCGTTGGTAATACTCAGCAGAACAGCTTCTGCAATTGAGCATAGAAATGAAAACCCTAGAGCAACGAGAACATATGTAATTAAAAGGATCATGGGTGAAATAGTGGTCCAAAACCATCATTATATCAATTTTCCATATGACAGATAAACAAAAGGAGAGCCGGAAGAGATAAAATGAATGGCTGTCCAGTTTAATATGCATTCGTTATAATCAGTCGGAATATCAATGACTGTTCTATTCCTATGCCAAAGATTGATACAATCAGGTTCCGTTGTTGTAAACCTCAGGCCCAGCAGCAGTTTTATACAAATGTTCTGGGGATGAAAATACTGGCTGATGGCAGAGTTGGTTATCATCATGACCAAGCGACATTAAAATTCGAGCAAGCAGATCTGCCTTATCAACCCTCAATCAATGATACTTATTGGAAAATCGCTCTTGCTGTGCCCAACATTGAACTTGCTTATGAACAGCTCTCAGAGATGGGTTTAAAAGTTGGCAGTCCACGACAATTTCAAGACATCGGTTATCTCGCTCATTTTCGAGACCCCGAAGGATATACGATTGAGCTGATTGAACATTGGTTTAAAGGTCATCGCCCGGAGACTGAGCATGACCGGAAATTACTCGGCGGCGGAGCATGTCTCAACTTACTTACACTACGAACACACCAGATTGAGCCTATTCGAAAATACTGCATCACCATGGGGATGACCCCTTTATCGATTCAACCAGTGAATGAATATGGATTTACATTGCACTTCTTTGCTTTTACTGACGATTTACCACCAAGTCATGACTTGGCAGCAGTTGATAATCGAGAATGGCTCTATCAACGACCTTACACAGTACTTGAGATCCAAGAAGTTCATGATGCTTCACCAATGTTCTTCACTGAAGGCAGCGTTGCGGGTTATTCAGGCACCGAGTTAAGTGGCATGATTCAAGATTTTTGTATTGAAGAATTACTGATCGCAAGTCGTGATTAACCGCAAAACCTCCTTGTCCATTGCGGTTTTATTGATGTTTACTTACCAGTGCGACTGGCTTCCACAATTCGCTTACCAAAAGAGATTGCGTATGCAGGGGAGCGGAATTTTAGTACGGGGTCGTCAGAAACTTGGAAGCCATCACTAACAAGCAGTGGGTCGAAGTTAATCGGTTCGCATTTGCTGTTTAATGATGTAATGGTTAAGTGGCCAAAATCGATGCTTTTTCCGGTTGTTTTCCAGGTTTGGCTCGGATCTGTGAGGCTATCATCTTGTGCGGGAAATGTGACTTTCATCGTATAACGAATTGGGGCTTTTTTTAACTTATCCGCAAAGTGCTTGGCCATTGCATCTTGACTGTTTGGTGCTGTGATAGCTTGATTGACTTGGTTTGGTACAAAGGTCCAACGTGCTGGCTGTTCTTGCCCTTTTGCATTGAACATATGAAAGGCATGAATACTGTTAAAGGTGTATTCACTATAATCACTTCGAAGTCGTTGATTTTTAATTGCCTTTTTTAGTCGAGCAAAACTAGGGTTTTGTTGTTTAAATGCAGTGAATTTCGCTTGGTCAATTTTGCCAGTCGTTTTATCAGGTGCCGTAACTTTATGTTTATCAATAAAGGCTTGTGGCGTACTCACGTCAAAAAAGGGCAGGTTAAGCATCGCCATTTGGTGAATTGTAGTGCCATTTTTCAATTGAAGCGCCATTCCAAAGGTTTTTGACTTTCTATCGTCTGCAAATAAATGACCGCCAGCGTGAGAAAATCGACCAATGACCGTTACTGTATCCGTATTAAAAATCTGACTGCGAGTATATTGTTTGGCAATGGTGGTCGCTTTGAAAGTCCCAGCAAAACAAACGCCTTTGGTATGATTTCTCCGCTTCCCCTTATAGACACCAAATCGTTTTTCTAGTGTATCAACAGCATCAATTGGGCTGGCTTCCTTTGCCATAGATGAACATGAGAGTACAGCAAAGGCGAATGGTAAAACATATTTCATAGTAAGTTTCCATTGTGTTTTTCATTGATGGTGTAGAGGTACGGTAGATCCCAAAAAAAGTTGCACGAAAAATTTTTTATTTTATTTGCAACCAAACCGGAAGTGGCGCGTATAAGCATTTTAGTCGGCAAGAAATAAACGGAGAAAGCCATGTATAAACGCCAACTTTTACAATTCGCGACAAGCATCCTTGCGACCACATTACTATTTGGGTGTGGTTCTGATGATAACAATAATCCAGAAAAGCCGGAAAGTATCATATTTCCTGTACAGGTGAATGCGCCGAGTGTGATTAACCTCGATGAAGCAGGCAGTGTCCTGACCACTGAGAGTGGACGGTCACTTTATGTGTTTGATAAAGATATGCAAGATGTATCAAATTGTCATGGGGCTGAAGGTGATGAGCCTGGTTCTACTCTTGATGCTGCATCATGTGCTGGGATATGGCCGCCATTGCTTATCGACAGTAGTGCACAGGTCACAGCACCTTTTAGTACGATCGAAAGAAAAGATGGTACGAAGCAGTGGGCTTATTTAGGCTATCCACTTTACACCTTTATCAAAGATAAGAAACAGGGCGATATTTCCGGTGATGGTGTAAAAGATGTATGGCATTTAGCGCGTAAGACTCCTGTCAAAGTAACCGATGATGGGAAAATTGTGGGGCAGGGGATCATTCATTCTGCAACATTAGCGGATCAAGTTTTACAAGAAGGACGACTGAACAAAGACGGGTTTGCGCTGTATACCTTCGACAAAGATCCGGTTGGTCAAGCTGCATGCTATACCATCAATGATGACTGTATCAATATTTGGCCTCCACTTCTGGCTGACCCAGGCAGCAAGCCCAAATATCCTTTTTCTGTCTTATCTTTAGCAAATGGGAAAAAGCAATGGGCTTATCAATCCAAGCCTTTGTATTTCTTTGCTAATGATAATACTGCTGGAGATGCAAATGGTGATGGCGTAGGGGGCGTTTGGCATCTAGCGGATATCACTCCTGCAATTTTTCGTGAAAGTAATTTAGGACCCATTCTTTCTGCTACCGGAGAAGTCATGGCGTTATTACCTGAAAAAGAAGGCAGTAGTAACTTTACGGTACAAACAGTCGATAAGGATCAATTCACATTGTATACCTTCGACAATGATGCACTGAATGAGTCCAAGTGCGAAGGTATCTGTGCAGAAAAATGGCCGCCTTTTATTGCAAACGAAGCTGATGTGCGCATTGCTCCTTTTACTAAAATTCAAAGAGCTGATGGTCATTTCCAATGGGCTTGGAAAGGTCAGCCTTTGTATTTTTACTTCGAAGATGAAAATACAAAAGACACCAATGGTGATGGTGTAGGTGGTGTATGGCATGTCATTCTGGATGAGAATGAATCAAGTGAATCATAATAAAAAATGACTAATATTTTACCTTCTTAATACTTGGGCACTTGGACAAGGAAGTCCTCATTAGATGGAGTGAGGGTTGAAAGTTACATCAGAACATTTGGAATGGTTGATCGCAAAAGTCGCACTCGGTGATCAGGCAGCTTTTAAAGAGTTATATGACGCCTGTGCAAGTCGTTTCAATGGTATTGCTTATCGAGTCGTGAGAGATCTTGATATCGCCAATGAAATCACACAAGAAGCGTTTATTCAGATTTGGAAAAACAGCGCAGACTTTAACCCAGCGACATCGCAACCCATGACTTGGATGAGTGCGATTGTTCGATATCGTGCTTATGATAGAAAAAGATACGAAAGCAGTCGTCTAGAAGGACGATGGACAGAAGCTGAAAAGGATGATGAAGGTGCGGTTTTTCAACCTGCGAGTGAGCAAGAATCCGTCCCGTTGATCTGTCGTATTGATGACAAACTCAATACATGCTTTAGCGCATTGCATGGCCGCGAACGCCAAGCCATCTTGATGGCTTATTATTATGGGCATTCACGTTCAGAAATGGCGGAGTATTTTGACTGTCCGATTAATTCGATTAAGTCCATTATCCGACGCGCAATTACGAGGCTTCAAACATGCCTGGACAATTAAATCGATATTCACAACCAAACATCGTTGAACACTTGGCTTCAAATTATGTCATTGGCACGTTACCCCCCAGAGTTCGTGCGCGGATGGAAACATTAATTCAATTAGAAACCGATTCAGTACTCAGTCAACGAGTCAGGTACTGGGAGAGCACAATGGCCAGCTTAGATGAGAATGTGGAAGAGATCGCACCAAAACAAGAAACCTGGCAGCATATTGTTGATCAAGTCAACAAGGAACAATCAAAAACCAAGCGTAAGCAATGGTTGAAGTGGCCAAGGCTTGAGCTTGCGTTTCATCGCTTTGCAACGATTGCGATCGTTATGGTTTTAGCTGTTATTTTGTATCCAGGGTCACAATCGGATAAGGGAACCGGTGAACTGAGCTACATTGCAGTTCTATCAGACGGAAATACACATAATTTAGTGGCTTCTGCTTATGGTAAACACCGAGAGCTTGTTCTTGATGTCATCAATTTACCTGAGCTATCGCCATCCCATGCCTATGAATTATGGGCTATTTCTAAAAGTGACAAACAGCCAAGAAGCTTAGGAATTGTGCCAGTGACACCAGTATCACAGAAACGACATTTATCGGAAAAACAATGGCGTCTCATTCAAAGTTCAGAGTCTTTGCATCTCACCATGGAGCTTGCAGGCGGTGCATTGCGAGGAATACCTTCACATTCACTCATTGCTAAAGGAGCCTGTATCACTGTGGATGAGTGGGAGTGATTCTTAATCTATCGGAAAAATAAAATCAAGCGAAAGCCTTGGCTTTATTTTTGCCTGAATGACATGAATGGATATGGATAGTGGAATAGAATCCTTGTTATGTCCAATATTGTTTAATATTGGACATTTTGTATAGAGCGGTTTTAACCGTAAAACTAATCAATTCAATTTCTTATATTTGCGACTTTGTGCCATCGCACCTTGTTCTGCCAAAATTGCACGTCCGTATTGCGTGACCATGTTAGCCGTTTTCCAGCGTCCTGATTGTTGGATCTGTGCCGTAGAAAACCCTTGTCGAAGCAAATCTTGAGCAGCACCCACTCTTGGCGAATGACCTGTAAACGGTCGCTCATGACTAAAATCAGCTAAGCCTAAATTTTCCCATGCCTTTTTAAAGATATTCCGCGTTGTTCTTGTCGTCATTGGTTTGTAAACCGGTTCACCCAAACTGCATCGCTTCGGCTTAAATGGCGAATCATGTTTAGAGATCCCAATGAATAAATAGTCTTCCTCATCACGCTCATCAAGACCGCCAGCTTCGATGTATTCCTTCAATAATTGAGTGACACATGGGCTTAATGCGTTTGTATCCGGTTTACCTGACTTGTTCTGTTTAGAAAATAAAATATGAAGTACAGCGCTACCATCTGGCATAAATTCAATATGTTTATGTTTGATCCGAACAAGCTCATCCGCACGCAAGATTCCTTCATAAGACACTGCTAACATCGCCAAGTCACGTTTACTCTTGAGCGAGTCATCTTGACGATAAACCTCAATCGCGTGATCTAAGTTCGACTCTAAAAATGGCGTTGCTTGTCTGATTTCTTCTCCTTGTCTGACCTTCGTCTTACGGATTCTTTTATAGGTACCCATCACGAGTTCATCCTTGGTTGGATCAATGCAACCGGTGATCCGGTGCATTTTGGATATGGCCCATAAATAAACAGATAATGTATCTCGATGTAACTGTGTTTCTCTCGCCTTCAAAAAATCCTCAAGAGTTTTCGCACTGGCTGGCAAAGATTGTATGTTGTTTTGAATGCACCAACTGACAAAATTTCGCCATGCACTATTGAGGCGATCAATCGTACTTCTTTCATAAGCCTCTTTGCGTTTCTCAAACTCATCGAGTAGATGATGAATGATCTCTCCAAACTGTGGATGTTCGGCAAAGTCCATTCCCGCTTGTTTTGCTTTTTTAAAAGCTTGATAGACATCTGTTGGTCGAATTTCTTCTAATTGTTCTTTGGTGATATGCCGAAATGTTTGCTTTTGAAGAAAATAACTCATTGGACTGATAACACTCATACCTTGGGTTGTTTTCAGAAATTATTGAACTGTTTCAAATGATTAAAGCCCCCTATTATGACTTCCTCTTCTGTAAAGTCAATTTCCTAGAAGTTTCATTCTGGGAAATTGATATAATAAATAAAAATATGAACATAATTTATGTGACAATGTCACTTAATCACCTATTGAATTTTATAGTAGATAAACAGGCTGTAGGCCTTAATCACAACAGAAAAACATTCACCACAAAAGATGGTTACGAAGGGGGAAGCACCAATTGAAAGTCTTGCTTGATGGCGTTTGGCATCACCTAGATCATGAAGAACGAGAACTCAGTATTAAAAAGTTCTCCTCCCTACTTGCCAATAATGGTATTTGCGCAATTTCGTTAAGAAATGGTCCGGCAGGCGCTGGTAAACATGTTTTTCCAACAAGCAGCTCAGAACTCATCCAATATGCAGAAAAGTATAACTTTCATATCGTTTTGCATGTAGAACATCAGCCAAGTCAGATGCCAAATAAGAAAGATGTGATTTGGTCCAGAATAGCGATGCAAAAAGTTGGCTAAGGGAAAAAGAGATGTAAAGATGTATGCCTCAGGAAACCACACTTAAATCGTGACGCAGTCACATATTCTGCAAAGTAAAAAAACAAGTATAACAGTGGTGAGAACCCACCGTCACACTGTTTGATTTACATCCAAACTTCTGATTAATCCGCTCTTTTGATCAAATAATAAATGACTGGCAAAACAATTAGTGTTAAAAAAACAGCGCTTAACATTCCTCCAACCATTGGTGCTGCGATCCTGCTCATGACTTCGGATCCAGTTCCGGTTCCAAACAGAATAGGTAACAAACCAACAATAATGGCAGACGCAGTCATCATGATTGGCCGAACACGCAGTCCAGCGCCATTGATGACAGCTTGTTTTAAGTCAGCGCTTGTTGCACTTTTACCCTGCTCCAACATCATTGACTGGTATGACTGATTCAAATAAACCAACATCAATACGCCAATTTCAACTGCAACGCCAGCAAGCGCAATAAAGCCGACCCCCACAGCGACCGAAAAGTTAAACCCTTGCAAATACATAAGCCAAATACTCCCGATCATGGCAAATGGGAGCGTGCCCATGATCACCGCAACTTCGACAAAATTTCTAAAGTTGAGGTATAGAAGTACAATAATAATCGCAAGTGTAAATGGAACAACATACGACAGCTTTTCTTTTGCTCGCAACATATATTCATACTGACCTGACCAAGTGATTGAATAACCCGGCGGTAAGTTGAGTTTATTGGAGACGACCTGTTGTGCTTGTTCAACATAGCTCCCCACATCCACGTCTTCGATATCTACAAAAACCCAGCCATTGATCCGTGCGTTCTCACTTTTAATACCCGGCGGACCATCTTCTATCTTGACAAATGCGACATCTGCAAGCGCAATCCGCATCCCTGTCGGGGTGATAATCGGTAAGTGCGATAAAGTTTCTGGTGAGTTTCGATAATCCTCTGGGTAACGCACATTCACAGGGTATCGTTCTAACCCTTCGACAGATTGAGTGACGTTCATTCCCCCAATAGCCGATGCAACGACTTGTTGCACATCCGCAATATTCAATCCATATCGCGCTGCTTTCTCTCGTTGAATATCTACTTTTAAATAACGGCCTCCGGCAACACGTTCTGAATACACAGAAGCAGTACCCGGAACTTCCATCATAATGGTTTCCAGCTGCTGGCCCAAATTTTGGATCACGTCTAAATCAGGACCTGCTATCTTAATACCCACTGGGGTTTTGATCCCCGTCGCCAACATATCAATCCGAGTTTTAATCGGCATGACCCATGCATTTGTCAGCCCTGGAAATTGAACGAGACTGTCTAACTCTTTCTTCAAATTCTCGATAGTGACACCGTCACGCCATTCTTCACGAGGTTTAAGCTGAATAAAGGTTTCTATCATTGTTAATGGTGCGGGGTCTGTTGCAGTTTCTGCTCGTCCTATTTTTCCGAATACGGATTTAACTTCTGGAACAGTTTTGATCAATTTATCCGTTTGCTGTAATAACGCCCGCGCCTTCCCAATCGATATCCCAGGATAAGTCGTTGGCATATACATTAAATCACCTTCATCCAAGGGTGGAATAAACTCACTTCCTATTTTGTCAACGGGCCAAAAGCCAATCACAGTCACAATCAATGCAGCAACAATTGTTGTTTTCGGCCAATTCAAAACACCTTTTAAGATAGGGAGATAAATAGCAATTAGTACTCGATTAATCGGATTTTTATGTTCTGAAACCACTTTTCCACGAATAAAATAGCCCATCAAAACAGGAACCAAAGTAATGGCCAATGCCGCAGAAGCGGCCATCGCATAAGTCTTTGTAAATGCCAACGGCGAAAACATTCGACCTTCTTGTGCTTCTAATGTGAACACAGGAAGAAAAGAAACCGTGATGATCAACAAACTGAAAAAAAGTGCCGGCCCAACCTCACTGGCGGACTCTGCTACGACTTGCCAACGGTTTTCCTTTGTGAGCGGTGTTTTTTCCATATGTTTGTGCATATTTTCAATCATGACAATCGCACCATCAATCATGGCACCAATAGCAATGGCAATCCCACCAAGTGACATGATGTTTGCATTAATCCCCTGTAAATACATGATAATAAAGGCAACCAAGATCCCAACAGGTAAGCTCACGATCGCCACAAGTGATGAACGGACATGGAATAAAAACGCAATACACACCAGTGCAACAACCAAAAATTCTTCGCCAAGTTTCGACCAAAGATTATTCACAGCATTTTCAATGAGGGCGGAACGGTCATATACGGTGATGATTTCAACACCATCCGGAAGGCTTTTTTCAAGTTGTTTGAGTTTCGCTTTCACCCCTTCTATCGTCTTTTGCGCATTTTTTCCAAAGCGCATCACAACAACTCCACCTACGACTTCCCCTTCCCCATCAAGTTCCGCAATACCACGGCGCATTTGTGGTCCAACTCCCACTTTTGCGACATCACCAATGGTCAATGGTGTCCCTTGTGTATTCATACCAAGTGGAATTGCCTCGATATCCTTTACCCCTTTGATATAACCAGAGGCTGTGACCATATACTCAGCTTCCGCCATTTCGATGACAGATGCGCCGGTTTCTTGGTTGCCTCGTTGGAGTGCAGTTTGGATCAAACTCAGTGGAATACCATAAGCTCGAAGTTTATCCGGCTCCACTTGTACCTGATATTGCTTGACCATCCCGCCGACAGCTGCAACTTCTGACACACCCGGCACCGTTTGTAATTCATACTTTAAAAACCAGTCCTGTAAACTCCGTAACTGACTCATATCTGCCTTACCCGTCTTATCAGCTAATGCATATATATAAATCCAGCCAACGCCTGTCGCATCTGGGCCAAGTTGTGGTTTTGCTCTCGGTGGTAACGATGGTGCAACTTGGCTCAGATATTCCAGCACACGACTTCGCGCCCAATAGAGATCTGTTTTTTCGTCAAAAATGACATAAACAAAAGAGTCACCAAAGAATGAAAAACCCCGAACCGTCACTGCACCCGGCACAGATAACATTGCTGTCGTCAGCGGATACGTGACCTGATCCTGTACGACTTGTGGGGCTTGACCTGGGTAGTTGGTTTTGATGATCACCTGGACATCAGACAAGTCTGGAATGGCATCGACAGGAGTATGTTTTAAGGAATACAACCCAGCGCCAACCAAGATCAACGTCGTCAGCAGCACAAAGAAGCGATTGTGAATTGACCAATGGATCACTGCGCTGATCATAATACTGCTCCCTGTTGATGCTCATGCCCTTCATGTGTCATTTCCATTGGTTGAATATCAACAATCACAAAGTCATCACGGATCTCAAACGTGAACTTCACCTTCATTTCATCTTTTAGAGCACTCAGATCAATTGATTGATCCGCATGAAAATCCATAGTTGCTGCGGGTCTGCTCCATTTTGCAATTGGGCCTCTGCTGATGTTCAAAATCCCTGCTTCTAGGTCGATACTGTTGATTGTTCCTTCGACAGTTGCTGATGAAACTGCTTGTGGTATTTCATCCTTAGACATCCGCTTAAAATCAGAGCTTTTACTTGATTCTGAATCAATTAAAAACTGCGCTGAGGTGACAATTTCATCACCTTCACGAATGCCTTCCAAAATCTCAATATCCTGCTCACTGACACGGCCAATCTTCACTGCAATGGATTTAAATTGCCCATGACCCAGTGCTAAAACAACTCGATCTTGTTTTCCTGTTCGAATAACTGACTCTTTTGGGACCAACAGCGTCTCATTCTCAGAACTTGCGTGGATCACCACTTGGGCAAACATATTTGGTTTAAGTTGTTGGTCCTGATTATCAAATCGTAAACGAACCCGCAGTGTTCTTGTTTTTGCGTCCAATACCGGATAAACATAATCGACAACGCCTAACCACATTTTTCCAGGTAAGTAATCCAGGGTCATGGAGACTGGGAGTCCCTTTTGTACATGCGCGGCATCACGCTCGTACACTTCTGCCTGGACCCAGACTTGGCTCAGCTGGCCGATACTCATCAGTGTATTTCCAGGTTGCACGTAAAACCCTTCTCGGATCTTTAAACCATCCAAAACACCAGACTGCGGCGCATAAAATGTAATGAACGGTTGGACTTTCCTTGTTTTTTCAAGGGACTTGATAAATTTTGGCGTAAGTTGAAGCGATTGGAGCCGTTCTTTAGCCGCTTGGATCAATGTTCGATTACTACGCCTGAGTGCAATTAAAAATTCTTCCTGAGCATTGACCAATTGTGGTGAATACAACGTATACAAAGGCGCACCTTCATTCACAGGATCGCCAGCAGCTTTAACATATAGCTTTTCTATCCAGCCCTCAACCCGGGGATGAATATGCACCAATTTATCTTCATCATATTGAACATAACCCACAGTTGAAATTGCAGTCTCAACATGTTGCATTTTGACGAGTGCTGTCCGGACCCCAAGATTATGGACCACATGTGGCTTAATATAGACAGCCCCCGGCCCAAGTGCTTCCGAGGGACTGGACTCTTCATAGACTGGGATCAAATCCATACCCATGGGTGACTTACCTGGTTTATCACGACGATAATTTGAGTCCATTGGCGCAACCCAATACAGGGGATTCTTTTCATCAGAAGTACTGCTACTTTCACTCAAAAGTAAAGGTGGTTGAAGGAATACGGTCACTCCTGCACCAATTGCTCCCCCAAGAATCATGCTCATGATCCAGCTTTTATTTGTTGTCATGAGAAACCTCTGCTTTGTGAGTAAAAAAGTAATTCAAGCGGGCGATTGTTTTTAAAACATCAATATCAATATTTAACGCAGCAATCCGGGTGTTTAACTCAGCGATCCTTGCCCGGACTACCTCGGCGAAATCACCATCATCATTGGTGTATGCTGTCAATGATGCTTCCGCTTGATCGTGTGATTGATTGAGAAGCTTTGATTGATATATCACCTGACGTTCCCGCAACCTGTGTAGCTGTCTGGTTTCCAGCTCAATTTGCGTGATCATTTGTTTCATCAACAACAGTTTCTCTGTCTTGAGGGATTCTGAACGAGCAATGGATGCCGCAACATCTTGATCTTGACGAGAGTCAGTAAATAAAGGTAAATCGACCGTCACACCAACTGAAAAAAAGTCAGAGCGTGACATACCATTTGGTGAATCATCTCGATAGCCATAACTGGCATTCACACCCCATTGTGGTTTGTATTTTTCTTTTGCCAAGAGAACATCTTTTTCTGCAACCGCTTGCTCCACCGTTTCAACTTGCAGTGCAGGATGTTGATCGATCGTTCGTGCGATTTGATTTCTCGATAAGTAGGATTGGCTTGTAATCAGAGGTTGTACTAATTTTAATGTCGGTTCTTCCGCGTTGACTTCATACTTTGCTGGTTGCATATCAAAGTCTATGGATTCAATATTGTTCTCATGAAATGGATGTAACCACTGATTTAGACCTGCAATCGCAATTTCCAATTTTTGATGTTGAGCAGCTAAACGATCATCCAGCTGAACAAGCTCCAACTGTGCTCTTATCACATCCTGTTGACGTGTTTTCCCAACCGTTGTGCTGTAATTTGCTTTGGCAACATCAACCATTTGCTCAAAAAGCGCCTGATCTTTTTCTATGAATCGGATCGTCTGCTGCGCCTGATAAACATCCAGCCATAATTGAGCAACTGTCATCTCAAGCTTGGCTTTTCGGTCAGCCCGAAGATAAGGATATTTTGATGCCTCCAACTTCAATTGATCGGATTGGATTTCTAAAGAATCGCCACGGGGCAACATTTGAATGACACCAACATTGAGTTGGGTCATATTTTCCTGATCGAATGAAAAGGAGTTGGTCGGAAGATTCATCACCCCAATAGAGAGCTTTGGATCTGGCAACGTCCCAGACGAAATACTTTTTGCTTCAATTGCGTTTTGTTGGAGTTGACTTCCATAAAGCCATGGATCGTTCGATTGCGCCAATGCCACGGCTTGTTTAAGAGACAGTGGATATGCTTGTCTTTCTGCTGTATGAACATTGAATGAAGCAGTCACTGCCACAGCAATCAACAGCGATCCCATCATTAGATAAACCATTTTTCCCCCAGAATCTCTGGAAAACTTAAATACAATCGACTGTCGTTCTGACAACGAACGAGCAATCAGTTAAATTGCGACAAAATTTAGACGCACTGAGATTGTATTAAGCGAATATAGGGGGACGATAGAGTGATTGTATTGCTTGCTGTTGTTGTGAGAGCAGAGCAATAGAAATTTTGTGGTTTGAGATAGCGTAAGGGGTGCTTACAAAGTCTGATAAAACAAACACGAATGAAATACAAGCATTTGCTGGACAGGTACATTCTGTATCACAGCAATCCTCATGGTCAGATGGCACCGTATCCATGTTGTGCTGTATCTGTGAATAATCCATTTCGCTATGCATCACCATTGATGCATGAGACGCTGATGTGTGAGAAATTGATCTATGTTGTGACATTGACTGATGCAAGCTCATTTCACAAGACATTGATGCATACACAAGCGTTTGCCCAAGTAAAGCAAAAAGCATGGTTGTCATCACGATGAACTTGCAGATTGTGCTTCGCATAGAAATCTCAACATTGACACATCTTTACAGACTACAGAGACGAACATAAAAAGTAAAGCTGGAATACATACAAACCAGAGTGGGATATACTCCCACCCTCGCTTGGTCGCAAGAAGATCTGTTGAAGGACAGATCAAAATGATTGCCACCAAAGGTGACAATCATGAAGAATCGAAGGTGTTATTTCTGTGGGTATTTTTTACCCAGATACAGCCAAGTTTCTAGCACTGTATCTGGGTTGAGTGAAACACTGTCAATCCCTTGTTCAACCAACCATGCAGCAAAGTCTTCGTGATCGGACGGGCCTTGTCCACAAATCCCGACGTATTTTCCTTTTGCTTTTGCAGCTTGAATGGCCGTAGAAAGCAGCTTTTTAACAGCAGGGTCGCGCTCATCAAATAAATGTGCAATGAGACCAGAATCTCGATCCAACCCTAAAGTTAACTGAGTTAAATCATTGGAACCGATTGAGAAGCCATCAAAATACTCAAGGAACTCATCCGCAAGCAAAGCATTTGATGGAAGCTCACACATCATAATGACTTTGAGGCCATTTTCACCGCGCTTAAGACCATGCTCAGCCAGCAGTTCAATGACTTGCTCAGCTTCTCCCAATGTCCGTACGAACGGGATCATGATGTCAACATTGGTCAGCCCCATTTGATTCCGAACACGTTTAATCGCTTCGCATTCCAGGGCAAAACATTCTTTGAAAGAATCTGCGATGTAACGTGATGCACCACGGAAACCAATCATCGGGTTTTCTTCTTCCGGCTCGTAATCCTGGCCACCGATGAGATTCGCGTATTCATTCGATTTAAAATCAGACATCCGGACGATAACACGCTCAGGAGAGAACGCAGCGCCTAAGGTTGCAATCCCTTCTGTTAGCTTCGCGATATAAAACTCAACTGGATCGGAGTAACCTGCCATCAGCTCTTGAATTTCCAGTTTTACGTTATCTGGTTGCGCATCGTAATTCAACAATGCTTTAGGGTGAACGCCGATCATACGATTGATAACAAACTCAACCCGTGCAAGGCCAATTCCTGAATGAGGCAGTCGTGCAAAATCAAAAGCACGCTCTGGATTACCGACATTCATCATGATTTTTATCGGTAAGTCCGGCATTTCATCAACTTTGGAGGTTAAGACTTCAAAATTTAACTTTCCTTCGTAGATTCGACCTGTATCCCCTTCTGCACAAGATACTGTAACAGTGTCACCATTTTGGATATCCTGAGTTGCAGATGCACAACCGACAACCGCTGGTATCCCTAATTCACGGGCAATGATTGCAGCATGGCATGTTCGACCACCCCGATTGGTCACAATTGCAGCCGCACGCTTCATGATCGGCTCCCAATCAGGGTCCGTCATATCAGTGACCAGTACATCACCTGGCCGGATCTTATCCATTTCTTCGATGGACTTAAGCACTTTTGCAACACCAGCACCGATTTTATGACCGATAGCCCGGCCATCACATAAAACATTTGACGTTTCTTTTAACTGGAAACGTTCCATGATATTCGCAGCCTCGTTGCTACGAACAGTTTCTGGACGAGCCTGTACAATGTAGAGTTTTCCATCGTTGCCATCTTTTGCCCATTCGATATCCATTGGGCGCTTGTAGTGACGCTCGATGATCATGGCCTGCTTTGCAAGCTCTTGTACTTCTTCATCGTTAATGGAGAACTGCATGGCTTGCTTTTCATCAACATCGATGACTTCAACTTGTTTCCCATGTGATAAATCATCGGAATACACCATCTGAACAGCTTTGCTACCAATATTACGACGAAGTACAGCTGGATTGCCTGCTTCGAGTGTTGGTTTATGGACATAAAACTCATCCGGGTTAACAGCACCTTGGACAACCATTTCACCTAAGCCATAGGAAGACGTAATAAAGACGACATCTTCAAAACCAGATTCTGTGTCTATTGTAAACATCACGCCAGAAGAAGACTTATCACTACGAACCATGCGCTGGATACCCGCAGATAATGCGACTCCACGGTGGTCATAGCCCTGATGAACGCGGTAAGAAATCGCCCGATCATTAAACAGAGAAGCAAAAACGTGCTTAATCGCGACCTTCACCGCATCAATGCCCTTTACATTCAAGAATGTCTCTTGTTGACCAGCAAATGATGCATCAGGCATATCTTCAGCTGTTGCAGAAGAACGAACCGCAAACGATGCTTGTGCGCCAGATTCTTTTTCGATCTGAGCAAATGCGTCTTGAATGGCATTTTCTAAATTCGATTGGAATGGTGTATCAATGATCCATTGGCGGATCTGGCTGCCTGCTTTTGCAAGCGCATTGACATCCTCAACATCCAGGTGATCAAGAACCTCGTAAATTTTATCGTTCAGCCCACTTTGCTCAAGAAACTCATTAAAAGCATAAGAAGTGGTTGCAAATCCGCCTGGCACTTGGACGCCAGCATTTGCCAGGTTGGAAATCATTTCACCCAGTGATGCGTTTTTACCACCCACTCGGTTCACATCATTCATATTTAGGTTTTGATACCAGAGAACGTGTTCTTGCACGGTTCGGTCTCCAAATTTTGTCATAAACTGTGTAAGCTTACATTTTTACTTTCGGGCGTGGCTCATTTTACACTTGGCTAAGTCGAATGAAAATCTTATTTTTCATGTAATTTTATTACGTTATTAAGGCAAAATAGTGAGAACTGCTTTTTATATATCAGATGGCACAGCTATCACCTCAGAAGTCTTCGGACATGCACTTTTGTCCTTGTTTGAACAGGATTTTGATCATATCACTATCCCATTCATCGAGAATCCAGAAAAAGCACACAACGTCAAAAATCAGATAAATGCTCGTTATAAAACAACAGGTGAGCGACCTTTAGTCTTTCATACATTCGTGGATAATGAAATCCGACATATTATTGAACAGTGCGATGGCGCTTGTTTCGATTTCTTAAACCATTATGCAGCCCCTTTATCCGATGAATTAGGCGTTGCCGCGAAACCAAAAACACACCGCACCCATTCAATTCATGAAAAAACATACGACTTTCGTATTGATGCCATCAATTATTCATTAGCAAACGATGATGGGGCAAATCTCAAAGATTATGATGAAGCAGATATTATTTTGGTCGGTGTCTCACGATCTGGCAAAACGCCGACAAGTTTATACTTGGCGTTACAATATGGGATCAAAGCAGCGAATTACCCTATCACGGAAGAAGATCTCGTTGATACGAAGTTACCCAAACCGCTTCAGCCCCATAAGAAAAAGCTTTTTGGTCTGACGATATCCCCAGAACGACTGCATCAAATTCGTGATCATCGGCGCGCAAACAGCCGATATTCTTCATTAAGACAGTGTCGTATTGAGGTTCGTGAAGTTGAAATGCTGCTCAAAAAAGAAAAAATCCCATTTTTAAACAGTACTCATCTCTCGGTTGAAGAGATCTCTGCCAAAATTCTCGCAGAAACATCCCTGAAGCGTCATAAATATTAAATTCTGACCCTACACTTGAACGGGTGAGCACCTGCTCACCCAGATTCATATATACTTAAGCCCATACACTCAAATTTTGTTGATATGAGTAAATCATGACAGCTTCGAGACTGATTACTTTTCTATTAGGCATTACATGTATATCTTTGTGTGCAGAAGAAAAGAAACATGTTGATCTAACGACGATTAATTGGGAACCCTATACAGGTGAAACGCTCAACGACGGTGGTTTTTTTACCCATATCGTTACCCAAGCATTTCAAAAAGCGGGTTACCAAGTCACGTATCATTATCGTCCTTGGACAAGAGCATTAAAAGAAGCAAAGGATGGTGAAGTGCATGGCGTAATGGATGTGTATAAAACCAAAGAGCGAACCAAATTCCTTTCCTACCCGGATGTTGTCTGGAAAGTGAAGGAAGAGTTGATCACAGTGAAACCGCTCAATATCAATTACGGTGGTGATTTAAGTAATCTAAAAAGTGCCGTGATAGGCGTGATTCGAGGTTCCACTGCACATGATGATTTTGATCAGGCTCAACTCAAAACTTATCCATATAACCAACAAGACCAAGGAATATTACTGATCCTGAAAGAAAGAATTGATTTAATTTTGGCTCCTAGAAGTCTGTTTTTCTATCACTTGGAAAGACTTTCTCCACGATTTGATCGTTCGAAAGTGAAAATCTTATCCCCACCTTACAAGGTCTTTGATATGTATGTTGCATTCTCAAAGAAAAAGCCAGGTTTTGAGAAGCTAACAGAAGAGTTTAATGCTGGCCTAAAGCAAATCAAAGCAGACGGAAGTTATCAGAAAATTCTGAAAAAGCACTTTATCTCTGTTGATAAGTACTAAACATGAATAAGTACTGAACATGCTATGGGGTCGCGACATAATCGTAACCCCACAGGGGGAATCTGCTTAAGTGAGCATAGTGGCGATCTCAGACCAAAGCAGTCTTACTGCTAGTAAAATCAGTACAACACCCGTAATACGGTCAATCCAATAACCATTTTTCATGAGTTTATTACGGAACTTTTCAATCGTAAGCATATAAGAAAGGAAACTAAACCAACATCCTGTTGCAATAGCCATATAAATTCCATACCCTGCCTTTATTGCAAATGGTGTTGTTGCTGAGACAGCAACAGAAAAGAGTGATAGGAAAAACAGGGTTGCTTTTGGGTTAAGGGCGTTGGTTAAAAAACCTTGTGTAAATGCTTTTTTCGTACTGATGGTATTCGATGAATCAGTTTGTATTGATTCTGTTTGACTTGAAGGTTTCGCGCGTAAGCCTTGAATACCAATATATATCAGGTAGCTCGCAGCTAAAAATAAAAATATTCGAAAAACAATCGGTGATGACTGCAATAACAAGCCAACGCCAGTCAAGCTATAGATGATATGGATAAGAATACCCACACCGATACCAATACTTGTAGCTACAGCAACCTTTCTGCCATAACTCAGTGCATTTTTTAGGATAATTGTAAAATCGGGTCCAGGTCCTGCAACGGCAATAAAGTGTGCAGCAGCAATCAGGAAAAACTCAGGGAGGTACGTCAACAAAAATCTCCTTAGGGTAAAGTCATCAAAAATTCTGATAAAACGGTTCCAGCGGGTCCATAGATATGCTCATCAAATTGTGTTGCAGTCATTGAAGCTTCAAGGTTAATCTCCACAGCACGGGCACCATATGCTTTTGCTTCCGCAACAAAACCTGCAGCTGGGTAAACATTCCCTGATGTGCCAATGGATAAAAAGAGATCACAATCTGAGAGTGCTTCGTAAATTCGTTCCATCTCAAGGGGCATTTCACCAAACCAGACCACATGTGGTCTTAATCTTGCGCCAGGCGTACAGCAAGGACACTCATCCTCTTCTGTTACATCTTGGCGTGCCTCATGTGTGATGCCACTCACTTCACACCGAGATAAAAGCAATTCGCCATGCATGTGAATGATATTTTGTGTGCCAGCTCTTTCGTGGAGGTCATCAATATTTTGTGTGACGACAAGGACTTCATGTTTCCCCTGCTTCTCCAACTCGGCTAAAGCGATATGAGCAGGGTTTGGTGAAATTCCCGGTGATAATAATTGACGACGTCGCTCATTATAAAACTGATAAACTAAGTTAGGATTTTTCATAAAGCCTTCTGGCGTGGCCACATCTTCTATCCGATGATTTTCCCAAAGCCCATCAGAAGCCCGAAATGTTTGAATACCAGATTCAGCAGAGATCCCCGCACCAGTTAACACAACGATTTTCATTCTATATCATCCCTTTTCACAACAATAAGGCATTAAAACAAATCTGATAGATAACGCAAGCTCTTCTGCGTCTGAACGTATTGAATGAATTCAAGAATTGCATATTTTCAATGAAAGAATACCACCATTTGTTACACTATAACATTTCACTTGACTATTGTGATGATATAACATAAATTCCCCAACCTGTTATGTTATAACAATTCAAATGCAAAGATATTCATACTAATATTGGCTAAAAGCCACAAATTTATGATTTGGGTTGGAAAAAACACTAAATCAGAACAATGATTATCTGGTTGATTTAAAAAACTTTTGCCTTATGCTATGGGAGTCTCAAAAAATGAAAAAGAAGGTGATCGCTGCTGCTGTCTCAGCGTTACTATTCAATACGCCGATTCAAGCCGAAGAACAACAAATACTAAAAGGTAGAATCGTCGATGAATCTGGACAACCTGTTTATAAAGCCAAGGTACACTTTCATGGTCATAACCACTTTGTAACGACAGATAAAGATGGTTACTTTTCGATTAAAGGCATCAAAAAGCTAGATGAACTACATATCAGTGCCAGTGAGTTCGAAGATAAGACACTGCAATTAACCGACCAAGCGAAGTCACCAATCAAAGTGACCTTGTCACAATCAAATATCGAGCATCTTGTTGTTTATTCTTCCGGATTACATAAGTCATCCATGGAAATGACCTCCCCTGTCACTGTATTGAGCGGTGAATCGCTCAAAACAAAAGCAGAACCAACACTTGGTGAAACACTCAAATCTGAACCGGGCATTCATAGCAGCTATTTTGGGCCTGTTTCTTCGAGTCCAGTTATCCGAGGTATGGATGGCCCTCGAGTCAAAATTACCCAGAATGGATTAGATACATCAGATGCATCCCGTGTTGGACCTGATCATGCAACAACAACAGAATCAATCAGTGCAGAACAGATCGAAGTCCTACGGGGGCCAGCAACCCTTCTTTATGGGAGTGGCGCGATCGGTGGTGTTGTCAATGTCATTGATAATCGTATCCCACGAGAGCAAAAACAAGAAACAGATGTGAAGTTCGACAGCCGTTACAATAGTGTCTCTGACGAAACGATGCTAGCTGTAAACCTAGATACGAAAACCGTCAACGGCTTCTCAGTCCATGTCGATGCTTTTAACCGGATCACCAATGATTATGAAATCCCTGATGAGCCGCATCATGATGAAGACGAAGGTGATCACGAAGCCCATGCAAATAATAAGCTCGCAAACTCCGATATTGATACACAAGGCGTTAATGCAGGGATATCTTGGAGTAATGAATCTGGATTGATTGGTTTTAGTGTTGGTCATCTTTCTTCTGTTTATGGGATCCCTGGTCATGTTCATGAAGAAGAAGGTCATGGCCATGATGACCATGGACACGAAGATGAACATGATCATGAAGAAGCAGAACGTGTTTTTGCAGATATGAGTCAGCGCCGATATCAGCTCGCAGCTGAGCTTTATAATCCAGTGAATGGACTAGAATCCATCAACTTCCTTGGTTCCTATACAGATTACCAACATACTGAGTTTGAAAATGGCCAACCAGGTACAAGATTTGAAAATGACAGCTATGAGTTCCGACTCACTGCAGAGCATGAAACAGTCTACGGTTGGCATGGAATATTCGGAATGCACTACCAGAAAACAGACTTTTCTGCTGTCGGTGATGAAGCATTTACCCCAGCAAGTGAAAGTACATCATGGGCTGTCTTTGCTTTAGAAGAAAAGAAACTAACGGATGAGCTAACACTCGAACTCGGTGTTCGTGTCGAAAAAAATAAGGTTGATGCGCCTGAGTTATTAGAGATGCAACACGGTCATGGCCACGACGATGATGACGACCATGAAGATGATCATGATTCGGCATCAGCAGACAGCTACTCTAAAAGCTTTACGAATACGAGTGCATCTGCTGGCCTAAACTATCAATTCACTGAAGCGCAATCGATCGCAGTATCATTTGCATATGCTGAACGCTCACCATCCGCAGCAGAACTATTGTCAAATGGGATCCATATTTCAACATCGACTTATGATGTGGGTGCCTTATATGCAATTCATGAATGTGAGCAAAAACACGGTTTTGATTGCGGAGAAGCCGAGTTTAGTCCCGATCGTATCGAAAAAGAAAAAGCAAAAAATATTGATCTGATTTACCGCCTCAAACAGGAAAACTGGAGTGGTGAATTCAATGTTTTCATGAATCAAGTCGATAACTTTGTTTACCAAGAAAATACAGGAAAGAGTTCACTTGGTGAAGAGCATGGCGATCACTTTCATGCCGGGATGCCGATCTTCCATTATCGTCAAGCAGATGCTGAGTTCTATGGTTATGAATTATCGGTCGATTATGCATTGACTCAAAACTGGGAGCTTGGCTTTAATAGCGATTACACCCGCGCGAAACTTGTTGATGGCGGTAATTTACCAAGAATTCCACCCATGAGAATTGGCGGAGAAGTTGGATATCTGGCGGATAACTGGGATGTTACTTTTGAGACAACGTATTACTCAGAGCAGGATAAGCTTGCCGACCATGAAACAAGAACAGCGGGATATACGATGCATGACATCAGCTACCGTTATTATGTTAATTTAGATTATGCCGACTTTACCTTGTATGTGAAAGGCACAAACTTAACGGATAAGTTTGCTCGCTCACATGCATCATTTATCAAGAATGAGGCTCCACTTCCAGGCCGTGCTATTTCATTAGGAGTACGAGGAACATTCTAAGTTCTTTCTTCACTTCGTTTGGTGTGCCAGAGTTGTTTTTCTGGCACTTTTTTTGATGCCGGAGCAACACGGTTCATTTGAACACCTCTATCAATCTCCTTTTTTCTTATAAAGCATCTTATTTTCCAAATAACGCCTCCCAAACCATGCCTATTGTTAGCATACGCTTCATTAACAGTTCAAAAATTAGGATTTCAGAATGAAAAATGCATTGATCATTTTTGAATGATCATAAGCAATTCGTCATGGAAAGGCTTTTGAATACGTTACTCTCTTGCGTTATTTTTTCTCGTTCTTTTTTACGGTCTTTAAGAATTAACTCCATAAAAAATTACTCCAAAGAATGGATGTTTAGCTCCCAACTTGACAGTATAAAGATCTGCCTTCTAGGCTTGTTTCGTCATGCATTTTTGCTGATATATCAAATAATTAATTATTTTTAGTGATGACTACAACGAAATAAGGTATTTCATGAAGACTCAACTCAATCTGCTTTTTTTATTGCTTTCTTCTCAAGTTGCATTTGCTGATGTCACTTCATTTGGGGATGACTCTCAAGAATTAAAAACAACCTCGCCAATGTGGCCAAAACATCTTGAAGTATCTGGAGCAAATTACCCAAATGACTCCTCTGGAGAATATAGCCTGAAGGAAAACTATGGTAATGGCCCCGTTTATTCAAATGGCGTTTATTCTCTTTATCAACGTGAGAATGGCCATTGGGTCTTGGATTTTAATGAAATCAGTGAAGTCTGGGATGGTACGGTGAATTACACGACCGCTCCACAAACATTCCCCTGGGATGGCACCTGGAGTGGCACAGCAAGCATCTTGCCAAGTACAGTTTATGTCTCTGGTGCCAATTATCCTTTTGCCTCCTCCGGTGAATATCATATCGTCGATAGCTACAATGGAATGCCTGTTTATTCCAATGAGTCATACATGCTATATCAACGAAAAAATGGGATTTGGGTCCTCGATTTCAATGAAGTTAGTGAAGATTGGGATGGAACCGTCAATTATACAACAAAGCCACAAAGCAAACCGTGGGGCGGCTTTTGGAATGGCAAAACTTTGGTTATTTTATAGTGATTTCATGTTCCTAGAGCTGGCTTTAAGTCAGCTCATATGATCGAAAAAAATCTTCAGCCTCCGCTCTCTCTTAGGAACACTCAATCAAATTCGAGCATAAAAAACGAACACATTTCTTGACTTGATGGAAACTCTGTCTTAGATTTTCCAAGTGGAATTGATAAAGGGAATTAAGATCATGCACCAACTTTACGCAACACTAATTGAAGCAGCACCTCACCTCAAGCAATATATTGAAGATCCCGGCGTCGAGTGTTCGATCGCAATTTCAAATATTGTCAATAAAACGAAGTATTTAGAGCAGTATTTTCAGGATTTATATCAACACCCGGAAGTCAAAGCTCTGGTCGATGAAAAATATCTTCCAGAAACCCCAAGTATTGATGAAATGTGCCAAATGCGTTCTGGTAGTCTAGGTCATACATTTGGGCATTTTATGCGAGAGTATGGGTTATCATTAACTGGACTTCCGGAAATAGAGATCAAGGATGATAAGACCTACTTTATGCATCGGGCGCGTTCAACTCACGATTTTTTTCATGTCGCTTTGGGTGTACCACCGACGATGCCTGGCGAGCTTGCGATTCAAGGATTTCAAATCGCACAAGTTGCAACACCTGTCTCAAAATTTCTATGCAGCATGGCTTTTCTCCGTTCGTTAGAGTTTACACAGGAAATGTACGACTTTTTAGATCCGTTGGTTGGCGGTTATCTTGAAGGCCGAAAAGCCAAAGTATTTTTAGGGCAACGTTGGGAAGAAAGATTGGAAGAACCACTTGAACAAGTTCGTGAATCTTTGAATGTCCGAGTCGTTCCTTTACAAATTCGTTCGTAGCTCACGTTTTATCATTCAACCAAGGACTTTCACAATAAAGTGGAAGGGAAGTTCCATTTATAATCAATCTGTTAAGGATAAACAATGCGTCATTTATGTCATGTGGTTATCGTCGATGGGTATTTAAGCGGTGCTTCATTTGCCAAAGACTTCTGTCAGTCCGGTATCGGCTGTATTCATGTATCAACCGGTAAAGAGCTTGTTATTGGAAGCTCTAAATTTCAACCTGAGCACTATATTCAACAATTTGATATTCGAAATTTTCCGAATTTTGATGCACTTGTTGATACGCTTGCCAATTTTCACCCAATTGCTGTGGTACCAGGGGTACAGTCAGGTGTCGAAGTCGCCGACCACCTCGCCGATGAGCTCGGCTTACAGCATAACAAACGCCATCTAATTAAACATCGGCTCAATAAGCATTTAATGAATGAAATTCTGGAAAAGAATGAGCTGGGACATGCGCGATATATTGCATCAGAAACCCTTGAGCATTTACTTCACTGGTACAGCAAACAGCCTTTTGACAAAGTTGTCATAAAACCGCTGGAAAGCTTAGGCAGTGAAGGCGTCCGAATCTGCCACAATCAAGAAGAAATCAGTCGCTGTTTTCATGAGTTGAATGGGAGAGAAGATCAACTTGGGCATACGATCAATCGCTTACTTCTCCAAGAGTACATGGAAGGCATCGAATATATTGTTAACACAGTTTCGATGAATGGACGTCACATTGTCAGTGATGTGTGGCGATATAATAAGCTGGAAATGGAAGGCAGCATCGTATATGAGCGATGTGAAATTGTTGCTCCACAATCCACTGAGTTCTCCCAACTCATTGACTATACAGATGAGGTACTGGATTGTTTGGGGGTTATGTTTGGCGCTACGCATTGTGAAATTATGCTCACGCAGCAAGGCCCAAAATTGGTCGAATTAAACCCGAGAATTTGTGGTGCAGGCATCTCAGAGCTCGCAGAAAAGTCAACCGGAAAAGGCCAGGTACCACTCCTTCGACAAATCATCTTACAACTCGCGCATCAAAGGGAATTACTAGAGTATCAATATCAGGTACGGTCTCATGCAGCAATCTGCCCTTTAATTTCGACTCAGTCTGGTACTCTCAATGATTTTCATCAGGTTGAGCGCGTTGAAAGCCTGGATTCTGTGATTCAGATCTCATTCCATGTAAAACCGGGTGACTACTTTCCCAAAACAACCGACTTATTTAGCCAGCCCGGTTTGATATACCTCGTTCACCAAAACAAAGCCCACATGGATAAAGATTTTAACTATATTCGGGAAATTGAGCCGACATTGTATAACGTGTCATAACCAACAACTTTCCCATTTAAAGTAATTTGTGCCGCGATGATTTGAGCGATAAGGGCGGCATTCTCATGGAGCATACAGATGAACAAATCCGTTCCAATGTACTTTTTAATTTTAATCGCGGCGATCCCTTCCTTTTCGCTCGATATTTACCTGCCATCCATGCTTGAGATACAACATGAGCTTTTGCTCTCTGAAAGCATGCTACAAATGACACTCACTGTTTTTGTGGTTACATTTGCATTCATCCAGCTAATTTTTGGTCCTCTCTCAGATAGATATGGGCGGAAAAATATCCTGCTCATCGGATTAAGTTTCTTTTTAGTGGGATCATTTATCGCCGTTTTCTCAAGTAATATCACACAACTTTTAATTGCTCGAGCCTGTCAAGGTATTGGTTCTTGTGCTGGGGTTTTAAGCGCATTTTCTATAGCAAGGGATTGCTTTGAGGCAGAAGAACGACCCATTGTTCTTTCGACAATTGCGATGTATGTTGGGATTGCACCAATTATTGCTCCTGTGATTGGAGGGATTTTAAAAGATTATTTTGGCTGGCGATCCATCTTTATGCTGCTTGGCTTACTCTCTGTTTTTTTACTGATTCTCACGGTAACACTCCTTCAAGAAACACTAAGTAAAGAACACCAGAATACGCAGGTCCAAGCGCTTCAAAGTTATAAAATGATATCCATCCATCCTGTATTTACTTATTACACGGGGATTGCAACCTTAGCTTTTGCTGGCTTGTTTTGCTTTATCACAACATCTCCAATTTTATTGATAGATCAATTGGGGCTTTCAGCCAAGCTCTTTGGGGTCATGTTTGCTCTCAATGCCTTTAGTTTCTTGCTTGGAGCAAAGTACTCTGCATTTCTCAATCAAAAAACGACTCCAGATCAATGCATCCTGCTTGGGCTATGTTTGATGCTCACAGGAGGTATTATCATGTTTGCATTAATGCAGTTTATTGGACTGAATCTATTGGGGCTGCTCATTCCTATGATGATAGCAACTTTTGGTATTGCCATTATCATCCCAAATTGTACCTCTTTAATGCTGGAGCCTTTTGCAAATAAGGCCGGTAGTACCACTGCACTTAATACTTTTATACGATTTATTGCTGCTGGTGTTGTCTCTATGATAGTTGGGTATTTAAACATCAATAATCAGCTTTTTTTGAGTGTTTTTTTAAGCTTTGCTGCACTATCCGGTTTATTACTGGTGATGGTGAGATTGAACATGATCCAAAAACAAAGAGAACAATCGAGTTAACTCAAAGATGAAACGATCGAACTCCCATAGGATTGTATTTGACTATAGTATCAAGAAAATACCCATGATTCAGCGCATCTGCTCCAGCTTGCTGGCTGGCTTGGTTCTTTCTCCAGTCAGCTGGGCAAACCCGGATACCTTACAGCCTGTCTCCGTCGTTTACCCCAAAGAAGCCCCTTCTATTCACCAAATATCAGTTACTGGAACCATAAAAGCATCCCAACGCTCGAAGCTATCTACATCCGTCGATGGTTTAATCAGCCATTTATTCGTAGACACTGGTGATCATGTCCGTCAAGGTGATAAGTTATTAACTTTAGATATGTTATTTGAACAACACGAAGCAAAGCGTTTAGCCGCTTTAGTCAATGCGGCAGAGTTTGAACTCAAAGAAGCAAAGCGCTTAAGCCTAGAAGCCGACGAGCTTGCGAAGAAAAAACACTTCCCCCGGACAGAAAGAGATTTACGAAGGTTACGTGTCAAACGTGCCGAACAAATTTTGGTTTCGGCGCAAGCCGCTTTTGATAAACAACAATTTAATGTCAGTAAACATACGCTTGTCGCTCCATTTGATGGCGTGATCACTCAAAAACATGTTGAGGTTGGAGAGTGGATAGACACAGGTGAAACAACGCTTGAACTAGTTTCGTCGCATCAACTTCGTCTTGATGTTTACTTACCACAACAAGAATACAAACACTTAAATCAAGATAAAACCATTGTTGTCACAACTGACCTTGCCCCTGAAAAGGAATTCCCAGCAACGATACAAGCAATTGTGCCAGATGCAAATGAACGTTCACGGACTTTTTTAACACGACTAACCATTGAGCAAGTTGATAATCAATTGATTCCAGGGATTGCTGCCACTGCACTTTTTAGATTCCAAACTCAGCAATCCCCTTCTCTCTTTATTCCCTCTGATGCATTAGTGTCTCATCCAGATGGTGGCTACAGTGTTTTTGTCATTCAAAATATAGGAACTGTAAACCAAATCGCAAGCCGCCGAGTCATTAGAATTGGTAAACAAACTGAGCAAGGCATTGAAGTACGCTCTG
This sequence comes from Algicola sagamiensis DSM 14643, assembly GCF_000374485.1. Taxonomy (GTDB): domain Bacteria; phylum Pseudomonadota; class Gammaproteobacteria; order Enterobacterales; family Alteromonadaceae; genus Algicola; species Algicola sagamiensis. The sequence goes on from NZ_KB894493.1 coordinate 82,809, forward strand.
GTTTGTCGGTTCAAGATCCCATTGTTATCCGTGGGAATGAGCGCCTGAAAGATCAAGACAAAGTTGAGTTGACGCCATTAAAAGGGATCATGTAACCATGGGTTATTTCAGCAAGGTGATCCAGCACCGAACCATACTCGCCGTGATCACATTGATGTTTATCGTACTTGGCGTTACAGCAGCGTTTCAAACTCCCGTGCAAATGGTGCCTGATCTTGAGGAAAAGACCATTGGGGTTGATACGCGCTGGCCAGGCGCCACGCCACAAGATATTGAGAAAGATATTCTTGCAGAACAAGAACGATATTTAAAGACTATCCCAAACCTTTTAAGAATGGTAAGTGAGGCAAGTACAGGCAGCGCTTCAATTGAACTGGAATTCCCATTTGGCACTGACATGACTCAAGCTTTGATCCAGGTCAGCAATGCGCTCAGTCAGGTTTCTAGTTACCCCGAGAATGTCGATGAACCAAAACTGATAAGCCATGCATCTTCCAATGTTGCCTTTATGTATTTTAGTGTTGTGCCTTTACCCGGAAATCCTCTATCGCTGGATATGAACTTGATGCGTGACTTCGTGGATGACTATGTCCGTCCACAGATGGAAAGAGTCAAAGGCATTTCAAGAATTCGTATCAGCGGTGGCGAAGAAAAACAAATTAAAATTCTGATAGACCCACATCAATTGGTTCAACGCGGACTCAAAGTCTCTGATGTTCGTCGAGTGATCCGGCAAAGAAATCGAGATTCTTCTATCGGAGATATCGAGAATGGTAAACAACGTTTCTTAATCCGTATGGTTGGACGTTTTAACTCTATATCCGAGCTGGAATCCCTCATCATCAAACAAGACAACGGTATTATCACTACATTAAAAGATGTCGCGACTGTCCAGCTCTCTCATAGTGAAATGCAAGGCTTGTCGTATCTCAATGGAGAAAGAAATATCACCTTGGCTATATACCGAGAGGCAGGCTCAAATGTCATTGACATCAAAAATACACTCGTCCCTTTAACCCAGTCCCTCAATCAACATTTATTGAATGAAAGGGGGCTAAATATACAGCTTGTTGGTGATGATGTCCGCTATGTCCAGACCAGTATTCAAAATGTTTGGTTTAACTTGGTGCTCGGTGCGATGTTAGCCATTGGCGTCATGTATTTCTTTATCCGATCAAAAAACGCTACTCTCACCGGTATTATCGGCATTCCAATTTGTACAATTGCTTCATTTATCGGGCTTTATCTATTTGATAGAACCGTTAATGTTATCTCTCTCGCTGGGATTGCTTTTGCAATTGGAATGACTGTCGATAACAGCATTGTCGTATTGGAAAGTATTGAGCAATGGCGAAAGAAAGGATTAGACCGTCTGACGGCTGCGGTGACAGGGGTACAAGATGTTTGGCGGGCTGTCTTTGCCTCCACAACAACCACAATCCTCGCTTTTTTACCCGTGATTTTTATACAGCAGGAAGCTGGACAGCTTTACTCCGATATTGCCATTACAATCTGTGCTTCCATTTTTGCTTCGATGATTGTCGCCCTGTTTATTGTACCAACATTAGCAGCATCAGTTGATATCGTCCGCCCAGAGCGAATCGCCAAACCACCATGGGTCACAAAGCCGCTTGGTTGGCTTTTCCAATCAACAAAAAGGCAGATCATCTGTGTTTTATTTTCCTTGATAATGACGATAGGCCTTGCATTCATCCTTGCCCCACCTGCAGAGTACTTGCCGGATGGCGAAGAACCTAAGGCCTTTACACGCATGGTTGCCCCGCCAGGGTATAACCTCAGCCAGATGAGAGCGATTGGTGACGAAATTCTCCCCATATTAGAGTCGCACCGCAATCCAGACCCAACTTCTTTTGATGAAGGGAAAACCGATATTCCACCGCTAAAATATGTGCTCATGCGGATCTCTTCTGGTTACCTTTGGGTTCTGTCAGAGCCCTATCGACCACAGGATTTAACCGCCATGATGAACGGATTAACAAAATTATTTCGTCATTATCCTGGCATGCGAGCCTTCTCTTTTCGTGGGTCAATTATCACGAGCAATGATGGTGGTGCCAGAGCCGTCAATATTGATTTTTCCGGGCCAGATCTAGAAAAGCTGTATGAAGTCGCAGAATCAACTTACCAACTCGCAGAACAAAAGTACCCTGATGGACAAATCAGCTCTACTCCTAGCTCGCTTAGTCTCGATCAGCCTATGTTACTCATTCATCCTAAGTGGGAACGGTTGGCAGAATTACAGATCCCAGTCAATGAGTTTGGCTATGCGCTATCCGCCCTAACTGATGGTGCATACGTTGATGAGTTTTTTCTTGGCGACAAAAAAATGGATATCTACTTACATGGTGATTTAGAATTGGCGCGACGATTTCATACCCTTGAAGATTTACCCTTCATCAATGATGTGAATCAAGTTGTCCCACTGAAAGCCATTGCCACGATTCAACAATCAATGGCCAGTGGGCAACTTACTCGGGTTGATGGAAGGAAAACTGTTTCTGTTCGCGTGATACCCCCACCTAAGGTTGCTCTTGAGACTGCTGTTTCGAAAATACAGTCAGAGCTCATCCCTGCCTTACAAAAACAAGTCAAGATCCCAGCATCTCTGAAAATTGATATCACAGGCGCTGCAGATCAGCTGAGTACAACAAAACAAGAGCTGGTAGGTAAGTTTACGATTGCTTTGGTCATTATCTTTTTAGTGATGGTCGCAACATTTAATCACTGGGGTTATCCCCTGTTTGTCATGGCAACCGTCCCACTCGGGATTGCTGGTGGCTTAATTGGCCTTGTTGGATTTAATCAAGTCGGTGAATGGCTTCAATTCACCGGGCACGTTGGGTTTCATCAACCTTTTGATATGATCACGATGCTCGGCTTTTTAATTTTGCTGGGTACAGTCATCAATAATCCAATCCTGATCGTGGACCAAACCCGGATGAATATTAAAACTCACAACAAGCCGCTCAAAGAAGCCATCATCCATGCTGTAAACACAAGACTACGGCCAATTCTTATGTCTACAGCAACCACACTGTTTGGTTTACTGCCGCTTGTTGTAATGCCGGGAGAAGGGACCGAACTTTACCGTGGGTTAGGTGTCGTTGTATTGAGCGGTTTATTAGTTTCAGCATTAATCACACTGATTTTTCTACCGACCATACTGATGCTGGCTTTAAAGTATTGGTATGGGGCTCACTCAATTGCATCGAGCCAAAAAAATGAGGATGTTTTAGCGGTACAGAAATCTGTCAAAGTATAAGAAACGTATCGTTCAATTAAGCATATTTCACATTGCAAACAAAACAGTACTTTATTCTTATTTAATTTCAATAGATTAACTTTAGTACTTGAATATGATAACTTTAACGTTTTAGTTTATACAAACTAGAAAACCTAAGTATTAAAATCAAGTATGAGTAACTCAATGACAACAACAAAGAAACTCTTATCAGTCTTATGTCTCGCTTTCACTGCATCTCAAGCTTATTCTGACGTTATCAGGCATCATTTTTCTAGTGCCTGTGTGATCCCTTCTAAGTTAGAAACCAATGCAACACTAGTTTTTGATTACGATGCTTGCAATCCAGTGAATAAGAAAGCTTTTGAAGAGTCAAATTTCACTCGAGATTATGGTCAGGCGATAGACGGGTCTTTTATTATCAAGCATGTGAAAACCAATTTATGTATGACACATGAATCTGACACGAATAAAAGAGCAGTTAAGCTGCACCTCTCAGATGAATGCACGACAAGGTTTATTAGACCTGTTGGTGACAAAGGTACCATAAAACTTAAAAACCATAACCTCTATTTGCAAGCAAATACTTTTTTACCCGGGCATCGTGATACATCTGCACCTTTAATTCTTGCAAAGAAAGGTAGTTCGGATATTCGATTATTTTTGGTAAGAAACCGAATCATTTCGTTTGAACAGGTGATAGCAAGCTTTCCGTTAGAGTCATCGCAGTAAGACCTCATATTTAATGAGAGAGTGCCTCTTCAAAGACACTCTCTATCCCACACTCATCGATTCTTGAATAGTTCCTTCTTTTTTCTTGTGGCTGACTTTTTTTAATAGATAAATACGCTCTGATGACTGAATAAAAAATTTACAAAAATTTGTTCAGGATCATACTGACAAACTCAAAATAATCATTTAGTTTTGAATAGTGTAAAAATACAGCTTTTTTGTTGATTGACGGGATGCAGACAATATAAGAACCTCAAAAGAGAAGACAATAAAGAGGAGGTACAACGATGAATTATGGGTTTTTCTTAGATGGTCAACTTGTTGGGCAAATTAATGCCGAAGATAGAGAAACTGCAATTAAGGAGTACCAAGGATCAGGTGTTTACGATGCTGTTTATCCATTAATCGATATGAATCGAGGTAGAATATCCTCTAAGAAAGAACGTTGTCCTACTCTTGATTCCTTCAAGACAAAATAATCGTTTCTCTCATGTTGGACATGATCCATCATGGTAGCCAGATTTAAAAAAGGGCCGGCTGATATGCCGACCCTAATTCTTTCATAAACATTGCATCAGTGAAACATCTGCTTATTTCGCTTCGATTTTCGCCCAAGTATCTCTTAACCCTACAGTGCGGTTAAAGACAAGATCACCTTGTGCTGACGTATCACGGCAGAAGTAACCTGTGCGTTCAAACTGATAGGCCGCGTGATCTTGAGCATTCGCAAGGCTTGGCTCAATCACCGCATTGCTCATGATCACTAATGACTCTGGATTTAGCACTTGAGTAAAGTCTTCTTCTGCTGCTGGATTTGGCACAGTAAACAAGCGGTCATACAAACGAACTTCAGCTTTGACGCCTTCGGATGCAGATACCCAGTGGATAACACCTTTGACTTTGCGACCATCCGCAGGGTCCTTACCAAGTGTCTCATCGTCGTATGTACAGTAAATGGTTGTGATCTCACCAGCTTCATCTTTCTCAACACGCTCAGCTTTGATCACATAAGCATTCCTTAAGCGAACCTCTTTGCCTAATACAAGACGCTTAAATTTCTTATTCGCTTCTTCTTTGAAGTCTTCACGCTCGATGAGGATCTCACGCGTAAATGGTACCTCACGGGTGCCCATAGATTCATTTGAAGGATGATTTGGCGCAGTGAGTGTTTCGACCTTGCCCTCTTCGTAGTTTTCAATGATGATCTTCACCGGATCGAGGACAGCCATCGCACGCGGTGCATTTTCGTTTAAGTCATCACGAATACAGGCTTCTAACATGCCCATTTCAACCATATTGTCTTGCTTTGTGACACCGATGCGCTTACAAAATTCTTTCACAGAAGCTGGCGTATAGCCACGACGACGAAGACCTGCGATTGTTGGCATTCTTGGGTCATTCCACCCTTCGACATGATTCCCTTCAACCAAAGCGTTTAATTTACGCTTGGACATCAGAGTGTATTCAAGATTGAGTCTTGAGAACTCATACTGATGCGGTCTGCTTTGAATCGATATGTTATCTAAAACCCAATCATAGATACGACGGTTGTCTTGAAATTCCAACGTACAAAGAGAATGCGTGATGTCTTCAATCGCATCCGAAATGCAGTGTGTGAAGTCGTACATTGGGTAAATGCACCATTGCTCACCTGTTTGATGATGATGGGCAAACTTGATCCGGTAAATCACAGGATCACGCATCACCATAAACGGTGAAGTCATATCAACTTTCGCACGCAGAGAACATTCACCTTCTTTAAACTCACCGTTTTTCATTTTTTCGAAAAGCGCTAAGTTTTCTTCGACAGGCGTATCACGATAAGGGCTGTTCTTACCTGGCTCTTTGAGCGTACCGCGATACTCACGCATTTCTTCTGCGTTTAAGAAACAAACGTATGCTTTGCCCGCTTTAATCAGCTCAATGGCATAACCATGAAGCTGGTCGAAGTATAAAGAGGAGTAACGAACTTCTCCGTCCCACTCATAACCCAGCCATTGGATATCTTCTTGGATAGAGTGGACGTAATCGATGTCTTCTTTTTCTGGATTTGTATCATCGAAACGTAGATTACAAGTGCCCATGTAATCACCAGCAATACCAAAGTTTAAACAAATCGACTTTGCATGGCCAATGTGCAGAAAGCCATTTGGTTCGGGAGGAAATCGTGTATGAACTGATGTGTGTTTTCCGTTTTCCAGATCTTTATCAATAATTTGACGTATAAAATTCGAAGGACGAGCCTCAACATCCGCCATGTGTTTTTCCTACTTTCAAACGATGAAAATTTCTGGATATCAGACCAGATAAAGTCGGACATCCAATCGACATATTTCAGCGATTATAGCGTGATCCAATGGGAATAACACTTAAAAATCTTGCGTACTATGGAGGAAATGAAAAGGGTTGGATAAGAAATAAACCAAAGAAAGGTTCATCAGAAGAATTGGCCCGAAACACAAAGGCTTCGGACCAATAAAATCAGCTTACCAGCCAGTCTTTTCGCGAAGTGCTGCACCGATATCTGCTAGAGAGCGAACCGTTTTAACACCTGCTGACTCAAGTGCTGCAAACTTCTCATCCGCAGTTCCTTTACCGCCAGAAATGATCGCACCAGCATGGCCCATACGCTTTCCTGGAGGTGCAGTCACACCTGCAATGTAAGAAACAACTGGTTTCGTCACATTGTCTTTGATGAATTCTGCTGCTTCTTCCTCAGCTGTACCACCGATTTCACCGATCATCACAATCGCTTCAGTCGCTGGATCTTCTTGGAATAACTTCAGGATATCGATGAAGTTAGAACCTGGGATTGGGTCACCACCAATACCAACACAAGTTGATTGGCCAAAACCTTCATCCGTTGTTTGCTTCACAGCTTCGTAAGTCAACGTTCCAGAGCGAGAAACGATACCAACTTTACCTGGCTTATGGATGTGACCTGGCATGATACCAATCTTACATTCGCCTGGCGTGATCACTCCTGGGCAGTTCGGGCCGATCATACGAACGCCTTTCTGCTCGATGTACTCTTTCACGTAAAGCATATCAATCGTTGGGATGCCCTCTGTGATACAAACGATCAACTCGATACCTGCGTCGGCAGCTTCGAAAATCGCATCTTTACAGAAAGGAGCAGGAACGTAGATCACAGATGCTGTTGCGCCGGTTGCCTTCACTGCTTCTTCAACTGTGTTGAAAACAGGAAGACCAAGGTGCTCAGTACCACCTTTACCTGGGCTAACACCACCAACCATTTGTGTGCCATACTCAATCGCTTGTTGAGAATGGAAAGTACCTTGGCTACCCGTGAAGCCTTGGCAGATCACTTTTGTATCTTTATTAATTAAAACGCTCATGCCTGACCTCCTGCTGCAGCAACAACTTTCTTCGCTGCATCTGTCAATGATGTGGCAGCAATAATGTTAAAGTCACTTTCTTCTAGTTTCTGAGCGCCAAGCTCAGCATTGTTCCCTTCAAGGCGAACAACAACAGGAACCGCAACACCGATTTCTTCGACTGCTCCGATGATACCTTCTGCGATCATGTCACAACGGACGATTCCACCGAAGATGTTAACTAGAACTGCGTTGACTTTGCTGTCAGAAAGGATAATTTTGAACGCTTCTGTCACACGCTCTTTTGTTGCACCACCACCAACATCAAGGAAGTTTGCAGGTGCCCCACCGTGGAGTTTCACGATGTCCATTGTACCCATTGCAAGACCTGCACCGTTCACCATACAACCGATGTTACCATCAAGCGCAACATAGTTAAGGTCCCACTGTGCAGCGTGAGCTTCACGAGAATCTTCCTGTGAAGGATCGTGCATTTCTTGAAGCTTTGGTTGACGGTACATTGCATTGCTGTCGATGTTTAGTTTTGCATCGAGACAATGTAGGTTGCCGTCTGCTTTGATGACAAGCGGGTTCACTTCGATCAGTGCAAGGTCACACTCTTCGAACATTTTCGCCAGGCCCATGAAGATCTGAGTGAATTGCTTGATTTGCTGGCCTTCAAGACCAAGCTTGAATGCTGCATTTTTTGCTTGTGAAGGCTGAGGGCCCATCAAAGGATCAATTTCGATTTTGTGGATCAACTCAGGTGTTTCTTCTGCCACTTTCTCGATTTCAACACCACCTTCTGTGGAAGCCATGAAAACGATTTTACGTGTTGTACGGTCGACAACAGCGCCAAGATAAAGCTCTTTTGCGATATCAGTACATGATTCAACAAGAATTTTGCTGACAGGCTGACCATTTTCGTCTGTTTGATACGTAATCAGGTTCTTGCCAAGCCAGTTTTGTGCAAAATCTCTGATTTCATCTTTCGATTTTACAACTTTAACACCACCGGCTTTGCCTCGTCCGCCTGCGTGCACCTGGCATTTTACAACCCATTCGTTTCCACCAATTCGGTCTGCTGCTTCAACAGCGGCTTGAGGTGTATCTACTGCGTACCCTTCTGATACAGGTAGACCATACTCGGCAAAAATCTGTTTTGCCTGATACTCATGCAAGTTCATGGTTCTTGTCCGTTCTATTAGTTAAGAAGTTTGAGTAAAAATAACTCAATTGCGACGTAATTATAGTATTGAATGGTAGCGCGCCCCTAAAGACGCGCTAAAAAAATTATACATCCAACAGCAGTCTTGTTGGATCTTCTAGTAATTCTTTAATCGTTACTAGGAAGCCAACAGATTCTTTCCCATCGATAAGACGATGGTCGTAAGAAAGTGCCAAATACATCATCGGTAGGATTTCAACCTTACCATTGACCGCCATTGGGCGATCTTGGATCTTGTGCATCCCCAAGATTGCAGTTTGCGGTGGGTTGATGATTGGCGTAGAAAGTAGTGAGCCGAATACACCACCGTTGGTGATGGTGAAGTTACCGCCTGTCATTTCTTCAACGGTCAGTTTGCCGTCACGGCCTTTGATCGCAAGAGCCTTGATACCATTTTCGATTTCAGCAACGCTTAACTTATCACAGTCACGTAGCACTGGTGTAACAAGACCACGCGGTGTAGAAACCGCGATGCTCACATCAAAGTAATTGTGATAAACAATGTCGTCACCATCAATCGATGCATTGACAGCAGGGAAACGCTTCAGCGCTTCAACAACCGCTTTGACGTAGAAAGACATAAAGCCAAGACGCGTGCCGTGACGCTCTTCAAAGATGTCTTTGTATTGCTTACGTAAATCCATGATTGGCTTCATGTTCACTTCATTGAAGGTCGTCAACATGGCTGTAGATTGCTTCGCTTCAAGTAGACGCTCTGCAACACGTTTACGAAGGCGAGTCATCGGAACACGTTTTTCAGTGCGGTCACCAGCCAACGCCACAACGGGTTCACTTTTTTGCGCGGTAGGCGCAGGCTTAGCAGCAGGCGCTTGCTTCATAAAGTTTTCTACGTCTTCTTTTGTGACACGGCCACCTTTGCCTGTGCCTTTAATTTGAGATGCATCCAAGCCTTTTTCTGCAATCATGCGACGAACAGAAGGGCTAAGTGCATCATTTGATTGTGCTGGCTCTTCAGTAGATGCGCTATTGGTTGCAGCAGGAGCTGCGCCACCAACGCTCAATTTTGCAATCACCTGCTCTCCCAGAACCGTATCGCCCTCAGGGTGAACCACTTCAGTGATCACGCCAGACTCTGGTGCGACAACTTCTAGGACAACTTTATCTGTTTCGATATCAACCAAATTCTCATCACGAGAAACCGATTGACCTGGTTGAACATGCCAAGTTGAAACGGTTGCATCTGCAACAGACTCTGGCAGTACTGGGACCTTAATATCGATGACTTTTGCATCAGCAGCAGCCGCTGGTGCACTGTTTGTTTGTGCAGCTGGCGCAGGTGCTGCGTCCCCAGCAGAAGCAGAAAGGACAGCAATCACTTGCTCCCCAAGTACCGTAGCACCCTCTTCTTCGCTGATTGAAGCAATCACACCGTCTTCTGGTGCGACAACTTCTAGGACAACTTTGTCAGTTTCAATATCTACCAAGTTTTGATCACGGCTAACTGTGTCACCAACCTTCACATGCCATGTTGCAACCGTTGCATCAGCAACGGATTCTGGAAGAACTGGTACCTTAATATTGGTAGTCATTTTTATTCTTTCCTTTCACCCTAATTACTTGAGAGTTAAAGCGTCTTTGACCAACGCCTCTTGTTCTATATCATGAATTTTCTTATAACCAACTGCCGGAGCTGCAGACGCTGGTCGACCTGCATACGTTAATGTTGCTCCTTTGGAAATTGAATTCCAGAAATGATGCTGGCTACAGTACCAAGCGCCCTGGTTTTGAGGCTCTTCCTGACACCAGACAAAATCTTTTACATGGCTGTATTTTTCAATCAGCGCGTCCATTTCCTCGTGTGGGAATGGATAAAGCTGCTCTAGTCTGACAATGGCAACATCTTTAATCTTATCTTCGCGGCGCTTCGCGAGTAGATCGAAATACACCTTACCACTACAGAAGACAACACGCTTAACGTCTTTCGTCTTCAAGTCATCAATTTCGTCAATCACGTTATGGAAAACACCTTCACTCAATTCTTCCAGTGATGATGTTGCCAACGGATGTCGCAATAAAGACTTAGGTGACATCACAACAAGCGGACGTCGCATTGGGCGAACCATTTGACGACGCAGCATATTGTATACCTGTGCAGGCGTTGTTGGAATACAAACTTGAATATTATGATCAGCACAAAGTTGTAAGAAACGTTCCAGTCGTGCAGACGAGTGTTCAGGACCCTGACCTTCGTATCCATGTGGCAGTAACATGGTCAAACCACATAGGCGTCCCCACTTCTGCTCACCAGAACTGATGAACTGATCAAAGACAACCTGTGCGCCATTCGCAAAGTCACCAAACTGTGCTTCCCAAATCACTAGTGCACCAGGTTCTGCTGTCGCGTAACCAAATTCAAATGCAAGCACAGCTTCTTCCGAAAGGACGGAATCGTAAACCTCAAATTTACCTTGAGATTCAGAGACATTTTCAAGAGGGACAAAAGTTGACGCATCCTCTTGGTTATGAAGAACCGCATGACGATGGAAGAATGTGCCACGGCCACTATCCTGTCCGGTAATACGGATTGGACTGCCGTCATCCACAATCGATGCATAAGCAAGTGTCTCAGCGAATCCCCAGTCGAGGGGTTTTTCGCCTGCAATCATCTTACGACGATCATCATAAATTTTCTTTACGCGTGATTGCAGTTTAAATGAGTCCGGGTAGCCTGTGATTTGTTCACCCAGCTTTTGTAACTGTTCTACAGTCAAACTCGCATCGTACGGTGTATCCCAGTCATGGCCAATATACGGTGACCAGTCAACGGAGTGCTCTTGCATTGGACGCCATTCGTCAACAACACAGTCGCCTTTATCAAGACGATTTCGGTAATCATCAGCAATCGCTTGAACTTCTTCAGCACTAAAAGTACCTTCTTGAACAAGCTTATCACCATAGATCTTTCTTGGGACTGGATGCTTCTTGATCATCTGATACATTAGCGGTTGCGTTGCATTCGGTTCATCAGATTCGTTGTGGCCATGACGACGGTAACAAACCAAATCAATCACAACGTCACGTTTAAACTGATTTCTGAAATCTAACGCAATTTGAGATGCAAGAACTACAGCCTCTGGGTCATCGGCATTGACGTGGAAAATCGGTGCCTGCACCATCTTCGCAATATCAGTACAGTATTGTGTTGAACGGGTATCTTCCTGCTTTGATGTTGTGAAACCCACCTGGTTGTTTACAACAATACGGATGGTTCCACCAACTTTGTACGCGCGGGTTTGTGACAAATTAAATGTTTCTTGTACAACACCCTGCCCTGCAATTGCAGAGTCGCCATGAATGGTAATTGGGAGCGCCAATGAGCCTGTAGTACAACCACGACGGTCTAAACGGGCACGGATAGAACCCATGACAACTGGGTTAACAATTTCGAGGTGAGATGGGTTAAATGCAAGTGCTAAGTGAACATTACCGCCTTTCGTCGCAAAGTCTCCAGAAAAGCCCATGTGGTATTTCACATCACCAGAACCAAGCGCTTCGTCGTGTTTACCTTCAAACTCTTCAAATAGTTCCGATGGGTTTTTACCAAGGACATTGACCAAGACATTTAAGCGGCCACGGTGAGCCATACCAATGACAACTTCTTTTGCACCTTGCTCGCCAGAACGATGAATGAGCGCTTTAACCAATGGGATAAGACTATCACCACCTTCAAGAGAGAATCGCTTGGCACCTGGGAATTTTGCACCTAAGTACTTTTCCATTCCATCTGCGGCTGAGACTTCTTTTAAAATTCTTGTTTTGAGCTCTTTATCAAAATTTGGGGTTGACTGGATGGACTCCAGACGCTGTTGAAGCCAGCGTTTTTCCTCTGTGGAAGTGATATGCATATATTCTGCACCAATCGATCCACAGTAGGTTTTTTCAAGCGATTTATGCAGCTCGCCGAGCGTCATTTCATCTTTGCCGACTGCATAAGAACCAACATTAAATGACTTGTTTTTATCTACTTCTTGAAGATCATGGAAAGGAAGTTCTAAGTCACGGACTCGCTCCTGCTCCCATAACCCTAGCGGGTCAATGTTCGCATGCTGGTGACCGCGGAAGCGGTAGGCATTAATGAGCTGAAGGACCTTGACTTGTTTTGCATCACCAGAAGAAGCTGCAGGTGGTACAGAAACCATTCGGTGTTTATTTTTTGCGAGGGTGGCGAATTCTTCTCTAATTTCTGAATGTTTAGACTCAACCTCACATCCATTCACTTTTGGCAGGCTGCCAAATAACTCTCTCCACTCTTCGGATACATTGGCGGGGTTATCAAGGAATGATTCATACATTTCCTCGATGTAGGCCATGTTGCCTCCGCTCAACTGCGAAGACTCAAGCCAAGCCTTCATTATGCCTTCGTGCATTTCTACTCTTGCCCTTTTATCGCGCTTAATTTTCCAATAACTTCTTTTGATTTCTTTCAAAAGGTTAGTGCCACTTTGAAAAAGTGGCGATATAAAATTCTTATATGACGCGCGGTATTAAACCGCACGTTTTAATAGCATAGACTTGATATGACCAATTGCCTTGGTTGGATTCAAACCTTTTGGACATACATTGACGCAGTTCATGATCCCGTGACAACGGAATACGCTAAATGCATCGTCAAGTTCGCTTAATCGCTCTTCCGTAGCTGTATCACGGCTATCTGCAAGGAAACGGTAAGCATGAAGTAGCCCGGCTGGACCAATAAACTTATCCGGATTCCACCAGAAAGACGGACAGGATGTAGAACAACAAGCACAGAGAATACATTCATAAAGACCATCAAGCTTGGCACGCTCATCTGGGCTTTGTAGATACTCTCTCGCTGGAGGTTGACTGTCAGTATTGATTAAGAACGGTTTAACCTTCTCATATTGCGTGAAGAATTGCGTCATGTCGACAATTAAATCACGAACAACAGGCAATCCTGGTAGAGGACGGACCACTACCTTGCCTTTACCAGAAAGTGCGGATAATGGCGTGATGCAAGCAAGGCCATTTTTACCGTTCATATTCATCCCATCAGAGCCACAAACGCCTTCACGGCATGAGCGTCTAAATGCGATGGATGGGTCCTGTTCTTTCAACAGAATCAATGCATCCAAAAGCATCATGTCACGACCTTCAGGAACCTCAAGCTCGTAATCCTGCATCTTTGGTGCATCATCTACATCAGGGTTGTAGCGATAAACTGAAAAATTCAAAATCATTATCTTACACCTCTTAGTAGGTACGCACTTTTGGTGGGAAAGCTTCACGATGATGTGGCGACATATTCACCTCACGCTTCGTCATTGCTTCCGTCTCTGGCGTATATAGACTGTGGCATAACCAGTTTTCATCATCACGATCTGGATAATCGAAGCGGCTATGTGCACCGCGGCTTTCCGTACGGAAGTTTGCGGCAACTGCGGTTGAGTATGCCGTTTCCATCAAGTTATCCAACTCAAGACACTCGATACGTTGTGTATTGAAGTCGCTGCTCTTGTCATCAAGGCGTGCATACTTCAAACGCTCACGGATTTCTTTCAGTTCTTTCAAACCAGTCGCCATTGCATCACCTTCACGGAAAACCGAGAAGTTGAGCTGCATACACTGTTGAAGATCTTTTCTGATTTGGAATGGGTCTTCACCTTGTCCTGGCTCAGATTTTTCCCAGCGATTGAAGCGTGACATTGCCGCTTCTAGATCAGAGTCAGAAGCCTGACGCATTGGTGTGTTGTTGAGCGCTTCACCAAGGTGTAGACCAGTCGCACGACCGAATACAACCAAATCAAGAAGTGAATTACCACCCAAACGGTTTGCACCGTGGACAGATACACAAGCAATCTCACCGCAAGCGAATAGACCAGGAACAAGCGTCTCGTTACCTTGTGCATCGATTGAAATCGCTTGTCCGTCAATATTCGTCGGGATACCACCCATCATGTAGTGACACGTTGGGATAACAGGAATTGGCTCTTTTGCTGGGTCCACGTGTGCGAATGTTTTAGAAAGTTCACAGACACCAGGAAGACGCGCATTGAGTGTTTCTTCACCAAGGTGATCAAGTTTCAACTTGATATGAGGACCCCATGGACCTTCACAGCCGCGGCCTTCACGGATTTCTGTCATCATTGAACGAGCAACAACATCACGACCCGCAAGGTCTTTCGCGTTTGGTGCATAGCGTTCCATAAAGCGCTCACCGTCTTTGTTCAAGAGGTAACCCCCTTCACCACGACAGCCTTCGGTGACAAGAACACCAGCGCCTGCAATCCCCGTTGGGTGGAACTGCCACATTTCCATATCTTGCAATTGAATACCAGCGCGCAGCGCCATACCGACACCGTCACCTGTGTTGATATGGGCATTCGTTGTTGATGCATAAATACGACCAGCACCACCTGTTGCAAGGACAACGGCTTTCGATTTGAAGTAAACAACCTGCCCAGTTTCAATATCAATCGCAGTACAACCAACAACAGCACCGTCTTGGTTCTTCACTAAATCAAGTGCATACCACTCACTGAATACCTTCGTTTTGTTTTTCACATTTTGTTGGTATAAGCAATGAAGTAATGCGTGACCTGTACGGTCAGCTGCTGCTGCGGTACGAGCTGCCTGCTCGCCACCAAACGCCTTCGACTGACCACCGAATGGACGCTGATAGACTTTACCATTATCGAAACGAGAAAAAGGTAAGCCCATATTTTCGAGTTCGATAATTGTTTCAGGGCCTGTTTTACACATGTATTCAATCGCGTCTTGGTCACCAATATAATCGGAGCCTTTGACTGTATCGAACATATGCCATTCCCAATTATCTTCGTGGGAATTACCGAGAGCTACAGTGATCCCACCCTGCGCTGATACCGTGTGTGAGCGAGTTGGGAAAACTTTGGATAATAGCGCGCATGACTTCCCTGATTCTGATATTTGAAGTGCCGCACGCATTCCCGCGCCGCCTGCACCGATGACTACCGCATCAAATTCATGTACTTGGATATTCACTTAAACACCCCACAGAACAAATAAGCCTGTCGCTACATAAGCAAAAACAACGACGTTGAGGATAAATTGCAGTACAGCACGAAGCATCGCAGACTTGATGTAGTCTGTTAAAACTTGCCATAAGCCGATACGAACATGGATCATCATGCTGAGGATTGCGAGAAGCGTAAATATTTTTACGCCCATGCCTGAGAAAAGGCCTTTCCAAATCTCAAACGTCACCTGTGGAGTTAAAACTAAAAAGCCAACGATAAAAATCGCGTAGCTTGCAAGGATAATCGCAGTTGCGCGCAAAGATACGAAATCCTGCACACCATTGCGTTTTAAAGAAGCGTCATTGACTACCATAGCCACCACCCTAGCACTATTGCGAGAACAACCGTCAATGCCATGATGAATAACGCACTGGAATTGCCGGAATGTAATTCTTCAAAATGCCCCATGTCCATAAACATGTGGCGGATACCACCTAATAGGTGATAAACAAGAACAACAAGTGTTCCCCAAGCAATAAATTTTGCGAGGAATGACTGCATGATATCCTTGACCATTGCAAATCCTTCTGGGGAGCTGAGAGATTCTGCCCAAGCCCAAAATACAAAAGTCAACGCGACAAAGAGTGCTACGCCAGTGACACGATGCAGGATCGAAACCACAGCCGACGCAGGGAAACTCACGGTAGTTAAATCGAGGTTAACTGGTCTTTGTTTTTTCACGGTAATTGCCCATCTTAGCCCAAAGAGCTCATACTTACACAACCTATAGGATAGATGTCACCTTGCAGAAAATACCAGTTCTCGGTTGAATAGATTCAGACATAAGAATGGCACCAGCAAAGTTTACATAGGATTTTAAAACGCGCACAGTATATATTACTCAACGTTGTCATGACAATTATTGTTATTTATTAATAATTTGAGATTACTTTTTAATCAAACTTTCGGTGAGTTTGTGAAATTACGTCTATTATCTGAGCATTTATGCAATAAAATTGACTTTTCTTGATAAATTAGGAGTAGAATAGAATATTTGCTCAGAACAGAGCATAGAATCGATCACTAGATTACAATAAATCGAAAGAGATAAAGGAGACAGAAAATGGCAGATAAAAAGGCGACGGTCCAGATCGATGGACAAGAGTCATTTGAGTTGCCGATTATGTCCGGGTCAGCTGGCCAAGATGTTATCGATGTGCGCACATTAGGCAAACAAGGTCACTTCACCTTTGATCCAGGATTTTTAGCAACCGCATCCTGCGAGTCTCAGATCACATTCATTGATGGTGGAAAAGGTGTGCTTTTGCATCGTGGCTACCCAATCGGTCAGCTTGCTGTCGAATCCAACTATCTTGAGCTATGCTATTTGCTTTTAGACGGTGAATTACCGAACAAAGCGCAGCTCAAAGAATTTGAAGACACGATCACTCGCCATACCATGGTGCATGAAAAAATTGCACATTTCTTCCAAGGTTTCCGTGTTGATGCACACCCAATGGCGATGCTTTGCGGTGTTGTGGGTGCAATGTCATCTTTCTATCACGATGACCTAGATATTAACGACCCTGAACAACGTAAGCGCAGTGCATATCGCCTTATTGCAAAACTACCAACACTTTCAGCAATGGCATACAAGTACACGATTGGTCAACCATTTGTTTACCCGCGCAATGATCTTACTTATTCTGAAAACTTCCTGCATATGATGTTTTCTGTTCCAGCTGAGGAATATAAAGTCAGCCCGACAATTTCCAAAGCAATGGACAGAATATTTATGCTTCATGCTGACCATGAGCAAAATGCATCAACATCGACTGTTCGTCTAGCTGGTTCATCCGGAGCAAACCCATATGCGTGTATCGCAGCAGGTATTGCTTCGCTATGGGGTCCCGCACACGGTGGTGCCAATGAAGCATGTTTGAAGATGTTGGAAGAAATCGGTAGCGTTGACAAAATTCCTGAGTTTATCGGCCGTGCGAAAGATAAAGACGATCCGTTCCGTCTTATGGGCTTCGGTCACCGTGTTTACAAGAATTTCGATCCACGTGCAACGGTCATGCGTCAAACATGCCACGAAGTATTGAACGAGCTGAATATTCAAGATCCGTTGTTAGATGTTGCAATGGAGCTAGAAAAAATTGCTCTTGAAGACCCGTACTTCGTAGAGAAAAAGCTTTATCCGAATGTTGACTTCTACTCAGGCATCATTCTCAAAGCAATCGGCATTCCTACGAGTATGTTCACCGTAATTTTTGCAATGTCACGTACGGTTGGTTGGATCTCTCACTGGGATGAAATGCTCAGCGATCCAGGCCACAAGATCGGTCGTCCACGCCAGCTATACACTGGCAAGACTGAACGCGATTACGTTAAAGTAGATAAACGCTAAATTTTAAGCTTAACGTTTAATGCACACGTTGAAAAAAGGGGAATAAATATTCCCCTTTTTTACTGTCACATCAAGTGATCATTTATTGATTTTGAATATGCTGTAAAGCAACCTCTATCGGATGTTTCGGCTTCATTCCTTCCATACGCTTCACCTGACATCGACAGGAAAATCCTGTTGCCACGATATGCTCAACCCCATGTTTTTCAATAGGTCCTGCCCAGCTCATCTCATAGAGTGACTTCGAGTTTTCTTGTTGCTCTTTCTCATGACCATACGTCCCAGCCATCCCACAACAACCGACAGAAACTTCATTTAAACTTATACCTAATGTCTGGTAGATTTTCTTCCAAGCGTGAGCTGACTGTGGCAACGCAGATTTCTCTGTACAATGGCCAAGTAAGTAATATTGCTGATGATCCGACTGAATTGGCATTAAGGTTTGTTGCGCTAGCCACTCATGCAATAAAAAGACATGAAAATCACCTCGTTCCTGACCTAATATTTTCAAATATTCATCCCGGTAACAAAGGACCAGCGAAGCATCCAAACCAAGCATTGGAATATCCAACTTCGAAATATCATTCAAAAACTCAGCGGCTGACTTGGCCGTTTGATAGAAAGTTTTCAAAAAACCCTTCACGTGCTGCGCTTTACCATTGGGTTTGAAGGGAAGTACAAAAGGTTTAAATCCTTGATGTTCAAGAAATCGAACTGTATTCACCACCAACTCAGCTTCGTAAAAAGACGTAAATGGATCTTGGACGATCAACACTGCCTTTGATCGTTCTTCTTGAGACAGTTTCGCAATGGTTTCGAATGAAAAGTGGTGCGCTGGCTCCAGTTGCGCTTGCAGCGTCGGTACACTCAATTTTGGCGCATCGATGTAGCCAATCTTCTGTTCAATGATTTTTTTAACGAATGGCACTTCTGTCACTTTGTTGACCAGGTTTGCCGCTTTCGCCATCCAAGGTGCTGAGGACTCGATGGAAGCCACTAGATAATCCTTTAACGGGCGTGCATAACGTGTATGGTATAGATTGAGGAAACGAGCACGAAAGTCAGGAACGTCCACCTTAATTGGACACGCAGTTGAGCAAGCTTTACATGCCAGACAACCATTCATTGCCTCAAACACTTCATGGCTAAAATCATCTTGATTTTCTTCACTTTTCGCATTCTTGATACGCGTAATCAAGTTCTTCCAAATCGGCTCATACTGTGTTTGTTGATAAATGGTCTCTGGGTTTTCTCCCTTTTCACTTAACAATCTGAGCCATTCGCGCATTAAACCTGCTCTACCTTTCGGTGAATGTCGACGGTCTCTAGTCACTTTACTGGAAGGACACATAGGCGACTTCACATCAAAGTTAAAACATAAACCATTGCCATTACAATTCATGCTGCCAGGAAAGTCTTCCCGAACAGAAACTGGAATTTGGCGATCATAAAACCCACGCTTCTTATCATCCACACTCACTAAAGCAGCATCGGAGTGAAAAGGCGTGCAGATCTTCCCTGGATTGACTCGGTTATCTGGATCAAATACGCCTTTGATTTTTCTGAGTTCGAGAAATAATTCTTCACCAAAAAATGCTTCGCCATATTCGCTACGGTACCCTTTTCCATGCTCGCCCCACATTAAACCGCCGTATTTGGCTGTCAGTGCGACAACCTCATCCGAAATCTCCCTTAAAAGCACCTCTTGTTGCGGATCACACATATCAAGCGCAGGACGAACATGCAGGACGCCAGCATCGACATGACCAAACATGCCGTAGTCGAGATTTTTTGCATCGAGTAAATCGCGAAACGCCATGATAAAATCAGCGAGATTCTCTGGCGGAACCGCCGTATCTTCAGCAAAAGCAATTGGCTTTTGTGTACCCTTTGCATTACCAAGTAGACCTACTGCCTTTTTTCGCATTGCATAGATGCGTTGGATACTCGCCAGATCGGATGTCACCTGATAGCCAATGACGCCAGCTTGATTCGTTTGAATGAAATCATCAAGGCATTGAGTAAGGTGAGACAGCTTCGAATCGATCTCCTCTTGTGACTCACTGTTATATTCAACAATGTTCAGACCGTCCATTTCTTGGTTTGGAACGTCCTGGATCAGATCAGACACCGAATGCCAAATGACATCTTCCTTGGCGAGATTTAAAACACGGCTATCCACTGTTTCAACGGAAGTTGCTTCTGCTTTAACAAGAAGAGGCGCATTGCGAAGCGCTGATTCAAAGCTGTTATATTTGACATTGACCAACGTTTTAAAGGTTGGTATTGGCGTGATATTTAATTTGGCTTCTGTCACAAAGCCTAAAGTTCCCTCGGATCCAGTGATCAGTCGTGATAAATTCACCCGTGAAAGATCACTATTAAATACATGCTCTAAATCATAACCCGTCAGAAAACGATTTAAACGGGGAAACACTTGAAGAATTTTATCTCTATTCTCACGGCAGCTTTGAAGGACTTGTGTATAGATCTGACCAATGAACGAGTCCTCGTGAGCATGCGCCTCCGCTTCTTGAACTGAGATATCATGTGTCTTGAGTACTGTTCCATCAATCAGGACTGTTTCGAGTTCAAGGACATGATCACTGGTTTTGCCGTAAACTAAAGAGCCTTGACCTGATGCATCTGTATTGACCATTCCGCCAATCGTCGCTCGGTTGCTTGTCGATAAATCAGGCGCAAAGAAAAAGCCATACTGCTTTAAATATTCGTTGAGTTGATCTTTCACCACACCTGTTTGAACACGGACCCACCCCTCTTCAGGATTGATTTCTAAAATTTGATTCATATGGCGGGAAAGGTCGACAACAACACCTTGTGTTAATGACTGGCCATTCGTCCCTGTACCACCACCGCGTGGACTAAACGTTATTGAAGAGAACTCAGGCAGGTTGGCAATTTGAGTCAACAAAACGATATCATATTGACTCTTCGGAAAAATAACAGCTTGGGGCAGGCTTTGATAAATACTGTTATCCGTTGCCATCGTCAGGCGACTACTATAACGTCCATCCAATTCGCCGCAAAATCCTTTTTGCCGTAAAACATCTAGAAATTCACTTACCTTGCTATCCAAGGTTTCTTTTATCGAGATTTTCGGGATCATCTCTTATTCAGCTCAGCAAACCACAGTTGGCCGGATTATATCAAATCTGAACAAAGCTTGCTGAGCCGATTAAACTTACAACTTGGGATCTGGCCGCGTTACTGCATAATTTTTTTGAATGACAGCTCGAATTTACAGATTTCTCCTGTCACACCCCGGGTGCTAATCGGAAATAACGAATAGCTCCCCATCCCCTCGTTCTTCATATGCAGCATCATGACAAACTTTGGTTGTGCTTCAATTTGGTATTCCAACATATGAAACTCAAATTCGTCTGACCCCGGACAAACTTTTCCGATCTTGCCATCTGGATTCGTTTCGATTCCACCAACCAACTTATAGTGTTCTTCTGTCGGGAGTTTTGTGATTGTATAGACGGTTCTGCACTGATTTTCGTCATTGAGGATGAGGATATAGTCCGCAATTGGGTCATCGTTGATCTGACCTGAGTACATCATCGCTTCACCCGGTAAAGATTGAAGTGCGACGATCTCCTTGGAAAACTGTGACTCACCACCGAGCATGGCGAGCATTTCTTTCATCGAACCTTTGTATTTTGGTTCGATGGGATGTTTTTTTATTCCGTTCCACTGCGTAAAACTATCAAAATACCCTTGGCAAATATGCGGCTGCCAACGGAGTGAATCCATTCTTTTTTTATAAATTCGTTTGAGGCATTCATTATTTTGACATTGGTTTCTTTGTTTAATCCAAGAAACATGTCCTCGTTTGAGTGTTTTTAAATCATTTGATACAGTTCTCGCTGAGCGATAAACCGCAGCGAGTCGCTGATCAAGAAGGGATAGTGTCGGATTTGAACAAATGCGCTTTTCCGTCGCAGTCAATGTGGGACTTTGACAGTCAAAACTCGCACTATGTGCTGAGAAACTAAACACAAATAAAAGCAGAATTATTGGGTATTTCACGATTCACATTCATTGTTATAAAAATATGTTTTTAAAGTTTATCATGTTCCTGTTTTTTGTGAATGTTTTGCGGAAAAGACTTAAATCAAAAAATTCTTACTTCCGGGCTGGTGAGCAAAGTATTGCTTTAAATAATCACCAGCCCATAATATTCTTCTGTCATCCAAGCTTAATTCAGAAAGTATTGCGCCTGTGCGATTGCAAAAAGGCTCCAGCCAGTAACCATAATCAATCTCAAATAGAAAATACTACCTTTTAAGCGACGAACTTGGCGTCTGGTTTCATGGTACCGCTGTTCTAAATTTCGATATTGCATTTTCGTCATTACAACCTCCTCGCTCATTCATATCGAATTGATATGATCCCAATGAGCTGCACACTTACATGCAAATTTCATGCATGTTTACATTCATTCCTTTCAATTTATTTATCGGCAAAGATCAAAAACAGATAAGTCAAATTGATCTAAATTAATTTTCTTATTGTTTTTCCTGTGAATTTTTTTTATCCATAGAATGAATATATTTTGCGCGAAATTTGCGTGACAAAGGACCGCTTTCAGGTAAATAATTCCCCTGTCAAATATCAAGCAGTATGGATTTGCAGCAGTATCCAATCTGATCTCAAGTATTCGGTCGGATGAACAAAAAAAGATGAGTAAAATTCATCCGAAAAAACATAAGGAAAATTAAAATGAAAACTATGATACTCAGCACCCTACTCTCTGCTCTATCAATTACTAGCTATGCTGCAGATTTTTTTCCTTATCAACAAGATGATAAAGCCATATTTAAACTTAACGTTGTTGATGGTCGCCCTGTAGAACACCAATCACAAGTCTATATCTCAGATATCGACGATAAATGGCAACTCATGAAGAACTTCCTGGGTCAAGACCTATGGGTTCATTCAGAAGAAGGTACAGGGCGCGTTTATCTGCGTAACCCAGAAACAAAAGAAGAGAACTTACTCGTCGATTTTAATGCCGATGTTGGCCAAAAGTTTGAACAAAACATATTGCCTTGTGTTGCGAGTACGGAAATCCTTTCTAAAAAAGCAGATTTGACGATTGGTAAAGCACCTTATGGTGGCCTCACTCGGGTTTACTTCAACCTTCAAGAAGCGTGTCGTGGCTCTGGCTTAAACAGTGCTTGGTTTGACAGAGAAATTGGTCTGGTCCAATGGACAGTCACAGCTGGCCGTTATCAGCTAAGAACAGACTATTACCAACTTGTACGTGCAAACATCGATAATAAAAATTATCCCCATCAACAATACGGCAATATTGATGTCAACGCTCAATTCCCTGCACAGCATATCAAATACCCTGATATTCGAGAAATCACAGCAACATTATCAGTCACGAACCATCAATCTGGAGATGTTCAGTTTAAATATGGCACAGGGTACCCTGTTGAAATGGAAATTCTCGATATCAATGGTAATGTTCTCAATCGCTGGAGTGATGGCAAAAGCTTTTTCACAATACTTCCTCCAAGAACATTACCCGCTGGGGATACCATGGATTATCAACTCACTATCCCAGTGAGAGATGATCAAGGTATTGCGTTGGACACTGGTGTTTACGAAATTCGGATGACTTATATGGGACAATTAGTCGGTGAAGATGAGCTGCCACATTATAAAGTGACAGCACCAATCAAAGTTACCCGAGTTTATGTCAATTAATTCCCTGTTTGACAATAAAGTCATACGTGATGAATTGAAGAGTAAAGCCGCGTTAGCGGCTTTACTCTGTTGATAAGGCATGTTTTTCTTTTAAGTGTGGCCGCCAGTTGTCCCAGCTATCACTTTTAATTTTGTACAGTGAGTACTCATGGCCAGCCTGAACAACGTTCCCTTCCTCTGGGGTCGCAATCGCAATGCCTCCGCCAACGATTGTTTCCACAGACTCAGAATCGATTTTCAAGCCATTAAATAAACTCGCTTCAACACGAAGTCCACTGGCATTCCAGAATTTACTCGTGTCTTTTACCAATGAACGATAGCGGAGCTCAACATTGACGATGATTTCAACATGGTTCGCTGTAGGAGCTAGATAGTAACTTTTTACCTCTCCAATTCTTATCTTGCGATATAACAATGGCGAGCCAACCTTTAAAGAGCCGAGATCATCTGCAACCAATGTGATCCAAAATGCATTGGCTTCCGGACGGATATCTCTGGGATCATCAATGACATCAAAGAAGAACTTTTCAGCCCCTTTTCCTACTTCTACAGATAAAAAGTCTCCTGTAATCAGCGCTCCTGGATTTTGGACTCCTCTTAGGCTGATTTCTGGTCGCATCAAAATAAACTGAGTGTTAGAGCGCGCCACTTTTTTCAAATAAGAAGGCTCCACCCAAACGCTTAAAATACGTGACTGAAAATCAGGTGTCCACGTCGAATCAATAACTTCACCGATTTTTTGCCCTCGATATTGGACAGATGCTCCATTAGACAAAGAGCTATTCCGCTTCAAAGTAAGTTGAAATTGTGGCACTTTAGCCATTGCTTTATCTTTGGATTCAAACAATGTAAATGAAGTTTTTGGCTTCTTCAGGAACTTGCCATGGCTCGGTGTTTCGAAGGCAATCCCACCGACAAGTACTGATTTGATTGAGCCTGTTGAGATCTTTAAACCTTTCAAACTTGCCTCTACGTCTACACCACTTGCGAGCCAAAATGTAGAGCTTGTTTTCAGGAGCTGCTGATATTCTGGGAATACAATCACTTGTATTTCGGTACCTGATGCATCTTTTTTCAAGCTAACTTTTTTTACTTTACCCACTTGGAATTGATGATACAACAGGGGCGCACCCACAGTCGGAGATGCAAAAGACGCTGAGTTTAAATGGATCTGAAAACTTGTCTCCGGGTAAACACTGGTTGCAGCATCGTAGTCTTCAAATAACGAATAGGTGTGTCCATCTTTCACTGGTTTTCCTGTTTTTTGTTCGCCATTAGAATTTGAATAAAGGCCAATCGCACCTGTGAGAATTTGCTTTGGTTGCGGAATGCTTGCAGCAATACCGTCAAAATCCACTTTCAACTTCACTGAACTCATGTTGTAGAAAATAGACGCATCGCTGATGAGTTCTTGGTATGACTCTTCGACAACAACATGAATTTTAAATTGGCGTGCTTTGGTTTCAAATCGAATCGATTCAACTTTACCAATCGTTTGTCCTCTATACACAATTGGTGTACCAACATTCAGTCCCTGCCTTTCTTTTGTAATAAGGAATAAATCCAGATCTGGGCCTTCGAATTGAATTTCTGGAGGCATTGTCGCAACCTGAAAACGATTGGTATATTCTCCCTGTCCCGGCTTTATCTGGATCGTCGTCCCCTGAATGAGCTTGGAAAGGTCAATCGAAGATAAATCTACGGCTGCTTTTTGTATCCAAAACTTTGTTCCTTTACGCAATAGGGGTTCAACTTGTTGGTTCAATCTCGCTTTACCAACTAGAGTCTTAAAGTTCTTTGACCAATTTAGCTGAGTGATCTTCCCGGCTTCATATTCGTGGAAAAAGATTTTCGTTCCAACTCGGACCTGCTCTGTTGCAGGAATTGTCAAATCCACCTCAATGGCTGTTCTTGCCATTTCAAGGCTTTCATACAAAGGAAATACAGAATTCTCGTTCGCGACTGCTGATGATTTTGGGCTGTTAAACGCTATTCCTCCAAGCACCATCGAAGTAACACTATCAGTTTCAACAAGGATCCCATCCATGCCCATATTCGCCCGTACACCAGACACATTCCAAAACCTAGAGTCTTCCTTCACCAGGTCTTTATACTGTGGTTCAAGCGCGAAGATGATCTCCACACCTTGTAAGTCCTCATCCAAGCGAACATCATGCACTTCACCGACTAATAGTTTACGATAATATACACCCACGCCTGGACTGATACTCTTTGCAGCATCAGAAACCAATCGGTGCGTCACAAAAACTTCAGGAATTTCTGTTGCTGGCGGTGAGAGCAGGCCGTCAAACAAGCGAGCTTCCTTTCCTGTCGGTTGAAACGGCGCATCAACTTGGATATAAGCGCCCGAAACTAAAGTCTCCAAACCTGAAATACCACCAACACCAGCTCTAGGCTTTACCAACCAGAACTTTAATGCATCCGTTAAATAAGGCGCTGTTTCTTTTGCCATTTCGACATGAACATAAACGCCAGAGCCATCATTCAACAAGCTGAGTTTTGACACACGACCGACTTCCATGCCACGAAATTTCACCTTTGTTTTGTTTGCGATGATGCCATGCGCATCAGGGAAGAAAACTTTGATCGGAATACCTGAGTCCCGATATCCTTTGTAAAGCAACCAGGTTGCCAATACAAGGGCGATGACAGGTAATAACCAGACGCCAGATAACTTCGATTCTTTTTGTATCACTGGTTTTGGGTGTTCCATAACAACTATAGCTTGCTCTTATTACGTTGACCGGAATGGTATAAATGTTCTTCTGATGCTTGCTCAGCATCCCAAAGCAATCGAGTGTCAAATACTTTGGAAGAAACCATGGTGCAAAAAACAACTAATCCAAAGGCTGCGGTTGCAGGCCCAGCTTCAAAGCTGCTGATATGGCCTAAATCCATTAAGACTGACATGATGGAAATCACGAATAAATCCATCATAGACCAACGCCCTATCCACTCAATGAAGTGAAACATACGGGTTCTTGCTTTATCGGAAAGTTTGACATGTCTTTGCACAGAAAAATAAATATAAGTGAGGCCAACAATTTTAATAATTGGCACCGCGATTGATGCTGTGAACACAATCACAGCAATGGGAAACATGCCCATTTTCACTAATGTTAAAGTACCAGATAAAATCGTATCTGGCTTCTCATTACCAAAAACGGTGAATAAGGTGATCGGGTATAAGTTCGCAGGAAAAATAAGCACTGCAGCAGTCGCCAGCCAAGCCCAAGCAGCCTGCAAACTATTTGGCGTACGCAAGTGCAGTTTTCCATTACAAGATAAACACTGGAATGAGCCAACACGGTTCACTCGATTACAGTCCTTGCAAAGGACATACCCTAAATCTTTTGCAGAGTTCAATGGCGTAGCTTTTCCCAAATTTGACGTTTATCTAACTGACACATGAGATAAATCATCGTCACGGCCAGACATATCAAAGCGAGTAGTCCCCAGTTTGGATGAAGAACACCGAGATCCTTCATCTTAAACATTGCCACGCAAAAGCTGATCAAATAGACATCTAGCATCACCCAAGAATCCAAATGACACACGACTCGGAATAGTTCCTGATGATGACGTCGAGGCTGCATATATTTCAAAGTGATCGATAAATACAGTAAAACAAAAATGATAAGCGCTGGCGTCAACATGCTACAAAAGAAGACTAAAAGAGCCGTAAACCATTGCCCTTTAGTAAATAAGTGGAAAATACCATCAAACACAGAAGCATTCGTGATCATTCCAGCTTTCATTTCTACAGCCATCATCGGATAGAAATTTGCAGGAATATAAAAAAACAGTCCGGTGAGAGTAAGGAGCAGGAGCATGGTTTCACTGTGAACCCACCCCGTTTCTAATTTCGAATGACAACGTGGGCAGCTTGCTTTCTGCCCAGCAAAGCAGTGCTCATGCATTTGCATGACTAAATCACAATGAGGGCAAATCACCATAAAGTCGTGTGGATCTCGTTCCATAAATAACGTTCATACCTTTTCACGTTCAAACTTTTTAAAAGTCGCATATTCAGATCCGAGCAATGCTTATTCAGTGAATTGAAATAGACTATTGTATTTCGAAAAAATTCACTTAACTTTTGCTGGCGATATATGAAGTATTTAAAACAACACTCTTTAAATCAACACTTTTTCGGAGGAAAATCATATTTTTTGATGAGGTTTCGCCAAGTGCCTTATTTTCCGTCTTTTTTCTAACCAAAAAAGAGGCGCCAAAGCCAGCTGCGATTGAGATCTTCTTCACAACCTTTCAACTGCTTGCTATACACTGCGGCTCTGTTTTTGACTTTTGAAGAAGCTTTCAATAAAAAGCCTTTGCTTCGAAATGTCTTACGTCGATAACCACCCCAACCTTCGTGGTAGTTTAAATATTGGCGGTAAGCATCCCATTTTGAGACTTTATTGATCTTATAAGTCTTGCTGATAAACCACCCCATAAAATCAATGGCATCATCAAACTCATCGCGATCAGCACCGGAGTTACCAGTCTCCCGAATATAATCTTGCCAGGTTGGTGTTTTAGCCTGTGAATAGCCATATGCACTACTTACACGACCCCAAGGGATAAACCCAAGTAAGTAATCGCGAGGAGGAAGTGCATCCGCTCGAAATGATGACTCTTGATACATCATACTCATTGGCACATGAATTGGGACTCCCCATTTATCTCGCATATCAGATGCAGCATCATACCAGTCACGACGCTCAAAAAAGATATCACAGAGGTTTTCGGGGTTTTCCGGTGGGGGTGTCGTGCACCCCAATATCAGTTGAGAGCCTATCAAAACGAAAAGGCACTTCTTCTTCATATTTTTTAATGGCCTTGTTAGCGCGTATTTACGGTCACAAAGTAATCTTCAAGGAAATCAGAGAAACTTTGTTGTTCATTATCTTCCATGTTTTGTTGTTCTTGCTTAGACGCCTGAGCGCTTTGGATGAAAAATTCCTCAGAGTAAACTTGGTAATCATATTGATCCAGTTGTGACTGATATTGCTTCGCAAGGGCCAGACCTAGATTACCATTCGAGATATCTTGGCTGTTCATTTGCGTCAGCAATTGTCCAGATAATGTCTGTTCTGGATGTTCAACCATCTGAGCAACTTCATGGATCATCATCGCATAATCTTTTGTATCATAGGCAATATCAAAAACTTCAGCAATAGCAGCCATCTCGGATACAATTTCATTCATCCAGTCTTTGCCCAAAATTTCCTTATTTTGACGTTGCAATATCAATTCGGGGTGACGACCATGAGAGACAATACCTGCTAAGTTTTTATCCACTTCCGTATATTCCTCACGAGACATTTCTGGTGAGTCACACCATAAACACCAAGCAAGAAATACATCTAAAAACAACACTTGCTGCTTGCTGATCCCAATATCTTCAAATGGGTTTACATCCAGTGCACGTACTTCAATGTACTCCACGCCTCTTCTTTCGAGGGCTTGCGTCGGCGATTCATTGGTTTTTGGGGTTCGCTTAGGACGAATAGGCGAGTAAAATTCGTTTTCGATTTGTAAGACGTTATCATTTAACTGGCGATATACGCCATTTTCTGCAATCCCAATTTGTGCATAGTCCGCTGAAGGAGTATTAATCGCTTCACGCAAACCACTGGTGTACTGAACGAGCTTATTGTAACAGATATTCAGTTCGCCCTGAGCATGGTTGGTATAGCCCAAATCTCCCATCCGAATTGAAGTGCCGTATTCTAAATAAAGAGAACCTTCATCCCGTGCCTGAAAATCCAGCGCTGTTTCCTGCCCTTGTAAGAATGATTTACAAATCGCTGGTGAAGCACCAAACAAATAAACAATCAGCCATGCGTGTCGCTTAAAATTACGGATCAAGTCAAAATACTTTTGTGAAATGTAATCTTGATCTGCATTTGATTTCCCTTCCAACTCAGCCAAAGCTTGCCACATACTTTGAGAGAAGGATAAGTTAAAGTGAACGCCAGAAATTGCCTGCATCATGCTGCCATAGCGGTTTTTCAACCCTTCACGATACACACGTTTCATTTGGCCGATATTTGAATGACCATAATACGCCAGCGGTATTTCATCTTCATGCTGTACGAAGCACGGCATACTGATTGGCCATAAAAACTCATCACGAATATGATGGTTCACATATTTGTGAATATCTCGGAGTTGCGCCAGCGTTTCATCGATTGACTCTCCAGCAGGAGTAATAAATTCCAATAACGCTTCAGAGAAGTCCGTTGTAATTTGTCCGTGCGTTAACGCCGAACCTAAGCTTTCAGGGTGCTTTTTTTGGGAGACCTTCCCTGTATTTGGGTCCATCCGCAGCGATTCACGTTCGATGCCACGACGAATGCCAGTAATGGCTTGAACATGTTGACTTTGACTCAAAAAGTCCAGTCGTTCTTTTAATTGCTGGTTCAAAATCAATCCTCGTACTAAAGCGGTTTAAATATCAAAGTTATGTGTGGGGAACTAATACCATTTTCAATCCCCACAGACATATTAAGCCCAAAAACAATCCATTTTAATGAAAAATAATTTTTCATTAATTTGCAGTCTATTCAGACATAACTTGTACAAAAAAGCTTTTCTTTAAATCGTCCAAAACTTTATTCTTATCACCCACCACAATGATAAAAGCTTTTTCCAGTGGGATTTTATTTGCTATCGAGGCGGCCTGGGATACAGTCAAGCTCTCTATCCAATCACGCTGTTGAACATCAAAGTCTTTCGGGGGTTGGTATTCGAAAATATCTTGTAAAAACATTGCTTTTTGCCCCGGAGCTTCAAAACGTAAAGCATCTTTTTCTAAATAGGCGCTTTTTAACATCTCTATTTGTTCTGGTGTCGGCCCAGATTCAACATACTGATTTAATATCGCCATAAGGTCGACCAGCGCTTCTTTCGTTTTATCTGCTTGAACATCTGTGGCAACCACAAACTGTCCTTGTGTTTTACCGCCAACAAAATAGCTGTTTGCACCATACGTGATCCCTTTATCCTTACGCAATCGATTATTTAGAATCGATGAAAAACCTCCGCCCAAAGGATAATTAACAACACTTAATTTGAAATAGTCACCTAAAAAGTCAAAATTTGGTCCAGGTGCAACAAAGCGGATCAGAGACTGGGATGCGTTCTCTTTATGAATAAAATAAATTGTTTTCCCATCACTATGATGCTCCTGAGGTTCTTCCTTCACGGAATAACTTGGTCCCTGCCATTTTTCAAGCGGTTTTAATTGCCTTAAAACTTTTTCCTTTTCCAAATTAGATACAACGATGAGTTGGGCATGCGCAGGCGTCACATATTGCTTATAAAATTGTTTGACATCTTTTAGCTGGATCTTGCTCAACGATTCTGTTGTCCCAATATCACGAATTGCGTGACGAGTTCCTTTGTAAAGTAGTTTTCTGATTGCATCAGAAGCGATAGCTGACGGGTCCAGCTTCGCTGCCTGAAGCTGTTCAATAAACTGAGACTTCACCTTTTGGAATTCTACATCTTCAAAAGCTGGATTACGCATCTTTTCCATAAATAAAACAAGCGCGGGTTCAAATCGTTCGCTGAGTACCATTAAATCCGCACCAAATGTGCGCCCAGCAACATGAAATGAAATGGATGCACCATGCCGTTCAATCGCATCAGATATCGCTTCTGTCGAGTAGTGACGTGTTGATTCATTCATCAGCCGAGCCGTTAAACTAGCCAAGCCCTCTTTTCCTTTTGGATCAAGCAAACGCCCGCCTTCCAATGTCAGCAGCATATCTGTCACTGGAACTTCATCCGATTGCATGCCAAGAACACGAAGTCCATTCGATAACTCAGCCTCCCAATATTCAGGTGCTGGTACAGGCTGAGGTTTTCCTTTTTGAGGAATAGCGCTGCGATCAAATGTTTCTGGCGTTATGCGTAATGGTTGAATCGGCAATGCATGAGTTACTCTCGGAGAATCTGGTTGATAATTGGGTGCTGCTGCCTGAATTTCTTTTTGTCCTTCTGGAACCACACTCAACAATAATGCTGGGCTATTTTGAATATACTGGCGGTACATCGCAACAACATGTGCTTCCGTGACATTAGCATAACGAGCTAAATCGGCTTCTATTTCACCAGGTGTTCCATAATAAGTTTCATAGTGACTCAAAGCAGCAGCCTTACCTGCAATCGTCGCCATACTCATAATCGTGGCCGCTTTGAGGTTATTCCGAAGCCTTTCTACATCCTGTTTTTTGATGCCTCTATCTTCAATTTGCGACATGACCTCGAAAATCTTGTCCTTTAACTGGGCAAGCGAAAGTCCGCTCGATGGATTGAGGATGGCTTGTATTTCAAATTCACAAGCGTGATCCCGACAAGGGTGAGAAGCAGATACTTGCAGCACATCTCCACTTTTAACCAACGCTTTATATAACAACGATGATTTACCACCACCAAGCACTTTCGCAAGCATATCTAATGCAACTTCATCCTCTCCTCTTGGCGGCACTGTTGGCCAGGTAATGCTTATAAGGGGTAAGTGAATTTTGTCTTCCAATGTGACATATCGCCATTCCTTGAGCTGTGCTCGTGGAACACCTTGACGCTCAAAGTCACCATTTTTGGGGATTGAACCAAAATACTTAGTGATCCAATTCAGTACTTGAGATTCGTTAAAATCACCAGCAATGGTTAAAATTGCATTGTTCGGTGCGTACCATTTTGAAAAAAATTGACGTACATCATCCAAAGTTGCCCGTTCTAAATCGGCCATTGAGCCAATCGGATCCCAACTATACGGATGACCTGCGGGGTAAAGATTTTTTGCGATGGTTTCATGGATACGGCCGTACGGGCGATTTTCTATTCGCATTCGCCGTTCATTTTTAACAACTTCTCTTTCTTTATCGAACTTATCTTGGTTCAACGACTCAAGCAAAAAGCCCATTCGATCGGCTTCAATCCATAAAATTCGTTCTAAGTGGCCATTAGGAACCGTATGGTAGTAATTCGTTTGATCTGAACTAGTTGCCCCATTGAAGTCCCCTCCCGTTTGCTGTTGTAGTCGCTCATATAATGCCTGAGGAATATGCTTAGAACCTTTAAACATCATATGCTCAAACAAATGTGCAAAACCAGTTTTTCCAATTTCTTCATCTGCTGAGCCAACTTTATAAGTCATACCGACATGGACTGCTGGGTCAGAATGGTCTTGATGTAAGATGACAGTTAGACCATTTTGTAGTTTAAATTTCCGATATGGGATTTGAAGATCATTCTGTTTTTCCACAGATTCAACAAGTTCAGCGGTCTCCTGAGGTTCAATTGGGGAAACTTGTACTGGTTTGGTACAGCCCAGAAGTACGCCTGCCGCGACGAATGCAACAACGATGGCTTTCATGATAATCCTGTCGTTTTTTCTCAATATTTAAATGGCACACAGGGTAGACAAGTAAATATCATAATAAATTCTTATTTTAGTTCTAAATCCCATCGAACAGTTGATCTTTTTCAATGGGCTTGCTCTCGTCAGCACTATATCAAACCCGCAAGAATATTACTTCCCTTCTTTCAAAGGTGCTGATAGGGTTTATGTTTTCTGCGAATGGGTGATGTATCAATGACTTTTTCTCATACAATTTACTGTGTTGGGCGTAATTATGTCGATCACGCCAAAGAACTCAATAATCCAATTTCACAAGAACCCGTTATTTTTACCAAGACCGCCTCATCCGTGACAAAATTTCATGAAAATACATCAATTCCTTTATCACTTGGCCGATGTGACCATGAGCTGGAAATTGCTGTTCAAATCAATCAAGATTTATATCAACAACCCATGTCGGTTTGTCAGACAACAGTTTCTCACTTAGCACTTGCATTAGACTTAACACGAAGAGAAAAGCAGTCTGAGTTGAAGTCACAAAAACTGCCCTGGACCTTGGCAAAAAGCTTTCCAAATGCCTGCATTCTTGGTGATTTCCATGATGCAGCAAATGTCCACTTAGATGATATTTCTTTTACATTGAAGATAAATGGTGAAATCAGGCAACACGGAAATACAAAGGACATGATTTTCGATATCCACCAGCTGATCCATTTTATTCAACTGAATATTCCCATCAAATCTGGCGATATTATTCTTACGGGGACACCTGAGGGAGTTGGCCCTCTTCATGATGGTGATAAGTTGGAAGCTTTTTTTGGCCCAGGAAAACACAAAGAAACGTGTACTGTTCATCGGAAATAATTGGTATTGAGTATCACGAGTCTCGCACCAGTGATTTATAAAAGAGTATTTTACGCACTGATTGCGAAAAGCCCTTTAAACCAATAGCCGTATTATTAATACAATGACAACCAACAAATTTTTGATGGCTTTTCAAGGATTATTTTAACGTCTGTTGCCTTTGATCGAAGGAAAGGGCTTATTGACCGTTTGGAAATTTACGCTGATACCCTAGTAATATAGACAAATGAATTTCTCTACTTTTTTCTTGTCACCGTGCTTTTCCTTACCACCGTGCCAACCACAATAGCTGAAGTATTCCTTCAACTCTTCAGGGTAACGTTTATTCTCAACTTGTAATTCAACACGCCCTTGAAAATACAACTGGCCATCTTTTTTGTTTCGTAAATTTGATTGACCTGTGATATTAAAATCCTCAGGTAGGTTAGAAAAAGTGACGACGTAACCACCTTCATCTTCTTCGACCTTTAAACCATTCGTCGCACATGCTTGATAAGAAAAAAGAGTTAGACATGTTATTGAAATCAGTTGTTTAAAAATTGACATATGTATTCCTTCAATCACTTGAAGCGTCATTCTAGAGAAGCGAAACTTAACGGAACATGAATCAAACCAAAAGATGGGGAAATTTAAATTCAATTGAACAAATTACAATCAAAAACCCGGATTTCTGTATTCTTTTTGACCCAAATCGGGGTTGGATAAACCCACCTCACCCTTTCGTTGGGAAGTGCTGCGCGATACTCCAGTTCACTTTAGCGGACTCCCCTTTATCTAAACGAGTTTTGACCTGACTTTGAGATTCCGTCGCATTGAGGGTTACTTGGGTGTGTTGTACTGTTGAGTCTGTATAAGTCGAACCTGTCTTTTTACGAGAAACCCCAACATCCCCACCCATATCTTGTTTTAACTTTAATGATGCAGAACCTTTAAAGTCACCGATTTGGCTTTTATCACCAGATGTTAATGTGCTAGCTGTTGTTCTCGCCATTTCTACAGAGCGATTATAGGCTTCGTAGGAACTGAATTTCGAAGAAACTTTAGTTTTTGCGCCAGAATTCACACCTAGCATCTTCCCTGTATCAATTCGTTCTTGAAGTTGTGACATCGTCAATACCGGATCATGTTTTCCGAGATGCCCAGCACCACTACTATCTGCGCGGAATAGTGCATGGCCATCCGAGGCGTTTTCTGTTTGCACAGCTTTTGAAGCTTCTTGAAATTCAGAATGGCTCCCGTATTTGGTCCGTTGCCATTCCTTACTTTTTGGCGTGAATACGGTATTGGTGAAATCAGAACTACCATCAGAAAAAGTTGAATGCCCATTGCCAAATCCAAAAGTTGGATCTGCGATTTTTTTGCCTCCAATATCTAGCTCAGGTCTGTCTTTTCCGGTTGCAACGAATACATCGGAACTAGAGGGTAGCGTATGCCCTTGTTCAAGCTGCTTTTTGATCCGGTCGCGTTTTGCCTGATAAGCTTCGCTTTTTGCTTGAGTTGATGATGAAGTTGGTTGGTTTAGTTGTGTTCCCTGAGGCTGTTCAATGGAAGTCGATGCTTGAGATTCCATCTCTGCCTTTTTCGCTTTTCTTTGACGAACTAATTCTTTCATTGGGCTTTCGGAGAAGCTTCCTTCCCCGACAAGCACCGCTCTTCGTTCAGATACACTACTCATTGACACAACCTATTTGTGAACCCTGATTCCAACTGGTAAAAGCAAGGGACATGCCAGTATCAATCTGTATTTTATGGATCATTAAAATCAGTTTTAGAGCGCTTCGTATCACTGCGTTTAAAATGCGATTTGGGATCTTTTTGATCGCCAATGACCGTTGGCATATGGCGTGACTTTTTATCCTTGATCATTCCAAATTCTAAACTTTGTACGTTATCCCATGCACCCTGTCCTGTTGGTCCCATATAGCCAATGACTTGATTATGCCGCTGCTTCATTGAACCATTTTTATTTCTCTTGTTTGTGTCGCTATGCAGCTCACTTTGTAATGTTCCAGCGAATGTATCATCCCATTGACCAGCCATTTTCATATCTAATGTGTGATCTTTGAGGTGTTGATCTAAGGTTCCCCTCGGCTCATTGGTTAAATCTTTTGCTGTACCACTAAAACAAGAATTTGCCCTGACTTGTGCTGATTCAGGTAAATCCATCTTGTTTAGCATGGATGCAACTTCCCTTGCATGAACTTTTTGGTGGGTATCAGAATATATGTTCGCATCCCCTGCTGAACCATGCCCTTGTGTATAAACAACAGGGTGTTGGCCCTTATCCAATCCTTTGAAGTCCATCATCGCAGAACCGGATTGAGACCAGTCATGAAGCTGCTGAAGTGTACTTTTATTGAGTTGGTCACTATCCGATAAACTCCCACTGCCCATTTGAGATAAAAAGTGATTTGCAAAGGCATGAAAGTTTTTACGTTGATCATCATCTTTAAAGACAGGACGAACCGCTGGCCTTTTTCCATCAATGGCATGACGCCCCATGCCAAACGAATTAAAAAATAGATTTTGAACATTATCATGTGGTGACACAATGTAACGCTGTTGAAATTCAGGTGGTGCCTTGAGCTTTTTACGCATATCCACAGCTTCTTGGTGGACATGATTCGGCTGCCCTTGTACCTTATCTGGTGGCGTAAACTGCCGTTGTGATACTTTGTCGAGATGATCTTTGACACTGGAATAGAGTGCCCCTCCTGAGAGCCCTTTCTGCACAGCTTCTCTCTTTGACTTGCTACTCATATCATCTCACCTCCTTCAATGTTGGTCTATTTTAAACAACTTGAATTATGTGCATCGTCTTGCATTATGCTGTCGGTCTAATCTAGCTTCTTCTTTCTACATCAAGTCCCATGATCTCAAAGATATTAAGTTGCCCTCCTTGGTTTAAAAACAGTTCTTGATATAACTCTGGTGCACTTTTTTCTCCCCACTTACAAGCAGTGTAAACTAGGTAAGGTACTGGACTGTGAGGGTCATCTTCCATCAGGTATTCCGCGGCTTGGCGCAATAGGACAAATGCATCTTCTCTGCTGGTCAATGGACCCGATCCACCACCTTGCCCACCAGGGGGTGGTTTGCTTTGTTCATCATCACCCGATTGACCATCGTCATCGCTATCCTTTTTGGGTGCTAGTGAAACACCACGCTTTTGTAATTCCGTCGAAACCAAATCATGCATTGCTTTAAGGAGTCGAGACAGATCAGCAAAACTTGGCGCTTCATTGCCACACGTATCATCCAGCCAATCTTGAAAACCACTGATTGCTTGGCCAGCATCTTCAATTTCCGCTAAGCACTGCTGATAAAACTCGGTTGATGTGGCAGCCACGCGTTGTTTGAATAGTTTTGGTGTCGGGCCTTCCCAATCACCCGAGTGTTTTTTCTGATCACGGAGTTGTTCATAGCGAATGGCATTTTCCCAATCATCCCAGCAGTATTCTTCACCATCCAATACCGTCTGTGTTAATGGGAGCAAGCGTAAGCGTGGCGTGAGTTTGTCGTTTATCCAATTAATCGGGTTTGTCCGATATTCCATATCACCATCCACCATTTGAGGGTGCATGGTTTCCCAATATGTTTCGCAAAGCGAATGGAGCAGAGCCGTTGCAGGCGCAATACCGGCCAGACCATGCAAGTGGATATTTGATTCAAACAACCAGACCCCGAGCTGTAAATCTTTGCACTTATGACATAAAGCATCAATCGCGAGCTTTCTTACCTCAGCCCAATCCGCAGTTCTTAACTCGTGGCTCCAAACCCCCACCGGCAAAGAAGGATCATCAGATTGGCGTGCCTGCTTAATTTGGAAGTAAACGCCGTTTTGACGCACCGACTCTCCAACTGCATCTGCACCAATTGGAGCCATCAGCGAATCATAGGGCACATTAAAATAGTGTTCGATATAGGACTGTCTCGATTCTCCTTGAGAGGGTAACCGTATGAAATCATTCATTATTGGATCCCCCTCGGTGCTTGGTGAGGAAGGTTAAATGGCCACTGAACTGATTGCCGACGACCATTTTTATCTAAATAATTTGCCTGAATTGCAATACTTGGTTGGCTGATATACGAAATTTGTTTTTGCAGTGGGATGACCTGCTTTAAGCCAACAGGCACTGCAAAGGTAAACATTTGACCAGAACTCTGTGCAAGGCTTTGCTGACTCACACCAACCGTCGCATATTGGGACAGCCACTCAAACATACCCCACGAACCTTGGGATTGGAATGTCACTTGCTGTTTGTTTTTACCGATAACCGCATTAGGGATCACCGCACCAGGAAACGGTTGGAATGCAGAGCTATTCGCCCAAGTCAGTTGCAGTGCCAATGGCTCACCAATCCCCCAGGAAATCGCATTACCTTGATTTGGGAAACCAATCTTCGAGTCACCGTCACTCAACTGCCAAGAAATAATTTGATCAGCTCCTTGTCCTTGTGGCATCGCATCAAAAGTCACAGACAAATCAATCGCCCAATCGGGTTTTCCTTTGAGCTTCCCTATTTTTATCCATTGCTGAAACTGACTCAATTGACTCACAAATGATATCCAGCTTTGTGGCACTTGACTTGGATCTTTTTGTTGAAGCTGAGTCAAAGAATCAAGGAGTACTTTCGGATCATTTTCTGGTTCTTCAAAAAATTGGATCGCAACGTCTATCGTCAGCTCATCTTTTCCTGCATATTTCACATCTGCAAATGGGTATCGTCCAGCAAGCTGTTCATTAAACCGCTTTGCTAACCCTTTGAATAATTCAAGGACATTATTTTGATTCTGTTGTTTGCAATGCTGTTTCACAACCTGATGGAGTTCAAGATATCGATCAGCAAACCAACTCCGATTCAGCAATGGGTCGATTTGTTTTACTTCAGCACAATTCGATAAATCAGTATTCACTAAGCGCTGCTTCACAAGCCCTTCTAAAGCACTTAAGTCATTCTGATGGTTTGCATGTTGAAACTGATAAATCGCAACGAGTGTTGAGCGCCAACGCTTTGCCACAACGGTATTGAGTGACTCATTGTTAATGAGATAACGGATCAAAGGATCGGCATAACTCAAAGCTAAGAAATTAAACCGCTCTCGCTGTGCATCTAGTTGCGTATAGAGTTGTTTTTCTGTCTTCACATCATATAGAGCAAATGCAAGATTTGGTCGTTGCCAAACTGGATCTTGAATGGGCTCATAAAGTCTTTCTAGATAGATGATTTCATCCAGCGCACCAAGCTGAGCAAGGATATAGTCCCGAACGGCTTGCTTGAGATAGATCCGATGACGATTTTCACCAAGTTGTGTCAGTAATTCATCCACACGTAAAATGACTGACTCAACTCGAACAAATTCATCTACACGTCTGGAGAGAACAGCTTCAGGCCTTACCTCTTCCGTCACATTTTCAATCACCTCTCGAGATTGCGTCTGCTTGATCATCGCATCTTGTATATGATGACCTACGCTACTCAATAGTGCGCCACGCAAAGCAGGACCATAAAAAGGTTCTTCCTGATCAGGCCAAAACAAATCGATAAAGTTTTGATATTCGACCAATTGTTGAATGATGAGTTGAAACTCTGGGAACTTCCACCCAACCGTTTCTCCCTTACCCATTGGGTGATCATGAATTGGATTACTGACAAAAGATAAACTAGCCAATCGGGTGATAGCAGGAATAAGACTAATTACTTTTTCTGATAAGCCGAGAATATTATCTTTGAGTTCAAATGGACTGCCAAATTGTCCAAGCTGTAACTTTGCTAAATCGGCTCGCAACACATCATAGCACTGTTGTTTGGAAAACAGTTGCTGAACATGCTGAAGGCGTGAATGAAGATAAACACCAGAAGACGCTAAATAACTCAACGGTCCATCTAAAGCCTCATAAATATGACCGCAAGGGCTCACTGAATAAGGCACTCCCCAACGAGACAACATCCCTGTGATCCAAGTGCTAATATTCTCAACCAATGCCAGAATGGCTTTGTCGCCTGGCTCTCGCGATAAATCGGTATTTAAATTCGGCGAAGCTTCTGCCAGTAGTGTTTTATGGAGTTGCTGTGCAACGTTTTCTAAGAAATCAATACTTTCATCCGATGAAACCAATTGATGCGTATGCACCTCCAGATTATTCGCATACTCCATCATTTTGACAGCTCCGGTGATCAGCGGCTGTCGTGGGATTGCACTCTCTGGCGTTGGCGCATCATAAAGGTAATCAAGCAGCCCTTTTAGCTTTTTCGGGATCTGTCTTACTGACCCCATTGGGCCTGATAACTCTAAAAAGTCATCATGTTTCGCTTGGAATTGTGCTAGAGACTCTCCAAAAGACTGTAATGATGTTGAAAGTGACCGAATACTTGCATCCTGAGCAATCAGCTTTTTCTGTTCGTCTCTCAGTTGCTGGGCGCGGATATTTAAACGACACTCCATTCCCTTAAATAACCGAGGTGCCAATAAATAATCTGCAACAAATTTCTGATTTCGGAAGTATTGAATATCGAAGTAAGACAAGATCATGCTTGGATAGATAGGGTCTTCTCCAACTTCATTTAAATGGGTCAGTAGACTATACGCTTCTATTCCCATTGCGCTGCAATCTGGTTCAATAGAAGCTTGTCGCTTGACAACTTGCCCTATGACTCGCCTTGCATCTTCATTGTTTAAATACATGCGAGAAATATCAACCCCAAGCCAAACTAACGAAAAAATCCCGACCCCAATCGTTGCAAATTGAAACTGCCTTAGGGTACTTTGGGTAGAAAGATGGCGATACTCAATAGGAGAAGCTAAGTGATGTTCTCGGAAAATCTTGTGGTGAAGGAGGTGTTCCATCCCCGTTGTTTGACCGTAAAGCTGACCACTAAAATAAATACCACGCAGTGGCATTGGCACATGAAAGCGACTTCGAGTAAACAGCCCAGAAATGACCGTTTTGAGTGGTTCATAAAGTCGTTGGAAATATTGATGATGCAATACAAAGTTATCAACATCTGCTATATCTTGATTTGAAGCCGCAGTCGTCAACTGGGCTTGCTGTAATCCTGCGATGACGGTTTGAAATACATCGTCCAGCCAATCCGGTTTAAATTCTGACTCTAATCGATTCTCATTCGACCAACCCAACATTTCCTGATAACGGCTTTCTTGTTGCGTTTGCCAAAATGATTCAAATCCTCGGATTGATTCACACCCGTTTACCACAACATAGACTGGTAGTCGGAAACCTGTTTTCTTTTGGACATGCCAAAGCTGACGATACAGCGGTTCAATTAACTTTTCTCTTTGTTCATCAGAATCTGCTGATAACAATGATTGGGCAGAAATCGCGAAGATGATCCCATCAATCGGTCGCTCAGGGCGGTAACTTAAAATCAAGTCCAAAAGACTTTCGAACCGAAGCTCAACAGCCTTCCAATCATCGCCCTCATCCACATCAAGTAAGTGATCTTCTACATCAATCAACACACCTTCATCAAAAAAGTGCCATTGACTCCCTGCGGCACGGAGGCGTTTTTCTTTGCGAAGGAGTGCACTTCGCTTTCCTTGCATCACGCCAGAGATAAGCGCTTCTTTATGTGTCCCTTTTTCACCAAGGACTAAAAACCATGGGCTTTGATAACGCCAATTACGAGATGTCGTTAAGTAACGGAGTGCATCCATGACATGTGCAATGCGTTGTTGAAGCACAACACGATAGCGCCATTGTTTTTTAATCACTGATGAGAGTATCATCAAAGGTGATATGAAAATGAGCAGAACCCGTTTTATCCCTTCTGCTATTTTCTTCAGCCCCTTTTTCACGTACTTAAGCATGGTATTGATGAGCATATACCCCCACTGGATCATGGCGAAGAAAATCAATGAGCCAATCATCAAGATAAGGATAATCAACAACGCCTGCCAGATTGGATCCGTCCATAATGGCTGAAGCTTTTCAAACAATGGCGCTAACCTTTCCTCAAGTTGAGAAAATAAAGTTGCTAGCCACGTCATAAACGCAGACCATTGTTGAAGCAGCCAGTCGAGCCATTGTTGTTTATTCAAGGGGCTGGCTCCTCCGAATGAAGAAAGGTTTGGATCCGAGCTTCTTGTGCGTGCAGCCACTGATCAAACTGCCAACTTTGCCAACCCCATATCATGCTGCTCATGATGAAAAATGCAAAACCCGTTAAAAAGAAACGCTTCATCCACACAGAAACCGGAGCAAGTTGTTGAGGGACTTTTGATGACAATAAATGGGCATAAGCCTGCTCACAATAATGTGCATCTTCATCGCCCATTTGATGGCTCATCACACGAAATAGCCGCTGTCGATAGGTGAGCAGTTGCGCTTCATCCTGT
This sequence comes from Algicola sagamiensis DSM 14643, assembly GCF_000374485.1. Taxonomy (GTDB): domain Bacteria; phylum Pseudomonadota; class Gammaproteobacteria; order Enterobacterales; family Alteromonadaceae; genus Algicola; species Algicola sagamiensis. Next base: position 125,117 of record NZ_KB894493.1, read on the forward strand.
CGACATTGTCCTAAAAAACCCAGCCGGAGGCTTAAGAGGTAAACACCAGCCAATTGACGCTCTGTTTGTGCCAGAGACTTGGCTTTCAGTAACTGTTCAATATCTTGGAAAACCTGCGTGCCCGCCCGACAACTTTGAAAGAGCGTTTCTTCCAGTAATTCCGTTCGCCATCCTTTTTGCCCAGGCCAGTCTAGCTCAATCAAAAAGATTTCATCTGCAAGGGCAGCTAAAGCGTAGAAAGTCCGCTCTAACCACCCTTTTTCTTTTTCAGTCAATACCTTATCGTATCGCTGACGTGTATTTTCAAACCAGTGCTGAAATCGTAGCGCAATCCCATAAGCAAAGTCCTGCGATGTGGGTTCTTCATTCATATCTAATTGCTGCATGACCGAAGACTTTAGTCCCCCCTCTTGATGTAGTCGTTTCACCATGGCAATTTGTTCATAAAATTGTGTGGTAAGTGCCAACAAGTTGAGCGTTTGATTTTGTTCAAACATGGGAGGCATCCAGTTCGTGTGGCAAATGAACCGTGATCCGTTTTGGTTTAAATTCCTTCATGTCACCACTTGTACAGATCACAACAAGCTGCTGCCCAGAAGCAATCAATTTTGGATCGTATTTGACCCGAAATAGCGCATGACCAGCGGTCACAGAAATACCTGTCTGAGGGTCACTTTGTATTTCTTCCACAGCAACACCCAATAAACGCTTGTCATTCAGCGCTTCTAAGTATCTTCTTGAAGCAATCCGACAAGATTTAAACCAATCTGCGACTTGTTCGGTGGTGTCCCCCTCTTTTGCGGTCAATTCGACCAATAAATCTCGGCCTGACCATGCCTTGTCAAAGTGCAGTGTAAAAACACCAGAACGGCTTTCTTCGAAATGAATACTGGTATAGTTCAAATTAACGAAAGCCATTTGCTGATACAAAAATGAAAATGCTTGGTCCAGCCCAGTAAATAGATCACGATGATGGTAGGCAGGCAGCTTCGGTGGAATACAACTCAAATTCAGCTCGGTGAAACTGCCAACTAAGCGCGACAACAATTGATAAAGGCGTTGTGGATGGGTGAATGGATCGTCAGCCAGTAATTCCAGCTCTACTAGATTTTTTGTCAGCACCTTGATCCAGGTTTGATGCACATCATTAATCACAATCCCTAAACGGTCGTCATCACTTTGGGTATATCCAGCAAGGTGCCGTGCTTTTTTACGCATTTGAAGTGCCAACTGCTGCGCTCTTCTCATCAGTGGCTGATATTGTTGTGACTGTCCTTCTTCATACCAATACTCGTGTGCATGAAGATGCACCAATGGAGGGCAATAACGACCCAGTTGATAATTCCCATCATCTGGCTGCGTCACTTCCAATATTGGACAACTGACATACTTTTCACTCACTTGGCGAACCGCCATTAACTCATATTTAGGTTGCAAACGATGCAGCACTAGTGCATTGTCTCCTGTGTTTTCATCCATCACAGGCTGGCTTTCAAAGCTATCATAACGCTGGATGGTTGCATTTTCGCTGGCACTTCCAGGGACACGAATGGGGACAACAATGGACACAATGACATGGCGATCTTGATTCAACGCTTCATTCTCAGATAAATCTAATGTCAGTGTATGTCCATCATGTTCTTCAAAGTGGACCACCATTCCATCAGGCATCACAGCGAGCAAAGACTGGACTCTCACCTGTCCTTCAACAAGCGCATTTTTATCAAATCGAATATCAACTATTCCCCAGCTATTGGGTGACATTGTTTGACGAAGCATTTGCAGCTGGGATCCCCAGTAAATTTGTTCTTGCTGAAAATGCTGGGGTGACAGCAACATCCCTTCGTGCCAACACAGGGCTTCAGGTAATTGACGAACCATTTGACTTGTCATTCATCACCTCCTTTGATTTCGTATGCACCTTGTTTGAACAAAACTTTTAATGCCTCATAACCGCTTAAGATTGCGACTGTTTGTCCTTGTTTTTCCGGATAATTTGCAAACAAAAGGATAGCCTTTGCATCCTGAGCATTACTTGGCAATGTTAAAGGGGTTGGCGGCATATTTTTCACAACATCATTGCTGATCACTGACAATGACTGTCCATATTTGAGTAAGACCTCATCTTTTTGGATAAACCATTGGGGTCCTGAAAATTCGGTGAGCGTATTTGTCAGTGTCTCGTCATAGATAAAAACAACATCATATGCAATTGGGTTGGTCATATTTTCGCTTTGGACCAAAATCGTTTCTAAATCATTTTCAGAGTACAAGCCAACGTAACTGCCAAGCCACTTTGCGGTGCTACACCCCATGTTCAACACCAGTGATACACAGATTAAAAGTATGAGGTTTAACAATTTCATTGCGCTTCCTCCCATAAAATACGAAAGGTCACCTGCTTCTTCTCGATATTACCTTGAAGGAAACTCAGCATATTGAGTCGATTCCCTGTGCGATGTGTTTTCCCCAATTTTGCTGAGGCATGGATATCTTCTTTTGCCACAAGCGTGACCTCACAATCACAACGTTCATCCGTGATCCAGCGAAGTAGATGCTTTAATGCAGAATGTCCTGTTGCGTCGGGAAGCAAATCATTGAGTCGTTCTTGGGCAAGTGGCCCAAGCACCACACCAATCATGGCTTGTTGGTCCCAATATCGTGTACCCAAGGTCGCTTGATCACCCAGCCGATGGTTACAATGACCCAATAAGCTATAATCAGCTTCATCAACGGTTAGCCAGCGTCCGAGCAGATTATCAATTTGGATCACCTCAACGTCGAGTACTTCACGAAATAAGGTTTGGATCATCGTGACATTCATTCTCCGATTGGCCAAACTGCCCGCAAGGCTTATCAATAGAGATGTTCTTTGTCGAATAAAATGTAAATGCTCAGGCTCGATGTTTCCGGATAGTGCGAGGCAGAGATGCCCAAGCTGTGTTCCTTCAATTGGCGTATTTGTGAGGCCCTGGTCCGTCATCGCACGAAGTAAATATCGTAACGCTTGAAACCGATGGTTAAATAAATCCATAAAATCGCTCAGCGCACCTTCACCGAGTTTTTTATCCTCTGCAATCAACTCATTCACACCTTCGGGTAATGGGCCGCCAAAGCCATTCAAGTGATTGCCGATGCTTTCTATTTCGTAGATTTTTTCCGTTTGACCCAAACCTCTTTCAACACCCCGCTCATGATCAGTTCGACTTCGATTGTGCGAAGAAAGATGGTGCGAAGAAAGCGTTCGGATGCCGCAAACTTCATTTGGAGGGAAATCAGTTCGATGGGAAGCCGTAAAACGAAAATGTTTTTCTAATAATTGTGGGACAAATGTATGCACCTGATCATCTGACAGTTCTACTTCACATGCCTGAAGATGGGCATGGCTGCCTGACTGTTGCTTTTTAGGTGGCTGTTGTTCAGCTAATTGTTTTTCTGACAATAGGACTCTGACGAGCTGAAGAAAAGACCAGCCCGCATCCTCTGCTTTTATCAGATCATTTACAGTATGACCTGTTCGCCAATGAGCGGTGGCCATGTTTTCCAAACCCCTTCTTGTTGGTGGCTGGTCAATTGCAACTGTACAAAATGGTTCAGTGTCGTATATAGCGCAAAGAAATGACTCAGTACTTGTCCAAATAGCAACGGATTTGCCTCCCGAAAGAAATCTTCATCAACTTTGAGTGTGAGCAATGTACCGCGACAGTGTCCACGCCAGGAAACTTTACCCAACCGCTTCACTTTTGATTCTGTTTGCCAGTCAATAAGCCCATCGATTTGGCGACGATGGGTTGGTGAATGTGGATCGGCATAGAGCATCAGGATCTGTTTGAGCAATCCGAGGCCATCAGCCCCCATAGAAAAGTGGTTGAGTGTCAGCTGAGAGATGAGTTGAATGTTTTTAGAACCATCTAATGTCGCCCCACGAAAACGTGTTGGCTGTTCCATCACAACAGCATCCAGCATGGCACTGCTTCCTATGGGTTGAATTTTATCACCAACACGAAACCATTCTGGCAAACGTCGGTTATTGCACCAACCTTTTATCATCAAGGTCTGATCGATTGGCTGGTGACGATCAAAAGTTGCATCAAATAAGCTTAAAATCGTATCACAGCCTGTAATATCTGGATCTTTCACAGGCTCTAAACGCGTCACAAAGTAAGTCGTCGCTCGTTTATCTTCACGACCACCAAGCCAAGAAACCACCTCTTTGCTATCCCCATGAAAGCTAATACTTTTGACCTGATTGAGAGATTGAACCTCACTCATCCTTGGTTGTGTTTCGTCCGCAATTAAGCGGTACTCGTGGGTAGTTTGCTCAAGTTGAACAGGTTTAAACGTCTTTTGATAGAGATTAATCACAGGAAAGCAATTGAGCGCAAAAGAATCTGATGGAATTTGAAAAGCGGCTTCGGGCAAATCGAGCAAAAAAAGGATCTCAAAAGACTGAGTTGCCGTCCCTAACTGCAACTGGGTCACATCAAAAAAGTAGAATTTATCCGGAAAAGCAAAATACTCTTGAAGCAGGCGGTATGCCCGTTGTCCTCCCTGATCATTGGGCAGTACATGTTCGTTTTCTTCAAAACCTAACCAGTAAATTTCACTACTTTCTAAATTCATCAAGCTATCTTGAGTTTGAACAGCAATTCCGCGTAAACGATCCATCAGTACACGATATAACTGAGGGCGATTTGACGTATTTTTTAAATAGAAACGTAGTTTATCCATCGGGTATTCGTACAATGGATCCATCCCGTAGCTATCAATTTGAATGGACAGAACCGCTTGTACATCTGTCCGTTTGGACAAACATGGGTATTGATTTTTTGGGGATATTTTTACCTGGTTAATTTTAAGGGGCCACAATGGTGTCTGATAACAGCACTGCATTTGACAGGTATGAGACTGCTCCTGACCGATCATTTGGGCATTCGCATAAAATTGCGTGCCTTTTTCTAACGAATAACCATTAACAAAGTTTGCGCCATCCGCCTCAACATTCGCTTGAAGTACTGTCATACAAGGTTGAGACTGGATCAAACTTGGGTAGAGTGCTTGCAGCATTTGATTGGAGATTTCACTGCGCTGTAAATCCATATCCGAGCGCAGTTTTCCAGTCAAAAAGGCAAATGATTGTAGTAGTTGTTCAACATGAGGATCACTTGACCGTCCAGCACTCAACTTTAATTCTGAAGCCACGGCAGGATATGTCTCTCCGAATTTTTCAACTGAATTCCGTAGAAATGTAAGTTCTTGTTGAAATGCTTCAAAGTGATCCATAGTTGCTTCTTCCCCCATTCAGCTCAGTTAGGACAAGACATCATTCAAATACTTGCTCGAAAAACGAAGCTTAATTGACCTAAAATACAAAATGACAAGATGTTTCCAAAGCCCCGATTGTCAGGCGTAATTCGCAGCGGGCTTCCCCTTGATTCGTAATCTCAATTGTTTCCACTTCAACCATATCCAAACGTGGTTCGTGTCGTAAGATTAATGCCGCTAACTTGACTTCATAGGATTGCATTGCTCCTTCGCTATGCGCTATTTGGTCGACAATGGCAGGGATATCTTCCTCCGACTGCTTTGATAAATCCCCATCCAAAATGCGACCCGAATTGAGTAGCATTTGGATATTACGGCGGACTGACTCTTCAACAGACATCACTTTCCCTGGATACATCAACTTGTCGAATAATGACTTTGCATGCATCAGTCGCCGCTACCCTTTCGCAATGATTAAGAACTCAGCGCACCAATTGGACGATTCTTCGCAACACTCCAACCAGCAGCCATCGTGCCTTTGTTTTGCATACCTGGACCTTGCAACTGATGGTGCCAAGTAATTTCAGTGAAATTCAGCTTAAACTGCTCGGTCGCCATATCATTTGGATGAGACTGAAACTGAATTTCGCTGATCAAGGTTAGGCGTAGCTCAAAGCGCATGATGATATTGAGTTGATCGCCAGAGTTTCTCAGGACATAGATGATTGTCGGACTGGTATTTTCCGAATCCAGTGTTTTCGCTCGCAAACAATAGTCGTACATCTTCGGTGAAGATACATCCACGTATTTCACACAGGTGAAATCGGTGATCACAGGCCGACCCGATGTTCGTGCGCTGTTACTCACATCTGTCGTGACCTGTTGTTGTAACCCTTGGTTAATCGACACCAGTTCGACACATTTCGCTGGATCGAATCCCGCGCCACCAGCATTATCGGTTAACGCTGTCCAACTATCGCCATCCGCAGCACCATCAATGAGTGAACCGCCTGATGGGTCAAGAAAGCTACTGCTGGATGGATCTTGTGGTTTTGTAAAACTGTCATCACCAAATTGAAGTAGTATCAAGTCCATAATCGTTGTCTCTTTATCAGTTCATCTCATCAAGGAAGTTCTGCAACCAATCGAATTGATGTCGACAGTTCTTCCAGTTGGAAATGCGGCCGTAAAAAGACTACCGCACGATATTTACCCGGTGCTCCCGGAACATCCGCCACAGTGATACGCGCATCACGCAATGGATAACTCGCTTTCATTTCCTGCGGGGCTGCATCATCAACCAGCACATAATTGGCGACCCAATTATTTAAAAAGTCAGCCGCATTGTCCTTCGTGAGGAAGCTACCGATTTTGTCACGCATGATCACTTTGATGTAATGGGCAAAACGGGAAGCATTCAACACATAGGGCAGCATGCTGGAGATCCGCGCATTCGCATTCGCTGCATCTGTGTTGTACTTTTTCGGTAGATTTGTTGACTGTCCACCGAAAAATGCCGCTTTATCCGAGCCTTTGCGATGTAGAATTGCCATAAATCCAAGGTCATTGAGTTCCTTTTCACGGCGATCACTGATCGTGACCTGTGTCGGACAAGTCAGTTTGATATCCCCTGAAGGTGTCTTAAAGGTATGTGCAGGTAATCCTTCAACAAGCCCACCCCCTTCAACACCGCGGATCGCCGCTAACCAACCATATTTGCTGAATGCATTGGTGATCCGCTGCGATAAAACATAAGCTGGATTACCCCAAAGATATCTGGAAGCATCACTACCATCGACATCTTCTTTAAAATCGAACCCTTCAACCGTGACTGTATCTGGGCCGTAAGGCAACCGAAGTAAGACTTTTGGTAAGGTGAGCGTGACATATCGGGAATCATCACTTTCACGGAAACTACGCCATTTGATCAGCTCAGCACTTTCGAAGATTTTGCTTAAGTCCCTCGGCTGGGCTAACGAGAAGAAGTCCTTCATATCGAATAATTTAGCGTATGCCGCAGAGATAAACGGTGCGTGAGCGGCTGCTGCAACACCGGAAATTTTCTCAAGTAATTCGATATCCTCAGGATGACGACCAAACTCATAATCGCCGATCATAAAGCTGAACGGGTCGCCCCCGTAGGTGCCAAATTCTTCTTCATACACTTTCTTAAACAGCGCACTCTGATCGAACTCAACCGCCTTTTGCAAATCTTTGAGTAAGTCTGCTTTTGAGACATTCATCACACGAAGTTTTAACTGTGTACCTGTCTCTGTATTCATCACGAGATAATGCATGCCTCGCCAAGTTGCCTCAAGCGCCTGAAAATCAGGCTCGTGCAAGACAAGATTAATTTGTCGCGTGAGTAAATTGTCGATTGTGGCAATTCGGTCGACCATGCGATCGGCTGCAAACGGAGCAGGGTTTTCTGGTCCATTGATCAAGATATCAACGGTAAATTGGCCAATGAGTTGCAGCGCATAGGGTTGCTGTGACTCATCCAGCGCCATCCCACCTTCGGTCAATAGCTTGGTGATAAAGTCCGTGGGCTTCACCGCTGAGAAGTCTTCTGCTTTTTCAAAAGCACCTATCAGCTCTTTTTGCAGTTTCTCATCTTCGAGTAGCTGCTCAAGTAATGAATCCAGTGGATCATTTCCATCTAACTTACCCAGAAAATCTCGCAAATGGCATCGCGCTTGATAAAGTGCCGCTGTTGCCGGGATTTTCATGACCAAATTAAGCGGTGAAAAGTCATCGATGGTTTCGAATAATAATTCGATATTCGTCTTACCACCCTTTTCTTCCAGGACATTATCAATCTTCATTGCTAAACGGACAGCGCTACCAATCAAGACTTCGTTGAAGTTATCTCGGTCAATATCGACGAACTCACGGTCTTTTAACGGCGGCGGTGCGTCTTTCGGATGACCAGACAAATCAGAGAGGATTGCAACCACAAGTGGCAGCTCTCTCTGTTCGATGGCGTCTCCAATTTCCACATCATAGGTGATATGGACTCTTGGAGAGCGCACGCGTGACAGTTTCTTTTGCAAACTTTCCAAAATAACACCCCCGTCGTTTCTTTAGCTCATCACAATGCGAAGCAACTTACTTCAATTTGTAGTAAGTGATGTTGTTTCGCGTGGTTGCAGAAATTAATGATAATGAGGTCAATCTCTGCAATGCCTCATCAACAGCGACTCGAGAGTCATCAATTCGTTGCTTTCTAACCCACCACTCGGTGATCCCCTCAAGGGTATCTTCCGAATTCGGATGTTGATGCAAATACTTCAGAATCAATGTGATCAGTTCTTCTGCTGACTGGGCTTGCGTCATCGTCATTGCTTCTCTTTGTGGCATTTTGGATTATTGTTAAGCAATGCACATACCAACTTTTTATTTGTTTATTTTTCAATTGATTACATTCGGCAATATATAAAAATAAAACAAAGTGAGTCAAAACTGACCCACCTTTACATTCCTGGCGGTGTCTTCTTATTAAACTGGAACAGAACGGAAAGAGGAGTGGAGTTAAGAATAACCGTATTACTCAGTAAAGCCAATTGATTGAAACTTGTGAGAAATTGAACAGAACTACCCAGATCGCACTTCTACATATTTATGAATATTGTATTTTTTAACAAGTTTCCCAAATGCTCGGCGCTCTTTCCCACAGAGGTTAGCAGCCCGGGTGATATTTCCATTTGTATGATTAAGCACCTGTTCTATAAAAGATTGCTCGAAAGCTTCAACTGCGCGCTTTTTCTCTTCAGAAAATGTCACTTTCCCTTCGGCGAGTCGTTGTACATCACAAGGCATGGCATAACTTGGATGAACTGAGTTATCTTTTTTCGCTAACTCTACCCCAGGAATATCAACTTGTGAGATCTCGGAAGATTCACAAGTCAAATATAATCGATGGATCGTGTTTTCAAGTTCTCGAACATTACCAGGCCAGTCGTGTTGATAAAGTCTTTCTAGTGCTTGTTCACTCATGCCTTGCACATCCAGTTCATACTGTTGATTCAACTTATGAATAAAATGATCAACCAGTAAATGAATATCTTCTGGACGTGACCGTAATGGCGGCATTTCTAACGTCAATATCAGTAATCGATAATACAGATCTTCTCGAAATTTACCTTCTTCGATTAGCTTAGGTAGGTCACGGTTTGTTGCTGTGATCAGGCGAACATTCGTCTTTTTTATTTCATTGGAGCCAATCGGACGGTATTCTTTTTCTTGTATGACCCGCAGCAGTGCAGCTTGTGATTTTAATGACAGACTATCAATTTCATCTAAAAACAGTGAGCCACCTTCAGCGGCTGTGAGCAGTCCAACCTGATCTTTTTTCGCATCTGTAAATGCACCTTTTTTATAACCAAACAGTTCACTCGTAAATAATTCATCATTGAACGTCGAGCAATTGAGAGGAATAAACGGCATGGAAGCAAATGGGCCTGAATAATGTAATCCACGAGCAGCTAACTCTTTACCCGTTCCTGTTTCACCACTAATCAGAACAGGAGTCGGATATTTAGACTGCACACGAATGGTTTTGATCACCTGCTGGATCGCAGCAGACCGCCCGAGTATATTGTGCTCAATCATGTCGTTCATAGCATCTTCATCCCCATCACTCATCGGATTGCCCAAAATCAGGCCGAACATCATCAAACAACGACTTGTCTAGCTCACATGTCTACTACGGGTTTTTCATAAAGAGACGATTTACAAATATTACGAATTAATGCCTATGCAGCAATTGCGCCACAATCACTCTAAATCATGATTATTACAGGCATATCTTTATCCATTTATTACTAGAACAATTGAAACTCAATCACAAGCAAGGTGATTTCACCGATTGGAATATCCCTAAATTATACACAATTCCCTTATTTATCAGTAGAAAGGGATTATTATTGAAAAGCGCACAGTCACCCAAATGACGGATGACCCAAACTTAATTATATGTACCTAATTTGATAACGCAAACTCAAGAGAAAAGTTTGAGTGATATAAAAACTGATTCGAGCCAAAAATACCCATTTGGGGTTATTTTTGACCCGGTTAGATGACTGAATCCATCCTACGAACCCATACACTTTCTTATCTATACTTGTTTAAAAGAGTAACCCAGTAAATTTTTTTGATCCAATTCTCCTCTTTCCATTTTGTGTAACTACAATATTTCGAATGATAATGTCCATCACAATACATAGTTGTCTGCAATATAGAAAAGAGGGAGCATTTGAATTACGTATGGATGGAAAAGGAATTTCAATTCGCTCTTATAAGTTTGCAGAAAAGATATTTATTCCTTGGTCAGCAGTCAGTGAAATCGAATTAAAATACGGCGACAGTGAACTCGGTCATTTTATAGTATTCAAACTCAACCAACCTTTATATAACCTATTAAATATAAAGAAAAAGTCTGAATTTTTATACTTCTACTATTACATCACTCCCAAAATAAGAAAAAAATATGCCCGCATTTCCGTAAGTCATATCACAGGTTCTCCGTTTGAAGATGCTCAGCAGTTTCATCAGCAATTTATCAATGACGAACACGTTTCAAAAGCCATTGCAAATCAAAATGGTTCAATATCAAATTGATAGGCTAAACATATCGAAAAATATCAAGGTTAAAACCCTTCTAACTAGAACTTTTTAAGAAACAATAAGTTTATTTATACGGTATATATAACACAAAAGGAAACAGTTACGATCTGAATTCAAGCGTTTCAACAAATGATTGAGTACAGATATGACAAATATTAAGAATCATCAAACCGGCTATGGCCTTCTCTCCAAAGCACTCCATTGGCTTATGGCATTCATCTTGTTTGCACTCGTAATTATCGGGACTTACATGGCTGGATTAGAACGCACCGACCCACCAAGGGACCTCTTATACAGTCTACATAAATCATTCGGCGCGTTATTTCTTCAAATGGCTATCATTCGGATCATGTGGGTTCGCTATAGCCGTCCCCCCCAATTACCAGGCCAGCTATCTTCATGGGAAAAGTTACTTTCAAAAACAGTGATTGCTTCCCTTTATATGCTGCTCATTGCAATCCCTATTAGTGGCATTGCAATCTCTAACTTCTATGGCGCACCCGTGAGCTTCTTTGGTTTGTTCAAATTCCCTGCAATTTTTGATAAAAACTTACAGATGGTCGACACCGCGAAAACGCTTCATATGGTGCTCGTTTACGTATCACTCGGCGCTGTATTTTTACATGTCGCTGGCGCTTTGAAACACCGATTTTTTGATGCGGAAGGTGCAGATGTCCTTCATCGGATGCTGCCTTCAAAGAATTAACACCATGAGTGACTATAATTTGGTCAATGCATTCATGTTCTGGTGGCCCACACCAGACGTCGTAGAGAAGTAGAGGTAAGAAATGAAGCCTTGGCAGACAAAGCCTTTTGCCATCGAAGTGACTAAAGGCGAAAAGAAAGTATTTTGCATGTGTGGTCTTTCAAAAAACGGCCCTTATTGCGATGGCTCCCACAAAACCACTAACATCACACCAAAGGTTGTGACGTTTGAAGAAGACAAAACCATTTATGCTTGTGGTTGTATGCAATCTGGTAATCGGCCTTATTGCGATGGTTCACACAAAAATCTAAAAGATGACCAAACGATCCCTGTGTCTTCTTTACCGTCCTCAGAAAAAAGTGAACCAATTGAACCTTATGTCGAGTTTATTCAACACCTCGCAAAGCATGGTTTAAGTAAACTTGGCCACCACGGTCCAATGGATGCAATGGGTGTTCCAAGGAAAGATTTACCTCAGTGGGATGATATCCAGTTCGTGACTGCACAGCTTGCAAAAAAACCATTATTAGATGATGCAGAAGTGGGCAGTAAAACGGTAATTGGACCAAGTGCAAAAAAGCCTTTAATCCTAGATATCCCGTTATTTGTCTCTGATATGAGTTTTGGTGCCTTATCAGAGGAAGCCAAAACTGCTTTAGCAAGAGGAGCCGAACTTGCTGGGACTGGGGTTTGTAGTGGCGAAGGCGGGATGCTGCCAGAGGAACAAGCTGCAAATTCGCGCTATTTCTATGAACTTGCTTCTGCGGAGTTTGGGTTTTCGCTCGACAAAGTCAAACTATGCCAGGCTTTCCATTTTAAAGGTGGTCAAGCAGCCAAAACTGGGACTGGTGGACACCTGCCAGGAAACAAAGTTACAGATAAAATCGCCGAAGTAAGAGGACTATCGCCTGGTGAAGATGCAGTTTCTCCAGCAACTTTTCCTGAATATGGTTTGGAAGACTTTCAGCGGATTGCTGCTGAGGTTCGAGAAGTCACAGGAGGGATCCCAATTGGCTTTAAACTATCCGCACAACATATCGAAGCAGATATCGATGCTGCACTAGAAATCGGCGTTGATTACATCATTTTGGATGGTCGAGGTGGTGGTACGGGCGCAGCTCCCTTGATTTTCCGAGACAATATTTCGGTACCAACAATCCCAGCACTCGCCAGAGCAAGACGCCATCTCGATAGACGTGGACGAAATGATGTCACATTGGTCATCACAGGTGGGCTTCGTACACCTGCGGACTTTGCAAAAGCGCTCTCACTCGGTGCGGATGCGATTGCAGTCTCAAATGCCGCGATGCAGGCGATTGGTTGTATTGGCATGCGAGCATGTAACACGAATACCTGCCCTGTTGGTATTGCAACTCAAGATCCTGAATTACGTCAGCAGCTAAAGGTGGATAGTGCATCTGAAGGGTTAGCCAACTTCTTCAATGCATCAACCGATCTCATGAAGATACTGGCAAGGGCTTGTGGTCATCATTCACTCCATGATTTAAACATCAATGACCTCACGACTTGGAGCTGGCAAATGCACCGTTTGAGTGGCATTCCTTTTGGCGGTGACACTCAACCTGATGAAGACTAGAGGCGAAAGCATATGGGACTTTTAATCGACGGAAAATGGCATACAGACTGGTACGATACAAAATCGACAGGCGGAAAGTTTGAGCGCAAAGCATCAAGCTTTCGCAACTGGGTCACCAAGGATGGTCAGGCGTGCCGAAGCGGGAGCGATGGTTTCCAGGCTGAGCCAAATCGGTATCATTTATATGTTTCACTCGCTTGTCCCTGGGCACATCGTGCAATTATTTACCGAAAGTTAAAAGGACTGGAGAAGATGATATCGATGTCCGTCGTCAATGCTTTTATGGGAAAAGATGGGTGGCACTTTGCGCCAGGGCCAGGTGTTGTACCAGATACGATTAATCAGGTTGATTATTTACACCAGATTTATACAAAAGCGCAGCCAGATTATACCGGAAGAGTGACTGTCCCAGTGTTATGGGACAAAAAAACAAAGACGATTGTGAATAATGAATCTTCGGAAATTATCCGTATGTTGAACTCCGCCTTTGATGATGTTGGTGCAATACCAGGTGACTTTTCGCCTCCTGAACTGATTGATAAAATAGAATCCCTCAACGACTTTATTTATCCAAATATCAATAATGGGGTTTATCGTGCAGGATTTGCAACGGAGCAACAAGCGTATGATGAAGCGGTAAACGATGTGTTTCATGCCCTCGATAAGCTTGAAAATATCCTCTCGACACAGCGGTTTCTCACTGGAAATAAAGCGACAGAAGCAGATTGGCGATTATTTACAACGCTGGTCCGCTTTGATCCTGTGTATGTTGGGCACTTTAAATGTAATCGAAAGCGCCTGATTGATTACCCAAACTTATGGGGTTATGTCCGAGATTTATATCAACACCCAGGCATTGCTGAAACCGTTGATTTTGAATATATCAAAGCCCACTATTACATGAGTCATGAGTTGATTAATCCCACAAGGATAGTACCCACAGGGCCAATCCTTGATTTTCATGCGCCTCATGACAGAGAGACATTAACGTGAGTGTTCGTCTTGCGTATTCACTTCACTAGCTCTGTCTTTATATGAATTTCACTCTCTAGTGTTCGATGGACTGGACAGCGATTTGCAATCTCCAAAAGACGTTGGCGATCATCATTGGTCAAATCCCCAGTGAGGGTGATTTTCCGTTCAAATTGGTCTATTTTGCCCTCTTTTTGTTCGCATGAGTGGCAATCTTCGGCATGCACTTTGTCATGGATCAAATCAACCTGCACATGCTCCAGCGGTATTTTTTTTCGATTCGCATACATACGGATCGTCATGGACGTACATGCACCCAGTCCAGCACTGACAAGTTGATAAGGCGTAGGGCCAAGATATTTTCCGCCATAATCTGCGGGTTCATCAGCAACCAAGTGATGGCCAGTTGCGCTGATATCCTGGGTAAAACTCGTTGGATCCGCTTCACTGACCCGAACAACCCCTTCGGGGGCATTCATCGACTTAGGAAGTAAATTGACGTCGATATAGCGCTGAACCCAAGTCGCAATTAACTCTGCGGCATAATCAGCATCTTCAGCCTTTGTTAACAAGTGATCAGCATCATCGAGTGTGATAAAGCTTTTCGGGTGCTTTGCCATCTTAAAAATACGTGCTGCATTGTCTAGCTCGACTGTTTCATCTAAAGGCGCATGTAAAACAAGCAATGCTTTTTTAAGTGAGCCGACCCGCTCTTCTAAATTGACTTGTGCAATATCTTCCAGAAATTCCCGTTTAATCGTAAACTTCCGTCCCCCAAGCTGCACATCAGCTTGCCCATCCGTATAAATTGATTCGAGTTGCTGACCAAAATTATGCGTGACATGCTCTGGCTCTGCGGGGGAACCAATGGTGATCACAGCTTTTGCCTCTGGCACCTGTCCAGCAGCAGCTAAAGTTGCAGCGCCGCCAAGAGAG
Organism: Algicola sagamiensis DSM 14643; assembly: GCF_000374485.1. GTDB lineage: Bacteria > Pseudomonadota > Gammaproteobacteria > Enterobacterales > Alteromonadaceae > Algicola > Algicola sagamiensis. The sequence continues at coordinate 140,218 of NZ_KB894493.1, forward strand.
TGGCCAATCAGCAGCTGAGGTGCTTGATGGTGTTCACGCAGGTAATTCGCTGCAAGCAGCAAATCTTGCATATTTGAGCTAAACCCCGTGTTTTCAAACTCTCCTTCTGAGTGCCCTAAGCCAGTAAAGTCAAACCGTAAAACAGCGATCCCTAAAGAAGCGAGTCGCTGTGAAATTCTTCTCGCTGCGGGAATATCCTTAGAGCAGGTAAAACAATGGGCAAACAACGCATAGGCAGCTGGTGTTCCCACTGGCAAATCCAGCCGAGCTGCTAATGTTGAGCCATCATGGCCTGTAAATTCTAAGCGTTCTGTTTTCATGACCGATTCTCTCATTTGTTATCATGATCATATATAAATGAAGACATGCATTTTTCTAGTTTTATTTCAAAGAGTAAATATTTCGCAAATACATCCCTGTCGATTGAATAGCACAACCAGTACGAAAACTCTGATTCAGAAACATTGCAAATTTGAGAATTTCAAAAATACTATGATTACTCAACCTCATGATTAATTGTAAAGCTATGAAGAAATTCATTTTCATTCTGACAGTATTATTCACCCCACTTGCTTTCGCTCAAAAGATTGTTGGTGTTGGCGTTGTTTGGCCTCCTTTTTTTATCCAAGATAAAACCAATAAAGGGGTTGCAGTTGAGATCGTTGAAACCGCCTTAAAACAGCAAGGCATTGAAATGGAAATGAAGTACCTGCCTTGGGCAAGAGCAGTGGATGGTGTCAAAGATGGAAAGTTTGAAGCGCTAGTTGGTGTTTGGAAGACAAAGGAAAGAGAGAAGTTCTTATTATTTAGTGAGCATTATCTTGAAAACAGTATCAAGTTTATCAAAAAGAAAGGCGATAATTTTGAATACAATGGACTTGAAAGTCTAAAAGGGAAAAAAGTTGGGATTGTTCGTGACTACGGGTATGGAGACAAATTTTTAAAATCAGATCTTTTTTCAAGACCGATCGCTTCCGGTATTATGAAAAATGTGAAGAAGCTCATTTCAGGAAGAATTGACCTGACGCTTGGGGACGAAATTGTGACGAGAAGTTTGATAGCTAACCAAGAAGATACAACAATTATCGACAACATTGAGTTTACTCAGAATTCTCTATCCATCAACAAACTCTATTTTGGGACAGGATTAAAGCACCCAAACCATAAACAACTTATCGATCAGTTTAATGCCGGCTTTAAAGCGATTAAGAGCGATGGGACACTTCAAAAAATACTTGAAAAATACAAACTCAAATAAGTTGTAATAGACTGAGACAGAGGTTGCTTCAAGTTTTAGCACCTCTGTCTAATGAAAATAATTGGACATAAGAACCCGCAATTTAAAAAGTTATTCTCAGAAATAATTCTGCAAATTAACAAAATTATTCTTCACACTTCTGAAAAGTTACTTTCAATCATTTTCCCGTTAAAACTTTCCACCATATGATCCAACAACAGCCTCAATCGTCTGGTTGGTGTTTTATTGAAAGGATAAAGTGCAGTAATCGTTGTTGGCTCTTGAAAGTCGACCAGCATCACTTTCAACTTACCTTGTTTGATATATGGTGCGTAAAAGTAGTCTGGACCGTAGCAAATGCCATGGCCACTCAGTGCTGACTCTAGAATGATGTGACCGTCATTACTGGTGAGGTTACCATTGACTTTAACAACCACCTTCTCACCATTTTTCAAATAAAATGGCCAATTTTGACCGAGTCTGGACTCACCGTAGATGATGCAGTTATGGTGTATCAGCTCTTTCGGCTCAGTTGGTTCCCCATTTACTTGAATATACTCAGGTGAAGCAACCAGAACAAAAGTGCTTGTAGAGAGCGTATGGCTTTTTAAATTTGAATCCTCCAATTTACCTACCCGAAGCGCTAAATCAATATTTTGATCGTATAGGTCCTCGATTTTTCCACTAGATTTGATATCAAGTTCAATCTCAGGGTATTGTTTCTGAAAATTTAAGAGTAAATGTCCAAGCCCAGAAATGAGTAGGCTTTGTGGGACCGTCAAGCGGATTTTACCTTTTGGGTTTGTATGACTGTCTAAAATCTCTGATGTCGCTTTTTCCGCTTCCCCAATAATGGATCGACAGTGCTCATAATATTGTTGACCTTCCTCAGTTAAACTCAGCTTTCTTGTTGTCCGGTAAAGTAGTTTGACACCAAGCTCCCCTTCCAATTGAGTCACCTGTTTACTCACAAAAGACTTGGATAAATTGAGCCGCTCTGCTGCTGTCGTAAAGCTACCACATTCAACCACAGTCGCAAAAGCTTCGATCAACATTAATATCTTCATAAGAAACCCATTAGAAATCGCTTGGAAACAATGAGTTGAATACTATTCTATTTATGTCATCTGTAAAAGCCAATATAGTTTAACTGGTTCATATTTCAGCAATTATTGACTGGAAGATCATGCTTTCGAATTTCATCAATAGGCACAGTGAGTCATGCACAACGTGAAAACTTTTTTTCCGACGACATGCCTTTTATTGCTTGTCGGCTTCGGTAAATCATATGCAATCAATCAGGAAGTATTGAACCAGGTAAGTTCGCAGATATAGTCATATTAGATAAAGATTACCTCAACATACCAGAGCAAAATATACGCACACTTAAGTCTGTATTAACCATAGTGAATGGGCAAATTGTTTATCAGGATAAAGCTGTCATGCCAGAAATTTAATTGGCATGACAAAATGCTTCAAATTGCTTATTTCTTTTTTCGGCGATTATTCCTCAAAGAAGCAAACTTAAAGTCTCGGTAGTAAGTCGCAATGTCTTCTGGAAGCTCAAGCTCAAGAAAACCAGAGATAGAGTCGATTTTTCCTGGGTACAGCATCGCTGGATAATCCAATCCGTTTAAAATACCAACCGCGGTTAACTCTGCCAGCAGGTATTGGCGAGATAAATTGACTGCCTTGTCCACAGAACACTTCATTTCATCACGAATACGAGTCAGGTAGAATTCGCAGAAATGCTGAACAACTGACTGAAAAGCTGGCTCGACCTCAAAAAACCTTTCCAGTCGTTGTTGCAAATGAACATAATCAGCTCTGGTTTCTAACGTTGAATGGTGAACAAATCTAGGCTCAGAACATCCAATCATTCGGCAAACTTCTCTTTGATGTGCGACTGTTTGAGCCGCAACCACTTGTGAAAGCTTTGTTGCTTCCTCTTCTGATACATCGTATTTAATCTGAATTGTGTATCGGTAAGGACTATCCACAATATATAAAGCGATATCAGGAAATTTGCCCAAATATTTCATGATGGCAGCAAACTTCTTATTCAGAAATGCCAAACTTTCTAAGCTTACGGCTAAAAAAGCGGGCTCTTGATAAATTGAAGTTTTTTCATGAAATGGTGGAGATACATGCTGGAGAGTAATCTTATTTTTGTTTTCATTTGTCCCAATATCAAAGTAATCTAGTTTTTTCAGAAAGTCATAGAGATCATGGATGTCACTCATCTGATACAGCCCTTGTTTTATCAATGAAACGAGTAAAGTGAACTATTCCTCACAACGAAGAGCCTATTATGGGCACACTTTCGTATCAAATGGAAATCAAACGACCAAAGACACTTTTAAATGAAACTGACTTCTTGTTTTCGAGAATATACCAATGATCTGCCAGCGCATTTACTCGCTGAATTAGACGAACCTGAGTTTGGGATCAAGTACTTGGCTCAAACTGAGGAAGCACTTTTTCGTGTTTATCAGCCAACCTAATCACAACGAGTTATTGAGAGGCTGCAAATAGAGGAAGATTACGCTTGGAGCACTTCTCTCAACTATCTTTTTCAAAGGAGATCCTTTAGACTTGCGCCGTTATGAGTAAAAGAAAACAAGCAATTAGCGAAGAAGAAAAAGCACTTTTTCGAGATGTCGTATCTGGTATCTCGCCGATCAAACAGGATAAAGTGCGTACACCTATTGATGTCAGTAAAAAGAAATCCCTCACTGTTGAAACGTCCAGAACACAACGGGAAGCGAACTTCTATTTTTCTGATGAATTTATCCCACATTTGTCTTCAGAAGGCCCTCTTTCTTATGTTGCAGAAGGCCAAAACTCCTATTTAGCCAAACAGCTTCGTCGTGGTGATTTTTATCCCGAAATCATGCTCGATTTACATGGACTGACCCAGGCAGATGCAAAACTGGAACTTGCGGCATTGATCCAAGCTTGCCAAAAAGACAGGCTCCGCTGTGCCTCTGTCATGCATGGACATGGACAAGGAATTTTAAAACAAAAGCTCCCACATTGGCTTGTTCAACACCCTGCTGTGATTGCCTTTCACCAAGCGCCAAAAGAATGGGGGGGAAATGCAGCGGTCCTGCTCCTGGTCGATATCGGTGATTAGAAATATATTTTAGATCGTACTATTGTAAAGCCGCTTTCCCTCAAGCGCTCAAACTCTGCTATTCAATCATGATGAATTGCGTGATCTGATGTCCATGTGTGCGATCACGCGAAAACTAAACAGCCACAAAAACGTCCTCTTCTTGTCGTTGGAGAAGCATTTCTACCCTTTGAATTTATCCAAGATAACGAAGTGGTTGGTATCAATATACCCAAGCATACTTTTCTCGAAGGGCCACTCAACATCATTCATTCAAAAGTCTTATTATTGAGAGCGAGAACGGATTGTTCACGAGTTCGAAAAATAATTATAAAGATTTATTCCGTCTCGATTATTTACTAATTATTACGATAAATAGATTATCTACTCATCTGACCATTCAAGTTTCCCTACAAAAAAGAGTGATTTATAATTGTCTAATTTACTCGTTATAGGTACAATTGCTCGCGAACGCTACTGACCTCATTCAATCAACTAGAAATTAAGAAGTAAATGAAAAAAATAATCCTAAACTCAATCCTTACTCTTACATTCATCCCAATATTTGCCTATGCCTATGAAGGTGACTTTACAGCTAGCCCGACCCAATGTGTCAACATTGGAAAATCAGGGAACCTTGGATATACACGACAAGGGATCACCAACCTTTCATCAACTGAACCATTGACCGTCAGCTGCCCAATCCATCTAAAAGAAGGGCCAAATAGACTACGCAATGTTTCAATTTGGTTTTCCTCTGCGCCAACAATTCGCTGTTTCGTTCGTCGGACAGATTGGCGACGTGGAGACGGACGTCCAACTTCTCAGGATTCGTTTACCAAGTACTTATCAAATGATGGACTGCAGTTTGATATGAAAAACATATCGATTTCTGAGCAGGTACGCGTCATGACTGGTACGCTCTACGAGCTGGAGTGTACAATTCCAGCCATGACGACAAATGGTGATCAGTCTTTCATCGGCCGATATTCATATCAGAGCTAATGAAAGAAGCGATGTTCAAAGTATCTCGATAAGATCACTGCTCCTGAATAATTATCTGATTCAGGAGCAATATACAACCCACGACTGATATAAGAACAAGCCGTTTCCCCATTCACCCAACCTCTCCCGATAAAGCCAAACTGAATCATTTCGCCAGTCTGGCTGACATATCTTAGTGCTTTAATTGCTAATTGTGTCTCTGAGTGTGTGGGCAATTCATCTCCGATCATTGTCAGGCCTGCCCACCAAGGTGGATCGACCTGAAATTGAATCTGCTTGCAGGATGGAAAAGCCCCGTTTTCTCTCAAAGGAATGAGGGTAAAACGATATGGCGGCTCTTGAGAGATATCTCCTGTGACAGTCATGGGCCATGCATCACCACCAGCCCACGAGTAACAACTCAAATTGAACACAAACAGAAGGATCACGGATTTTAATTTTTGTTTTATCATTTTATTTTTGTTTTTTTGGAGAGAGCTACCACTCTATCTGAATTTTGGTCCCAACCTCAACAAGCGCCATAAATTCATCCATTTCTTCGTTTGTTATTGCGATGCATCCATCAGTCCAATCATACTTTTGGGTCACAGAAGCCAAATAACCAAACCCATTCTTTTGTCCATGGATCATAATAAATCCACCTGGACTGACACCACGTTTTTTGGCAGCTAGCCTATCTTGCTTATTTGGGTAACTGATGTGCATTGAACGATAATAAGCTGAGTCTTCTTTTTTATAATCGAGGGTATATGTCCCCTCTGGTGTTTTTTCATCCCCTTCCTGTTGTTTATGCCCTTTTGGATTCTCACCTAAAGTAATATGGTAAGTTCGGAGTACTTTTCCTGATTCAAGGAGGTACATTTTCCGCTCAGATTTATCGACTTTGACAAGGTTCACTTGAGCCATAACGGATTGACTCAAAGTCATTAGAACCCCGACCATTAAGCATTGTTTTTTCATTCACACCTCCTTTCAGCATGATATCAATCAGACGTGCTATTGCCTTCTAGAGTTCAAAAATAAGCAAAATTTATGTAAAAAACCGAAATTGCGCCAGAATTAGAAGACACTTCTATCTAACGAGCCTTCCCTCGTTAGGATAGAAAATGATGCTCGAATAAATTTGTCTAAATGAGACATAAAGATGAACGACGAAACAACACCAAAACCAGATAGTGAACCGGAAGAACCTAAAGTACAGACAGAAACGGCGCAAGGTCAATCGACTGTAGCTGAAAAAGCTGAGAGTGAGTCACAACCCATGGATAACCCAGAGTCGACCTCAGCAACGAACCCATATGCCGCGCCAGCCTCTGATGTCGGCTCATTGGCAGAAACAGAGTATGAATACACCGGGTTTTGGCTCAGGCTAGTATCTTATATTATTGATAGTATTATCATCTATTTTATTATTACTCTCCCACTGTCGTTTATTCTTGGACAGCCTAATATGAATATGCAAACAGAAGCTGACTTTCAAGCATTCTATTCATATTATGGACAGTTTAGCTTCGTGAGCTTTTTCTTAACTGGTGTTTATTATGTCGTATTTTGGCATATGAAAGGCGCAACACCAGGCAAGATGGCACTGGGCATGAAAGTCATCAATGCTAAAACCGGGGAAAAGCCATCCGTAATGTCACTTTGCTTACGTTATGTGGGTTATATTGTTTCAGCAATCCCAATCTTTCTTGGGTACATGTGGATAGGCTGGGATAAAAGAAAACAAGGTTTCCATGACAAAATCGGCTCAACCATTGTCGTGAGACCGCGTAAAGGTGGTAACCCTGTTGAGTTTGAATAGGGTCTTCTTTCACAAAAAATAACCGTCAACAGCGACAATGATGGAAGAACAACAGGCCCCAAAGTGAGGGTGTTCATACCCTCACAACAAATCAACTGGAACCAAATTTAAGAACTTGTAACGACCGCTTGCGAAGAAGGCACTGTCTGTATTTTTGGTGCCTTTTTCTTATGATAACGCTCTAATATCGACGTGATCGCAACAAAACCAAGTAAAGAAATGAGCGCTTTCTCTAATGGAAATATCATGAGCCCAAAGCTGAAGACAATCAAGTCGAGTGCCAGGATAACTTTACCAGAGCTCACACCAAATCGATTCTCAAAATATAAGGCTAAAACATTTATCCCACCAAGTGATGCATTGTTTCGAAATAACATGACAAGGCCTGCACCAATCAAGCTACCGCCGACAAAGGCAGCAAACCATTCCGGTAAGTGTTCAAAATGAACAATCAGTTTTAATACGTCTGATAAAACAGAGACCAACGCAATACAAATGAGCGTTTTTAGCGTGAATGCTCGGCCCATCTGCTTCAGCGATAAGATAAAAAATGGCAAATTAATACAAAAAAACCAAACGCCAAAGCTAGCCGGCAACCATTGGTTCACAACCAAAGAAAGTCCAGCTGTGCCACCAATCAATAACTCAGCAGCCCCTAGAAAACTAACACCAAGTGCAATTAACAAGCACCCTTCAAATATTGCATACCACTTCAATGCATATTGCTTCATTCAAAAACCCATAATAATTTACTATAGAACTTTTTCGTACTTTAAAAGCGCGCGCATTCTGCCTGTACATTGATTTTGATACAAGCACCAGACAAAATTGAATATTTCTGAGTTGGTGTATTGAGTTGACTATTTTTGTATAAAAATATTTACACTAATGGTATTTTACTGAAATTTATAAATAAATCCAAATGTTCCGCTGTGCGCTGCACTTTCTTCTACTAGGCCGCTATCTCTAATTTCTGATGGAACAGCTTCGATCTGCCATTGCATCCTGAGTAACCATTGATGGGTGATTTGAAAATTTGCTCTCACACGCAGTGCTGGTGAAATTGTCTGAGTTGGATGATAAGTTTGCGGCAAAGTAACCGAGCTTTGATGTGTGCGGATCCCAAAATAATAGTCATTATAGTTCTGATTCTGATACTCCAATCCTGCCAAAATCGCAAAATCCCAAGGGTCTCCCTTTTGCATCAATGTAAAACCATAATACAGATCTGCTTCAATCCCATCATTTCTCCCAAGAACATCATGGGCGATTGACCAAGTCCAAATGCCATATCGAACATAGTGTTTACCACTCAACCCCAACATAGTACCTAATTGACGATTTCCCGTTCTTTCAGGTAAATCACTATGGTCAAGGTCCAGCTGATAACGACTAGGACGAACAAAAACTTTGTATTTATTTTTCAGCGCATCATGGAGATATGACCCCATCTCAACCCCATCAACATAAAAGTGCTGATACCGCATGTAAACATATGGAATGAAATGGCCTCGATAGTCAGTCATTTGATAAGGTTGAGCGGGTAAGTAAAAACCTGGTCCAACAGCAAAGGAGGGTTCTTTTGCTTCACTAAATACTGCAAAAATAAGGCTCGATCCAATCAGTATTTGAGGTACAGCTTTTAACTTTTTCATTTCGATCTTCGATCACTTCGAACACACTCCATCTCATACCTATAGCTGAGGAACACTTATTCCGCAAAGGCTCATTCAGTCAAATAAATTCATGTGTACAGCATCAAATCACTTGTGCCAATGTTCGTTGTCGATGAATTCAAAACACAACTTATTCACTGATTTTCGTTCACAAACATATAGAAGGAATTCTCAATAAAAGGAAAATAGGAGATAGAGCGTTATGCCACTATGTTGTGCAACTACAAATAGCATCGATACATTTTATTAGGGCCTTTTTTCTTTATCAATGATTAGAGTGACTCTGTGAGCAGGACACCAATACCAACGCGCTGAATTGATTCATTGTAATCAATGAGGCTTTCACCATAGCCCTGAAAGTATTGTACATAGCCTTTCATTCGCCCCCACAGTGGAAATGAATAATCAATTTGTAACGCGCCTCGGTTATCCTTCCTTAAGTTATTCCGTAGCATCCAAGAAAACTCTCGATCCCCTTCAAGGCGGTAAACACCATTTAACTCAAAGTGGCCCATATACCGACCAATATCCGGGTTGTCATCCCCTTCTGGATCCAAGGAATGCTGTTTACTTTTCTCAGGGATACGCCACCAAGGTTTGAAGCTAAACACCCAGCCATTCTTTTCCCAGATAACATCAGCGTAAATTCGATTCCAACTTCTGGAAAATGGTACATTTTGTCCGTTGGATTGATGATTGATTCCAAGTACTAAGAGGCTCGCATCCAAACCAAGCCAATCCAAACCTAACCAATCCAGCTGAACCGGCTTGACCCAGAAAATCTCAGGCTCATAATTTGTTTCACGAAAGGGTGATGAAATATCATTGTTATACACCTGCCAATAGGACACAGAAGTAAATGCGAAAAACAATGCATCATCTTCAGCAAATAGCTTTGAGAATACGGGAACTTTAATACTGAACTGAAATTTCGATTCCATATTGTCCAAATCGACAGCTTCTGTTGTTTGATTTGGCTGAGGTTCATCATTTGGATGAGAAACATAACTAACCGGTAATAGGTAGTTCTTCTTATGGGGGGTGATCACGTTTCGATTCCCAGCAGTCCATGCTTCACGCCGTAATCGTTTTCCCAACAAACTATCTTCAGAGAGCGACTTCGCAACAGACTCATCAAGTGATTCGAGTTCATCAATGCGACGTTCTACATCAGATAAGTCTTCTTTACCTGCTGCAATAAACTGCTTGCACCAAGCCTGTAAGGTTTCGATTGTCGTATTCGGTTCAGCTTTTTCGACCTGTTCAAGAATACACTCGTTATACTGCGCAAGATTCGCTGCTTCTACTTGAAAAGCGCCAAGAAACAAAACAAATATAGTTTTACGATATAAATTCATGTTTAGTTCTAAATTTTTCGTCATGAAGACACGAATTCTACGGATTATTTCGTATATAACAACCAATAACTTCGTAAAAAATTTGACAATATGCTTTCAAGCATAGGACGAAATAGTGTGATGAAATAGAAAAACATCATGCGCCAACCATATTTTGCATTGGCGCATCTCTCCTTATGGATATAAAGCCGGTTGGTATTGCTACATGATTTCAATAATTTGAGCTATTCAAACTGAGCTATCGCATTGAAAGTAGCATTTCTTGCGGATTTTCCAGTAATGATTTCCAGCGTTGATTAAATCGGGCCATTGTTGCTCCATCTAATAATCGATGATCGCCAGACCAACTGACTTGCATGATGGAACGCGCTTCTACATCACCACTTTCATTAAATCGAGGTAATGTCTGTATTCGCCCAAGTGCAACAATCGCAACCTCTGGCATATTGATAATTGGCGTTGCAACTGTTCCTCCAATAGTACCAATATTGGAGATCGTGATTGTCCCGCCTTTCATTTCGTGTTGAGAAAGCTTCCCTTCCCTTGCCTGCTGACTTAGACGATTCACTTCCTGAGTCAACTCCAATAAGCTTAAATGCTGTACATTTTTGACATTTGGCACCACCAACCCTAGTTTGGAATCCACCGCCATACCGATATTGTGTGCATCAAAATAGGTCACTTCAGTGCATTCTTCATTCAATTGACTATTCAAAATCGGAAATTCTTGTAATGCAATGGATAATGCTTTCATGAAAAATGGCATGAGAGTCAGCTTTTCACCATCTAAGCTATTTTTCTCAATCAACGACTTCTTCAGTGCGATCAGCGTTGTTAAATCCAGCTCCTCGGAATATGTAAAGTGCGGAATTTGACGAACAGCCTCTGCCATACGCTTCGCCATGACGGCCTGAATTCCAGTTAACTTTTCCACTCGCACTTGTGATTCAGACAATCGACTGGTCTTGGTTGTAGAATGAAGCGAATCGTGATATTTCAAAACGTCATCTTTAAAAACACGCCCTTTTTTTCCACTTCCTGGTACTTGTGTGATATCGACCTGTAACTCTCTAGCAACGCGCCTTACCGCTGGGCTGGCAACTGCTTTTTTGGTACATTCCATGTTTTGGCTTTCCATTGCCTTTGTTTCAGGCACTTTTTTAGGTTTCTGGTGACCATTCGTTTTTGGAGAATGACTATGGGAGGGTGTAGCGAGTGATTGTTCATTTGCTTCATAAGTTTGCGAATACAGTGGTTGATGCACTTTCGCAATATCGCCAACTGGATGATAAATTCTGACGATTTTACCTGCGTGCATGGCTGGTATTTCCACTGTTGCTTTATCCGTCATCACACTGCAGACGGGCTGATCTTCTTCAACCTCGTCGCCTTCCTGAACAAGCCATTCTGTAACTTCACACTCAACGATCCCTTCACCAATATCAGGGAGAATAAATTCAGTAACGACTTCACTCTCTGTTATTTGACTTTCTTCGGCATCTTCCTTCATCGGCAGCTCAGCTGTTGTTTCGTTTGACAACTGGATCTCGCTTTCTAATTTAAGGGCAAATAGTGGCTGATGAACTTTTGCAATTTGCCCTTTTTTATAATAGAGCTTATCTACGATACCTGGGTAAAGTGATGGGATCTGCACAGTCACTTTATCGGTCATCACATCCGCAATCGGTTGATCCTCTTCTACAAAGTCACCTTCTCTGACCAACCACTCCATGATCTCACATTCCACAACCCCTTCCCCGATATCAGGCAATAAGAAATCTTTAATCAAACCATCGCTCCTAATAATTGAGACTATATTTAATCGCTTCGAACACTTTGAGGTGATCTGGCAGATATTCTTTTTCATGAACAAGTGGGAATGGTGTATCCAAACCACAAACACGTGCAATCGGGGCTTCTAGATGCAAAAAAGCATGTTCTTGAACTGTTGCGGCAATTTCCGCACCAAATCCACTTGTCAGCGGGGCTTCATGACTGACCAAAAGCCGCCCTGTTTTGATCACAGACTGAACCACCGTTTCCTGATCCCAAGGGAGTAGCGAACATAAATCTATCACTTCACAGGACATACCTTCATCCTTTGCAAGTTGCGCAGCCTTTTGGATCACTTCAACTTGTGCACCCCAGGCCAATAGTGTGATGTCTTGCCCTTCTTCAAGGACTTGCGCTTGCCCTAATGGCAAACGATATTCGTCTTCTGGTACTTCCCCAACCGCAGCACGATAAAGTCGTTTTGGCTCAAAAAATATCACTGGATCATCGTCAAAGATCGAGGACAAAAGTAACCCTTTTGCCTGATAAGGGTTGCTGGGGATCACGACTTTCAATCCAGGTGTATGCGTAAAATATCCTTCTGGGGACTGAGAATGATAAAGCCCACCTGCAATGCCCCCACCATAAGGTGAACGGATTGTTAAACCACCTACATGAAACTCATTGCCAGAACGATAGCGGAACTTCGCGCTTTCATTGACGATTTGGTCAAATGCCGGAAAGATATAATCTGCAAATTGCATTTCCGCAACTGGATAACAACCTTGTGCCGCCAGTCCATTCGCAAAGCCAGCAATCCCCTGCTCTGTTAAAGGGGTATTAAAACAGCGTCCCTTCCCATACTTTTCTTGAAGATGGCTGGTTGCTCGAAAAACACCCCCAAATTGACCGACATCTTCGCCAAATACAACGACACCATCATTGTGTGCCATGGCAATATCCAGTGCGCTATTAATTGCTTGTAATAAGTTCATCTGTGCCATATTAGTCGAGCCTACTTGCAGTCGTTGGGTAATGTCGCGGGTATTTTTTGATGTGGTCTTTGAGATGCTGTAATTGCTGTTTAAGGTGCTTCGGTGGGGTTTGGTAAACATCTTCTATGAGCTGGTCGAGATCTGGCTTATCAATTTTCTCTGCTTTTTTGACAGCTTGGAGGACATCCTTTTTGAGCGCCTCAATTCGTTTTTCTTCTTCAGACAAATTGATCCAACCTTTTTGAAGTAAGTAATCTTCAAACCGTTTGACGGGATCCATTTTCTGCCATTTTTCCTCTTCATCTTTCGTACGATATCCTGAAGGATCATCCGATGTTGAATGAGCACCTACACGGTAGGCAATGGCTTCAATCAAAACAGGCTCATTGTGCTGACAAGCATGCTCTCGAGCAACTCGTGTTGCTTCATAGACAGCCAAAGCATCAAAGCCATCCACACGGATTGTTTTCATTCCATAGCCAACACCACGACAAGCAATGCCATCACCAACATATTGCTCATCTGCCGCTGTCGAAATAGCATAACCATTGTTTCGACAAAAGAATATTGTTGGTGTTTTCAGAACTGCGGCCATATTCATACCAGCGTGAAAATCTCCCTCGGATGCAGCACCTTCACCAAAATAACAGAGGGTGCAAGCGTCAGCGCCTTTGAGCTTTTGTCCATAAGCATAACCCGCAGCCTGTGGGATCTGTGTCGCTAACGGTGAACTAACCGTCATGAAATGGCATCGTTGGCTGCCATAATGAATTGGCATCTGTCGACCTTTACCAAGGTCACATTCGTTGGAGAACATCTGGTTCATAAATTCTTCCAACGTAAATCCACGATAGGCAAGCGCACCATGCTCACGATATTGCGACATGATCATATCGGTATCAGATAACCCTGCTGCTGAAGCGATGATCGCTGCTTCTTCACCCAGGCACTGCATATAAAAGCTGATCCGCCCTTGTCGCTGTGCGGCAACCATGCGTTCATCCAAAACGCGAACAAACTGCATCGTGTGATAAATCCTTAGTGCGACATCCTTTTCAAGGTGTGGCTCGTGAATACCCTGAATCACATTTCCCGTTTCATCAAGTACTTGAAACGTTGATATCTTCAACGCATCTTCATGAATGAACAACGGATCAGGTACAGCTTGAATCGTCGCAAGGTCAGGTTTACTCATAAAAGTCTACCCCATTGTTTCTAATGAAATAGCCGGCGATTTATTTGAGAATTTTATGCATTTCCGGCACATTTTTATCCTGATAACGCACCAAGACTTTACCTTTACGTCAACTGTATTTCAACACTTAATGATAAGACTCATACTTAAGAGTTGTCAGAAATTATTTACTCTTTACATCATTGAAGTATCAAAGCAATCCTTGAGAACGGCGATATGATGACCAAATTCAATCATGACCTTTAAGGTTGAATACAGTCGCTGTTTACATTGAAAACAAGGAACTGTTCACCTCTCATCAATGCGACTGGTCGCTGCTATTTTTTCGATCTAAGGTAATTTCACGATCTAAGGAAAGATTGAGCGGTGTGTGGCCAGCCGACGTCAGCGTCGACAAGGCAATAGCTTGTCTTCATAATCCCAACCCGAAGCACTATGACTGATAGATAAATGACCTCTATGGCTTAAGAGGTGAAATGAAGATTTTTGATATTGCTTGCTATGTTGCTTTATTTACCTAACCATTGCACACGGAATAGCCTATTAGTCCGCCAAGAATGAGCAAGCCAATGGAAATAAAACCGAAAGCAATTTGAAAGTCACGCTGGATATGACGTTTTAGAGGCAAGGCCGTATTTGTGTTTTTTGTCTGCGTGGTTTCTTTCTCTTCGAAAACATCAGATATAGCCATGGGAACCTCAGATAAACAACATTAAATTTACATCTGAGACACATTATATGCATCGATAAATGAACATAAACTGAATGGCGGTTAATTTTAACTCATCATTTTTACCTAATAGACCTTTGGGTTGATCACCTGTTCATTTTCCCAATCAAAAAAAGGCGCTTGCTTAGATGTATCCTCAGGTAAAGGTAATCGTCTTATTGCAGAGCGTTTACTGTCGACACACTTTTGAATTGCAGGCATAAAAATAGAAGGGATTGGTTTGCCTCGATCCATATACTGATTAATCATGATCCAAGCCATTTGATTTAAGTCTCTGTTTTTGCCAACGATACAACGGTAGCTAGGTGGTTTTTTGTAACTGGCAGGGCACTCTCTTGGAACAATTTCAAGTTTCTCAACTCTTTTTCCTTTCACTATTTCGTCATAACTAAAGCAAACTAGGTCGGTAACGGGAAGATAAAAAGCTTTTTGAAAGGAATAACTTGGAAGTCGGACCAGTCCTCTTTGTCGATCGAAAATAATCCAAGACTCCGCAGTATCTGTTTTGGTCAGCCAATGTAAGCCTAAACCAAAAATAAACATGAACAATACACCATTTCCACTGATGATAAACCACATCGGAAACCCTTGGCCTGGTTCGAAGTTCATCACCATCATGATCAGAATCGCAAGACCAAAAACCACCGAAAGCGACAGCAACATATCTCGAAGTGCAATGGTCACTTTTCGTCTGGGGTTTTCAACGGGCTTCACCAGAAACCGGGTATCACATATGAAATCAAAGCATTTATAATATTTGAGGTAATCTTCCATGCGAGCGATATCGTCCAAAAAATCATCTTTTAATGGCTCCCCGTAAGAAGCAGGAATTTGGATTGGATTTTTGACGAGGTTTTCTGCCACAACACCACCACCCGACTGAGCATCAATTCTTCACTGAGTATAGGGGGTGTTTTGCTTTCCTTAAAAGCCAGCAATTACAAACTCCAGTTCTGGCTTCGTAAAACCATTCCTATTTCTGTCGAGTAGCCCATGGACTTATGGGTGACCATCCCATTTTCATCAAGAATATAATAACTTGGATAGCCTTGAATACGATACGCTTCCTGAGTCACTTTTGTACCTTCTAGAATGGGGAAGGTCAGTGCATATTCTTCTTTAAATGCCAGCAACTCTTCATGACTTTCATAGTCCAATGCGATAGCAACAACATTCACTTCCCGGCCCTTTTCATGATGAAAATCTTCAAGGTTAGGCATACTTATCCGGCAAATTGGACACCAAGGTGCAAAGAAGTAAATCAGTGTTTTTTTACCACGTAACGAATCCGAACTGACGGGAATACCCGCAAGTGATTGCAACTCAAATGGCGGAGCGCTCACATCTGGTCCCGTGGATAACATATTTGCTTCTCTGAGCCAGCTTCCCAAAAAGAAGATACAAAAAAACAAAATAAAAAAAACACTAATATTTTTAATCAACACCCTTCTCCTACAAAGTCCTTATGTTTCTTATGACCCAACATCCAAGAAAAAAATTTCGTTATCGCTTGGCTGTAAGCACCATAGAAACACCAACGACAACAACAACTGCTGCAATCATTGCTTGTGTCGTAGGAACCATATCAAACTGAAGCCAACTGAGTAAAACCACACCAAGAGGTTGAAGAAAAATATAGGTTGTTACTTGATCAGCACTGGCACGTTTAAGCGCCCAACCATTCAGCATATAAACCAATACAGAAGGCACCAGTACTATATAAACCACAAGCCACCATGCACCAGTGGACCAATGTGGTGCTTCCTGAACCAAAGGTGAAATTCCAAAGGGTAAAAAAATAATCGTTCCAATCCCAAAAACCCAAGCCATCACAGTGAGCGCACCTAAGCGTTCCAGTAGGTCCTTCGAATAAATCACATATAGCGCAAACGAAATCGCATTCAGCAAGACAAGCGTATCCCCAAGTTGCGGAAGTGCAAAACCGATGAGAATACCAATACCGAGCAACGCCACCATCACCCCACCTAAATGTTGAATGGAGAGCTTCATTTTTCCGGTTGCGAATAAAATCATGACGGTAAACACAGGGATCAACGCAATGAGCAAGGTTGCTGAAATAGCTGAAGTGATATTCAATCCTGCCAAGTACAAAGCTTGATTATTAACAATACCAAGGATGGAAAGAATAAAGAGAAGTCGAACTTCCTTCCACGAAGACACTTTCGGGGTTTTTAACATCAAGTGGAGGGGAATGAAAATCAAAGCCGCCCCGCCTATCCGCATCATTGCAAGTGCAAATGGCGTGACTTGGAAGTCCGGCCCCATCACCCACTTCCCTTCAACATGTAATGAAGCAAAGCCAAGCTGAACCAAAATCAAACTTAAATGGATCAAGGCAAGCTGCTTCAACTGAGGTTTCGGTGAGTCAGGTGTTGAAATCGATGTTGTGGTTTCTCGCATTCCTAATTTCCTAATCGTGGGCGTTTCCGCCCAACATGTTATTTTTTAAGTCTTAGATTTGACACTCCCAGTTGGTCTTTTCTGGATCCATTACTTTTCTGGAAGCTTCGACAATATCATCTCCCCACTCCATGGTTTCCCGCTCGCCAAGGGCAATATCACCAGTTGCAACAAGTTGTTGAACCATCAAGGATAGTCGTTCCAGATCTCCCGCATCACACAATGCTTTTAGTGCTGGATCATGGGACAGTTTTCTTGCTTTGACAGGGCAAACCGTATGGAGTGGATTTTCGAGTTCAATATATGGATTGAGTATGACATTGACCGACATCGGTGCTTCTTCACTTCCCCAAAATGCATGGGGAACACCTCTTGGAAATACGATCACATCTCCTGCACCCACAGACTTTGTTGCAACGTCTCCTGTGGCTGTTTTTACGAAAGCATGGCCTGTTCCTTCCACGACTGTAATCATACGATCACTTAATGGATGAACATGAAGCTCCGCTTTTGCTGCGGACTGTGGTGGAAACATATCAAAAGCAAACGTGACACCGTCCTGTTTTTTACTCACCACTTTAGTGAGCATACAGTCGACTTTCATCCAGGGAATATGAGTATACTTCTTCAGCTCCGGAAGCACATTTACTGGTACTTGTTCAAAATGCCGACCTTGCTCCCATAACGTTTGTACAAACTGCTGTAATTCTTCAGTGCTATAAGAATCAAAAGATTGAAGAACATTTGAAAGTTTCATCTGCATGATAAATCCTCTATTATCTCTATTCAGTTCAACAACATCAGTCCACATCATGCATAGTCGATTTATTCAAATCAATCCACGTAAAGTGTGTTATTCCGTTCCTGCTCGAAATAATCGGCGATCGGATTTAATTGTCTCAATCACTTTGATCTTACTGAGCTGGCTTGGATCTACCTTCAATGGATTCCGGTCTAGGATCACAAAATCGGCATTCTTCCCAACAGCAATACTTCCTTTTTTATCTTCTTCACCATACTGATATGCCGCGTTCGTCGTGATTGCTTTTAATGCATTCCACACAGAAACCCGTTGTGCACTGCCCAATACTGCCCCACTTCTTGTCGTTCGATTCACCTGGCTCGACAGAATCATCATGGCATTGGGTAATGTAACGGGCGCATCATTATGGCTTGTATATAAAATCCCGCGATCTAAAGCAGACTGGGCTGGCGAGATCCGCTTCGCTCTTGCTTCTCCAAGGACAGAGTCGCGATGCCAATCTCCCCAATAGAACGTATGAACAGACATAAAGGATGGGATCATGTTCAATCGCTTCATTCGATCGAGTTGGTCATCTCGTAACACTTGAGCATGGATCAACACTGTTCGGTGATCATAGTTTTGTGCCTTCTGTATCTGTGGTTTCATCACGAATAACAACTGATCAGATGCAGCATCACCATTCGTGTGCGCCAATATTTGCCAGCGATTTGCAAATGCAAAGTCGACATATTTTGCAACCTGTGTAGTTTCCATCGCTGGATAGCCATGATAAGTATCATCCTGACCTTCAGGGGGTATATGATATGGGTGGACCAACCAAGCTGTTTTCGCTTGGGGTGAACCATCCAACGATAATTTGATACCACCAACTCGATAATTGTTTTGATAATTTGTTGGTTGTTGTTGCATCATCGTCGCAAATGCATCATCGCTACCGAAAAACGTTGGATCAGGGTAACTTACCACATCAATCAATAGTTTTTGTTTTTGAGCAGCTAAGTTCAATCCTAAGATGTTTGCTTGGGTTGCCCGGCCCTCCTGCGCTGTCGCAAATCCTGCGGCAAGATATGCATCCTGACCCGCTTTAACCATCGCCATGAGGCTCTCTTGAGTTTTTCCAATCGGTAATTGAAAGACCACTTGAAAAAATGCTGCTTCTTCCAAGATCCCATTTGGCTTATGCGTACCTTCAATTCTTCGGATCACACCACCTGGCGGGTTCGGTGTATTTGCATTAATTCCCAGCACTTCCAACCCTTTCGTGTTCACAACACCAAGATGCCCAGATTGATGGATCACCATCACAGGCTTATCCGCGATCATTTTATCGAGATCTTGTGCTGTTGGATGACGTAATTCTGCAAGTTGTGCATTGTCATAACCCATTCCAATCACCCACCCAGTTTCTATCATTTGGGGACTATTTAAGTGACTCCGAAGCATTGTTCTCATTGATGAAAAGTCATGAACTAAGCTATCGGGACGTGGTAACAGATTTGCTGATTGCGCGAATATACCCACATTTAAAAAATGACCATGCGCATCAATAAATGCGGGCAATAAGGTTTTCCCCTGTAAGTTTTTCAGCTCAATCGCCTGGGAACGAATTGAACGAAGCAACTGTGATTTTCCCCCAAGGGCAATGATCTGACCATCCTTCACTAACACCGCATTGGTCGTCGGTTTATCATCCCGCATGGTGATGATCTCACCGCCATAATAAAGGGTCAGTTTTGATTGGTTTGGCTGAGCCGATACGGTAGTACAGCATAGAATAAGTATCAGAATTGAAAAAATAGACTTCATCTTGGGCACTTTATCATTTAAAAGCGCGAATTATAAAGAACCCATGATGGAAACAGAATCAGTCAAATGCGTGAGTTATATGCGAATGAACTCATTTTATCTTCTTTATCCCATGCTTCGTTGTGCTTTACATACACAATTTCACATTGTTTGAGAGACCAACTTTTTGTTTGTATATATTGAATACTTGATTGCCAAACTCATGCCAAAAAACAGAGAGAGAAATCAGGCTTTTGGTCCAATGATCAGGATGAGTTTCTTTTGATTGATAAGCTCATTGAGCATATTCAACTGTACTAACATTCAAAACCATTTGAAAGTGGTGGGGGCTCTTGATGCATATAGTGAAAACAAATTTAGTGGAAAATTTCACTGTTCACGCCTTTTCCACTCAACTGAAGAGTATCAGGGCTTAAGCCTTAAACAAAGCTTGTCCATTGGGCTGGTTTATCCAAAGTTGCAGGACCAGAGCTTTGTTGGAGTCTCTCTAAAACTTTTTCACGCCACAATTCCGACTCGTTGATAAAACCAGTTAACACATGGCTAAAACGAACCTCATCCAAGTCTTTCAATGCACGTTGTGTACATAAATACACTTGCCCTTCATGAAGTGAAAACCAATTCCCTTTCATGACATCCATCTGGAAATTCATGGTTAATAAAGCAGAATAGATCCCCGGTTCCGAGGTTGTACGCAAGTCGGCAACTTGACTGTGTAAAACCAATATATCGCTATGGGGGGGAACTTCTATCACCGCAACAACATTACCATGTGGGCAACAAATCGCACAGACACCTTCTTCCAATTGGAAGGCAGCCTGATGTTCCTGGCCAAAAGCGTTGAGCCACTGATTGACTTGCTCAATTACTTCTTCACTCACAAAATACCTCTTATAAATCTATCACGGGGCACTAAGCCAATGCAGCTCAGCACCACGTACTGTTTATGAATTCGCCCGAGGGTGAATTCCTAGTCCTTTAGCTACGCGAGTTCCAAGATTAAGCCCAGAGTCTGAACTTTGCTTAAATTCTAAATCTTTCCATTGTCCTGTATGTGCTTCCCACCATGGTGCGGTTAGCTTTTCAAGGAAAGACTCTAAGTGTTGTTGTGCTTTGGCAAAATTTTGCGTATTCGCAGGGTCTGTTTTTACATCTTCCATGATTTGGTTAAATTCAACCTTTGACTGCTCGATTGCTGCCTTTTCTGAATCATTTTGCGCACGTGTGATCAGCTCTTTGAAGAAGTACTGAACTTCCTGAGTCATCGGATGCTGGCTATCGCCTAAATTTTTAAAGATATCGCGAAACTCGTTTTTATGTGCTTGGAAGAAGTCTTTCCAGGCCTCATTTTGTGAATTGAGACCAGCATCACGAAAGAAACGGTTAAATCGAGTGATCGTGTAGGTGATATCCTCAGTTCCCATTGTTTCGCCAAACACAGTCGATAGATTATGGCTGACACCTATATTGGCACCTGCATGAGCGCCAGCTGCAACTGTACCAGATAAGCCAAGATTGAAATTGCTTGAAAGGCCACCTGTATCTCGAACTAATTGCTTCCGCCAGCCTTTCTCGCCTGTAAAATCATCAGTCTGACTGTATTTAGGCTCAAAGTAACGCACCATCCGCGATATTGATGCACCGCCACCTAAATCGGGAGAAATATTTAAATCACCTGGTAATTCGATGCCTTCTTTGGCTGCTGCCTCTTTGATTTTAGCCGTGATGGTTGCCTTATCAACCAAGCTTTGCACTGAGCCAGATACCTTACCTGTTAGGGTAATATCCATGTATCGTCCTTCCCGAATACGGCTAGGATGAATTCGATCACGTTGCAAGATATCAAGTTGGCCAGAAAATGGGCCGATCGTCAAATTAATACTTGTTTTAACATCGGAAACCTGTAAATAAATGACTTGTTCAAATGATGCGATTTTATCTAGGCGTTTCTTCGAATAATCAATTTCCGGGTTTTGGATCTTCACGGCCGTTTGACCAATTAAGTCCGTCATTTCCTTTTGCCTTTCAGCGGCTATCGCGTCCGAAAACTTACCTTCTGGCATGATTTGATCAGCAAAATAAGCATGAGAAGCAGAAGCAAACTGCAAAAATTGGTGGCGGCCTATCGCACCCCAGCGATTTTCAATCTGATGCTTTTGCTGCTGTAATAATTTTAATGCTGCTCTATCCGCATCTGGAGATGACTTCAAGTCATCATAGCGTTGTGTGACTTCATAATATTGCTCAACATCCTGCTCAAGTAATTTCAAACCACCAATAGAAGCGCGAGGATCAGAAGAACCTTGTGTGATTGCTCGTGCGTGTTGTGTGAAGTTTCCTGGTAGCTCTTTTAATCGGCTTGCATTTTTTTGTATCACATCAGAGAGTTGGCTAGGAACAAACTCGTATATGTTTGTGACACTTTTTTGGCGTGTCGCACCTAGCGCAGCCCCGCCTTTTACATCCAAAGCACCAACTTCAAATGTTGCCCCAGCCTTCGCTGTTAAGCTCGCCGCACCTGTCCATGTGTGGTAAACCCCCATCAAAGGCTTTGTTCGTTTCGGGCTTGGCGCATTGACATTCGCATCAAAACTCAGCTCACTGTGTATCAGATCGTTTAAGCGATGCTGGCTATTTGCAGCTTGCTGCTGAACTTCCTGATATCGCTTTAATTCTGAACCCGGTTTAAATGGAAGATGGTTTTTAATTGCTAACCAGATCCGATGGCCTAGCGACTTTTTACCATATTGCTCTCGCTCTGAAATATCGAGTTTATGTCCTTCTTTATCTACATACCCTTCAACATTATTCCATTCTTTAAATGTCGTGCGGTTATATTGAACTTGGCCACCTAACTCAGCCTTCAGTCCTACATCTTTCACAACGCTGGCTTCCACGCCCCCCTTTACACCAAAATTAATGCCTTCACTTTTTTCTTTAAAGAACAACCCTTCATCATCTGGATTGAGTCTGACTTCATGAGAAGCTGTCAACGAAGCATCACCATAAGGGCCGACCTTTGCTTCTGTTCCTGGTACGGAAAGTAAACTTCCGCCTGCATTCAGACCAATCTTGTAGGTTGTTGCCATACCAGCACCTGGCTTACCCAAAGGTGCAAGTTTCTCCAACTGGACATCACGCAGTTGATCTTTTTCCATCTGCATCCAGTCACTTTTAACATGCAAAGCAAGCAGACGGCTGAGCTCTTTCAGCCCCCCTTTTGGCAGTTGCTTCGCCAAAGTATCAAGTCCCAAAGAGAGTGTTGCGGTATCTTCTATCGATACAATGCCATTTTTGCCCTGATACTTTTCCAGTGCAGGGGCAAGTTCTTTGACAAGCGTATTCACTGCTTGGTTATGTTTGGTAAAGGTAACTTCCGCTCGTTTTCTTTCGGCTGGACTCAATTCCTTATCTTGAGCTTGCTGAAAACTATGATCACTTTTTTCTTTAATTTGATCGTACAGCGCATTGTAAATTTTTTGGAAATCTTGAGCAATGAGCCGCTTACCTGGCGTAGATGATTCGTTTGAGGCTAACGTACTGAGTTTAATTGGTAAAACTGACGTTTCACCGACCCTTTCAAGCGACTGCCCCTGACGCTGTGTTAATGAAACTCCGCTCCGTTGGCGAAGCTGATTGGAATTAGATGTCTCAGCGGTATTCGTGTGCTGCGTTACATCCGTCGTACCTTGCCATTGCGGTACCCGACTATCGATCGCATGCGTACCCATAATCACCTCAACGAGTTATTGTGTTTCTAAAAAATCACACAGCTATGAAAAATTATTCAACCAGGTCTATCTCTTTGGATAGTCAATGTTATCGTTCATGACTGAAAGCAAAGCTGTGCGCCTGTTGTTTTTGTTATTACTTTTGTCGTTAAAATCAAACACTGGTGCGCAATATTAAGTGATTGATTTTACTTAATGTCAACTTCTTGTCTTTATGCATCATACATAATCATGAATGAATTGCATACCCTTTCTTATAAAGTGCATTAAAAAAACAATTCTTATGTATTATTTTTATAATTGCTTATCGAAATAAATGATATCTGAAGTTGATTATTATTTATAAACTGTTAATTTATTTGAAATTTATTTCATGATTACCAGCGCATTTAATATTCATTAAAAATGAATAAACAACCAACCTCACCCAGTATGTAACCAATACTTTTTAATTAGTTTCAAATAAAGTTAAGAAATTCCAAAAATCACTCTTCCTTATGATCATATTTTCCAGCAAGAAAGTGACGTTTCATCATATCCAACTTTCCTGATTTCGTAAGTTTTCGATACCCTTCATTAAACAAACGTAGCCAGAGGTGGCTTTGCGGTTTTTCTTTTGGGTAGTAGACATGGCCTGCAAATTTATAAAGTGGCTTCCTGACCCACTTAAACTGCGAACGCATTTGATGGAGGTGTCGGTTGATTTGTAAACCACCCACTGTTTTACCCATTGGAAATAAATCAATTGTTCCTAAGAGTAATTTATTCATGTTTTCAAAATCAGATTCTGCCAATTCAACGTTGAGCACACCTGCTTCTTTTGCCTCCCAGAACCCCAACATATAAGGGATCCCCCGAGTAGCACCAATACGATATTTCTTTAGATCCTCAAACGTATTCCACTTTAACAAGGAGTGTTGAGCCAGTGTTAAAAAACGTACTTCCTCATGCATCACTGGGAGTGTCATGAGAAATTCGTCAGCATGCTCCCCTTTTAACTTCAATCCAAACGAAACAGCATCATATTCTTTATCGGTCAACTCATCTTTGAGTGTGTCCCAAGGTACAAAACGAAACTCAGCCGTCACAGAAACTTGTTGATAGGATTCTTTCACAACATGATTCACATAACCGAGTTGATATAGCTTTTGCCCAGCCCAAGGTGGATATTCACTGGAAAGAACAATCACAGTTTCTGCCATTGCAAAAACCGTGAATAAGTTCAAAAAGAGAATCAATACTTTCATCATGAATCAGTTGATAATAAAATCATGTTCTTCCTATTCAATTTAGCTCATTCTCGACTGGTTTTTATCATTATTCGAGCCATCTAAGCCGAGCATTGAGTCTGTTGATCTTTGAGCGATAACATCACGTATCTCCTCAAGCGCAACAGGTCCTAGAAAGCATACTGGAAAATGAGGCCTAATGTGCGTGGTCGTCCTCTCGCAATACCAGTTGACCCCACTTCACGTCCTTGAGATAACGACTCGACCAAATATTTTTCATTCATTAAATTTCGCATGTACAAACTCACCTGCCACAGTTCATGACTCTCGAAAGTCACTTGTGTATTCGCAAGCCAATACCCTTCCACAGCATTATCTGCTGATAAGCCAGGGATTTCTGCAGGAATATAGGATAATTTGGATATATCCGTTGTTGTGTTGTTTCTTTTCGATACATAAGTTGCATCCAGGTGGAGCAATAAGTCCCCCATCTCCAGTTCGATAAGGTACTCCCCTGCGATATAGCCTTGATGCTTTGGCACACCAGAAAGTGCTCGGCCAGTTAAATCATCTTTGGCCGTTTCTCCAGGAAACAACATGTATCGTGTATATTCTGTATCTAAATAACCATAATTCGCGATGAGGGTCAGCCAATCGTTCACCATCCATTGCAAGTCCAGCTCAAACCCTTCCCCTTTTGCATCAACATTTCGCACATTATATGTTGGCAATGCACCTGGATTTTGCGTGAGCTTTAGGATTTGCAGATCATCATAACGATATGAGAATATAGATGCGTTTGCTTTGATATGATTCTCAAACCACATTGATTTAACGCCAAGCTCAACATTCGTGACTTCCTCTTCATCAAAGGGTTGAGCGAGGCCTAACGAATTAAATCCACCCGCTTTAAATCCTTGTGCATAGCTGATATACCCCATCAAATCTGTATCAAATTGGTAATCGAGTACCAATCTTGGCGTCCACTTATGCCAGCTTTTTTTCTGGAATGTGTCATATTCTTGAGCAAAAACAAGCCCAACTGGAATCGCTGGTAGCATGGGTAACGGCAATAAGAGATGGTTTTGAAAATTTGAATTGATTTCAAATGACTTACGGTCAAGGGTATATCGCAAACCAAAGGTCATATCAAATGCGTCTGTAACTGAATAGGTCGCATCCCCGTATAAGGCAAAGCTATAAAAGTCACCACGATCTTTCGTGACCTCAAACCAGTCCCGGTTTAAATTCATACTCGCCGTTTGTGCAGCAAACTCTTCTAAGGACAGGCTAGACATGCCAGCCAGCTGCTCAAATTCCGTATGCATCGCGGTGGTAAAAAACCCCGTTAAGCCGCTCCCAATCGGGATAGAAGGGATATCAATTGGATTGATACCTGCCTGGATCAACGCAAAAGTATCCAGTGCATTGGTCGTCATCTGGACTTCATGATTTTGGCGGATTTGCTCCTGAAAATAAGTCGCTCCAATCGTCCACTTTAACCTCTCATATGAGATACCAGTCCATCGAAACTCTTGGCTGGCTTGGTCTTGATGCTCCCGGTTTGTTGTTGCAAAAAATGCTCTTGAGAATGCCGCTCCATCCTCTTCTTCAAAATTCTGTGTTTCAAAGCGACGCAGCGCCGTCAGCGATAAAAACTCGACATCATCAAATAAAACCTGAAACTCAATTGATGCTCCAAACAAACGTCGAGACTCTTCAGACAGCATATCCGTTTCATAGACGCCAAATGGGTCGCTGCCACCATCGTTGCCTTCTCGATAATAGCTTTTGTTAAGTCCATAAATCGGTCGAGCATCTTGTGAAACCCGAGAGTATTCTGTTCTTAAGATCATCTTCGAATCCGCCGATATATCCCAAAGCAAGTTGAATCGAATTACGTCATCATCTTCTTGGCCAAGTTGAATATTCTCAACGTTTCCCTCAGGGGAGAAATACCGAGCATCAATGTATCCATCCATATCATTGATACTGGCATTGAGTCGAATCAATACATCATTTGAAATTGGTGTATTCCATACCCCTTCTAATTTTCTTTTACCATAGTTTCCAACCGTAACTCGTGCTTTTCCTTCTTGCTCGGCTATTGGTTTTTTACTGATAATATGAATCGCACCTGCTGCGCTATTTCTTCCAAATAACGTCCCTTGTGGACCTTTTAATACCTCTACCCGCTCAATATCGATAAAGTTTGTTAAAGCACTCCCGCTACGGCCCACATAGACACCATCCAGATAAACAGCAACAGCGGGTTCAGCACCTGCACCAAAGTCATTTGTCGTGATCCCACGAATGGTAAACTTCGGCTGCGTGATCATTGTGTTATTCGTTTCCAAACCGGGTGTGTATAAGCCGAGATCATCTATATTCTGAGCGCCAATCCGATCGAGTAAATCTTCCGAGAACGAAGCAATGCTAATCGGAACTTCTTGAATATTTTCAACCCGGCGTTGTGCCGTAACTTTGATGACTTCTAACCCATCCTCCTCGGCTTCCTGGGCAATGGGTTGAAATGAAACGAAAACCAAACAACATGATAAGCGACAAACTACACGCCCCCAATTGAAGTGCACCATACAATCTTTCCCCTAAAGATTTTTATGTATCGCTCTGCTCAACAACAGGTTACCTCAGACTTACACTTCAACCATTCAAGTGAGATACATGATTATTTTTATTTTAAATTACCGTTATAAGGGACTGATATGCAAGCGTTATTCTCTCCAGAAGATTTAGAAAAGCAAAGATGAACGAAAAAAGGGTCAAAAATAAGCCATATTGAAATAAACCATAGTGAAAATAGCAAGTCCTTCTGCCTGGCAATGACTTATTCTAGTGAAAAAGAAGCTGTCGATAATTCCCCTTTAAGACAAGGAACGGTATTCGGGATCGCCGTATTCACTGCATGGTAATGATACACACCAAGTGGTTGCAATCGTGTTGCACCGAAGTGGCCGTGGCACTCATCGAGCCCTTCAGGACGTTTACCAAAGATATCACGCTCTGCATAAATCGGATATCCATCAAGCGCAATACCTAACGGCATGTTCTTTCTTTGCTTCACTTCATCACAAGTGACCGTATAAATACCATTCTTTTGTAAGTAGCGGTTCATTGTTTGGGGATAATAATGAAAGTGATAAAAACCAGCCGGTTGAACATGACCACCACAGTGATCAACCGCAGGAACATTGCCTGAAGCAGGACCTCTATCTTTCCCAGGGCCAAGAACGACTGATGGTGGTGGGCCATTCAGTGGGATCCCATTTGCAGAAACCGCAAAAACGATCCCCGCATCATCGATTGGTGTTGGGGCTTTGGCATAACGAGGGAAAATCGGTATTTGATAGACAGTTATCAACGCATCATCTCTTTTCGCCTCGAGACAATACTTAAATTTGGGATCAATCGGATCTCCACCTCCCCCTAGCATGACGAATCGTACTTTTCCCTGTTCATCTAAGATATCGTAACCATCTTTTTCCATATCTTCGAAAAAAGCAGGGATCAGTGTTTTTAGTCCTGGGTTGGTGACACCATCATAATAATAGAGTCCGACTTCTCCCTGCGAGTTTTCAAAACAATATGGACCATCCTCAATTTGATTTGCATGAAACTTGAGTTGGTAGCACCAACTGTGTTGACCATTACGCAATTCACAAGAAACAACTTGTGCAGACTCCACGAGATTCATTTCGGTAAAAATTGAAGATGATTGGTACATCAATTGGTCGATATACATCTGTTTATGTGTCAACACCTCAAGTGCAAACAAGTTTGGTGACAAGGTTGATACGATAAATAGTAAGAAATGATAACCCCTACGAATTTGTTGAAATGTACCCGCCTGAAAATAAAGCATATTGTTCCTCTTATCATTAATCAAATCTTAAACATACGCGGTAATATGCCTTGATTCTTCCTGAATGACGTAAAGTATTGGTTGTTTTTTGTCAGTAAATCGTCACCACCCCTTCTCAATATCTTCCATACCACTCAAAATTGTGCTTTCTATCAACAATTCGGCCTGATTTGATGATGAAACAACCAGTTAGAAAGTAATTTTATAAAAAAGCTTGCGCCCCTTAGGGAATAGTAATAAGATTCGCCCCGCTTTCAGAGGACGCGGGATGGAGCAGCCTGGTAGCTCGTCGGGCTCATAACCCGAAGGTCGTCGGTTCAAATCCGGCTCCCGCAACCAAAACTCTGAAATGCAATCGGTCGCGGGATGGAGCAGCCTGGTAGCTCGTCGGGCTCATAACCCGAAGGTCGTCGGTTCAAATCCGGCTCCCGCAACCAAATTCTCATATTGAGATGAATAGTAAAAAAAGAAGTACATACGGACGCGGGGTGGAGCAGCCTGGTAGCTCGTCGGGCTCATAACCCGAAGGTCGTCGGTTCAAATCCGGCCCCCGCAACCACACTTTTTTTGAACAGCTTTGTCTTGAAAGCTATTTTCAACTCAAAATGAGTCATTAGTAAAAATACTCACGGACGCGGGGTGGAGCAGCTTGGTAGCTCGTCGGGCTCATAACCCGAAGGTCGTCGGTTCAAATCCGGCCCCCGCAACCACATTTTGATGCTACCAGATCAACATGTGAAAATGAGTATACACGGTCGCGGGATGGAGCAGCCTGGTAGCTCGTCGGGCTCATAACCCGAAGGTCGTCGGTTCAAATCCGGCTCCCGCAACCAATTTTACAATGATTCAGTCGCTAACCTCAATTTCGTTTTCCGTTTCTCGTATTTTCTGTTTTTTGTTTCCCAACACACACCAAAATCCTAAACCATTACAGATACCCAACCCTCCCATCACGAGTGATGCCTCAATAAAACCCATATTGGCGTAAAATACTGGCGGTTGGAAATGAACGGTATGATCTGAAATATGCCCATGTCCAAATTGCTCACCAACAATGTGCCATAGTAGCCAGTAATAACAAATTGGGAGCAGGCCAACAAAGAGCCCTGCAAGCATGGATGACCATAAGTGAATCGCACTTTTCAACTCTAGAAGTATAAAAATCGGAATGCTGAGGATAATCACATGAAGAAAGCTCAGCAATAGCGTGATGGATAGAACACGTTCAGCTTGAGGCCAAAATTCATCAGATTGAATATTCGCCCCTATCAAACAATACAAACTGACCGCCAACACTGGAAAAGAAATTGCTGCAAAGACCGCTTCAAAAAATCGAAAAATGTTCACAGTGACCCTCCATGAGCAGAATGAACGAAGACCGTTGGTTTACAGATCAACCCTCTCAAATGTACCAGAGCGAATGAACCATTTCACTTAAGCATAAACAGACCACTATTTTTTGCATAGCGATCTGCATGAAAATTAACTAGTCATTTTGAAAATAGCATCATGTGTAACTGGTCAACAAAAGGATCCATCTTATAAAATCTTGCTCATTTCATCAGCATATAGACACTTCATTCAATAAAAAAGAATGAAAATCCAGCCTAAGATATGATAGAATTCGTTCGTTTTTCACACAACTCAAACGAAATCATAGGAGAATAGAAGCGTGATCTTGAGTTTGTCTAGTATTCAATCACAATTAAAACGCATGAACGACAGTAAAGCTTTTCAATCTTTTGTCGTGGCCGTTATCATCCTTTCTGCGTTGTCGATTGGTGCTCATACATACAACCTCCCAGTCTGGGCTGTCAAAACCCTCAATACATTCGACATCATGATCACTGTGTTTTTTCTTTTTGAGCTCGTGATCCGCTATTTTAGCAGTAACGGACCAAAAGACTTTTTTAAGAGTGGCTGGAATATTTTTGATACGCTCATTGTCATCGGCAGCCTGATCCCAGCTACTGGTTCTACGGTCCTCCTTGCAAGATTACTGAGAATATTCCGAGTCCTACGACTCGTCTCCATGGTCCCTGAACTCAAGGTACTTGTAAACTCGTTGATTAAAGCAATGCCTCGAATGGGTTACATTGCGCTTCTTATGTTTGTCATTTTCTATATTTATGCCGCAATTGGCAGCATCCTTTTTAGCAAAATTAATCCTGTTTTGTGGGGCGATGTTAGCATTTCAATGCTCACCTTGTTCCGAGTAGCAACTTTTGAAGACTGGACTGATGTGATGTATGAAACGATGGCGGTTCTCCCTCTCAGTTGGACCTTTTACATCAGTTTTATTTTCCTCACGGCATTTGTCTTCTTGAATATGATGGTGGGTACAATTCTTGATGTGATGGCACAAGAGCAGGAAGCACACCGCGCAGAAAAGAAAAAGCAAGAGCAAACGGAAGACGATACTCCTGCGACTGTTGCACAAGTCAATGCCCTGCGAGATGAAATCGCATCTCTGAAGGACATGCTCCAACAGCAAAAGCCATAAGGTACCCTGTACATCAACACAGTCCGTATAGAACAAAAAAAGACCGCAATTGCGGTCTTTTTTATCACAATTCATTGTTTATTTCGTTGCCAAACTCGGAAATAGTATGGCAGGATCCAAGCGTACTTGTTGCCAGTTCAAACGAATATCTAAATGCGGTCCAGTCACTCGGCCTGTTGCACCAACAAGCCCAATCAAATCTCCTTTTTTAACCCATTGTCCTTCTTTCACTTTCAATTTGCTGAGATGAAGATATGTCGTTGTAATGCCAAACCCATGATCAACGACAATGGTTCCACCAGAATAGTACAAATCTGGATCCGCGAGTGTGACTTTTCCTGGTAATGGCGCAACAACTTTACTTCCCGTTTTTGCTGCTATATCAAGTCCGAAATGAGGCCATTTTGGCACACCATTAAAAATTCGACGACTGCCGTATACACCACTAATGGGACCTTTAGTCGGTATGATTGCTTGTTCTTGGAAATCATATCGCATATCGACAACACTTCGTGCATCCTTGATGCGGGCATTATCTTTTTTGATTCTTGCGAGTGTCGACTTGGGCGGTGAGACATATTTTTTCTCAACACCATTAATTTTTTGTTCTTTATAGCTGCGCTGTTGAACGTTCAGTGTTTTCGTAATGGTTTGGTTGTTCGGAAGGATAACCTTCACCTGGCTCGTGGGTTTTGCATCCCGCCCAAATCCAAAAACAAACTGCCCTTTTGGACCGACATAAACGGATTTTCCATCAAGCGAGACTTGTGACCCGGGCTGTACCTTCCCTTGGATTAAATGACCTTGTCGAAAGTCACCTGTTAATGTGAGGTTGTCTGGTTTAGCGAATGCTGGCATCGAAAATACGATACCAGCAACAAGAGATGATTTAAGAAATTGCGATGGCACCTTTGCCAACACCTTCGTAGGCTTCAATTTTTATTTCCTTCTCTGAATTTTGTTGCTTAAGTTCATTTGCAATATACTGCGCAAGTAATTCAACGGTTGTATCATGTGGAATAATCTCTGTGACCGCTTTTGCTGTCACAAGTTCGAATTCGCCTTGAGAAGATGTATATTGAAAAGCAAAATAGTCATCCGAAGAAATATCTAAAGTCAGGTGCTTTAAATCAGAAAACGACACCATATCTTCTTCAGAACCTAGATAGATATCTTCCCAACGCCCTGCCCACTCCTTTTCCAAGCGAAGACTACGCATACCATCTTCATATATAGAAATTAATGAACGGTGTCCATGAACAATACGTTGACAGTTTCCATCATGTTTTTTCAACCCATGAGAATAATGGTAAGAGAAACCATTAATTGCTTCAGAGCGCAGCGTCAATACGACAGATTGAACATTCTCAGGTAATACCTGCTGAATTTCTTTTTGCAAGAATGTAATCGTACTCTCGAAGTCAACCTGTTCGTTTTCAATCGCCACAAATGCTTCATCGGGGCCAAATACAGCGGTTAATCGTCCATGCACATCTTTAAATTGAATGGTCGTGCCATCTTCTGTACGCTGGATTTCAACATCTGAGGCTTTGGTAGGTACAGCAAGTTTATGATCTACTGTCGCGTCAATCACTTTCTTGATTTGTTTTTTTACCAACCCAAAGTCAAGAACCATGCTTTGGTGGTCGAGATCACCGTGCAGTTCCAAGTCAACTATCCAACTATCGCCCACTATGCCTCGCACCGTGTCAAGATAGGAGAAATCTATCACGGTGAGATCTTTCACAAATAAGATCATAAAAAACCTGTACTACCTTATGAGAATGTCTAATGAATAGGGTATTATATTTCACATTGACCTAACTTCACAGAGATGCGGAAGCCTCCATGAAAAAAATATTGATAAAAAATGCTCAAGTTGTGAACGAAAACCAGATCCTGGCGCAAGATGTCCTGATTGAAGGCGAGCGAATTGCCAAAGTCGCTTCAAACATCAATGTACCCGATGCCGAGGTAATCGATGCTACTGGTCTTCACCTTCTACCTGGGATGATTGATGATCAGGTCCATTTCCGTGAGCCAGGATTCCCAACCAAGGGAACAATCGCAACAGAGTCCAGAGCCGCAGTTGCAGGTGGGATCACCTCATACATGGAAATGCCAAATGTAAAACCAGCCACCGTCACACATGAAGCCATTGATGATAAGTTGGACCGAGCTAGCAAATCATCTTTAGCAAACTTTAGCTTTTACATGGGCGCAACAAATGACAACCTAGAGGTAATTAAAACCCTCGACCCAACAAAAGTTTGCGGCATCAAAGTATTCATGGGAGCTTCAACAGGAAATATGCTTGTTGATAACCAAGAAACCCTGGCAAATATCTTTAAAGAAGCACCAACACTCATTGTCACGCATTGCGAAGATACACCGATGATCTTAGATAATGAGCAAGCCTACCGTGAAAAATACGGTGATGATGTGCCCATGGTCTGCCACCCTGAGATCCGTAGCGCTGATGCATGCTATAAATCCTCAACAATGGCAGTTGAACTCGCTAGAAAATACAATAGCCGCTTGCATGTTCTGCATTTAACAACAGAAAAAGAACTCTCGCTTTTTAAGAAAAAACCTGACTACAAGTCACTTGCAGATGAAAACATCTCTGTTGAAGTGTGTGTCCATCACTTATTCTTCAATTCAGATGATTACGAAAAGCTTGGCAGCCAAATCAAGTGCAACCCAGCTGTAAAATTCCCATCCGATCAACAAGCATTAATTAATGCAGTCAATGATGACGTTATTGATGTGATTGCGACCGATCATGCACCGCATACCTGGGATGAGAAGCAAGGCAACTA
This sequence comes from Algicola sagamiensis DSM 14643, assembly GCF_000374485.1. Taxonomy (GTDB): domain Bacteria; phylum Pseudomonadota; class Gammaproteobacteria; order Enterobacterales; family Alteromonadaceae; genus Algicola; species Algicola sagamiensis. The sequence continues at coordinate 174,267 of NZ_KB894493.1, forward strand.
TTTTGCAGCACCAGCGGGTGTTCCTCTGGTACAACATGCCCTTCTAAGTACTTTAGAGTTTTACCATAAAGGCGTTTTTTCTTTAGAAAAGATTGTACAAAAAACAAGCCACGCTGTTGCTGAGCGCTACACTGTCGTAGAACGCGGTTATATTCGCGAAGGCTATTTCGCTGACTTGGTTCTCGTTGACTTGAAGCAAGGTTTTACCTGCTCTGATGAGAATATTTATTATCAATGCGGTTGGTCACCATTTAATGGATATCACTTCCATTCAACAGTGAAGACAACTTTTGTCAATGGCCATGCTGTTTACCAAGATGGTAAATTTGACGACTCACAAAAAGGTCAACCGATGACTTTTGTTCGCTAAAACCCTGCGGTCTTGCATGAGGAGGTCTATTCAGGTATGGATATACCTCCAGTGTTTTTCTCAAATCCATCCAACGTACCTTTAAAAATAAAAGCTCATCTCTGCACAACCAACTGGGGTCTGCTTTTCTTTCATCAATCCACGCTGTTACCCCTGAAAAGGCATTAATCACGGCGCATAGCAACCAGCAGCGACATTAATGAATGATCAACAGAGCCTCTACTAGCACTTTCATTTAAATTTGTGTTAGATTAGGGCGTCTTTTTTTTAAACACTTATCCAGCTTTTCTGAATACTCTTTCATGATAACGCTTCAGGAAGATACGATGAGAAATGCCCAAAATAGAATTCATCATTAAGATTAAAAGATAGAGGCTCTTTTTTGTAGCACTTAAGGATGAGAAAATGATACGCTAGAGACCCGGTAACGCACGAATAAGGCTTTGCCTATGGAATTAAAACGGTTTAATCATATATTGGCTGATTTCAGCCAAAGAATTGGGATCTCCCCACTCTCAATGCCACAAAACGGGCGCATGGTGGTTCGCTTTGAGAACGACTTTGAGCTTCGACTCGACTTGAATTTAACAGAAGGATTTCTAAAGCTCAGTAGTACATTAGCCATCAGTGAAAAACTCGATAACGAATATGCAGCCATGTTGCTTGCCTCTAATGCCTGCTGGCCATCAACAAAAGAGCTTTTTGCTGTCGACTCCAATACATGGCAACCAATGCTTTACCGGATTATTAACCTGGATAGGCTCACACCTGCGGCTTTAGAAACACATTTAACGGAGTTTTATCACAGTCTTGTTCGTTGGCAGGAAATGCTCTCAGGCCAATTTGATCAGTCTTCAGATAGTCCGCCGATGTTTAAACAAACGATTAGAGTATAAGGGGAGTGAGATGTCAGGTAATAAAATTCAATCATATCAACCCCCGGTTCCATCGATCACTCCCAATGGGCATCAGCCAAAAACTCAAACAACACAGGACGGAACGCTTAGATCAGGAGAAGGAACACTTCATATTGGCATCTCAATGGAAAACCAACCAACTCCATCTGAAATGAAAGTTCAGCTTCAAAGAGATTTCGAGAACTTTTCTTTGATCCAACAGAACTTATCTGAAATGTTAGCGATTATTTTCTCGGGAGATACTCATCCAACAATTCATTTAAATGATTGTCAATACACTCTAGAACAGAATACAGATGACAAGTCAGTTCGAGCACAGTTGATCCGAGATATTGAGCATCACTACCCGCATCACAGTTTTGCCGATAAATTTGTCCAGCAACTCAAAGAAATAGCTTCCGATCTGGATAAATAATCCGCAGGTAAAAATAAAGTTTCATGTTTTCTATTCATATCACTAGCCCATTTTTCTTGAATAATGGTATAGTTGCCCCTATCTATATGCTATGAGCTGTTCACTCGTGATATGAAACTTTTTTGCGATATGAGTTTCTAAACGATTAAATTTACTCTGGAGATATTCTATGGAAACGAGAAGTGCTTTTGAATCGACGTCCACGTCGATTATCGAAACGAACAAGGTACTTAAAAATACCTATTTTCTTTTAGCAATGACGCTTGCATTCAGTGCAGCTGTCGCTGGCGTTTCAATGGCACTCAATTTGCCTCACCCGGGCATCATCATCATGCTGGTCGGTTTCTATGGCTTATTGTTTGCTATTCATAAAACAGCAAATAGCCCATTAGGCCTTGTATTAACCTTTGCCTTCACAGGATTCTTAGGTTACACCCTGGGGCCTATACTGAACATGTTTATCAGCAACGGAGCTGGTGATGTTATTGTTCTGGCTCTAGGTGGAACGGCCATGACTTTCTTCGGCTTATCAGCATATGTCTTAACGACGAAGAAAGACATGTCATTCCTAAGTGGGATGATGGTTGCTGGTTTTGTAGTGCTTCTTGTTGCAGTGATTGCGAACCTCTTCCTTCAGCTGCCAGCACTATCTCTAGCAATTTCAGCGATGTTTATTCTTTTCTCGTCTGCTGCAATCTTGTACCAGACAAGTGAAATCATTCACGGCGGTGAGAAAAATTACATCTTAGCGACAATTACTTTGTATGTTTCTATCTACAATATTTTTGTCAGCCTACTCAACATCTTGGGAGCTTTCTCAGGAGACGACTAACCAGTCGATACAATTCGTCAAAGCCTCGCATTTGCGGGGCTTTTTCATTTTGATGGAGCTTCACCTTTGGCAACTTTTTCTATCATGGTCTGTGCTTCTCACTACGCAAACCAAAGCAACCAATCCGCACTCCGCTTTGCGCAGGCAGTCATTGCGGAAAGTCATGCAATTAACGGCATATTTTTTTATCAAGAAGCAGTGACGACTGCAAACCGATACAATCATCCTCCATCTGATGAGCCAAACATCACGCAGGCATGGCAAACACTGGCCCAAGAACACCAGGTACCACTCCTTCTGTGCATCACTGCAGCAGAAAAGCGAGGTATCATTGGTCCTGATACTCATCCACAAGCATCGATGAATATTGCAGATGGCTTTCAAGTCACCGGTATGGCCGAGTTTGCTAGCTTGGCGATTGAAGCCGATCGCGTTATCCAATTTAAGTAGGCACTTGATGACATGAAAAAGATTGGCATTATTCATCAAACATCTGCATTCAATACATCACATGGAAAAGAAGCGCTCGACTTAGCCATGGTGATGAGTGCCTTTGAGCAAGATATCACTGTATTATTTATTGGCGATGGTGTTTTTCAGGTGATGCGGGGCCAAAACCCCGAGGCAATCCAGGCAAAAGACTACCTTTCGACAATTCAAGCACTGCCCTTCTATGAGGTAGAAAAACTATTTGTCTGCGAACATTCTCTCCATTCCCGTCATCTCAATACAGAGCAACTAATTGATGACGTAACAAGCAAAACACAGGAAGAAATTTCTGAACTCATGACTCAATTTGACGAGATTTATTCATTTTAACGATGACAACGCTACATATACTGACAAAGCCAGAACAGCTGGACCAGCATACCCCGCTTCTATCCTACGTGACTCAACAGGATGCCATTTTATTAACTCAAGATGCGGCGTATCGTGCAAATCACTCTTTGCGTGATTTACCAACGAAACAGCTGTTCGTTTTGCATGATGATGCAGCCGCACGTGGCATTCAGCCCGTCTCAGAGATACAATGCATCACATACGCACAATTTGTGCAACTGACTTTTGATTTTGGGAATAGCTTGACCTGGTAACTGTATGAGCAACACTATTGAATTCGACGGAAGTCATATCGAACGAGATAAAGAAGGCTACTTAATCAATTTAGAGGATTGGTCTGTGGAGCTTGCTCCTCTTCTGGCTGAAGAAGAAAAAATTCAACTGACCGATAACCACTGGGAAGTGATCCATTTTGTCAGAAATTTTTATCTTGAATTTAAAACATCTCCTGCAATCCGAGCCCTTGTCAAAGCCATGGCTCAGAAACTTGGTGAAGATAAAGGGAATAGCAAATATCTCTATAAGCTGTTCCCAAAAGGTCCAGCAAAGCAGGCCACGAAAATAGCTGGGTTACCGAAGCCTGCAAAATGCATTTAGTCAAACACTTCGTTATTTAGACGATGTCTTTTTGGCGATTTTGTGACATTGGCTCTTGCTCAGCATAAGAGCCATATTCTCTATTTTCTGTTTCACGCCATGACTGAATCTCGTTGTTTTCAGGGATGACGTTCGGTTGACTTTCCTGATGAGGTCTGCGATTTCTATCCTCTTGCTCATCCATTGGTAGATTAATAGTCGGCAAGTCAGTCGCACCTGTATAACGATCAACTTTATCTGCAACAAGGTTAAATATTTTATTAGCAAAAGCACCCGCAATAAAACACAACAATGTCACCCGCCAAAAGCTTGGCATCATGGCACCTGCTGCCGCTTCAGCAACCACTTGCTGATTACCGGTCAACTCATCAAAAATGGTGAGTTGTTTTGTTTGGAATACAGAAAGTACTATCACAGCAATTGCTGCGCCAGCAAAGATATCTGAGATCAAAACAATCCAAAACTTTTCTGATGAAAATAAATGTGCACGTGATTCATCGTGGTTCTTTGCCGTCAAAATGATGAGAGAGAGCATCGCACCCAACGCACCAAGTGTCACTGCGCGAATAAAAACATAGTTATCCTGATAAAAACCACTTTTTTCAACATCATTCAACCGATCCTCTAACTCAATAATCAGCAAAGAGCGTTCTTGCATCTGAGTCGCCATTTTTAAAAGTTTTTGAAAACGTGTGTCTTCTTTTTGCAAATGAAAATGAGCACTTAACCATGCTTCATAACTTTCTGGAGATAAGGTTTCTGGCCAAGCAATACTATCATCCTGCTTCTCAAGCTTGAGTGAAAACAATTGTCGTTCAAAATCTCGCGTCAAGACAGAGTTTTCTACGCGCAACTGTGTCACATTTTCAACAATACGTTGGCTCAAATAATCCGAGTGAGTAAAAAATGCGACATAGCCAAAGAAGCTGGCTAGACAAATAAATATAATGGCATTCACTGTCGTATCGAGTTTTCTACGAACCTCATCTCGTAGAATCGCTCGGCAAAAGACAAAGTAGAACAAAACAAAAAGAAATGTTAGTGACCAACGAGCAACATGATTTCCACCATTCACATCATTTGTTGAGATCATTGGCCAAATCAAAATCAAAATGCCAACGAGTGGCGTCAAGGAAAGCAGTAAAAAAAAGATAAGTTCACGTTTGTTTTTTGTTTGTAGGATCATGGTGCCAGTCTTTTATTCAAGTGATGAATAAAAGACTAGACAAAACAATAGGTAATACCAAAAGTATCCGACAACTAATCCTTTGCTGTTTCGACTCGAACTAAAGCAGCCTGACCATTTTTAGCAACTCGGAGTACTGCAACAGCACGATTGCGTAGCTCTCGCTCAAGTCGCAGCGCTTCTTCTTTTTCAGCAAAGAAAGCTTCTATTCCGAAGGTTGCGCGATATGATTTACGATTCCAGTGTTGATTACCCAACCTCCCTTTCAGGTATATCCCAGACTCTGGCGGTTTAAAAGTATAGTTATCATAAATATACACTTCGCCTTGTGGTTTTAATTGCACATAGACAATTTCATTCTCACGAATGGCCTTATCAGTCTCAGTTACAAATAAGTCTGAGAAGTCATATCTCAACTGCGCGTAATTTCCACGAAAAATATCTCTTGGATCAATAGGCTGTGTTTTGACTTTGATCTCTTGTCCAACCCATATGGGGTAATACGCTTTCATCAATACCCCCGTCATAACCAGTAATTGTGTGCATATTGTTAAACCGAGGCCGATCATGATGTAGCGTTTGTTTTCCAAGTTATTCATGCCTTCCCCTTCTGCTGTACCCGCTTATCCTGGTGTTTTTTCCAAAATCGGGCACTTAGTAACAAGACACATGCACATAAGATAAAAAGGATACTAGTCCCGAGGTAATCCCCAATTAAATCAAAATAGCGTAAAAGCCCCATCATCATGATTGAGAAAATTCCCAAGTAAAAATAGTGGGTTACATTTCTTTGTATCCCTTTAATAATTAAACCAATCCCAACACCTAACAGGAGAATATTGGTCAATACTTGTAGGTGAAGTGCATGGAGCAATTCCACCCTCGTCAGCCCAATACTAACGATTAAACCAACGATCACAGCAAGAAACCCATAGGAAGGTCTTTCATAGCGAAGTATCAGAGCTAAAGACAATACGGAGAATAGAATGGGCAAAATGATCCCTGCTGTTGGAGAAATCCATGGCTCATGTAACATTCCTCGCCAAGTACTTTCATAGCTGTAGATCAGCAAAATAAAGACCAGAAACCGGATGCTCCACACATTTAAAAGGGTACCAAAATCTTGGAAATGCGCCTTTGATTGATGCAAAAGCCACTTCCCTAGTCCATGGAGCAAAATAAAATAACCACCAATAACGAAAACAAGGTCAACGCCGATATTAAATGCAAACCTTTCCCCAAGCCACCAAGCATACTCGTATTCAATCCACACACCTGACATCACCCCAAAGCAAATCATGAGGATATAACTTGAAGTGCCTCTTGCAAGCAAGTAGCCAGTTGCCAATAAAAAGAGCGGAAAAGAAGCCGGGTGAAAACCCATACTGGTTTCTGTAAAAAACCAAATCACAGCCAAAAAGAAAGAAAAAGCCATGAGAATAAAGCTTTTCAGAAGTATGGCGAACGGTAATATTCCCAAAGCCCACCAGTAAATTCCATCTGGATAGTGCTCACCAATATGAAAGATCTGCGCGATGAGCATAATTGAGCCACCGTAGAAAATACTGCCTAAGAAGAATAACCCAGTAGCCGCTTTCACCTTGCCTTGGTTATATTGATATAAAGCAACGACATGCGTTAAAGTCGTCAGTGAGAATAACCCTATTGTTCTTACTTCACGAGATAAGGTTTCCCAGTTTGCACTGATGATAGAAAATAGGGATAGGCCAATAAAAAGGTAACCAAGGACAACCAGAATGGTGTAGCCAAGAGAATGTTGAGCCATTGCATCTGGGTCGACACCATAGAGCGCACAGATCTTGCGAGATTGCGCTTTAGAAATAATCCCTTCATCGACCCAGCGTTGGTTTTCCTGAGCTATTTCACGTTTTAATAGTCGGATCAATCTCAAGATATTACTCCTTTCTTTCCTGCCAGTATAACGTGAATTGCTTCTAGTTTGTCAGCTCGATATATACAGAGCGGGCGAAATCTCTTATACAATTTAAAACTTCGCCATCAGTGCCTAGACTTCAACCTTAGGCTGGCCGCTGTGAAAACGAAATTCGGGATCATGCTCCAGTATAAGCTGCGCCTCAATCTCGCCAAAATAGGTCACACGCTCATGAATTGATGCCTGGGCATATTCTTCTGCAAGCTGTAAATAATCTGCATAGTGGCGTGCTTCTGAGCGCAATAGTGAGATATAAAATCGTGTCAGCTCATCATCAAGATAAGGCGCAAGCTTCGCAAATCGCTCGCAAGAACGCGCTTCAATGTATGCACCAATAATCAAGCGATCGACGATTGCAGCAGGTTCGTGGTGACGAACATGTTTTAGCATCCCTTTTGCATACCTTGAGGCAGTTAAAACGTCATACTCAATCCCGCGCTTTTCCATAATTCCCAAGACTTGTTCAAAATGATGAAGCTCTTCTTGAATCAGCAACACCATTCTGACGAGTAATTTATTTTTTTCCAATGCCTGATAAACGGGCATTTGATCATCTGAGATCGTATGTTTACCCAGGATTTCAGCTTTTTCGGGGAGTTCGGCCACATCACGATAAAAGTCTAGATTTGGGAGCAAATGCCGCTTTTCTTTTGACAAACAATATCGGCGTACAAGACTATGAGCACTCATGGCCGCCTTCATTTCGCAATTTGCATGATCAATCAACAATGCTGGTAATTGTTCTGGTTGCTTCGCAACATCAATCCAACTCTGCGGAGTTTCACAATGGAGAAAGTTTCCAATGGGTTCCAGCAGCTGCTGATATTCTTCTAACATGCATACACCTTTTATAACGATGACTTTGAAACGTCTATCCTTTGGCTCATTTTAAATTTTAGATTCAGTCTATGGAACGAGATCACATCAATTTTTCCTCATATTTCATGAAATTAACGCTAAAATATCATGAAAATGTCATTTTTAATTTGCAACAAAACAAGGAAAATAGCTTTTAACGAGACCAAGCCCACGGAGGACGAAAGATTATATCAGATGGCAAAAAGCTGTCACGAAGAACTTGACGAAAACCAATACTTTGTCCATAAAAAAATAATACGGATGAAAAAAATCATCCCCTTGCGTCAGTTTTTGTGAGGAATACAACAATGATATTAAATCACTTATGGGGACTGTATGCTCACCCAAAAGAGGAGTGGCATACAATTGATGCGCGACATGAAAGCTTCAAATACAGTATGTCTCACATACTGATAATCGCTTTAATTCCGTCGCTTTGTGGCTATTACTCAGCTGCTCACATTGGTTGGCAACTGACTGATACCAGTGAAGTAATCACACTGCCCGCGACCAATGCAGCTTGGCTTGCAGTTGCCATGTATTTTGCTCTAATTGTCGGCGTATTTATGTTGGCATATCTTGCATATTGGATGGCACATACATTTGGGGCAGAACCGACATTTACACAAACATTGGAGTTAGCAGCGTATACAGCAACACCAATTTTTATGTCCGGCTTTGCTGCATTATATCCAGAACTATGGTTCATCACTTTAGTCGGTTGTGTTGGAGTCGCTTACTCGGTGTACTTGTTATACACAGGAGTTCCAATACTCATGCATATCCCTGATGATCGCGGCTTTATTTATGCTAGCTCGGTCGTCACTTGTGGATTGATTTTACTTGTCTGTATTCTTGCTGCGACAGCAATTCTATGGACATCAGGATTGGGTCCAGTCGTCACCAGTTAACGAATAAAATAAGGTGACTTATTGGCCTACCAGGCAATAGGCAGGAGAGTTTGGGGAGACGAGAGCTCCCCCTTTTTTTATCTGAATTTCATTCGCTTCTTTATGCCGCTCTAATTGGAAGTTTATTCCATCCAGTGATCTCATTGAAAAGCGCGAACAATACAGCTGAAAGTCAAGATGCTATATCTTCGTTATGAATATCTAAGCTATCTGAATTTTCTTCCTGCGATGACTTCGCCAGATCATTACGCTTCGCATCCAGTTGATTGAGATACTGTTGATCAACATCGTTGGTTATATAATCACCATCAAATACCGAGGTTTCAAAATGCTTGATATCTTGATTTGAAGCACCAACCGCGGCCACTAAGTCACTGAGTGACTGGTAAATCAGTCCATCTGCACCAAGCATTTTTGCGATATCATCAACATCTCGACCATGAGCAATCAACTCAGATGAGGACGGCATATCAATTCCATAGACATTCGGAAAACGAACTTCAGGTGCAGCGGAAGCAAAGTAGACTTTTTCCGCACCAGCTTCTCTTGCAAGCTCTACGATCTGTTTCGACGTCGTCCCACGAACAATAGAATCATCGACAAGTAAGACCCGCTTCCCTCGGAACTCTGCAGGAATTGGGTTCAGCTTCCGTCGCACTGACTTTTTCCGCTCAGATTGGCCTGCCATAATGAATGTCCGCCCAACATAGCGGTTTTTCACAAACCCCTGACGGTATGGTAAGTTCAGCTCTTGAGCAATCCTCAATGCGATATCACAGCTTGTCTCGGGAACAGGAATAACCACATCGATATCATGCTCTCCCCATTCGCCTGCAATTTTTTTACCGAGCTTCACGCCCATATTTACTCGCGCATCATACACGGAGATCTTATCCAGGGTTGAGTCTGGGCGTGCAAAGTAAACATATTCAAAAATACAAGGAGAATAAGTCGGATTTTCTGCACATTGCTGTGTAAATAACTCGCCATCGAGTGTGATATAAATCGCTTCACCCGGGGCAACATCACGCACAAGTTGAAATCCGTTCACATCCAAAGCCACGCTCTCAGACGCCACCATATACTCCATCCCTTTCTCCGTCTCACGCTTACCCAAGACTAATGGACGGATCGCATTCGGATCACGAAATGCTAATAAACCATGATCGACAACGAGCGAAACAACAGCATAAGCGCCTCTTACTCGACGGTGGACATTACTGACAGCTTGAAATATCTCTTTCGGAGAGAGCTCCAAGAGGCCAAATTGTTGGAGTTCGTGGGCGAGTATATTAAGAAGAACTTCAGAGTCTGAAGAGGTGTTGACGTGACGTTTTGCTTGATGATGGAGATATTGGGTCAACTCTTCCGTGTTTGTTAGATTTCCATTGTGAGCAAAGCCAATTCCGAAGGGAGAGTTTACGTAAAAAGGTTGCGCCTCAGCGCAGTTGGAAGTCCCTGCGGTTGGGTATCTTGTGTGCCCAATACCAACTTGTCCTTTCAACCCTTGCATGTGGCGGGTATGAAATACATCCCTGACGAGACCATTTGACTTCCTTAATCGAAACGTACTGTTATCGATCGTCAAGATGCCTGATGCATCCTGTCCCCGATGCTGTAAAACAGTTAAGCTGTCATACAGCGCTTGGTTAACATCCTCTTTGCCAAGTATTCCGACAATACCACACATAATGTGTCCTCACCAAACCTTTGAAATGTTGCCAGCATTTCCTTCTTTGACGTCTTCCAGGCATTCTGACGTAGGGTATCAGAGTTGCTTGCTGGCAGTTTATTTTATTGTGTTAAAAAGCTTGAATTTGTCTGCAAATAATTGAAAAACCATTGGATAATGAACTTAAATTCAGGGATTAGTTTCGATCCCTGCCAAGCCGCATGATTCGGCAATGGCGTAAATGCATCCAAAGCAAAAAGCACCGCACTCACAATAAAGACGCCTCTTAAGCCACCAAAAATCATCCCAAGTGCACGATCTGTACTCGACAAACCGACCTTAGAAATCATTTTGTTAAAAATGTAGTTGACCATTGCGCCCAAGACCAGTGTTAGAAGAAACAAGCTGACAATCGCCGCTGCTTTACGCGCAGTGGGATCAGCGACAAATGTCATAAAAACAGCAAGATCTTTGTGAAAGGTCGAAGAGATGAAAAACGCAGTGATCCAGGTGACAAGAGAAATCGCTTCCTTTGTGAAGCCCCTAACCAAGCTGATTAGGGTTGAAAGCCCAATGACTCCAATAATCGCAATATCAAGCCAAGTCATATTTTTTTCACGTAATAAAAAGACGCGCAGATTCTACCAAATCAACCCGCTAAATGCATGACTTTTTTAATCAATGTTCTAGAGCTTATCAATGTCTGGTGATCTTTCGGAAATCCAAGCTGAATTCGACGATATGCATCAGCTACGTGGCAACAAATGAGAGGCCTGCTGCCACGTACAGCATTTTGAAACACGGCTTTTTAAATCGCTGTTGGAGAGTATGGTGAGAGTTTTCCCTTCAGCTTCGTCATTTTTTCGAGTTTTGGAATAGACTTTTCCAATCGGCTGGCATTCATATCTGGTCCAACAAATACTTTGGTTAATTGACCTGAAGCAGTTTTTACAGGACGCGTAAACACAACGAACCCTGCCTTTCTGAGCTTTTTCACCAAATTATCAACATTCGTCTTATTTTTAAAACTACCGAGTTGGATCACCCAAGCAATTTTATCTGCTTTGTTTTTTTCAACAGGCTTCGGCTTTTTCTTCGGTGGTTCTTGTTTAGGCTTCGTAAGTGGCTTCTTCTGAGCCACTTGCTGGCTTTCAGGCTTTTTCACTGGCTCTTTTTTAGAAGCTTGTGTCTTGGTTGTTTCTTTCTTATTGACCGTTGTTTTCGATTCTTTCTTTGCTGTAGGTGTCGGAGTTGTTCGCGAAGGAGGCTTTGACTGCGTTTCTTTTTCAGCCGATTTTTTTTCCGGAACAGGAATGCGGGGCGCTTTGTCGTTGACATGAGGCGCCGCACCAATAGTTACTGTCACGGGGTCTTTTTCTTCCATCACAAATTCTGGATCCGAGGAATCACTCAGTTTTTTCTTCACCTCTGCTTGAGTCACTGTTGGATTAAGTGGCACAGTTTTAATTTCCGGCTGCTCTGGAACAGTCTTAAAGTCATCCTGGTAACTGACTTTTTCACCATCGAAAATATCTGGAAGAAAAACAACACTGACTAGAACAATGACAATCAGGCCAATCAGTCGGTTTCGGTATGAGTCATTCATGTTTCACTCCCCTGCCACCAGGTCATCGCCTCGGAAACAGTAAAAAAGGAACCAAAAATTAGTAGGACATCTGAATCACGTAGAGATTCAACGGCAGTTTCACATGCCTCAGCTAATGTATCAAAGCAATTCACTTCAAAACATGCCTTATCAATGCATGTTGCATCTGAGATTTGCTCATTCTCTTTGCTGCTAAGGGTTAGTGCATCCAATAGTTGCTGTGTTGTTGCGCTTCGCTCAGTCTGTAATGGGGCAAAATACCAATTGCTAATTGTCAGATTGAGGTGGGCCAAAGTCTTTTGAATCGCTTTGTCTTTCATCATGCCACAAACAGCCGAAATTTTCTTATCAGGGTAATGCAGCTTAATTTTTTTATTTAGAAATCGTGCTGCATCTTCATTATGACCAACATCCATGAGTATCATGGGCTGAGTTGATAAGATCTGAAGCCGTCCAAGTAAAGAAAAACTGATATCCATACTCGCGAGTTGTGCCGGGGATGGGAGGTAGCCAATTTGTTTAAGCGCTAGCATGGCACATGCAACATTGTGAGGATGAAATGAGACGTTTGGAACTTGATAAAGCTCACCACCAATACCTAACGTTACTGTCGTATTATCGTGTTGGATCAAAAAGTCTTCTCCCGCCCAATATACTGAAGCTCCTATCTCTGCTGCAGCTTCACGAACGCGCTCTGGGGCATCTGGTTGTCCAATAATAAAGGGGCGATTCAACCGAGCGATACCTGCTTTTTCGTAACCGATCGCAGAGAGGTCTGTGCCAAACCAGCGCTCATGATCCAGGCTGACAGAAGTGAGAATGCTGACATCAGGGGAAATAATGTTTGTTGCATCAAATCGACCGCCTAAACCTACTTCAATCAACAAAACTTCTGGAGATGCATCCGCAAATAGTTTAAATGCAGATAAAGTGCCAAACTCAAAGTAAGTCAGGGTTGCGTCATCCCGCATTTGCTCAACCCACTCAAATGAGTCAATAAATGTCTGTGGGGACGGGTTGTTGCCGTTTAACCGAACACGTTCGGTATAGCACTGAATATGTGGTGATGAATATACACCTGTCGAAATACCTTGAGCATGAAGTAACTGCTCCATCGCTCTAATCGTCGTTCCTTTACCGTTTGTTCCAGAAACGAGGATGATTATGCTTCCACCAAAATTGAGTGCCATTTTATCAAATACGCATTGGATGCGATCTAGGCTGAGATCAATTTCAATTGGATGTATAGATTCGAGGTGTGATAGCCAGCCATCCAAGTCCATTGGATGGCTCAGTAAATTATTGTTTTTTTGCATTTCCTAGGCAGTAGCCGACTTCTCATCGGATACATGGTACATAAATTTTTGAATCAATCTCGCAATTGTATCGCGCATTTCTCTGCGGTCAACAATCATATCAATTGCACCATGTTCTAATAGGAACTCACTGCGCTGAAAACCTTCCGGTAAAGTTTGACGAATCGTCTGCTCAATCACTCGTGGTCCGGCAAAACCAATCAGGGCTTTTGGCTCTGCAATGTTCACATCTCCCAACATGGCCAAACTTGCTGAAACACCACCATATGTTGGATGAGTCATGACAGAAATATACGGTAACCCCTTTTCTCGCATCTTCGCAAGACCAGCACTTGTCTTCGCCATTTGCATCAAAGACATGAGTGCCTCTTGCATTCGCGCACCACCACTGGCGGCAAAGCATACAAGCGGGATATTTTCTTCAAGGCATGCTTCTACAGCTTTGATGAATCTAGCCCCCACTACTGCGCCCATTGAACCACCCATAAAGCCATATTCAAATGCACAGGCAACTACGGGAGCACCCTTCACTTTTCCCTTCATGACAACAAGCGCGTCTTTTTCCTTAGTTTTTTTCTGAGCAATCGAGATTTTATCTTTATACTTTTTGATATCTTTAAACTTTAAGACATCTTGTGGCTCCAGCTCTTCTCCTAGCTCAGCCTCAATCCCCTCGTCCAAAAAGAAAGTCAAACGCTCTCTTGCAGAAACTTTGTTATGATGCTCACACTTTGGGCACACCCCGAGTAATTTCTGCATCTCTTGATGATAGATAGTCGCGTTACAGGACTTACATTGAGTCCAAACCCCTTCAGGAATATTACGACGACGAGATGACTTGGTTTTTGGTAGAATTTTCTCAATCCAGTTCATTGATTTCTCTCTGGTTAGCTCCCCTGCTACCCTTGAACATTCAGCATATATGAATGTACATGAAGTATGATCAGCCAAATACATGTGCAGTATTCGATCCCAAACATACTATACAAAAGCTCTTGTCATTAAAACAGAACCAAAACAGGGATTTATTGCATCAATTGTAGATTTAAAATAATTTTTTGTAAGCGATCAAAACTCTTGGGGCCAATTAAAACATAATCAAGCCCGGAAACAATAGCAAAAACTGGTCTTAACTGTTTTTCTAGTGCGAACGGTGGTCAATTATTCAGTAAAAGATCAATTGTTCGGTAAAAATAGTGGCCCCAGTGCTTCCATAGGAATACCACATTCTTCTGGGTAATCGACACTGACTAAATAAAGTCCGCCCGCTTTTGCAGTCGCAGCAGCAAGGTTTCTATCCTTTCCATCAAGTAGCGCTTTGATCCAAGAAATATCCTGTTTTCCTTTGCCAACTTCAATCAAACTACCTGTAATATTTCGGACCATGTGATGCAAAAATGCATTCGCTTTTATATCGATGATGACAAAGTCATTTAAGCGCTCTACACGTAAATGGATCATATTACGAAATTTACTTTTTGATTGGCATTGTACTGCTCGAAATGCTGAGAAGTCGTGTTCTCCAATTAAACACTGGGCAGCTTCATGCATTCTCTCTGCATCAAGGGGATAATGATAATGGCTCAGGCCATGTTGATGGATACCAGGTCTCAAAGGGTGGTTATAAATAATGTAGCGATATCGCCGTGCTGTTGCAGAGAAGCGCGCATGAAAATCATCATCGACCGGTTTCGCCCATTTCACAGCAATACCATCAGGCAAGTTAGAATTCATACCCAATGTCCAAGCACGGATATTTCTTTCACTGGTCGTATCGAAGTGGATCACCTGATTAGTCGCATGTACACCTGCATCCGTTCTTCCTGCACAAAACACCTCCACAGGGTGATCGGCTATTGTGCTTAAAGCTGTTTCAATACGTTCCTGAACACTATCAACTTCTCTTTGTCGCTGCCAGCCAAAATACTGACAGCCGTCATATTCAATACCTAATGCAATCCGCATGCATTCGCCTTCAGGGTTACCACAAAAATGAATGGTGGATTATACATAGGCCGCCTTTATCTTTCAAAACTTCAAATCGCTTTTCCATAAAAAGGCGGACCATTATTCTCAAATCGCTATCCTGTGATTCGTCGGTCAATCACTTTAAGCTGTTTGCCTGTCCTTGAGTTACAAATCAACGCTTCAGCTGTGATCCATTCGACTTGTAGTGGTCCAAGCTGATCTTCTCGTACAAAGTCCAGATAAAGTGGCCGGAATGTATAAAACGCATCTTGAATTGCTTGGGTTCCCCCATGCGTTTCCTGCCCCTTTAGACTGACTAATCTTAACGTTAGAAAGTCTTTATCCTCCTCCCTTTGAACCAATAATTGGAAATCCGTAATCGCATACTGAGACTGAAATTCCTCGAGAAGCTTTTGAATATCTGATGTATACACAGTCACGGGGCCAACTCGCGCCGCTTCATCTGAGCGTCCAAGGAGTTGAAATCTAGGTTTTTTCGATAGTGGAGAAGTCGTCCACATTGCCCGATCGCCTGCTGGATAACGAATAATCGGCATCAGCTTGCGCGTCAGATTGGTAATATAGACTTTACCTGGGCAATTTACTTGTGTGATCGGTTCTAACGTCTCTTCGTCCAATATCTCAAGAATACTTTCATCAAATGCAACATGCTCATTGATATCACAATCTGGTGTCGCAAAACCCAGTAAACCTGCGTCAACACTGGCATATCCTATGGATTGAATATGGATCTCAGGGATGAAGTCTCTTAGAGTTTTCCTTTGGCTTTCAAAGAATGGTTCCCCGCCAAAGAGTATTTTTTTCAGGTTGAGTTGACTCGCTTCTACTGTACCCATCTGAATCGCATTTACGAGGGCCATCACACTTGTTGGTAAACCCACTAAAGTTTCAATCCCAAAGTCACAGAGTGTTTTGATCGTTGATTCTGGTCCCACCGAGCCAGCAATTGGAAATTGCAACGGTTGAACTGTAGATTGTTCAATTGAGTGATGAATAAATAAAAATGATGCGTAAAGGTCACCTGCATAGAACAGATTAGCAATACGCTCACCATCCACTAGCCCTCCTCGAACAAGCCCATGCCCAAACGCCTGACAAAAACTATCCCACTCTTGTTGGGTATAGTAGGAAACTTTCGGTACACCAGTTGTGCCTCCTGACTTAAAGACGACACCTGTAGGATGCCCCGTTAATAACGTGTTTGTCGATGAACTATTCGCCTGCCAGAATGAGTTTGACTCCACAACAGGTAATTCAGCGATGGATTGAAAATCAGGGCGAACATCTTGATAGAGGACACGGTAATATTCAGAGTGAGTCTTGGCATAATCCACAAGCTCATTCAGTGTGTAAACTTTCATTTTGCGTGCTCCCGAAGATCAACAACACGCTGAAGCTTGCCACTACCTGCCGTCCGCTGAAAATTCAATGGATTGACTTTTTCAACGCTCAATTTCAGCATGTTTTCTTGATTACAAGCTGAATTGAGTTCTTCATACTGTTCAAAAATGGCAGTTTTTACCGTTTCTTTTTCTATGGGTGAATGCTCATCTAGGTGGACTTCGATAGATTCCATATCCGCTCGTGTTTCGAGAACCATCTGAAACTCAAACGGATAATCCATTTTTTCAAGGATTTGTGCAATTTTCTGATAATTAATGAAATAGGTCGCAATTCGAAAAACATCACCATGACGCCCTAACAATTCAAACTTTGGCGCGGCTCGACCACAAGCACACGGCGTATTAACGAAGCGACCTAAATCACCGATATCATAGCGTTCAATGCGTTGCCCCGTTCGGCATTTGGATGAAACTATCAATCGTCCAATTTCACCTGCTGATACAGATTTGTCTTCCTCAAGATCCAAAATTTCTAAATCATGAAGTTGTTGATGCAGATGATGCTCTCCTCCTTCACAGTGCCCACACTGGTACCCGAGTGGCCCTGCATCAACACTCCCATAGGTCGCAGAGCGGATCAATGAAATCCCAAATGTATCCTGAAGCCATTGTCGTTGCTGTTGATTAAAGTGCTCCCCACCATAGAATACCTTTTGAAGACCACCATAAGCCTGAAGCTTCTCTTTTTGGGACTGTAATAACTGCATCAAATAAGAGGGCATTCCGAGGAGCGTATTGATTTCAAATTCAATGATGCAGTCTGCAACAAATTCAAAATCTTCATGGGCTGTCATCGGGTATTGCTTTGCATTTAACTGTTCCAATATCGTAAAAAAGCTGATAAACCCACCATAGAGTGCACCACCATAAAACAGGTTCATCGCATGATCTTTCGTCGGTTCAAACCCACTCGCGAGCAAGCCCATCCCTGCTGCTTCCATCTGTGCGTAGTAATCATCATAAGTGAAATATGAGAACTTAGACTGACCTGTGCTACCGCCACTTTTAAAGACTAATTGCTGGTGTACTTTTTCGATCTGGAGTGATTGAAAACCTTCTTTCGTGAGAATGGGTTGCCCTTTACGGTCTTTTTTCAATTGAGGTTGCAGCATTACCAAATCGCCCATGCCAGAAAAATCGTCTCCAAGTTGATAACTCACCCGACGTGTATAAGCACGTAACGCATATCGGCCATCATGCGGCGCCCCCATATAAGCTTCCTGCATTTGTCCAACAGCATTCACGCGCGTGACACCCGCTGCCAACATCCGTTGACTAATATTCGAAAATGAGTCCAACTGACAGACAAGCCCCACCGTTTGCAGGTAAGCGCGGAATGGTTTTAGGACAGTCACTATCTTTTTTTGCTGTAAAGGGCGGATCCAGATCGTTCGATACAAAGGCGATGTTTCCAACAATTCACGCGTATCAACAAAAATCCGCCAGTCTGCCTGCTCACCTTTGATAACGGTTGTATTGCCAAATGGTTTTTCCAACTCAAGTAAACGTGTCTGGATACTGATTTCAGCTTTTTCTGCCTCATCCGGGCTTTGTGGTGGCGTGGCTAAGCTGACTTTATCTAAAGACTTGGAAAACAGCTGAGCAAATTCTAAAAGCATTTCTTCATTATCCGTATCAATAAAAATGCATTGTGGCGCTGAACATGCGCGCTGGTCATTTAAGCAGATTTCTTCACTGAGTTTTTCCATGAGCGAAATTTGCTGACTTTGTGTCATTTGACCAAGATCAGCGATATATGCAAACGATATTTTTGGTCCCCAATCGATAAGCTCTGCATGTTTCGGAAGGATCTTTCGCGCACCTTCTACAGCAGCTTCACCACCCCAAACAGCCATCGCATCACAGCCGTGGAATGCGTACTTTAATAAATTAGTTTGTTTGGAAGATAAACATAACAAATACACCCAATGGTTGAGCTGCACATCTGTCATTGTCTGATTGAGTTCAGTAAAAAATAGAAATGGAAACGCACCTGCTTGGCTGCTTAGTTTCACCACGTTGATATTCTGTGACAAAAGACCTTCGATAATGCTGAGCACCCCAACAACGGGATCATTACTCGGCAAAATATGTCCAAGTAAACCTAAAGGTTGAAATGCTTCAAAATGGTTCTCTTCAAAAGAGACTCGTTTCGCACAAAATGGCGAAGTTGTACCGTACTCACGCTTGACTTTTTCTTTTAATGCATCAGCTTGCAAAAAGAATTGCAGACCCGCAAGTGCCTCATGTACTTCTTTTTCACTAAATTTTCTTGTCCCAAGCAAGGCATCAAAACAAGATTGGTAGAAATCCGATTGCTCGAATAATAATTCTGATAAATGCTGGCAGCCTTGGTAGAGGGTTTCGAGAGGAAAACGCTCCGTCTGCACTGATGCGATTGCTTGATACATTGTCTCAATGTCAGCATCTGTCCTAATTTCAGCAAAATGAGATAAATTAGACATGTTGAGACTCCTTTAAAAATTCATTCGCAGCAACGGCACAGCTTTTTGATTTACTGTTACCTGCCCGTCCAATAATCTGGAAAAAATCTGTTTGAATACCACAAGGACAGCTATCCCCAGGGTGGAGTTTTGCTAAGTCTCCCATCACGATAGAATGTGCAGGTGATGAAGTAATGTAAGGAGAAACAAAGTTCAATAACCCCACTTCTCCATAACCCAGCGGAGAAAAACTCATCACATCACGAATCAGTACTCTGGCATAAGTCGGTATATGAAATTGATGATGTTCACATTCAACATAAGGAACGCAGTGCTCCACACTCCCAAAACCATCCCGTAAACGATGATCGGGAATACCAATCAAGTCTGTCACCATCGGGTAAAAAGCTGACTTTTCAATCACCTTATCTTGGTGGCCTTTCCAACCGCCCCCAAGAAAAACAAATGACTCAGGATGTAGTGAGAATTTCAGGCTCAGGTTTTGAATTTTCTCCAAAGTAAAAAACAAAAATGAAGGGAAACCAAAGATCCGAAGGGGCACCTGATCTTGTGCTGATTTTTCAATAGCTCGAATACAGCCAAACAAATCAAACTCATGACCATCCCCCATATTTTTCAACGCATAAGTCACGTTCCTTGCAGGCGCATATTTACACAAAAAGTTATCCGTATATGAAGTCCCAACCTTAAAGCCCGGCATCGGCTCGTAGGAATACAAGAGGTAATCGACTTCCTGCTCTGGGGTATTCCAACCGTAATAATCAAAAATATTGTCGACCATCACTTGTGCACTTCCAAGCGACCAAGCATCAAAAAACATCTGTGACTTTTGCCCTGTTGTGCCGGAAGAAGTTAAGTGAACATCAACCTCATCCACGTCAATCGACAAAATTTCATGTCGCTTTAAGAGGTGTGCCATTAAATAAGGAATTTTTCCTAAATCTTCTTTTGATGTAATCGTGCATTCTGTGTAGCTTTCTTGCTGACATAGTGCTTGATAGTAGTTCGACTTTTTTTGGTGCCATTGGATCACTTCTTTCATTGCTTGATAAAAAAGCTGATCGCTGTGTTCATCCGATTGATATGGATTGTTCAAAGAAACAAGTTGATACAGATTTTCCAACGTTAAGTCGTTGTCCTTTGGGGGCGTCAATTTAATAAGTGCCATCAAATACCTCGAGAGAATCTAAGTTCATTTCTTTCCATAACTCCATGTATTGCTTTAAATAGGGATGGAAATCGGCGTTTAATTTTATTTTTCGAAAATCAAGTGGGTACAAACTTCGGCTTAGAAAAACAAAATCCTGACAATGATCGTCATCAACTTTCATTGCAGGATACACAGCAGAAGGTTGGAAGTTGGCGTCTAAAACCATTTGGATCGAAGCGGAGTGTTCGCAGCCAATCATGAGTTCAATATAAGAAACGCCTATGGACTCCAGCTGAAAAAGAAGCCGCTCAAAACACCCCTTTAAAGTGTATAAAGGTTGGCTGAGCGAAATGATCACCATATATCGATCTTTTTTATTCATGTATGCGAAGACCTCTAACTGGCCATCCGCAGACACAATCAAGGTATTTGGTTCATGAAACGGGTAAAAGCGCTCGTATTCCGTCAGCTGCTTGTGTTCAAATAGATGCTTTACATAATTTGGAGCATGGATCACTTCAAATTGAAGTGGTTTGGATGTGATTGACTCATGTGCTTTCAGTTGATACGGCGTATATTCTGTTTGAACTCCTAAATTTTTATCCTGAATTTTAAGAATTTTCATTATTTTTTCAGGAACTGATGTGATGGGTGTTCTACGCTCAAGGATGCCGTTGCGATAGCGTCCCAGCAGAGTGACAGTCTCATATTCTTCTAATTTATGCGCATTTGGAAAGATGCCAAGGGGGATAAATTTGTTCTTTAAACACATCAGTTGTGGACCGAGACTGACCGTCCGGGTGGTTGTATAAATTGAATTCAGCTGAATGTATTCTTCCGATGTCTCTTGCTCTAAAAATAAAGAACATCCATAAGCAATCAAGTCAGAGGCAATATTCTGCTTACGATAGTCTGGATGAACAACAACACCAGAAAGTTTGCCAATACGATGCGTTAAATCCAGTTCAAAAATGCAAGAACCGACAACCTTCCCCGTATTATCATCAACCATGATTGGCCAAAAAAACGAATTCGAAGTAATTGCGTCCGCCATGACTTCTCGGTCAGTCCCAAATTTCAGTGGATAACTCGTTCCATATGCTTGTAAATATAATTGAAGGATCCCCTCGATATGTTGAGATTCAGCAACAGCTATCGATAAACCTTCTGCGCTCATTTGACCTCCGAGTTTTGATATAAAAGATGATTGGATTTACATAAGGAACAGATTAAAAGATTTTGATGTAAAAAAAATTGAGTCATATTCAAAAAAATTAATAAAAAAGAAAAGATTGGGAAATAACTGAACAATGTTCAGCATACTGGGCAAACAAACATCGTTTTCAATCCGGCTGAACAATGAATGAAGCATCAGAAATTAAGAATAAATTCCTAATATTATGAATTTACTCGGAATTTCTGCGGGATTATACAGTAAAAAAGGGAAGTTTGGACCGAATTTATTTACAAAAATCGGTAGAAGTCAACCTAAGAACGATCAAACTATGGCGGCGCCTAAAAAAACACCTGCTTTTCAGTAAAAAATCAACAGACTTTAATATCGAATTCCCCAACGTCGGTATGCATAACAAAGCACCCAAGCAGGACCGATAAGTAAAAAGAAGATATCTTTGAGAAAGGAGGGTTTTTTACCTTCAATATGGTGACCGATAAATTGAAATATCCATGCAATGACGAAGGTAATCACGGACAACCATAGAATATTGACGCCAAGGAATTGCTCTAACCAAAAACAAAACAAAATGATAAGCATGCTTAAACACCCCATCCCAAGCGCAACACGAGGCGAAAGAAAAAAGTAAAAGACGAGGACAGGCAGCGTCATCAAGATACTCCAGTTTAACGAAGCATTCCAAGGCGTAGGGAGGCTCCAAAAAATGCCAATCACAGTTGCATAAATGATTGGCACAGCCACAAAGTGGATTTTTTTATTGGTTGGATTTTGATGGCTTTGAGCGTACTCTTCGAACCATTCATCAAGTGTTTTCATCTGCATCATACCGACCCTCAAGGTGGATTGGAAAGCAGACTCAATCACCGGAAAATAATGATTTTTCGTTAACTAACTTCCTGCCAAAGCTTTTCATCTTCAAAAACTTGATATAAACGCTCTGCACTGGCAATCAGATATTGTGCATATTCTATCTGTGCTTTTGTTTTTTGAGGTGCACGAAGTAGGTTTTCTGCATTCATCTGCCAACGAAATGAAAATGCTCGCATTGCTTCTCGAGCGTTTACCGCTGCACTGAGTGCAAAATGATCAGAAGGCACATCTCCGGTGATCACCCAAAGCTGCTCATTTGTTGTTGTTTTTAACTGCCACACCGCAACCATTGGTGCCAAATAACGTGAATTTTGTGGCGAAACCTCATTGGAAATCAGTCCTTTGGATGCCAGATATTTATTCGCATTTTGAAATTCCTTTCTTACCCATTCACTGAATTCATTTGGGGACTTTTGCAGTGTTTCTGTCATATTTACTACTCATTTCATCTCATTGAGTACCATACTCTAAAAGGGAATTCAGACGGTATCAAGCATTTATTCACATGAGGGGAGAATGTGCGCTTTTTACTGGTAATACCAGTTGGCAATCATGTGAAGTGCTGGCGGAATGAAAGTGATAGTGTTACATTTCCGAGGCCAATACGGATAGCGAGTAAGCCTGGCTTTCGCTTAGGTCTGCAACTTTTGATGGAAATATAAAGAAAGATAAACAGACCCTACAATAAAAAATACAAATGAATTGGAGGCGATCATAGTGGCAGTGTTTAATCAGAAAGATTTCGATAACCATGAGCAGGTCCTATTTTGTTCTGACGATGCATCCGGTCTAAAAGCAATCATTGCGGTGCATAGTACAAAACTGGGTCCGGCGGTCGGTGGGTGCCGACTCTGGAATTATGCCAGTGATGAAGATGCGCTGGAAGATGTACTGCGTTTATCTCGCGGGATGACATACAAAAATGCGATTACGGGATTACCATTTGGTGGTGGAAAGTCAGTCATCATCGGGGATGCTAAAACGATCAAATCAGACGAACTCTTCCGCGCATTTGGCCGATTTATTCACTCCCTCGGCGGCCGTTATATCAGCGCAGAAGATGTCAATATCACCACTGGCGACATCATGGTTGTCAATCAAGAGACACCATATGTAACTGGCTTGGAAGGTAAAAGTGGTAACCCTGCCCCATTCACTGCCCTTGGAACCTATTTAGGGATGAAAGCAGCAGCAAAGCATAAGCTGGGTACAGAAAGCCTGAAAGACGTTCGAATTGCGATTCAGGGACTGGGTAATGTGGGGCATTATTTATGTGATCGACTCCACAATGAAGGCGCAAAACTCATTGTCACGGATATCAATGAAGGCGCAATCAAACGTTGTGTTGAAGAATATGGTGCCGAAGCCGTTGCCTTAGATGACATTTATAGCCAAGAAGCAGATATCTACGCACCATGTGCGCTTGGTGCCACAATTAATGATCATACCATTGAACAACTCAAAGTGTCGATTGTTGCGGGTTGTGCAAATAACCAGCTTGCAGAAAGCCGTCATGGCCAGGCGCTGCTCGATCAAGGTATTCTTTATGCACCAGATTATGTGATTAACGCAGGTGGCATCATTAACGTTTCTTTTGAGTCTGTCCCTGGTGGTTATGATGCAGAGAAATCTACAGAAAAAGTCAACGAAATCTATCATACGCTTACAGAAATTTTCCAACGTTCAGCATCAACGGGGCGACCAACCAATGTAGTTGCGGATGAACTTGCCCTTGAAATTTTACAAAATGGTGGCAAGTAAGCCTCACACATCACACGATTTTTCATCAATAGAAAGAGCCAGAAATACGATGGCTCTTTTATAACCATTTTACTTCTCAATTGTATCCCCATCACGATAACTCAGACGATTTGATGGTCGACCACGACCCTAAAAAAGGAAACTTATTTACATTCCATTAAAGTATATTTAAAATCGGTTGTTATTTAGACGATTTGATTATTAATATAGAGTGTGGAGTTATATGGAGAAGTTCATCTACAAGGCTGTCATTTTGGTCGTTATCATTACATCCAGTTTGATCTACAAAAAGGCCACTGCATTTTCTATTGATGGAAAGTGGATATTTAATGAGTCCCTGACAACACAGGCATTGCTCAAAAACAGAACCTTGACGAATAAAGATAAAAAAGAGCTTTTTGAACTTTATTCCGGTTCCAGCATTGAGTTTAAAAATGGTGCTTTTAAAACTAGAGTAAAAGGACATGTCGACTCACATCATTACCGTGTCGTCAATCAAGATAGTGACTCAATGACAATCGGATATTTAGGCGGGGGGTTGACACAAGACAAAGATATTGAAATCCATGAAGTCGATCAAGGTTGTCTATATCTGGAATCCGTCTTTAACGGATTGAAGCTCTACTACTGTAAGACATGAAATTGAAGCCGCTCATCAAGCAGCGGCTTCGAATCTGAAAAAGCTTACAGCTTGTCCGCATTTTCAGAAAGGTATGCAGCAACGCCTTCTGGGCTTGCATTCATGCCTTTGTCGCCTTCGTTCCAGCCTGCTGGGCAAACTTCACCGTGCTCCTGATGGAACGCAAGCGCGTCAACCATACGTAGCATTTCGTCAACATTACGACCAAGTGGTAAATCGTTGACAACTTGGTGACGGACCATACCTTGTTCATCGATAAGGAATGAGCCACGGAAAGCAACACCTGCTTCTGGATGTTCAACATCGAATGCTTGGCAGATTTCGTGTTTCACGTCAGCAACAAGTGTATATTGAACTTGACCAATACCACCATCGTTAACAGACGTGTTACGCCATGCGTTATGGCTAAACTGGGAGTCAATTGAGACACCAATCACTTCAACACCACGCTTTTTGAATTCTTCAAATCTCTTATCAAAAGCGATAAGTTCCGAAGGACAAACAAATGTGAAATCAAGTGGGTAGAAGAAGATCACTGCCTTCTTACCCTCGATAGCATGGCTCAAGTTATAGTTATCAACAATCTCGCCAGAACCTAGAACAGCAGCGGCAGTAAAATCAGGTGCCTTGCGGCCAACTAATACGCTCATGAATTTCTCCATTGATGGTTTTATTATCTTGCCTCAAGACTCAGGGCGTGTTTAGCGAAAAATATCCATCAAAGCGACATTCATAAAAGATAAACATACCCTAAGATCGCGAGTCTCACGCAGGAATTATATAGGTCAGATTAAAAAAACCAAGGGGACAAACCAAGAATATTTTCGGTTTGTCCCCTTCAGTATTCATCACCAAGGATAAACGAGCAAAAAACCAGCAAACCTTTGGCGTATCAGAGCATTTTAAGACCACATGTTAGATTGATCTTGTAATTCCTCTCCTAATTCAACATTACGTGAAACATCATCAATGGTTCGTCTGGTATCGTCGACTAGGTTTTCCATATTAGAAACAATTTCAGAAGATGAACCCAGTTGCATTCTGATCTGATCAATCGTTTGCTCAACAGATTGAGAGCTTGCTTTCGCCATCCCAACAAGTGAGTCAAGTTGTTCTGATGTCACATCAGCTATTTCAACACTTTTATCAATCAGCTCCTGAACTTCTTTTTGTTTAAGAATGATAGAGCCTGAAATATCCATAATTTTTTTCATTTCAGTCTGGATCTGATCAGCAGACCCATTCGCTGTATTTGCCAAAGAACGGACTTCATCTGCGACAACCGCGAACCCTCTACCATGTTCACCTGCCCTAGCTGCCTCAATTGCTGCATTCAGTGCAAGTAAATTTGTCTGCTCCGCAATCCCTTTAATTGCTTCAACAAGGTGGTCAATGTTTTTACTGTTTTCATCAAGACTGGAAAGTAAGTCGGTAAACTCAGAAATAAATTGCGCTGAGGCTTTAATATTTTCAACCAGGCTTGCTAACTGCTCTATACAATCCTCACTCGTACTCGCGGTTTCCGAAGCGGATTCGAATGAGCTTTCAGAGATTGACTGTATCTCCTGCGATTGATCGATAAAGTGTCGTACAAGATCAAAACTATGCTCAATTGTACCTAATTTTTTGGTAATCGAATCATTTACATCTCTGGCAAGGCTTGCTATCTCACTGATTTTCATCTCGGGCTGATCTTCACGAAACTTATCATAAGATTCAGCTTTATCTCGCAACATTTGTAGCTCATCCCTATCTATCAATAACTTACCTTCAGGGAGCTTAGGTTTTAATAAGTCGCCAAACATAACTTAGCTTTTCCTTATTTATTCATGAAAGGTCAGAATGAATTGATTCACTCAACCAATTTGCCTTTGGTCTTGAGCAACAGAGACTTCTTTACTAAAAGGTAGCCGTATTCATAAGCTGCTTCTGATTTAACATAGACAAAATTAAGCCATTCGACAAAGTTTTGGGGCAGAACAATAAAACAATTCGTACATAAAGAAGTGTAAAAAGAAAGGGGACATTGCCCCTTTCTCTCTCGTCGTGTATCACAAAAAATCATGATATGGTGTCATTCAGGTGCCTAATTTCCGTACTCAGCATCCTGAAAATTGTTTAGCGACGAAGAAAATTATAAAGATAAAATGTCACTAAACAATCATAAAACTGTGTTTCCATAATGTGGATTAATGCATAACCAACTGATCTATATGCATTTAATAATATTTCCAAACTTAGAATACAACTATTTCTTACGACGGTGTAAGATATCTCACACATTTAATTC
This sequence comes from Algicola sagamiensis DSM 14643, assembly GCF_000374485.1. Lineage (GTDB taxonomy): Bacteria > Pseudomonadota > Gammaproteobacteria > Enterobacterales > Alteromonadaceae > Algicola > Algicola sagamiensis. The sequence goes on from NZ_KB894493.1 coordinate 201,504, forward strand.
CGAGGATTTCCTCTCTTTTGGAAAGTTCATACTTTTTATAGTGTCGAAAACTTCATGTAAAATGCGATAACGATTATGAAATTTGGATCAGAAACAATTGTCATGCTCATCGCCTATATGGCAGTCATCTTTGCTGTAGGCTATTGGGCTTATAAAAAAACGGATAATCTGAGTGATTACATTTTAGGTGGCAGAAAATTAGGGCCTGGTGTGACCGCACTGAGTGTCGGTGCATCAGATATGAGTGGTTGGCTATTGCTTGGTTTACCTGGCGCAATCTACCTTTCAGGTTTAGGTGAAATCTGGATTGGAATTGGTTTGGTCATCGGTGCATACCTCAACTGGTTGCTCGTCGCCAAGAGACTCCGTATTCATACGGAGCAAGCGAACAATGCACTCACGCTCCCAGAATACTTCGGGGTTCGCTTCAAAGATAATGCAAATATCATTCGTTTAACCTCTGCGGTTATTATTCTTGTATTCTTTACAGTTTATGTTGCCTCAGGTCTTGTAAGCGGTGCGAAATTATTCCAACAAGTGTTCCAAATGGATTATTACATTGCACTATTCTCCGGTGCTGCGGTGATCATTGCCTACACATGCTTTGGTGGATTTCTTGCCGTCAGCTGGACTGACTTTATCCAAGGCTGTTTAATGCTTCTTGCACTATTAATTGTGCCGATTGTTGCATTCAATGCACTTGGTGGCGTTGACCCAACAACGGAAGTTGTTCAGAACATCAACCCTCAGTTTAACGCACTTGCTGAAGGGCTGCCTTTGATTGGCATTGTATCAGCAATGGCCTGGGGCTTAGGTTACTTTGGTCAACCACATATTCTTTCCCGTTTTATGGCAATCGAATCTGCAGATCATGTCCCTACAGCAAGACGTGTGGCAATGGGATGGATGATCATGTCTCTCATTGGTGCCATCGGCGTTGGTTATGCCGGTATTGCCTATTTTGCTGATGCACCGCTTGGCAAAGATCAGACAGAAACCGTCTTCCTTCACCTCGTCAGTGCCTTACTCAACCCTTGGGTTGCTGGATTACTCATTGCCGCAATTATGTCTGCAATCATGAGTACCATCGACTCCCAGTTACTTGTTTGTTCAAGTGTCATGGTTGAAGATATCTACAAATCAACGAGTAAGAAAAAACCAACTGAGCAGCAGCTTGTCTGGTTGAGCCGTCTATCACTTGTTATTGTTGGCGCCATCGCCATTGTCATCGCGCTAGATAAAGACAGTTCAATCCTTAAACTTGTGAGTCATGCATGGGCTGGATTTGGATGTGCATTCGGACCTGTCATCTTACTTTCTCTATATTGGTCTAAGCTTACTAAGTCAGCTGCGGTTGCCGCAATGATCACTGGTGGAGCAACTGTTCTCGTATGGATCATGATCCAAAGTGGCGTATTTGGCCCAATCGAGAAAGAGAGTTTCTTAAACATTTATGCAATGGTACCAGGATTCATTCTTTCAACAATAGTTGCTGTAGTGGTTTCACTAATTGAAGATACAAGTGAATATGACGAGATTTTTCAAGATCTTAGTCTAAACAACAAAACATCTTCGATTTAAACAGTGACAAGTTTGGAAATCTTCCGCTAGCCTTAAGAAAGACGTTTGAGTAAATAGATGAATGAATCACTGAAACAGGATCTCACTCTATGTATTTTTACGCCGCTCGTCAGCCGATATTAGATGCTGAAAAGTCCTTATATGGCTATGAGTTATTGTTTCGGGATAGTTTGGTAAATGTATTCCCAGATATAGACGAAGATGAGGCTACCTCTCGTATGATCGAAGGTAGCCAGTTCACTCTTGGTATTGACGACTTTACTGGCTCAAAACCTGCGTTTATCAACTTTACGCTGGATACTATTCTAAAGAAGTACCCTTTTATGCTCTCTCATGAGCATCTTGTCGTAGAGATCCTTGAAACCGTCCAACCCGGCAAACGGCTTTTAGAAGAGGTCAAGGAACTCAAAGAAAGTGGTTATATGCTGGCGCTAGATGACTACGAGCATAAATCTGTGTGGAAACATTTTTTCCCTTACATTGATATCATCAAAATAGATGTACAGGTGTCTACTCGCGAAGACATTGAGTTTTTGAAAAAAGAAATTGAACCCTTTCCACAAATCAAGTTGCTTGCAGAAAAAGTCGAAACGAATGAGCAGTTTCAAGAAGCAGTTGAACTCGGCTTTACTTATTTTCAAGGATTTTTCTTCTCCAAACCAGAAGTTGTTAAAAGTAAAGCGCTGTCACCTGCTCAAATGACGCTGGCTGAGCTTCTTTATGAAACCTCAAAAACAGAACCCGACCTCCCGTCAATCACAAAGATCTTCGAGCGAGATGTCAATCTCTCATATAAATTGCTGCGTTATTCAAACTCTTCCATTTTTAGAAGACGCGCAGAGATCTCAACCATCAAACAGGCACTCATTGTGCTTGGGCAAAAAGAATTAAAACGCTTCTTATCCGTTTTATTCACCGCACAGGTATCAACCGATAAACCAGCAGAACTCATGCGTCTATCCATGACAAGAGCGAAGTTTTCAGAGGGGTTATCTGAACTGATGGCACCAAATGAAGATTCCTCGAAAGCATTCTTGACCGGACTGCTCTCTCTCATTGATGCAATTTTAGATGAATCGATTGAGAATATTATGGAGCGGCTCCCTTTGGCAGACGATATCAAAGATGCTCTTGTGAAAGGGGAAGGCAAACTCGCAGAATTGATTGAGTTGATTATTGTCTACGAGAAAGCAGAGTGGGATGCAGCCAACACATTGATCGAAAAATTGTCATTGGATAAAGAGAAAGTCCCTGACGTTTATCATGATGCAGCGCAGTGGGCAAACCAGCAAATGCAAGCTTTAGGTGAAGAGTAGTACCCACACTTATTGGCTCTCCTTAGGCTTTTGATAATCGCCTGATTGATGATCTTGTAGCATTTTCTTAAGCTTTCCTGTGTCCTTTAACTGTTTTAGCCCTCGATTAAAGGCTTCAAGCAATTGTTCCGCATTGGGGATCTTTTTTGAAAACAACAAATGGTGTGTTGTTCGCATAATTGGTCTGTGGTGATAGGTAAACTGTTTTTGTATCTCTTCGGGGTATAAGCTGATATACATCTGACCAATTGCCAGTTCCTGCGGGTATATCTGCGTTCTTCCCTTGAGAAGCAACTCAAAGTTTTGCTTTTCTGTCGCGACACGCTCCACCATCAGGTGTTTCTCTTTCACAGCTTTGTCGAACTCTGGTCCATATGTAAAACCGAGCACTGCACCAATACGTATATGTTTTAAATCTTCAATTGTTTTCCATTCAAATGGGTATGACTTCAAATGAAAAAAAACTTTCTCATTTTCAAGCAAAATATCGCTATATAAAAAATGCTTCATGCGCTCTTCAGTCGGTATCCACATTGAGGTCGCATCATATTTTCCTGCCAGAGTTTGCTGGTAAGCCCGCTTCCATGTCATCCATTCATAACGTGGCTTGATCCCTTGAGAAAGAAAAGCCTGTGTCAGTATATGTCCAATCACACCAAAGTGATGATACTCTTTTGCAATAAAAGGTTTTGCCTCATCATTTGCGAGTACAACCTGTTTCTCCGCTCCGAGAGCGAATGTCGTTTGCAGAAAACAGCAGCCCAACAGGATGTTTGTATATTGGTTCATAGTCCACTCTGTTTTGCGGTATCACTGAAAGTATAAACCCTCAATCAACATTAGGTTCCACACCATTCAATGGCGACATCGATCACGAACTCTCTTGTGAAAGTATTATTCCTTGAGCTCTGAGTATGCAATATCAGAAAAATTGAAACTAATTTGAACAGAACTTCACCAATCACGTTTTTCAATCATCAAACAATATTGTCTAACACGAGATAAAGTCGGATAATAGCTTAGCTTATAATGAGTAACATAATGATGCGTAAGACTCTCTCTTTGCCGCAATCAAGACGCATCTTTCGAAGGTAGCTTAATGAAAGAATATGTATTGCTCCTGATGAGTACAGTCCTTGTCAATAACTTTGTACTCGTGAGGTTTCTTGGGCTTTGCCCATTTATGGGCGTTTCCAACAAACTCGAAACATCAATTGGGATGTCTTTAGCCACAACATTCGTACTGACACTGGCTTCTGCCACTAGTTATATGGTCAATGCTTGGGTTCTTGTTCCCTTAGAACTCACTTATTTAAGAACACTGAGTTTTATCTTAGTGATTGCCGTCGTTGTACAATTTACCGAAATGGTTGTCCAAAAAACAAGCCCGACGCTATACCGCTTACTCGGAATATTTCTACCACTGATTACAACGAATTGCGCAGTTCTCGGTGTTGCTTTACTGAATGTCAACGCGCACCATAGCTTTATGCAATCATTAGTCTATGGCTTTGGTGCTGCGGTCGGCTTCTCACTTGTACTTATTTTATTTTCAGCAATGCGTGAAAAGCTGGTAGGCTCCGACATTCCGAAACCTTTTCAAGGTGCATCAATTGCAATGATCACCGCCGGACTGATGTCCCTGGCATTTTTAGGGTTTACTGGCTTGGTGAAGGTGAGTTAATGACAATTATTTATGCCTTAATTGCTTTAGGTGTTCTTGCCCTAGTTTTTGGCGCAGTCTTAGGATTTGCTGCCGTTCGATTTAAAGTCGAAGCAGACCCACTTGTTGAACAAATCGACGCAATTTTACCACAAACACAATGCGGACAATGTGGTTACCCTGGTTGTCGTCCCTACGCGGAAGCCATTGCGAATGGCGACGAGATTAATAAATGCCCGCCAGGGGGTGAGTCAACCATCAAAGAGCTTGCTAATTTAATGGGTGTTGAGCCAAAACCCTTAGATGATGCACATGGGCAAGAAGATGTAAAAAAAGTTGCTTACATTCGTGAGGATGAATGCATCGGTTGCACCAAGTGTATCCATGCCTGTCCTGTTGATGCCATTGTTGGTGCGACGCGTCAAATGCACACCATTATTATTGATGAATGTACGGGCTGTGATCTTTGTGTCGATCCTTGCCCCGTTGACTGTATCGATATGGTCCCACTCAAGCCCAAAGCCGAAAGTTGGAAATGGGATTTAGAAAGTATTCCGGTTAAGGTTGTGGAGTAGAAGTTACCCATGGAAACATTACTTGAAAGAATTCAACAGGGGCATTTCTGGGATTTTCCTGGCGGAATTCATCCACCCACACGAAAAGAACTCACAAGCCAACATCCTATTGCTGAGGTGCCATTACCGCCTGTACTCTATGTTCCCATCAAGCAGCATATTGGTACGATTGGACAGATCCTTGTCTCCAAAGGCGAACATGTGAAAAAGGGCCAAGCTTTAACCAATGGACTCAATCATTTGGATGTTGCAGTTCATGCACCAACATCAGGTGTTGTTCAGGAAATCAAAGAACATATTTCAGCACATCCGTCTGCCCTGCCTGAACTCTGTATCTGTATCCAACCCGATGGACTGGATGAGTGGCGTGAGCGGGAGCCTTGGGCGGATTATCTAAACTATTCGAAGGAGCAACTCCTTCGTCGATTACAGCTCAATGGCGTTGCTGGTCTTGGTGGTGCAGGTTTCCCGACGCATATTAAATCTGCAACGAATGCTGAAATTGAGTTTCTCATTATCAACGCCGTTGAATGTGAACCTTACATTACAGCAGATGATTTGCTCATGCAGGAATATCCCGAGGCTATCATTCAGGGAATTGAAATTCTGCAACATATGACTGGGGCAAAGCATGTCTTAATCGGTATCGAGGATGACAAGCCACTTGCGGTCACCGCAATTAAAGCCGCTGTGGGGGTGGAACGAGGTTTTCATGTCTGTGAACTCCCTACTCAATATCCATCAGGTGGCGAAAAACAACTTGTCCAAATACTCACGGGCAGAGAAGTTCCTAAAGGTGGTATTCCAGCCGATATTGGGATTGTCATGCAAAATGTTGGGACAGCATATGCAGTATCACGCGCAATTGTTGCCGATCAACCACTCATTCATCGTGTCGTGACAATGACTGGTGAAAGCATCCACCAGCCCAAAAACGTCTGGGCGTTATTGGGAACACCGGTATCGCACTTACTTGACCATGTCGATTTTCGACCTGGTCTGAATCAACGCCTGATTATGGGTGGCCCGATGATGGGATTTACGCTTCCATCTCCTGATGTGCCTATCACTAAAATTAGTAACTGCATTTTGGCACCATCGAATCAAGAACTCCCGCCAGAAAGCCCAGAGATGCCTTGTATTCGTTGTGGCGAATGCGCCATCGTTTGTCCTGCGACACTTTTACCGCAGCAACTCCAGTGGTATGCCAAAGCAAAAGATTATGAAAAGCTGGAAAGCTACAACCTCGCAGACTGTATTGAATGTGGGGCCTGTTCATATGTCTGTCCAAGCGATATCCCACTTGTACAATACTATCGCGTCGCCAAAGCAGAAATTAAAACCCAGCAACAAGAAAAACAAAAAGCAGAACAAGCAAAACTACGTTTTGAGGCAAGAAAAGCAAGATTAGAGCGCGATAAACAAGAGCGCTTGGAAAAACAACGAAAAGCATCTGAGGCTAGACAATCAACTTCTGAGGACAGTAATAAGATTGAAGCTGCGATTTCCCGAGTCAAAGAAAGCGCAACCGATAAAGTAGCCGCTGCGATTGCGAGAGCAAAAGCCAAGCGCCAACCCACAGAAGATGAATCACCAGATAACTCAGAAGTTATTGCAGCAAGAGAAGCAAGAAAGCAACAAGCTCGTGATTATAAAGAGTCAAAACAAACTGGCACAGAGCCAGAAAGTTCACCAACAGATAAAAAGGCTGCGGTTGCCGCAGCTATCGCAAGAGCGAAAGCAAAAAAGGCGAAGCTAGCGGAACAATCGGAAGCCACAGAGCAGAGCAAGGATAATTCATCTGAAAACGCCTCCGAACAAGACGATAGAAAAGCAAAAATCGCGGCAGCCATTGCCCGAGCAAAGGCAAAAAAGGCACAACAAGAAGATGCTGAATCACTTGGTGAAGAAAATGTTGAACCCAAAAGTAACGCAACTGATGATAAAAAGGCCAAGGTAGCCGCTGCAATTGAAAGAGCAAAAACCAAAAAGGCCGCAAAAGAAGCTGAGGCAAACGCTCAAGGAGAAGCTGAAACCCAGGCGTCCGATCTTTCTCCAGAAGAAGAGCGTAAAGCAAAAATTGCAGCGGCAGTCGCACGTGCTAAGGCCAAAAAAGCGCAAAAAGATAATGATCAAGGTAAGAACTAAATGACTTTTAAGATAGCAAGCTCTCCCCACCTTCATATTCGAAGAAGTACGCATGACATCATGCAGCTTGTAATATTAGCTTGTATTCCAGGAATACTCGTCCAAGCGTTTTTCTTTGGTTGGGGGAATCTCGTTCATATTGCCATTGCTATCGTGACGGCTCTGATGGCAGAAGCACTGATCCTTCACCTGAGAAGCCGCCCTATCAAGCCTGTATTGATGGATTTTAGTGCATTACTCACTGCTGTTCTGATTGGAACAAGTGTCCCAACATTTGCACCTTGGTGGATCACTGTGATTGGTACTGGTTTTGCTATTCTTGTGGTCAAACAGCTTTATGGAGGATTGGGCTTTAACCTGTTTAACCCAGCCATGGCAGGATACGTTCTGTTACTCATTTCATTTCCCGTTGAAATGACCGCTTGGCTACCACCGCAAAGTATCGTTCATCACCAAGTGAACATTGGCGACGCATTCGCTGCGATCTTTACTGGGTACACCCTAGATGGCTATAGCGTAGCTCAACTGAGAACAACCATTGACGGAATGACAATGGCTACGCCATTAGATACCTTAAAAACTGGCTTTACATTGGGCCTGACAAGCGATGAAATCACCACAAACCCCGTTTTTGGTAGCTGGTATGCACTTGGCTGGGAGTGGGTGAACCTCGCGTATTTAGCCGGAGGTTTATTTCTATTAAAGATGAATGTGATCCGCTGGCAAATCCCAATTGCAACTCTGGGAAGTCTGTTTCTCATGGGATTATTAGGCTACATGATTTTACCAGACAGCTCTGCGGGGCCTCTATTTCATATGTTGACCGGCGCAACCATGCTTGGCGCTTTCTTTATTGCAACGGATCCTGTATCTGCCTCAACCACAAACTTGGGTCGACTTATCTATGGCGCATTCATTGGCTTGATGGTTTTTGTGATCCGAACTTGGGGTGGCTATCCTGATGCTTTTGCATTTGCGGTATTACTCGCGAATATGTGTGTGCCACTCATTGATTATTATACGAGACCAAGAACCTACGGTTATTCTCAAGGAAGTTCATCATGATCAAATCCATCTCGAAAAACGCACTGATTTTAAGTAGCTTTGCGCTTGTCAGTACTGGGTTACTCGCTGTTACACACGCATTGACTAAAGACAGAATTGAGATGCAGAAGAAAGCAGATTTGATTCAACTACTCTCGGATGTGCTACCGCAAAGTTACTATGACAATCAACCCTATCAAGATTGCGTCTATGTGATCAACGAGCAATTCTTAGGTAACCAAGAAAAGCACGCGGTATACAGAGCCAGAAAGCAAGGAAAAGTGAGCGCACTGGTTATCGAAACCACAGCACCTAACGGCTACAGTGGTGCGATTGACCTAGTGGTTGGTGTTGACTTACAAGGTAAGATTACTGGCTCTCGTGTTCTGACTCATAAAGAAACACCAGGACTTGGTGACAAAATTGAACTTCGTAAAAGTAATTGGATCCTGGAATTCAATGATCAAGTTGTAGAAGGCGATAAAGACAAACGCTGGGCCGTCAAAAAAGATGGAGGCATGTTTGATCAATTTACTGGCGCTACGATTACCCCAAGAGCAGTAACCAAAGCAGTCAAAGATGCGGCTCTGTATGCTTCTTTCCACCAAGAGTCTCTTCTATCAGCCAATAGTCAGTGTGGAGAAAAAAGCTAATGTACAAAGAGATCCTGCACAAAGGCTTATGGGAAAATAACCCAGCGCTTGTTCAACTTCTTGGCTTATGCCCACTCCTAGCTGTGACTTCATCTGTTGCCAATGCACTTGGCTTAGGCATCGCCACAACACTCGTTCTCATATGTTCAAATGTCACTGTATCCATTGTTCGCCTCTGGGTACCAAAAGAAATTCGGATTCCGGTCTTCGTCCTGATCATCGCCTCATTTGTGACTGCTGTAGAACTTTTGATGAATGCCTATACCTATGGTTTGTATTTATCCTTAGGTATTTTCATCCCCTTGATTGTGACCAACTGTGCAATTATCGGACGAGCAGAGGCATTTGCATCAAAAAACACCCCGGGATTAGCTGCATTTGATGGCTTAATGATGGGGCTTGGCTTTATGGCCGTGTTGCTGATACTCGGTGCAATCCGTGAGTTGCTTGGTGAAGGAACATTATTCCATGGTATGGAACTGTTACTCGGTGATTGGGCAACCGTACTACGACTTGAGATCTTTAAATTTGACAGTCACTTTTTGCTTGCCATTCTTCCACCTGGGGCATTTATGGCAATGGGTTTTCTTATTGCAATCAAAAATAAAATTGATGAACAGCGAGAAAACGCCAAAAAAGCCGCTGAGCCCAAAAAGACAATTGAGCGTGCACGCGTCACCAGCCAATAATGTGACCTGTCAGTGCCATTTAAATGTTCACTTGAGAAGTTGAAATGAATAAAGAAAAAAGACGCCAGATCTTAGAGCGATTGCGGACAGACAACCCGCACCCAACAACCGAGCTTGAATATAACTCCCCTTTCGAGTTGCTCATTGCTGTCCTCCTATCCGCACAAGCAACTGATGTTGGTGTCAATAAAGCGACTCGCAAGCTATTTCCAGTTGCAAACACTCCAGAAGCGATGGCCGCACTGGGTGTTGATGGCATCAAGGAGTACATCAAGACAATTGGACTTTTTAATTCAAAAGCAGAAAATACCTATAAAACTTGCCAAATTCTAATTGAGAAGCACAATTCACAAGTCCCAGAAAACCGGGAAGCCTTAGAAGCCCTCCCTGGCGTCGGCAGAAAAACTGCGAATGTTGTGTTAAACACTGCCTTCAGTCAGTTAAAAGACAATGAAGGGAACTACTTTTTAGCTGTAGATACTCACATCCAGCGGCTGGCAAACCGTACAGGCTATGCAAAAGGCAAAACGGTTGAACAAACAGAACAAGCGATTATAAAAAATACCCCAAACAAAACAGAGTTTATGTTTAATCTACACCATTGGTTTATTCTTCATGGTCGATATGTATGTACTGCACGTAAGCCAAAATGCAGTTCGTGTATCATTGAAGACCTGTGTGAGTTTAAAGAAAAAACTATAGATTAGAATAATCATCAAAGCCGCCTCAAAGCGGCTTTGCCCCTTTTCTACCCCTTCCCAATAAATGCCCTATTTATTGTTCAACGATAAAAACAAGGTCACTCCAAATGGACAAATCAGAGCTCATCGCCAAAATTGCCACGAAGCAAACATGCCAAAAACAACAGCAAACAAAGCCCTCAACGGCATTCTGGAATCCATCAGCTCAGCGCTTGAGGAAGGTGTTCAGGTTTCTCTAGTCGGTTTTGGTACATTCAAAGTGAATGAGAGAAAGTAACGCCTGGGACGTAATCCGCAGACATGTGAATCAATGAAAATCGCAGCGGCGAAAGTACCAAGCTTCTCGGCTGGGAAGTCGTTGAAAGAATTTGTGAATGGGTGAGGTGTGAGCCGCAGGGTTAACTGCGGCAAATAGGGTTAGACCCAACCTTGGGGAAAGAACTTGTCTGACATTGATTTCCAGAAGTCGCGGAATCCAGAGTCTAGCCATGGGGATGGCATCTTGAAGTCTTGAAAATTATCGTATTTGTTCCTTCTCGCTTTATTCCATATTTCATACCCATGTATATTTGGGCCTCCGATACAGGAGCCACAAGCTATACCTATTATTTCTCCCCCCATATCGATCGTATTCGATACCTCATCTGAGGGAATACCACCTACTGATTCCGGCTTCTCAAATCGATCGAGCTGAACAACAACCCAAGGTAGAACTTTTAAAGGGAACTCTTTTTGATAAGTTAGATAACCAAACTTAGTTTCAGAATAACTCCAAATGACCAAGTGTGACTCTTTATACCTAAAGAAGTACTCCTTTTCACTTGGTTCATGAAAACTCGGATACTCCCCAATAAATACAAAGCCTTGTGGGATACTAGTATGATGATTTATCTGTGGTATTTGAATGATCTCGTTTTCCATTTATGTTGCTACCCTACTGGTTTAATTTTCTTAAATACTTCAATGGCGCCAGCTTTTTGCAACTGGGATAATTTCTTAGGTGAGTGGTCAACATTAAACGTTTCTACAACACCTAAATCTTGATCTACATCCGGGTTATTGTTTTTCGTAATACCAGTTCCCAGAAAGTCTTCATTTGCACCAGTGTTTCCATAAACTGATATCCGATTGTTTAATAGTTTTGCTTCTTCAGGTGACAAATCATTTTGTAGAACATAGGCCTCAAATCCTTTTTCATTCCATAGGTTCATATTCTCTTCTTCTGACCTCACATAATGCTCGTTAAATTCATCCTGATATTCAGGCGTCATGATCTCCTCAACGATACCTTCATCAAAGCGATGCTCCAACTTCTCATCCGCGAATTCCGTCATATTTTCGAAGGTTGGCACAAAACTCACCGTGCCTGAGATTTCTTTGGCTTTCTGAGTATCCACAATGAGAAGACTATAGGTTTCCTCAGGGTTGTAAGTTAAACCGAGTTTTTTGCAGATGATCTCTGGGCATGTATCTGCATCTTCTAACTGATCGAAAGTCGTGGACCAGTACTTGACTCCAGTTCCCTCTCTTAAGTAAACCGGGCCTCCCATACCGCCACTCAGTGGTTGATCGGGCGTATTGTCATTCACAAGGAATTTAGATTCCATAAACCGAACATGATATCGCTCACTGGCGACATCACAGAAGGTGACTTGATGTTCTAGTTCTTCATCGGAGTATTTTGGGCTGTACCCTTCTTCTTTGATTTTCTCTCTTGACTGTGCAAGTTTTTTTTCGCGTCTGTAAGGCCTGTCGGCTCAACCTTTTTTAGTTCCATTGCAGCGGTATTCACCGATGAGACAATACCTTTTTCACCGATGATCACCGTCGTGTTACCAACAATGATCTTGCCGCCATGCTCTGTCGAGTCGCCCATTCTGGCAGCAGGCTTTCCATTGATAAAGACACCCGAGGAACCACTATTGATTGTATCTGGCGGGCCAACACAAACGACCTTATCCCCTTTACGCGCAGCAGGAAGACCACCAATAGAAACATTCGGTGAACCTTGTACGATTGGCCCACCGACATGGGGGACGGGTCCTGGTTCAACTTTGGGGCAAACGTGCATATGTGTGAGTGTTGCGGCGGGTTTTCCCATCTTATTCTGACCTCTTCCTTTTGATTTGAGTCCGTATTATTCCATTAAATCAACAGGCTGTGAAGATAGGTAAAAATTATTTAACTAAAAAGTGTTACGGATAGTTAAGCACTCAATGTAAACCACAAACAAGCGAAGCTTTTCGGCTGGGAAGTCGTTAAAAGAGTGTGTGAATGGGTGAAATGTATTGATTGCTCCTCTCATTAGGAACTCTGAACCATGTGGACTAAGGCGGACCGAAAATCACTGTGAAGACTATAACTCACTGCAATTCTTTAAATATTGGTCAAGATAAGATTTATCTAACATGACTTGCTTGAAGCCTGAGTCAAAATCTCGTATCAACTCCTCACTATTCTTGATGTTTTTAGAAAAAAGTAGATATCCCCTGCTGACAATTGCTGGATCAGGATGCATTTTGATCAACTGACGTTTCGCATAATGCAATTGATTTAAATGGTAATCAGCCAGTTTTTTTTCCATGATTGTAATATCAGCTCTTTGTTTGATAATCATTTTAAGATTCAATTCAGCTTCTATCACGATTTGGTGCTGAATATTGTATTTTTTTAAAGCCTGATAAAAATCATCGCTGTAGGTGTACCCTTTATTGATTATCAATTCTCGCCCGATTAAATCAGCATAAGATTTCCAATCAAAAGGCTTGTTTACATCATAATAAAAATAGAGTTTTTCTATAGCAACATGGTGATTTGGAAAGTTGAAGTCTTTACGTCTTTGAGGTTTATCAAGCCAATGCCCTGTCGCGTCAAAAGCACCTTGTTTCGATTCCATATAAGCTCTTTCCCAAGGCATAAATAGGATTTTTGTCTTATACCCACGAGCGCGAAAAATATCCTGATATAAAGTCGCGGAACAGCCATACCCGGGTAATTCTTTCCCCGTAAACGGAGCAAATTCTCCGAGTGCGATGGTGACACGCTTTACCTCCTTTGCTTGAAGCGTGAATATAGAGAGTATGCTCACAACGATGATACATAGGAAAACTCGAGCCATCTGAAACATTCTATTTTTAAGGAGGTCCTTTCATTATACATCACGACGCTTCTGTCGATTAAAGGCAGGTTTTTCTGATATGTGCTCTGTGACGTCACTCATGAAAAAGAAGTTTCAGGTAAAAAAGAGACGCAATAATTGCGTCTCTTTTTAGACTGTTTGAAATTGTATGATTACTTCATTTTCAAGCTATAGAATTGATGGTTTAAACCGATGACCATCGCGTCAGCGTTATTCGTCAGTTCAAAGTTAATCGCTTTTTCATCAACTAAAGATGTTTCTATTCCTTGTGGATAATATCCATCCATATAAGTCCATTTTCCATCCGCGTTCTTTTTGTAGAAAAGAACTTCCGCTTTATCATCCGTAATATGCGCATGGTTTGTGATAGCAAGAATTTGGCCATCCGGGCTAAATCGAACATGATGACCAAAATATCCGATTTCTAGTTTCATGAACTCAGCCTTTTCCTTGTTCTCTTCAATTAAGAAACCAGGAAAAGTAGGTGCTGCATCATCTTGCTCTGTCCAGGTCCCAGAAATATTTCGGAATATTTTTACTTCACCTGCAAGCCTAAGATCAACAGATTCAAACATAACCTCGTTACGTGGATAAGCGACGACAAGTTCATCTTCAGTTGGCGAGAATGAGAGCCTCAGATCACTATTCTCTTTTGGTAACTGCTGGACAGACTTCCACTCATTGCTTGAGCTATCTAAGCCATAGATTTCAATTTCCATATGATTACGATTAGTAAAAGCAATAAGGTTTCCGGCTGCATTCACTGTAAGCGCTTTATCACCTGTATAGAAATCTTTAACAAGGATATCTTGGTGTTTAACCCATGAAGACAACTTGGTCGATGGGTCCTCTTGATATTGGTAAACAGCGATCGATTTATCTTCAAAGCTAAATAACTTTTGCCCATCTTGACTCATCGTCAGAATACCTGGAGCACGCTTACCACTGATGGTTTGCTTCTCTACATATTTTCCATCTTCCATCTCAAAAGAAACAAGTGATGCATCTCGCTGATATGATGCAACAAACCGCTTCCCATCTTTTGTTGCAGCAATCTGGTGACCAAATTCGTCAGCAACAACTGGCTTTGAAGGTTCAATGGTTTGGATCTTGTTGAAATTTGTATCTGATACCTTTTCTTTTTGATAAAAAATCACTGCATTATCTTGGTTCGTGACAAGAAGTGTTTTTCCTGTATCACTCAAGAACATCGACTCACCAAAATTATCAATAGATGACTCAGATTCGATCGACTGGAACAAGCTTGCTGACTCAGCTGCGTCTTTTACAGATTGATAGGCAATATCACTGCTGGTTTCTTTCCCAGCTTGGACTGCTTCAATTTTAAAGCGATAATATCGCCAGAGATCCCAAGTTAAAGGAAGCTCAATCATTGTTTTATCTTTTGCAATACCTGATTTGAGGATCTCAAGGCCATTTCTACCCTTTAGATCCTCAATGCCATATAACGTGTAGCTATCCGCTCTATTGGATGCTTTCCAACTGATCTGCAACTTTTGATCAACGATTTTAATTGCATTAAACTTGACATCAACTTTTGCTGCTGGTGCCACAGGCGGCTCAGGTTCTGTTACAGGTGGTACAACAACAGGAGGTGTATGAATTGAATCGTTATTCGATTGATTATTCGAGGAATGAGAGTCTCCTTCACCACCACAAGCAACCAAAGAAAGACAAAATACTGGGACAACAAGACTCTTCATAACTTCCTCGAACTTCATTTAAACAACACAAATAAGTTGAATGAATTTTACACACCTTAATCTGAATCGAAGCTGAACAAGTGTATAAAAATTTACAATTTTTATACACTTTGATTTTCTCGTCGCTCAGATCTGCAATCAGAGATTCTTTGGGTTAAGAAAACGCCCAATTGAGTGATCAATTCACTTTGAAAACACCATTTTGGTTTCTAATTTTTCCACCCGTTATCCAATAGTAAAAGCGCATCACGTTATCGAGTGGCTGGATCGAGTCCCAGTGCTCAACTAACTCACCCTCTTCAATGCGCCATGTATCAACGATATTGAATCCTTTGCGATCATTGCCTCGATGTGCTTTTTTCACGGTTGCATGAGAGTGAAGCGTCACGAGATCACCATCCACCATGATATTTTTAACATCATAAGAAAACTCAGGAAACTGCTTGGAGAGGCTTCGGAAGTATTGAACAAGGCCCGTGATCCCATCTCCAATATTACGATTGTGCTGGATATACTGAGAAGAAGCATATTTTTTTTCAATCAGATCTAAGTCATGGTTATTCATTAATAGCTGAACAAAATCAAGGACAACTTCAGCATTTTGCTTGTCTTGGTTACTCCAATGCTGCTTCATGAATACATGCTTATTGATGGCCTTTGTTGTCATCATGACTCTCCCTTCTATGATTTTTGGGTGATTGAACTAATACAAAAAAAATTAACTTGCATTATGCAAGCTACTACGATATCTTTTATTTTGCAAGTTATTTTTGAGGAATAAAAAATGCGTCGTTCAGATTGTCCGATTGCCAACGCGCTCGATCATTTTGGAGATCGATGGACATTGTTGATTATTCGTGATTTGGCTTTATTTGGAAAACAGTCCTATAGCTCGCTGCAACAATCCGCTGAGCAAATTGCAACCAATATTCTCTCGAGTCGGCTCAGTAGTCTCGAAAAAAGTGGCATTATAATGAGGAAACCAGATCCAAGTGACGGTCGAAGAAATATTTATCGTCTCACTGAAGCTGGGAAGGATCTATTACCAGTTCTCATTGAGATGCTACTTTGGAGTGAGAAATACTCACCAGAAAAGTTAGCTATTCCGGATGATTTTCTTGAAATGGCAAAACAAGATAAGCAAGCGCTCATTGAGCTGCTTCGTCAGAGAATAGATAACTTTTAAAGTAAGGCGGTCACAATAGTAAGGAGGTCACAATTCCGTCTTACTCTCCAAAAATAGACAATGGGTGTATTACTCAAACCAAGGACGGACATACCATGATTCGCAATAGCTTTGATGATGAATTTCTAGTAAGCGAAAGCCAATTTGATATTAGATAGACTTCATTGGCTTTCTTGCCTAAACAAGCCTTGTACTTGCAATCAAAAACATTGTTGCAAAATGCGCCTCGGATGGAAGCGATGAAAAAGTAAACGCTTCGATTTCAGCACTTAAAAAAAGCTTTCTCAAGATATTCCCGCCGAGTTTACATTCCCCAACTTTATCATCATTAATATATAAATCATACATATAAGGATTATCAGCCTGGATAATTGCACCATGCGAGTTATCATCAAAAATCGTATAACGGTATTCCCCTTTATCCATACGAAACTTATATTCACCGATACAAGGCCTTTCGTCGTATAAAGAAATTATTTCTCTTTTATCCATGATCCCGCCTAACATCGTTTTTCTAGAAGTGATCCCAATGTCTTGAACAAAAACTTCATAACGATAAGGGCTCAGCTCATTGGTAAGCAACTTCATGGCGATGTTGAAATTTCTAGGGCGTGAAGCATTCTTCGCAGTAGCGACCAGCTCATCAGCGGTATTAAAAGCGTAATAGTCAAATTGGTTTCTTTTAATTAGAATTTGAATCACACAAGAGGTAAGGATGAGTTGAACAGATTGATCAGTATAGCAAACAAATTTCTAATCCATACGTTAGCATTCTCCTCACTGAGTTAAAAATACGACCCATTATTGAATAAGATAGATTCACATGATACTTTCCGCTCATTATTATCCGCACAAGACAGGAGGAATACACTTGCAGCTACAAGAAGTATTAGAAAAATACCAAGGAGAGAAGCTCGATCTACAGAAACTCAGCCAATATGAACAATGGGCTTTGCCTTTTTTTCATCAAGAAAACATGGTCGCTAACCCCTATTTGTCCATCACGTTAGATGTTAACCTCACAACTGCCCGCCAAGTCTATGAACAAGATTTCCAGGAGGTTCCAGGCGCTTCTTTTCAAGCCTATATAGTCTGGCAGTTAATGAAAGCTCTCCATCAGGAATGGACTTTTAGTACCCGAAAAATTGGAAACGATTGGTACGTTTTTAAAAACCTACCTGTGTATTTTCCAATTGCAATTGGTGGCGATGCCCGGTTCAAAGACGCATTGATTGAAAATGTCGTTCAAATGGAGTGGCCAGAGTTTGTCATGCAATATCGAAAAACGATCACTGAACCAGCGGACTTAACAGGTACTATGGATCCATTGATTTGGTCGATTTCATCCTTTATTGGAAACTTACCTGATTTGGATTTCTCAGCTTTTCAAATCCATCGCGCAAAAAAACTCTCCGGTAGGCCCTATTTTTATTTCGGTAAGCGTAAATGGGTTAATGAAGAATATACTGCACCATTGAGTGTGAATATGGACCACGCAAATGCAGATCCTTTTGTACTCAGCGAATTGTTACAAACCTTCCAATCATACTTAAATGGCAAAACTTGAACCTCGCCTGAGGTTCAGTTTTTTCGTGTCATCCGTTTTTAACTCCAGCATTAAGAACGATAAATCAGTCGTTTATTCACATATAATGATTTTTTCTTAAATTAAATAACTCATTCATACTACATTCACATTGCCTTACGTATCATCTAATTCAATTGACTGAGGCTTTTCCTCCGTGCCTTTTTGTTTGAGTTGAGAAGTTATGCAGAATCTTTCTTACATTCCTCGATTTGTAAATTTTCAGCCATTTAAGCTCACTTGGTTGTTGATACTGATCCCAAATTACCTGATTTCAGCAATAGATACGCTATCAGATGGAACGGAGTTACTCACGTTTTTCAATATCTTAATTACAATGGCAAGTGTTCTGGAGGTCTCTGGTTGTCTCTGTTACATCTTGGGTGTTCGCTTATTGAACAAGTCATTTTGGAAACTGGTCCTCATTCTTGCAATTGTAGATTTTATTCGCTTTTTCTATGAAGGTCTCCAGGCACCGATGATCTCCACAGAAACAGGCTTCTGGCTGATTTTACAAGTCACACTCACTTACTGTTGTTACGCCATGATTTACTTATATGCTTATGAATCTGAGGGAATATGGGAGGAAGAGAAGTAGCTTTGCATTGAAGTATCATCAGCATTTCTTATTTCAGGACTAGAGAGAAATGCTGACTATAGGGAGAAGTTTGATGACCCTTAAGCCACGCCTTCATATAATAATCTTGCAATTTCTTGGCAAATGTCCAAACCTGCGAAGTGATCCAGCCAGAAGAATTCGCCGCATGGGTTGATTTCAAGAAAATGATATTGCCCTTTTTTATCTAATATGAGATCAACTGCGCCATAATTCAGGTTGAGCGATCTTGTCAGCGTTAAGAGCTGCTGTGCTATTTGACTCGGTAAGTCATAGATAAACCACTTATCCATCATCTCCAAACCCTGCCGACGCCAGTCACACTCCATATCATCATGAATTTTTGGATCAATTGCCGCGGTGAATACCTTATTCCCAACGATTGTGACTCGCATTTCCAGTTCTTTATCTATTTTTTCTTGGAAAATCATCGGGCTCAATGCAAGGCCATCCAATTCTGCTAAATGGGAGGCTTCTAATTTGCTGGTAAAAACAACCTGTTCTTGAGAGCCACGCCAAACAGAAAAAGCGGCTTGCATTTTCGTGACCACTTCGCCGTTGTGCTTCTGAAAAAACACTTTCACAGCTTCAGGTTGATTCGTGATGAGTGTATCGGGAACATGCAACCCTGCGTTTCTTGCAAGAATGAGTTGTAATTCTTTGTTGGATGCTCGGCGAACATGCCAATAATCATCCATTTTAAACACATCCAAACTATCCATGAAACCAAGCAAGGTTCGTTTCGATTCATCCATACAAGCGCGCTTATACTGAAGATCCATATCTTTGGGGAGCTGCCCGCCTGGTAAAAATCGTCGATACCAAAGTGATCGAATTTGCTCAGAATTTACAGTCTGGCCATGCTCATTGATGAGTTGATGTGTATGGGGAAATTTTTGTCCGTGTAGCCCAGCAAGTTGAATCTTGGTTGGGTATTCATCAGAATTCAAGCGAAATACTTCGCCACCTAGTTCTCGTATTGAGTCACTTACACTGTCAATGCATTCATTATCTCGGCTCTGCGTGACGATGAGTACTGTATTTGCTGCCACTTTAACCTCTTTCTATCACTCAAATAAATCCGGAGAAGCATTACGCTTCTCCGGCAATCGATTTCATCATCCATTAAACTGGAAAATTAAAACCATCCTCATCAGAATCTGACGGATAACGCATTGTTGCAAATGGCTGCTCTGGTACTTCTTGAACTGGAGATTGTTGAGATGCTGTACCACCAGCAGTCATTTCTAATTCGTTTTCAGTCAATTCACGTGTTTGTGAAGCAAGTAGATTTGCAAAGAATGGTGTAGTTTTCATGAGAAACTCCTATCTTTCTCTAAAGTTTATCGAGAGTCGAAGAACCCTTTTTGCGACCAAAAATTGGTACCAAAGAATCATCCTGGGAGTGAAATGATATTGGCCTAATTTTCTTTACAAAAAGGGGATACATGCCCATATGGCAAGCCTTCCTCTCGAGCGACATTTATATGCCCACAAGAAATGTAAGTCAATGAAGAGTATCGGAATTAAATCTTTTTTCCTATTCTCAGTATTGTTGCTGATGGGTTCGATTAGAGGATTTAATTGTCCAGAATAAGTTATTCTAATTTTAGGTCAGACTGTCTTTTATATTGGAACTCTGCCGCAAATGACGGAACCAAAAACGGGCTCAATTCGGGTCCAGACAAATGACCTCATGTACGTTGGTTCCCTTTGTTGTAAATTTTTATATACGTTTCCATTAATTCTTCCATGTACTTGGTCTGTTTTAAACGTTCAACAACCGTAGATAATCGTTTGATGATTGAAACACAAGGTGACTTGATTGAGATTGCCAAGTACATCTTGTCTTCCAGAATAGGTGGCTCCAGCGTTTCTACATCGTTTTCAAGCCCCAACTTTTTCACTTGAAGCAGCCCTGCGTAATAACTATGTGGTAAATAATCCACCCTTTTCATCATCAACATCTGGAAAGCTGAATCCCAACTATTCACCCAGACAATACTCAAGTTCTTTTTTGCATACTCATCAAATTGAACACCAAGGCTATATCCCCGCTGCAATACTCCTTTCTTTGCCTTTAAATCAGCAAATTGACGATAACGAAACTGATTCCCCTTTTTGACAAAAACGACCGCAGGATCGAGTGAGACTGAGGGGTGAATAAAATGTAGCCATAACGCTCTATGCTTGTTGTAATATGGTGCAAGCAGCAAATCGACTTCTCCCCTTTTAACCCGCAGCTGTGCGCGAGCCCAATTCCCACTTGGCTCAATTTCTGGCTTCACCCCGAGTTCCTTCATGACTGTAGATGCATACTCAACGTATGCACCTGTGAGTGTCCCATCTTTTTGATTCCAGGTTACTGGGGGAAATTCAGGATTGCCAGTCATCGAAATAGTTGTACATTCTTGTGCCCAGATAGAGTGACTTATTAACATTAATAATAGAAAAACAGGACTCGTTCTTATCATGTGCTCGATTTCGTTCTTACCAAACGTGATGCACGTCTGTATCCATAAATTCTAAATATAAAAATAGAATGCAACCCTTTGTACGACAAGATCATTTTTATTGTTCAAAAACAGGAACAACTGTAAAGCCGTCAAAGGCAGCGAGAACAGCTACTTTCCGCCTTACCACATGACATTGCTGCGAGATTTAACAATGCCAACAGTCACATCGAAGCCGAAAGCTCGAGTAGTGACACTCGCCCAGTGACCAACCATTGAATTAGGCAGAATAATATTTTCTATTTCATGCTGTTATGGGATGAAGTTCTACTGATAAAATACAAAAACAACATGAAAATTTATAACTAAATTGATTTATCACAATGAAACTTGAAATAAACAACATCCCAATCAACACCATTCGTTCAAAAAAAACCTTGATTGGTGGAATTTTAGCCATCGCCAGCGTGACATTCAGCCCCAATACTCTTGCCAGCTGTGAAGAGTCCTCGACACAAACAAGCGAAGTCTATTGCACCGATTCGAATGGTGACACCTGGGGCTGGCTTCGATATCCTGATCAGCGTAAGTACACCGTTCAAGGCAGAAAAGGATCCACACAAAATATGACTGGAACATTTATCAAATATCTTCGCGTATCCAGAGACGACTACACCCATTTAAAAGAAATGTGTGAATATGCTGCCTGGTTAGGTAATATCCCAGAAGCCGTCCTCCCAAGACCGGCTTGGGGCTGGAATCTAAGTTCATATATGTTTGCTGATGATTATGGATTAATACAAGATGGTGGACAGTACACAGAATTTGATGGAAATACATTTTGTGACTAGGTCACGCCATTAGTGGCTGATTTTACCCGAGATATTTAAGATTTGTATCGCTAGAATGAAAAGACTGCGGTACAATTAAAAAAGCATGCGCTATCCTGTATACACCTTGATCCTGGCCACTTTGAATACCAAGCATAAACGTGTTTCCCTTTGCTTGCTTTATTCATCATAATACCCAGATAGCCTCATTTGCAATTCAACGTGCTTCTGTGCTTTCTTCAGCGCAACATCTGCTGCAACCTTCCCTTGGATCACTTCTGAAATTTGCTGTCCAACATAATTGCCAATTGCTGGAAATTCTGGTATTTCGACAAACTGTATCCCTGAATATGGAACATCCCTCTTTTGTCCACCTTGCTTATTCGTATCAACAATAGAGTCAAAAACAAGAGGGGCAAAAGGTGAAGCTTCAATATATGCTTTATTTTTGTAGGTAGATTTTCTGGTCCCCGGTGGTACAGAAGCCCATCCATCATTGCTCGCAACAAGTTCAATATAATTTTTCGAAGTAGCCCAGGAAATAAACTGTTGAGCGATCGTTTTATGATTGGAAGACATCGGGATCGCAAGTGCCCAAGACCATAACCAATTTGCCCCTTCTGTAGTCACTGCAACTGGGGCTTTTACAACCGCAACATCTTGACTGACTTGAGACTTGTTTTTATGAAACAATGTCCCTGCTGCGACTGTAGCATCTATCCAAATTCCACATTTGCCACTCAAAAAAAGTGCCAAATTTTCATTGTACCCATTATTTTCTGGATTAGGTGGGCCATATTTCGTAATCATTGTTTTATAGATTTTTAAGGCTTTTTTCCATGCATCAGAATCAATTTGAGGCTGCCACTTTTGATTGAACCATTGACCACCAAATGTATTCACCATCGTTGTAAAAAACCCCATATTCTCACCCCAACCCGCTTTCCCTCTTAAGCACACCCCATAGATCTCTTTTTCTGGTTGATGGATTGTATCTGCATAACTCAAGATTTCCCAATAAGTGGGCTCTGAGCTCATTCTTATTCCTGCTTTCTTAAAGAGGTCCTTTCGATAATATGTCATGGAGCTTTCTGCATAAAATGGGAGTGCATAGAGTTTATTTTGAAATGAAAGAGAGTGCTTGATTTTGTCAAAAATATCATTTAAATCATAGCTTTTTGGTAAATTTGAGAGGGGTGTAAGCCAATTGTTTTTTGACCAAACTGGGACTTCCAACATACCGATTGTCATGATGTCAAACTGCCCATCAGAGATTGCTAAGTCACTGAGTAGTCGTTTTCGAAGCGTACTCTCATTCATGATGCGCCAATCGATCTCAATATGCGGATTATCCGCTTCAAAAACTTCGGATAATTCTTGTAAACGCAGCATTTCTCGATTATTAACAGTGCCAATAATCAGCTTTTTCTTATCTTTTTTCTGCGCTCTGAAGGGATAAAAACCATGCTTCTCAATAATCTTTCTGAGTGTACCATCCCTTCTCATCTCTGCTAGCCCTTGATTAAAGTCTTTGTTGATGGATGGGTGGCTCTGCGTATGCTTCGAAAAAGCGACATAAAATGAATTTTGAGCATCAATTGGTTCAATAAAATCAAAATGGCCAATCAAGTGCGGCCGCTGGTTCGTAATAATGTCTCCAGCTGAATATTTATCAATCACGATAAAATCAACAGCTTCTTTTTCAAGGTTATCAATATTTTGCACGTCATTTGTCACAAACTCATTCTTCGTATATTGAAAGTAATCAAACCGCTGAGTAATTGGGTCACCTCGGATAATCCCAAATTTATATTGCTTTAACTGCTTCAAGTAGCTATCGAAAGAGTTTGATGTGTGGTTTGTAAAAGAGATATCCAGAGATTTTTTTTTCAGAAGGCCAATATGATCACCAGGAAATGGTGAAGAAAGTAAATAATGCTTCATATCCGTTTTTCGATCATAGGATGGCACAAAACCGTCCATCGCTCCTTGTTTGACAAGTCGTTGTGCTCTTGCCAAAGTCACAAACTCAATTTTAACTTCGTAATTTACGCGTTGAAATGCTTCTTTGATGACCTCAATCACATACCCATTGCCGGGCAATTGTGCGCCTAGATAAGGTTCTCTTTCAATGGAAGCAATCTTAACTTTTCCTTGAGCCAATGCCTCGCAAGTGACCAGGAAAACAATCATCGTATAAATAAGAAAAGCTTTTATATGTAGCAACTTGGCGATTCTATGATGGACTATTCGTTATTAGGAGGTTAGTTCAACATTCAGGACTTTGCTGTATCCATAAAAATGGGTCGAACTCCCTTTACCAAATACAGGAGCATAAAGTGCGATGATGACATCGCTCCATAGAACGATGCTGACGATGAATGCAAGCCTTTAATGGCCAATAGAGATACTACTCAGTATACCTGTTGCTATCGACTTGTACTTACCATGAAGAGAAACACATTTTTGTTTGTTGACTATGTCTTCACGCAGATCCAGAACCAAATATGAGTTGTTTTCGATTGGATAGACTCGAATATGATGTCCCCTGTAACATTGTTACAGGGGCAAATTTAAAGATGCTTATGATGCGCGCTTGCCATCGCGGATATGTTGCGTACCACGCTTTTTGGCAAGCTCCATTTGTTTTTCACGCTCAGCAAAGTTTGCTTTTTGTGCTTCCGTTGTCTTCTCAATACAATGCGGACAACTCACACCCTTCAGATAAGAATCCGCTTGCATTTCTTCTTCAGTGAGTGGCATACGGCATGCATAGCATTGATCGTAGCTGCCCTGCTCTAAGCCGTGCTTTACAGAAACACGCTGATCGAAGACAAAACACTCGCCTTCCCACATACTGTCTTCTTCTGGTACTTCTTCAAGATACTTCAGAATTCCGCCTTCAAGGTGATATACCTCTTCGAAGCCTTTTTCTTTGAGTAAAGCTGTGGACTTTTCACAACGGATACCGCCTGTACAGTACATGGCAACTTTCTTGTGCTTTTTCGTATCTAGGTTTTCATCTACCCAGTCTGGGAATTCACGGAAGTTTGTTGTCAGTGGATCAACTGCACCTTTAAATGTACCGATTGCCACTTCGTAGTCGTTACGGGTGTCAACAAGCACGACTTCAGGGTCAGAAATTAAATCATTCCATTCGTCCGGTTTAATATACGTCCCAACAATAAGGTTTGGATCGATACCTTCCACACCCATGGTCACGATTTCTTTTTTAAGTTTTACTTTCGTGCGGTAGAAGGCTTGTTCATCACTGTGGGATTCTTTATGAGTTAAATCAGCTAAGCGGGCGTCACTTTTTAACCATGCAAGTACAGCATCAATGCCAGCACGAGGACCACAAATAGTCCCGTTGATCCCTTCTTCAGCCAATAATAAAGTACCTTTTACTTCGTTATCAGCCATTGTTTGATACAAAGGGTCACGTAAAGCGACATAATCTTCTAAACGAACAAACTTATATAAAGCAGCAACTACAAAATTCATCTTTTACTCCAGATACGGTTGGATCGTAAATCCAATGCCAGAAACTACCCCCATAAAGAATTCATGGGGATGAATAAAGTCGGCACATTATACATAAACTTCTTCGGAGGTAAAGGTGGGTAGGTTTTGTGTTTGATATAGCGCAAGTAATTGCCCGGAATGGGTCAAATCATGTGAATGCACAGATAATTCGTCACCATCTAAGGTAATTTGCCAGTCAATGCGTTTTTCAAGATGCGCTGCAAGTTCCTGAACTAACAACATATCAACAAAGAAAGCATTCACCCCAACATTTTGGTTTTGGAGCAATTGATTCATTTCGGCTAACCCTTCGTCGTTCGCCTCATGGATCAGGATGACAAAAAATTCAGAGAGACGTTTCGCACGCTTGATATGCTTCAAATTAGGAATACCAACTTCTAACCAAACTTTATATTCATATTGATCGTCGATCATATTATTTACTGCAACCGCTGGTTCGTTGCCATGACAAACTGAATTAAAGTGACCATGGAATTGACAGATAATAGAAAAGCCAAGTAAACGTGTCACAAAATGAGTATCTGTCTCAGACGGATGCCGAGAAAGCTTCAAATGATGATTCGCATAAAATTGTGAATTTAAGTCCGAAACACTTAAATATGCATTAAAGACGCGAGATTTATCACTCATGACTCTATCTCCCCTTCACCTTCAGTATAATCGAGATGTGAAGATACAAGGAACATAAATAGGAACCGCAGCTCTATTTTCACTCAAACTGCCCTTCATTTCGTCGAGCAAGCACTCTAATCGGCTATTGTGCACGCAAATAATCGCACTTTTTCATAAATAATTTGGCTTTTCTTCGCCGTTAAATTATGTTTGTCGAGTTATACTGCGTACTTATACACCAATAATCGGTACGCTCATGAACAACAATAAGTGAAGGACTGTATTTTGAAAAAAATAACCGTACTATTAATTACCCTCTCCATGTGGATGAATCCATATGCGATGGCGACTGAAAGCGCAATCTTCAGTCAGATGGACATCAGCCAGCCAATTTGGGCGAAAAAAGGCATGGTGGCCAGCCAGGAAGCAACAGCTTCAAAAGTCGGTCTGGATATCCTGAAGCAAGGTGGTAATGCTGTCGATGCGGCTGTCGCTGTCGGCTTTACCCTTGCTGTAACACTACCACGTGCAGGAAACCTGGGAGGCGGCGGCTTCATGATGGTTTACCTGAAAAAAGAAAATAAAGCTGTTGCAATTGACTACCGTGAAGTTGCACCACTAACTGCTCACCGTGATATTTTCCTCGATAAAGATGGCAACCCAGATTCTGTGCTTTCTCGTTATCATGGCCTTGCAGTTGGCGTCCCTGGAACAGTCATGGGTATGGAACATGCGCTAAAGAAATACGGCACCATGACCCTAGCACAAGTCATGGCACCAGCAATCAAGCTTGCTGAAGAAGGTTTCCCAATGACCAGCGACCTGTCCAACTCTCTAAAAGGGTTGCACAAGCGCCTCACAAAATTCCCATCAGCAAAGCGCATATTCTACAAGAAAGACGGCAGCTTCTATGAAGCAGGTGAGATCTGGAAACAACCAGAGCTTGCAAAAACAATGAAGAAAATCGCGAAGAACGGTAGCAAAGCTTTTTATGAAGGTGAAGTTGCAGAGAAAATCGTGAAATCAGTCACTGAGGCTGGCGGTTTAATGTCAATGAAAGACTTGGCTACTTACCAAGTCAAAGAACGTGCTCCGGTTGAAGGCGAATACAAAGGGCATCGTGTCATCTCTATGCCACCACCATCTTCTGGTGGTATCCATATTATTCAGATGCTGAATATGCTTAAAGCATATCCACTTTCAGATTATGGTCACAACAGCGCGCAAAGTATTCATACAATGGCAGAAGTCATGAAGCGTGCTTATGCAGACCGTAGTGAATATCTTGGTGATCCAGACTTCACAAAAGTTCCAGTGACTGGTTTAACTTCTCAGAAGTATGCTGACTCTCTTCGCAAGACAATCAGCCAAGATAAAGCGACGCCAAGTAAAGACATTCGTCATGGCAACCCAGCACCATACGAAAGTAACGAGACAACACACTACTCTGTTGTTGACCGTTTTGGTAACGCTGTATCCAACACTTACACGCTAAACTTCAGCTACGGCTCTGGTTTGGTTGCTGATGGTGCAGGCTTCCTATTGAACAACGAAATGGATGACTTCTCTGCAAAACCTGGCGTTCCAAATGCTTACGGCCTGATTGGCGGTGATGCAAACGCAGTTGGCCCCAAGAAGCGCCCTCTTAGCTCAATGAGTCCAACGATTGTAGTGAAAAACAACCAGCCATTCCTTGTCACAGGAAGCCCAGGTGGTTCACGTATTATCACAACAACCTTGCAAATGATCCTCAACGTCATTGACCATCAAATGAATGTTTCTGAAGCAACGCAAGCTTCACGTATTCATCACCAGTGGTTACCGGATGAAATCCGTGTTGAAAAAGGCATTAGCCCTGACACACTTAAACTTTTGAAAGCAAAAGGCCAAAACGTCAAGGTGAAAGCTGCAATGGGGAGTACACAGTCGATTATGGTGACAGAGCAAGGTTTATTCGGTGCGTCTGATCCACGTCGTTCAGGCTCAATGACTGTTGGTTATTAATCAATACCAATTGCACTAATTGAATTTGTGAAATGCCAATCCAACTGCGATTGGCATTTCTTTTTTTCTACAAGTAAATATTCAACGCCCTATTCTTCTGGCGAATCACCAAGCGGTGCTTCTGCAAACCGGCCATCTTCCAGACCAACATAAATCAATAGTAATTCAATATACGGACGATCATCTTTGTCTTTTCTTTCAGCTTGATTGAGACAACGAGGATCATCATCCTTTGGACGCTTTGCGATAACATGGACAACTTTATCAGCACGATTATCACTTGTGACATCGACAAAATGAGCACTACGGCGGGAGTGTTTGGGAAGTCCTACGACTTTATGTGCCAGTCCTTCATCTGCAAATGATCCATCTCCACGACCTAAAAACGTTTTTGAAGCAGCGTTATGGTTCCATTTGATCAAGTCCTGAGCACCATCACCATTGACATCCGCAAAGCGGACACCAAACCCTTTGTGGTGATGTTTGGGTGGCGGTGACTTTTCCAAACAGGGATCGTCCTGAGAAACAGCCAAAGCCTGACTGGAAAAGACATGTGCCGAAAATAATAAACTACATGCAATAGAGTTGAGTGTGATACGTTTCATTTCTTTTCTCCATTAAACCGTGAATTCATTAGAGTCCCCTTCGTGAATGTCGCGACCCGCAAGCATTTTCGAAAGAAAAGTAGACCCTACATTCCGTTACGTCCCCGTAATTTGACACAAGAAAATGAATGTTAATAATACTTAATTACTATATAAATAGAATGATCTATTATTGCACAGTGCGGTTCTTGGATTGGGTTCGTATTGACGCAGATACAACGGAAAAAACAACCACTGCGAAAATGAAAATTGCAGCAACAAATAATAATGGTTTTACATCCAGTATGAATGTTGATATCAATCAAAGATCATTTCTTATGGAACAAATACTCCTGGTACAGACAATACTGAAACGCCAAAGGCAAAGGCAAAGAAAGATGACGGTGGTGGTGCATTGTTCCACATGATTGCAGGCTTGTTCATACTTATTGGTCTACGTCGCCGTAAGTTCTAAGAACTTTCCTCTCTATCCCCCCTGATTCTCATCGGGGGGATATTTACTTTTAGTACACTACTTTTAGAACAGTCATCAATTGTTAGTTTCAACAATCATTCCTTTGCCATATACCACTGTCAAATGCCCTTAAGTCCGAAACAACACACTCTCTTTCTGGAACAGTCGAACACAAAAGAACACCGATGCTACAGCTAATGCCAATGTAGAGCTAAAAATCAGCATCATCATATTCATTTCAAGTGTGCCCTTCATCAGCTCCTTCGTTGCAAGGGCAGTGTTAAGAATAGGGACCATGGCCGAGGATGCATCCATTTCAAAACCTGGGATCATCGCCACATAGGGTAAGAACAAAATCGGCAAAGCAACATTGCTATGATAGTTTTGTGCCTCTTTGTAATTCTTCGCGTAAATAGACAGTGCGCAAAGAATACTTGCAAAGACTGCAGCTAATGGAAGCATCAGCACGTAAAGCTGAATCACATCACTTGCAGAAAATTGGGTCAAAATCACTTGGACCTTTTGTATATCAAATACAGACGCAGCGATATTTGACCAAAATAACATATTCAAAATAGTCAGCGTAGTCGAAATGAGACCAGTAAACATCACTGTCATGAATTTCCCCATCACGATTGCAGTCCTTGAAGTGGGTGAAATCAGGAGCGTTTCCAATGTTCCTCTTTCTTTCTCCCCTGCCCCGATGTCCAACGCAGGGTAAGATGCACCCATAAAGCAGGAAGAAATAAGTAGCATTGCAATCACAGGCCCTGCAAGCTGACCAAACAATTCTCGCCCCTCAGACATATCTACTTCTTCAATCACAATTGGGTCAAGGATCGCGTGATGCTCTTTTTCATCAATCCCCTGAGCAAGAAGGAGCGATTGAGTAAGCTTTTGTTCGAAACCTTTTAGTGCAGTATGCAACTCTTTACTGAGGTATAATTCGTAGGTGCTCGATTCATCTCGAAAAATTTTCCATTGATGCTGTGTTCCAGTCTTCTTCTTGGGTATAAATAATACTAAGTCAATTTTCCCTTCTCGAATTGCTGTTTTTGCCTCATCTTCACTTGAGAGCTGTAAATCGGATTTTTTGAACCGTTTGTGATAAAACATTTTTTTCTCAAAGTCTTCGAATCCCCCTTGAGAAATAATTTGATAAACAAATTCTTTTTGTTGCGCCTTGGCTTGTTGTTGCCCCGCAAATGCCGCTATCAAACCGAGAATAATCGGCATAATGATCATAGGAAGAAGCACAACCATGATGAGGGTTTTTCTGTCGCGTTGTAATTCTAAAATTTCCTTTTTAAATATCTGCCACATACGAAGCTCCCTTATCCGCTAAAATATTCAAAAATGCGTTATTTAAATCATCATCACGGCCAAATTCACGCATTGCAGCAAGTGTCCCTTCAAAAATAGTTTCGCCATACGCAATGATCACCACGCGATCGCACAATCGATCTACTTCATCCATATGATGTGTAGAAAATAGAACCGGCGTCCCTTTTTGCTTCAACCCATCAATAAAATGGAGGACTGTCTGCTTTGCTAAAATATCAAGACCACTGGTTGGTTCATCCAAAATGACAACATCTGGGTCATGCATCAGGGCGCGTGCAATGGCCGTTTTTTGCTTCATTCCTGTTGAAAGAGAGCCTGCTCGTTTATCCGCAAACTCCAACATGTTTAATTCGCTCATCAGCGCATGGCTTTTTTGCGTTACGGCTTGCTGAGACATGCCGAATAGCTTTGCGTTGAATTCGATGTTTTCTTGCGTTGTTAAACGATCATAAAGACCTGTACTGGAAGAAAGAAAACCGATGCGACGACGTGCTTCGATTGGTTTTTGTAAGACATCCTGACCTGCAATCCGAATGGTGCCTTGATCGGGTTTTAACGCTGTAGAGAGCATCCGAAGTGTTGTCGTTTTTCCTGCGCCATTAGGACCTAAAACCCCAATAACTTCACCCGGATCACAATGGAAAGATACATGACGTACAGAGTGAAAAGCAGTTTCACTATATCGAGGGTCAGATTTTTCTGAATCAGATAAACTCTTTTTTTTAATTTGAAATGCTTTCGCAAGTCCCATGACTTCCAACATCTAAGGCTTCCTCCTTTTCGGCCTGAAATACGCTGTATTGGCGTAAAATAATTCCTGTTGATTGTCATCATACCAGCCAGGAATCCCTAAAAACGGGATGGGTGACATTATCTTGTTATTATTCAATAGGTCCTCTGATTGTATGAGTGTCTCTAGTTGAGCATCCAGTTGTTGATATACTTGCCATAATGGCAATGAGAAGAATGATGACGCAACTGGAACAAACAGCGCTTTTCCTGTCAATCCAAGATAAGGTTTTGTTGCCATTTCATAGTTCGCATGACCAAACATAAACGGGTGGATACTTTCCCCCCAAGCATCACGAGACTGCCAAAAAGCCTGATGCCATTCATGGGCCTGAAGCTTATCGCGCCAATCTGGCTCCGAAATCGCCATCACAACACCACATTCATCAAACAGTGTAATGGCGTTTCTACGATCCGTCCGCACCGAATGACCATATGCTTTGATATCCTGAATATGCAATTGATTCAATAACGCTTTTGTTTTTGGGAAAAGGCACCAAATCAATGCGCCAAATAGATCATGCCAATTATCCACCCGAGTGGGAATCGTGCCATCTTCAAAGATGATTTGCTCATAATATCTTCCATGAAAATCTTCTCCCGGGAATTGATCAATAAAGCGAATTGATTCACCGTTCGAATTGACCACACCTTCTGGTAAACAACGGGTTAACTCCTGCCCACGGGGCCAGCTTTTCCAATGCTCCCATGGAAAAAGTGACTTTAAGTCGCGAAATAAGCCAAATTGGTCTAAAAAGTATGTTGACCACTCGGTTAACGGTTGAAAACGCTGCTGTGTCATGGGACCTCTCAAAATAGAACACACCTTTTTACTGGATCCGTCAGCATTCGTAAACCCGTTATTTGTAAACTTTTATATCATTGTTGAGGAAATCGGCTACTTTTCCCTTTTTTTGAAAAATAACTTGCAATCGCCCACATATTTTTGCACATTCGAGGGAGCCAAATCGTCAGTATATTTTGATTGAATAACACGAAAGGAGTAAAAATACTATGTGTGCTATTTTTGGAATATTGGACATCAAGACTGATGTCTCTGCATTGCGCGAGCAAGCGTTGCAACTCTCAAAACTTTTGCGTCACCGCGGACCAGATTGGTCTGGCATCTGGAATAATTCTAACGCGATTTTGGCTCATGAGCGTTTAGCAATTGTTGATATCAACAATGGCGCACAACCGTTATTCAATCACAATCGAAATCACATCCTTGCAGTTAATGGCGAAATTTATAATCACAAAGCGCTCGAAAGTGCGTTAGAAGTTGATTACAAATTCCAAACAGAGTCAGATTGTGAAGTCATTTTAGCTTTGTACGAGCAAGAAGGTGAAGCTTTTATCGACAAGTTGAACGGGATGTTTGCATTCATTCTTTATGATGAATCAAAAAACCGCTACCTCATCGCTCGCGATCATATGGGGATTATCCCGCTATATTATGGCTACGATGAGCACGGAAATTTTTATGTCGCATCAGAAATGAAAGCACTCACGCCTGTTTGCAAACAGATCAAAGAATTCCCCCCTGGGCATTTCCTGGATAGTCTACAAGGTGAAATCAAACCATATTACCAGCGTGACTGGATGGAATATTCTGCAGTCGAAAACAATGCAGCTGATCCAAAAGATATTCGTGAAGCACTCGAAGCTGCAACCAAGCGTCATTTGATGTCAGACGTCCCTTATGGCGTTTTGTTATCTGGTGGTCTGGATTCATCAGTGATTTCAGCAATTGCGCAAAAATTTGCAGCGAAGCGGATTGAAGAAGAAGATCAAGAAAAAGCTTGGTGGCCACAGTTGCACTCTTTTGCTGTTGGCTTGAAAGGCTCACCCGATTTGATTGCTGCACAAAAGGTAGCGGATGCGATTGGTACAATCCACCATGAGATCAATTTTACGGTTCAGGAAGGGATCGATGCTGTCAGAGACGTCATCTATTTCTTAGAGACCTACGATGTCACGACCATTCGCGCCTCCACACCAATGTATTTAATGGCTAGAAAAATCCGTGCGATGGGAATCAAAATGGTATTATCTGGAGAGGGTTCGGACGAAATATTTGGTGGTTACCTTTACTTCCATAAGGCACCAAATGCAC
This sequence comes from Algicola sagamiensis DSM 14643, assembly GCF_000374485.1. Classification (GTDB taxonomy): domain Bacteria; phylum Pseudomonadota; class Gammaproteobacteria; order Enterobacterales; family Alteromonadaceae; genus Algicola; species Algicola sagamiensis. The sequence continues at coordinate 234,877 of NZ_KB894493.1, forward strand.
AAGAGTTGCATGAAGAAACAATTCGTAAACTCAAACGTCTGCATATGTTTGATTGCCTACGTGCCAACAAATCGATGTCAGCTTGGGGTGTCGAAGCACGAGTTCCATTCCTCGATAAAGAATTTCTGGACGTCGCGATGTCTATCAATCCGCAAGCAAAAATGTGTGTTGATGGCAAAATGGAAAAACACATCCTCCGGGAAGCATTTGATGGCGAGATTCCAGACGAAGTTCTTTGGAGGCAAAAGGAGCAATTCTCTGATGGCGTTGGCTATTCCTGGATTGATAACCTAAAAGAATACGCCGAGGACAAGGTCTCTGATCAGCAACTCGAATCTGCTGCATTTCGCTTTACGCATAACACGCCAGAAACAAAAGAAGCGTATTTATATCGCACTATTTTTGAAGAGCACTTTCCACAAGCTGCTGCTGTTGAATGTGTACCAGGCGGAAAGTCCGTCGCTTGTAGTACACCTGAAGCTCTCAAATGGGATGAATCATTCCAAAATAACGCAGACCCAAGTGGCCGTGCAATGGTCAGTGTTCACATGGATGCTTATGCTCAAGACAAATAGTGTTGTCATACTCCTTCATACAAAATAGTATGAGGCACAAAGCACGAAGCCCCTTTCGGGGCTTCATGCTGTATGGTTAAATATGTAATGTAACTTTGTTATAGTTTGTTGTAATACCCCGTGGCTCTCGCGTCAATCGCTTCTCGCCATCCCCCTAACCACTCTGACTTTGTTTCTGAACTATGGTATGGACACATCTCTTTTGAACGTCCACTTGCTCCTGCTTTGTACCCTTGACTATGGGCTCTTTCCAAACGGTCTCTTTTTTGACGTTTCATAGGCAACTTCCTCACCTTGTTACTATTGCTTTAAAAAACTATTGCTTTAAAAAAACTATCGCTTAAAAAACTGTGTGAATAAAAACTTGCTTATCTGTCTATATAAACTATTTACCAGTACAAATTGCATTGCAACAGTTTTTTTGACCCACAATTTCCTTGTTTGTTCTAAGTCAATGAATATTTGTATTTATATTTTTCAGTTATATGAAATTCATCTAAATGTAATCTTTTAAGATCGGCTCCTTATAACCAAAACCTAAACAAATGATTGAGAGTTTAACTATGAATTCAGACTAACTCGCGAGGTCTTCCAGTTGCCTCATAGAAGTAAATGCACCTGGCGAATGCGCAGCTCTCACACCACAACGAATTGCCAAATCTAAACAGTCTTCAAGTTCTGCTCGGCACATCAAAAATGTCGTGAGATATTGGAGAGATATTTCCCGCAAAGAAAACGAAAAAAGCAGACCGGCTATAAACGCATCTCCAGAGGCTGACATGCCAACAGATTCTGTCTGTGGAATTGGGATCATTCCTTGGTAATTCGGTGTCATGTATCGAATTGTTAGTCCGTTGTGAGTCACCAGAATCAGTTTGACACCTGAATTAAAACAAGTCTGAAATAGCTCTTCTTCATCAGAAAACTCCGAGAAATAAGCAAGCTCTTTTTGCGTAAACTTCACAATATCTGACTGATAGCAAAACTTGAGAATTTCCGCCCTTGGGTTTCGTTGTTCATCCCATTGGCTTTCATTGAAGCTGACATCAAAACTAATGATCGACCTAAAGTCCTTGGCAAGCATGACCCCTGTTTCAGTGGCATCAGAGATGTTTTTTTCCGAGAGTGTGCTAGAGCAAAAATGGAAAATATCGCTTTGCTGAAAAGCTTCTATTTGGAAGTTATCCTGCTCAAACAGCAGATCTGCTGATGGTGTTCGATAATCATGACTTCTCAACAAACCTCCTTGATGTTGTGTCGTAAAAACAAGGCCTGTATTTGCTTCACTCGTTCGAACAATGTAATCCGTTATCACACCAAAGTCTTCTAACGATTGAAAAATATATTCCCCAAAAGGGTCATTCCCAATCATCCCTGTGAATGCACTCGTACCACCGAGTTGAGAAAATGCGACTGCAACATTAGCCGGCCCTCCTCCGGGGTGACGGATATATAAATCCGGCTTATCCTGATTCACCAAAAAATGAATGATCACTTCACCAAAACATAGTAGCTTTAACATGTCGGAGACTCTCCTGTCTATAAATTGAATTGTGACTTGGCACGCGGCACTTCCAGTGCTTTATTGCTTATGCTAAGTAAACGAAATACTGCTATTCCTCATTGCCAATGATGGTACCCATCAAGGTATATGGACTTGATGATTGAACGTTGCAATCGAATCCAAAGGAATAGGGTTGGTGAGAAAGGAACGGACAGACCCCGGCATCACACAGCCAGCGAAACTCTGTACAAAAGCGAACGCGGCAACACCCAATATGTGCACCGGTTTCTAAAACAAGTTTTTTCTTTTCTCCCACCCCACATGCGCATACGACATGTGACACGCTCCGTAAGGCTAATTTCAAGAAAAGTTTTTAGCAATGAGCCATTGGTATTATTTTCACGGAAATCATTGAAATCCAGACCATTGACCAACCATCAGCGCTATTTCCGACGCAGGCTCTCATCAAGACGTTCATGAAAAACTTCCAGGACAGTCACTTTTTGTTTTTTGAAAACATACGCAGATATAATTAAGAGTCCGCAAAAAATTAGTAAGTTTTGCCAGCCGTTCAGAAGCCACTGCCTAGACCAAGAAAGGAGGAACACTTCATTGAATGGATAGAAGTAACTGATTGGCCATGTATAACCATCTTCTCCTTTCGAACCAATCACATCACACAAAATGTGCAGATGAACAACGAATAGACTCAAAATAAAAACTTTACCTCTTTGCTGTGCTGCAAAAGCGGTCGCAAGAGTGGCAATGAAAATAGAAGCAATAAACCCATGACCAAGCACATGGTGATAATCTGAGTAATAGTGTGTCTTCCCTGATATCCAGTCCCAGATGATCCCTATCCCATCCAAATCAGGAGCAACACCTGATAGAGCAATCAAGCGGCGCTCTCGGGGCGCTGAAATCTTAGGGACTGTACATAGCCAGCTCATCAACAAATGTGACGTTGGCGTCATTTGTGGTTACCTCATGGGAATGTTTCTTGATCATGTCATCAATGGACACGCCCTTTGAGAATAAGTTCGCTCAATCGAATGACTTCTCTCCAGGAGAACAGTGTTTACGATTAACGAGTGACAGAAATATCCTCATTTTCAAACTTTCTATATCTTTCGACAAAAAGTTCGATAAGTTGATGGGAAGCCTCGACATAATTTGGATGATCCATTGTCAATGCTTGAATTGAGAGTGACCCCGTATCTGCTTCACAGATAATCGTCAATTGCAGGTGACGATCTTGAACTGCTTTTGTGACCGGGTACGATTTTATTCCTATGTCAGCTTGTGAACTCAAAGATGATAGTTTAACCACACTGAGTACGATCGGCATTTGGCTGATCGCTTTCAATGACTGTTCTTTCGGGATCACTTGACGCAAATCGACAGCATAATTTTCATTAATTTGCTGTAATTGTTGTTCATTAAACCGACATAAATCCGCAAATGTTCGATGGCCTTCGTAGCGAACTGGTCGCTGCGCTGCATAATAGCCAATTGTTTTTCTTCCATATTGGTAAGTTAAATCAACTGGCATGCCGATCAAAAAGTGTTCCCGTTGGCTTTGCTGAGTATAAGCGAGTTGAAAAATACTGAGAAACACCGCAGCCACTCCAGCTTCCATCTGCATTGCCTTTTCCGTGAGCTGCTTATAACTCATCCCATGCAGTCGCTTTTCAATTCGATAACAAGGCGCTTGATTGATAGGCTCCACCGAGAGACTTGCAGGTTGGCAGAATGATAATTGTGTTCGCCAAAACTCTTCGCAGCATGTTTGCGGCAAAAATCTGTTCTGAAGTTTTTCGAATCCACTTGAAACACTTCGTTCTTGGTGTTTCAAGCTTAATCCTTGTGTCAATTCACGAAAAAATACGACAAACGAACGAACATCACAGATCACATGATGCATGACAAGGCTTAACTGAGTTTCTTCATCAAGTGGAAAAGCAATCAGACGCCATGGAGGTGTTTTTTCAAGCACAAAAGGCTGCTGCGTTTTCTGTTCAACCAAAGCTTCCCTATCTGATGCACAAGAATATGGCATATATGTAAAATCAATTGCAACTTCCTCAGCAGCGAAGCAGAGTGATTTGTTTGGCATCATGGATTCAGGGAAAATCATTCTAAGAGTCGGCTGCTTATAAATGCACTGTTGAAGTGCTTGAATGAGGTATTCTTGTGAAATCACTCGATTGACTGAGATCGTAAAACAATAGTTTGAAAACCGTTTGTTTTCACACTGTTGGAATAGCTCATATTCAATTTGCTGATCGGGTGTCAAAGCAACTCGATGTCTCATTCCGTCACCTCTAATTCATCACCAAACACAAAGAAAAGCTCGTCCTGAAAACAGCCTTGTGCAAACTCCTCAGCCATTTTTTTTCTTTGAAACTTTCCGCTCGGTGTTCGTAGCAGACGATTTGCATAACACACACCTCCAACCCAATCCACAAATCCAAGTTGTTCAACAATCCGGTTCATTCTTGCCTGAAGCTGGATACACTTCTCCATCGTTGGCTGGCGCATTTCAACCAGCAGGAAAAGCTGTTCTTTCCCATTCAAAAGCATATTCGTCGCAATACACCGTCCTCTGTAAACCTCATCACAAAGTTTGATTTGTGCTTCAACATCCTCAGGAAACAAGTTCATTCCATTGACAATAAGCAGTTCCTTTTTACGTCCGACGATATAAAGCTCACCACCATCAATAAATCCAAGATCACCAGTCTTGACCCAAATTCGACCATATTCATCCTGATAGGTGGATGACAAATCAATTTGTCCATCCCGCCAATAGCCTCTAATCACTGATGGACCTGATATTTCTATTTCATCGACTGGAGAAAGTTGATCCTGCTCTGGTGTAAGGAGGTATTTTCCAACTTTGATTGACATTCCTGAGACTGGAAAACCAACAGAAACAATTTGCCGCCCTTCGTATGATCTGACTTGATTTAATGATTGATCCAGTTTAGGAAAACTGACAGCAAGTGTCGCTTCTGCCATGCCATAGACAGGAAGAATAACATTTGGTTTTAACTGCATGGGCGAGAAGTATGCTTGAAACTGCTCAATCAACTCAGCACTCACTTGTTCTGAGCCATTGAGCATGACCCGAATCGAACTCAAGTCAATTTCAAAAGCATCCTTCTCCCTGACCGTATCTAACATATATTGATACGAAAAATTTGGACCAACATAAACCGTCGCATGATAAGATTTTATTGCTTTTAGCCATCTTACTGGTGACTTTACAAATTCAGCTGGCGTAGACAGCACCATTTTGCTCTGACAGATGATCCCTACAAGAAATGCGATCAGCCCCATATCATGGGAAAGTGGCAGCCAGCTAAAGTAACAGTCACTAGAAGAAAACAATGCAGAGTCTTGAATAGCTTGGCAGCCTGACAAAACCTGACTTTGCGTTAATATCACACCTTTCGGATGAGCCGTGGATCCAGATGTATATTGTAAAACTGCAATGTCATCTTCCCCAATAGCTGGCATTTGGTAAGGAAATGAAACCGTATCATCCATGAGTTCCGAGATACATAAATAATTAATATGACTGTCCTGTTCTTCACCCTGCTCAAAATAGCGCTGATATGCTGGCCCACCAAGGACGAGATCGACATGCGCATCTTGGGTGATAGCGCGGAGGCGTTCAATAGAACGTTGCTTTTGACGACCAAATTCTGGAGAAGGTAAGGGAACCAAAGTTGCCCCCGAAAGGATCACGGATAAAAGGCCAATGACTCCTTCTGGTGTCGCAGGACAGACCACAGCAACACGCTTTCCGGGGTATATATGATTCGCGTGCAGGATGCTCACTGCATTGAATATCGCTGTTCTTAGCGCTTCGAACCGAATAGACTCACTACGATAAAATGATAATAGTTGCGCATCCGGAGTTTCCTTCAGCGCATTGTATACCTGAAAACAAAGAGTATTTTGGATCAAAGTGATTCTTCTTCAACGTATTGGCTGGCTATATATGCAAATAAATCAGAAAATGTTTCTAACTCAAAGATTTGTTCTTCAGAAATTGTGACACCGTAACACTTTTCAATTGATGCGATGATTTTCAGCATTTTTAATGAAGAGCTGACCACATCGGTGAGGATCATCTCATCTGTAATTTCAAAGTCTGGCTCGTTGATTTGAGATCGAAACAACTGCAAAATTTCATTTTTTATTTTATCGTTCATATTTTACCTCATTAAGATTGCGGCGTAGTTCATGGCATTTTTTTCTGAATCAATAGAAACACTTCTATCAATCGGTAAGACAAGCTCATCAACGATTTGAAATTCTTCTCTAAGGAGCTTTCTCACATCTTCTGCATTGCGAAAAAGATAGACATGGTCCGTACTTGCAGCCCATATCGCTGTCGTGATAAATACCTGACCGTTCGTTGTTAAATGTTGCTTCAAGATCCGAAGGACCTCATCTGGGTGATTCACATGTTCAATCAATTCACCGCAAATGATCCGATCGAATGGCTCACCTTCCGACAAATCGAATAGATTTTTATTTTGGAATGTGGCATCAGGCGCATTCAACAAGGCATGCGTCATCCCCGCAAACTCAATCGCCACCGAACTCAGGTCGAGACTGAGTCCTTCCCAATGTTTCATTTTTCTCATGAAATCAGACAAGAAAAAGCCTGTACCAGAAGGAACCTCTAAGACCCTGCCATTTTCAGGTGCTCCAGCAAGAAATTGATCACGAAAAAAGTAAATGATCTGCCGGTGGTTTCGCCAAAACGCCTGACTCATGAGTAATGCTTGCAAATATTGTTTCGCTTCATCTGGACTGCTGAGTGTTTTCTCGAATGCTTCCACAGCACTTTGGTAACGGTATTGTCCTGTACGCTCTAAATACATTTGTTCCTTGAGGAACTCCTTGCACATACGCGTAAAGCTTTGTAAATAATCAACATATTCATTTCCATTTCCCAATGCATGCGCCAACGCAATCTCGCATATTTCCTGTATCAAGTGCTTATCTTGAGGCGACAATTCATCATCAAGTAAATTTGCCGTTGAAAAATTCATACCCAGTTGACACTTGGTCAGGTGAAAAAGCTGTGAATAATCAGAAGGTCCCCTTTCATCATTTATCAACTGACTGACGGACATGACTTGTACTCCTTAATTTCTTGATAGCGGATCATTTTTTCTTCTTCTTGATCCCAGATGTGGTATGAAAAACACGCTATGATGTCTTGAAATCGCCAACTGGTTTTCGGAGATTGTTGAAATACAGGTACTGCATTAAACGCTTCCGGTAAGTGATAAAATGGTACCGTAGGTAAAATATGATGTACGGGATGAAAACCAATATTCCCACTCAACCAGTGACCAAGTGCTGACATCTCAAAATAGGATGTGCCGTATACTGCGGAAAATAGCTGATCACGCTCTTTTTCCTTGGGGAATAAGATCTCTGGCGTATTATGTTGAACATAAAACAAGTAGGTTCCAACAGCCGACGATATGAACATAGGTAAGATAAAAAGCATGCCAGCTTTTTGAAATCCCAAGAAATAAGTCAGGATGAAAATGATGGAAAAATGAATGGTTAAGGAAAGTAGCCCTTGCATCAAAAAGCGCTGTGGAATTTGAAACATCGGTTTCAAACAATTCATCAATAAAAACTGAAAGACATAACCAAAGATCATGAGGACTGGGTGACGTATCAACCGATAAGCCCGTCTATGCAACGGTGTCATCGCTATCCAGGTTTGTTTATCCACGATTGGAAACTCTCCAGATATGGTACGATTCAAGGCACCATTGTACTTATGATGTGTTCCATGACCATACGTCCAACCTTTTGGGGGACTCAGCGTAACGAATCCGTAGAGTTTCATTAAATTTTGATGAAAGATGGATTGGCGAAAAATCGCCTTATGCATCGTATCATGGTAAAAGGCAAATAAACGAACAATCACCAAACCAATCGCCACCGCAACCAATATATTGAGTAACAGGAAGTCAATATAAACTTGAACGGTGACTAATGCCCCAAGTATGAATAGCGTATTCCAAAGCAGACGCTTGGACTTTCCTTCATCTTCCACTGAAAACGGCTTAATCAAAGCATGTATCTCTTTCATTTTACTGACCATTTGAAATGAACTCATTCGCATGACACTCTTGGTATTAAATTCAGGGTTTCGAAATGAAGCAGTAAGTTCACCTTTGCATCGATGGATGCATGTGTATTTTCTGGAAGTTCCAAATCAAAATGCCGAACAATCATCTCAAGAAAAGCGTATATCTCAGCTAAGGCGAGGTTTTTCGCAACACATTGCCTTGGCCCCTTTCCAAATGGCATATAATGCGGCTTATTTCCCTTAAAATAACTGAAACGAGAAGGAGAAAATTCATGCTCATTTTCCCAGTGAGTTGCGTCACGATGCAAGTCAAAAACCGATATCCATACGTGCGCTTCACTGAACTGCTCTGGAGCTGTATCCATTTTGGTTCTGGGCAGTATCCAAACTGGCGGATACAGACGCAATACTTCAAAAATAAAACTTGCGAGATGATCCTCAAGGAGTTGCTCCTGAAATAAACCTTTATTTTCACCTTGATAATATGGACATTTTTGATGACCTGCCTCCCCCACTTGCTGCCGGATATCAGCAACCAACTCTGGATCCTTTGCTAAATGGTAAAGTGCCGCGACAAGGCTGTATGAACTGGTTTCTATCCCTCCAATCAAAAGGTTCATCATTTGGTCTAATACGGGTGTTAAATCATCTGAATTTTGCTCCTTTAAATACGCAAAAAGAACAACATCGCATAAATCATTCGGTCCATCAGTTGTGAACGATAAGACCTTTCTTTCCAATATTGGCAGAATGCTCGCTCTTAATGCGCGAAACCGTTTTGCAAAATTTAAGTCTCGATCTTGTGCCTCAAGCAGCCAATTCATGGGATTATCCGGATCCTGAATGTTTAAGAATTCAACCCCAAATAACGCCCTGAGAAAGACATCCAGTGTGTAATGGGTTGTCAATGAAAGCGGGGAAATTGAAAATGGTTCGTCGTTTGACTTGAGATTTCCGAGTATTTCTTGGGTTGATTGCCTGATGGACGTTGAAAAAAAGCCGTTTTCGTCCGATTTAAAATAACGTTGAACCGCCTTGCGTTGCTTTTTCCAAAGCGCGCCAGAGCTGACAAGCAAGCCCTCTCCAGCAAGCATTTTCACCAATTCTGTTCCAGGCCCCTTCTGAAAATGACGATTATCATACCTAAGAATTTCGTTCGCCTTTTCAACTTCAGTGACCATCTCAATTCCCTGATAATGGTCTCTCAAACGTATTTTTTTATCCTGTATTTCTGACTTCATTGAGGCCTCATTACAAATATCGAAATGTACCGCTGTATCGAAACACATCATTAAACGTACCATTAATCGGTATTCTATCTGTGTATGTATCGTTCTATCAATCTGGAAATAAGGATGAGTTTTTTATTGTCAGTATTTATTATTGTGTTTGTATAGAAACAAAAACGCTGCTGGCACAGTATCTGTCAACCAAACACCATTTTCCGAGATAAAAAAAGAAAAACCAGCTTGGTGCATTTTCTGTGAGTCAACCTGCAAGATCACAGGCTTTACATGACGCCCACCAACCTGCTTTGCCGTGACAATATCTCGAGATAGGTGTACATGTTGATGGTTTTGTGGCTGTATACATTGTTCGAGGATTGGCGAGAGTGACTGTGACTTCTGCATCATATCATCATTATCTGCCCAGCCTTGTTGATCTAGCTCAAGACCTATTTTTTGTGGGTGATGACGTAGGATCATACTCAGGAATTTACTGATATTTTCATCCTGTCTTTGTTCATTACTTCTCCTTTTTTAAAGTTTCGCGGCAGAATCCACCATATCAATGGATCAGATTCACTATTCTTAATAGAAAAGACTGATTTACAACTTACTTATGGAGTCAAATTAAAGGAGTGAAAAATTTTGAGAAGGGCTCTTTAAGAGCCCTTCTGCTTAATCCTCAGGTTATGCACGTACTCTGATGTAAAGAAGGCTTAGTAATGCAGAGATCAAATAGAACAAACTACCACCGCTGTCTTTTTTTGGTTTTGTAGCATCTGTCGGGTTAGGTCAATTACAAATTTCTACATCATAGGTTTTCGTTGATGTCTGTCCAAAATTATTTTCTACAACAAGTTCAAATTGAACTTTTGTATCTTCGGTCACAGACGGTGCTATGAATTTTAAAGTGTCATCATCTGCTTTAAAATGAACCGCGATACCGCTGTCTTTGGTCAACGACCATTTATAAGTCGTTTTTCCCTCAGAAAGTTCATTTGTCGCTACTTTTGGGCTAAAGTAAAACTGCTCACCCTCTTCAATACTAAGCTTGTCAGTTGTCTCTTGGATCATTGGTTTTTCTGGACACTCATACTTTAAAACATTCATGATCTGAATACTGACTACACCAGATACTTTATCCTCCCTCGTTTCACGAACTATCTTGAACCCATCTCGAATATCAATGCCATTTAGTTTTTCGGAAAATTCTTTTCTTTGCTGCTCACTATTCGGGAATCGAAACTTCACAGTACCATCTTTTAAAGTGATCTTCTTATCGAGTTGATCAAGTAACGTGAGTGATTCTCCTGACGGGGTCTTCAATGTTAGCTTTAAGCCATTGAGAGTGTCCAATTCATCATTAAAGTACTTTGCCAGAATGACGGGCTCAAAAAGCTCAATCTTCCCAAGTCCAATGATGTCTTCCTCAATGACTTGTTCATCACTTCTGAAATCTCCAGACAAAGCTGCTCTATGATAAATTGGTTGACCAACATATCGAGTCATTTTATTTTCTACATAATACTTTTTTCCATCAATCATCCCGCTAGCTATCAATTTGATGTTGATGGGTTCTACTTCGCTCGGTAACCCACAATAAAACTCTTCCGGTACCTGAACAGATAGTGTTTCTCTTGATTGGTTGAAGCATCTAAATAAACCATCCCATTTTTTACGACTTTATCAGACGTATTTTTAAGTCCAACAGGTATATCAATTTTACTTCCTGGATAAATTGTAGATTGAATGTCGAATTCATCTTTTGAATAAGGTGTTTTCATCACCTTATGATGCAATAAACCTATCAGTGATCCATGTGGTTGTGTTAAATGATCCACAAACCTTTCATCATCCGCATTCGCGATAAAACATAAACTGCTAACTGATGTAGCTAAGAGCACTTTATTAAATAAATTCATATAAATAACCGTGATTAACTTTCATATTCGATTCATATGAGGTTCATTATAATTGTTGAAGTATTAACCAAAGCTGAATAAAGTTAGTTAGGCTTACTTTTATTTTAACAATCAAGCAACCTCTAAGATAAAGTCCTTTTAAGTCAAATAGTTTGAAATGAGGGTTTAAAATGATCGATAACTGTCAAAGAAAGGAGGTTGAGGTTGAGGTTGAGGTTGAGGTTGAAAGGTATGTTAAGGATGTAAGTACATTTTGAGAGAGATCTCTTACACCGCGAACTCTGTCGCGGTGAGTCTCCAATCATGAGCAATTTTGTAATATCGCATCGATAGCCCTTTTTTCCTGTTCATCAATGACAAGTTGATATTTTTCTTTCACTGCCACCCACTTTTTAATGTAAGTACAATGGTAGTTCACATTCTCAGGTAACCACTGTGCTGGATCTTTTGAGCCTTTTTGTCTGTTTTCCAAGGCTTCAACAACGAGCAAATTATCCATATCATTCGCAAAGGCTGTTTTTTCGGATTTGTTCCAACGATTCGCACCACTGATAAATGCTTCTTTTAGCGGAACAATATGGTCAATATCTAATTCCGATGAGTCTGTGAATAACCGTCCGGTGTATGGACACTGCCACGCACCAGTTTTCACTTTGCATCGTTTTGTTTGCCAACTGGATACTTCATGTTTCGCATCCCGCAATAACACTTCGACTCGGGTATTCTGACAATCCTTATCAGCATCCAGCCAATGTCGCCAGTTCTTCCTGCTGTACTTTTTTTTCATCAGTGAAAAACAAGGTTCTTTATGGCAATGATAAATGCCTGTATCCCGATAAGTGTGCCCTCCTTGTGCATCCAGTCTTCCTGCGTGGGCCTGTACTTGTGTTGAAAGAAAAAGTGAGGGTAACACGTAGATTATTTTTTTCATTTTTATATCTTTCAGGTCATTTATGACGCGCAGAAGTATATTTCATCATTAGTACAATTTCATTACAAAAATCGTATTAATTTTAACTAATTAAAGCCGAATATCTTCTTATTAAACGCGAACTAGCGTAATGAAATATAATAATCAATACAAAAGAGTGAGTGATATAGATAAAAATTAATACTAGATATTTTACAATTTTTATTCAGTGGACAAACGCAATGCCAGAAAAGCATCGGTATTCAAAATATTTGATAATCGTACCTATGATAAAACATCGATGCTCAAACATACCGGGAAAAAAATAGTCTCTATCAGGTTGAAGTGGAGTTAGGATGGAATTTACTTAGAAGTCATTATTTTCGAGGAATTGTCAGTGTCGTAATATCCCGTGTCGTACACGGTTGTCCATCAAGATACTCAAAGATCACTTCATCTTTCTTTATGTGTACTTTGCTTAAACTCACCGTATGCGCAATATCATGATGCATACAAATTGACTCAACACTTGGTTCCGGCCAATGTCCCTGATGAAATAAATTCAGTTCAGAAAAACTACTCGGGGCTAATTGTTCGAACAAGCGCTCCCGCTTTTCAACAACCTCACAAATAGGAGAAGAGGTATACATATTCGGCGCTTGTCTTTGAAGCACATGTTCTCCATCCCATCGCCACTGCCTTTGAGTATCCAGTGAAAGATAAAAAAATGAGAAAGGGGGATAGATGGTCAGTTGCTCTTGGTCAAAGAATGCATCTAGGTCGATGTCCTTTTCCTGATTGAGCAGCATTTGAATAATTTGTCCACGCGTTGTCAGGCCATCTTTATCAAAAGAACCGGACTTTGGATATTCATTGAGGAGAGCAAAGACTTCCCCATACTCTGTGACTGCCAGCCAAGTGCCCCCGCCATCAGGATCGATGGGATGAAGTGATTCGCCGCGCTTTGTTGAAAAAAGCTCAGGCTTCGTTGCTTGTGCTCGCTCATTGCGCTCATCACGACTAAAACAAATTAACATCTCTTCCTGAGAGGCGAGCCAGCTAATTGTGCACATAGGCAGCAACTCTTATTTCATCAGGCAAATAGTTCACCTATTGTCGGGTTGTTTCTGCAAGCAATGAAAGATGGCTGTGCAGGCATGGATTGAAACCTTGTAACATTCTAATAAGTGTAGTTGTCACAATATAGAATACCAATCCAGCTAAAAATCATGCTCATGGCGTTTGTGGAACCGCACCATATTCAAACAATATTTGAAGCATTTTAACGTTTTGGTTGGCCATCGCCATTGGAGTACGTTCATGCAGATCTTGATAATGAATATGATCCCCTGACGTTAATTGGCCCAAACGATGTGCAAATTTAACGAGTCGATTGTATGTTTGCTTTGATATTCGCATCCTGTGCTTCCTTCAAATGGATGAATTGCGCTAAAATACCGCCCTTTTGTAAATTTAGGAAATTCTATGCCAGCTGTCATCTATCTCAACAAAGGTCGAGAGAAATCTCTACTACGCAAGCATCCCTGGGTGTTCTCGCGTGCGATCAAACAGGTGAAAGGGAAACCTCGCCTGGGTGAAACAGTTGATATTTATGATGCGGATGGTCGCTGGTTAGCAAAAGGCGCTTATTCCCCTGATTCACAAATCCGTGTCCGTGTATGGAGCTTTGAGCAATCAGAAATGATTGACCGTGATTTCTTTATCCGTAAAGTACGCCAAGCGCATCTTGCACGTAAGGATTTCATCGAACGAGGTGACTTGACGGGATACCGCGTCGTAGCAGCAGAATCAGATGGCCTACCCGGCATCACAATTGACCGATATAACCAAGTGTTGGTGACACAGCTTTTGAGCGCAGGGTCGGAGCTATTCAAAGCGGATATCGTCGCAGCATTACAAACAGAGTTTCCTGAGCTCTCAATCTACGATCGTTCAGATGTTGAAGTACGTAAAAAAGAAGGCTTAACCCTGTCGAAGGGCTGGCTTGTTGATCAAGGGCACGCGCCAATTCAGGAAATATCCGAATATGGTGTACGCATTCAAGTGAATGTCGAAGAAGGTCATAAGACGGGGTTCTATCTCGATCAGCGAGAAAGTCGACGAGTAAGCGGGATCTATGCGCAAGGTAAATCCGTTCTCAATTGTTTCAGCTATACCGGAACCTTCTCATTACATGCCTTAAAAGGTGGTGCAAGTCATGTCGAAAACGTGGATGTTTCTGACAAAGCACTCGAATTAGCCGCACAAAATCATCACCTGAATGAACACGATGAACAACACGTCCAGTTTCATAAAAAAGATGTATTTAAACTGTTGCGCGAATATCGGGATCAAGGCAAAACATTCGATATGATCATCATGGATCCACCGAAATTTGCTGACTCAAAAGCACAACTCAATGGTGCTTGTCGTGGATATAAAGATATTAATCTACTTGCCATGCAATTGCTAAAGCCAGGTGGGTACCTCCTCACTTTTTCTTGCTCTGGACTCATGGAGCCTGGGTTATTCCAAAAAATCGTTGCTGATGCTGCTTTAGATGCAGGGCGTGATGTTTCTTTTGTTGAATTTTTAAATCAAGCCCCCGATCACCCTGTTGCAAGCTTTTACCCTGAAGGGCATTACTTAAAAGGCATTGTCTGTCAGGTCAATTAGGGTCTTTTACTCTTTCATGAATGTCGCTGCTAGCGGCCTATTTTTCGCGATTTCAGGCCGGATGGAACGCCGTGTAGTTGGAGCTACAAGAGAGACAAGGCAGTAACGTGGAAAAATAGCCCCAGCATTAAGTTTTGAAGAACTTCATGGAGTCAGTTAACTGCCGCGCCTGTTGTGTCAGAGTATCCGATGTCGCTGCCAGCTCTTCTGAGGCAGATGCACTTTGATGAGAAACTTGCGTGAGGTCATCAATCGAGTCCGCAATTGCAATAACACCTGATGTTTGCTCTTCTGAAGCCAAGGTAATTTCTTCGACCAATTGCGCCGTTTCTTGGATCTCTGGCAGCATTTTTTCGAATCCTATCCCTGCTTGCTCTGCCAGATTGACAACAATTGTTGCTAGTTCTCCGATCTCTTGGCTGGATGCTTGGCTTCGCTCAGCCAACTTTCTCACTTCATCTGCAACCACCGCAAATCCTTTCCCTTGCTCTCCTGCCCGTGCTGCCTCAATTGCTGCATTTAGGGCTAATAAATTCGTTTTGTAGGCAATATCATCAATCAACTCGATTCGATCGCTAATTTTCTTGATTGCATTGGTTGTCTCTGTGACAGACTTCTTCCCGTTCACTGCCTTCTGTGCTGCATTCGAAGCAATCACATTAGTTTTTTTCGCATTATCTGAATTTGCAGATATTGTGGCTCGAATTTCTTCTAAAGAGGACGAGGTATGTTCGATATTACTTGAAATGGTATTCGCCCCATGGCTAAGGGACTGAGCTGTACTGGCAACATCCTGCGAGGCTGATGTGAGTGCTTCTGCATTCGTTTGTACGAGTAGAATCGAGTTCTTTAATTGTGTGATCATATCATTAATCGCAGAGAGCAGGCGTCCAAACTCATCCTTTCTCGTTGATTTTGCAGAAACATTCAGGTTTCCATCTGCTACTTTCGATATAATCTCGATCGCCTTATACAAAGGTCGAATTATCACAAGCTGGATCATAAGCAATAAAGTAATGATTAAGAAGATATCAAGAAATAACGCTTCAATAATTGCGTCATTACGCTTCTCATCCAGGCGCTCAGAGATATGGGCATTCGTTGTTTGTAAGATCAGAGTCCCAACTTTCTTGTCAGATTTATTTTCTCGTTTGAAGTAAAGCGTTTTGATAGTCAATTCGGGATCTGCAGTTTGCGAATCAGAGACTTTTAATTCCGATCTGTCTTTCTTTAGACGGTTACTTTCTTTCCGGATAGTAAATAGTACGCCCCCATCAATATCGAGAATGCTAATTCCTTCTAGATAAGGGCTCGTGATCTCAGATCGAAGTACCTCTTCAACAAGCTCGTGGGAAAACTCCCAAAGGGCGGATGGAACAGCAAGTTGGACCCGTGCTTGAATATCTTCAACTGCACGGTTTTTTCCTTCATAAAGTTCTAGCTTTGCTCGATGGAATGAAATATAGGCGAACGCAGAAAACACGATAGATGTAAGTACTATCGTCAAAGAGATTAGTCTAAATGCCAAATTGTGTCTGATATGGATCATCCAGCGAGCCGAAAAACCATGAAAAACTCGTATTGGAAAGTGTAGACCAATCTGGCGTTTAGCGGTGGTTATTCATTCATTTCCATAATTTCAGCGCCGATAATAAAGCAATCCTCGCTCTCTTTTCCACAACGGATCACTTTGATCACAGCATCCAATGCAGGCACACTATCAATAGAAGACTCTAGTTTTGCACGGAGGCAGGTACCCAGCTCCAGTGGCTCATCTATTTCTATCGACATACCTGTTGCACTCAAATCGCGACAAATACCATCAAGCTTCCTGCCTGCTTCGGAGTCCATCACATATAATTCAAGATCGGTATTGACGATCATTCGAAAAAAATCTCTTTTATCATCCAAGTGCAGCATGCTTTTCTCCGCTAATCACAGATCTCATAGGCGATGATGACATGAAAATTCGTTCCTGAAAAGTAGTCAGTGCAGTATTCTTTCATAAAAGCGTTTCAATCCCCATAGACATATGTTTTCAAAAAAGGATGAAACACCATTTAAATTTATGACTATGCACCACTTCAATTATAGCTGCGGACTCCTCTGACTTTGGCGAACAAAATAATCTATCAAATCGATCAAGTCTGAGATTGAGAATGGTTTTGTGATGTACTCATCGCATCCGGCCTCAAAGGCTGTTTGCTTTTCAGCATCTGTATCAAGTCCAGATACCATGATAATTGGGATGTGTTTCGTCTCAGGTGTGTTTTTCAATAATCGGCAAATATCGTAGCCATTTAATCCAGGCATACAGACATCCAGCAAAATCACATCAGGTTGATGAGCGACGGCATACTCTAAACAAGCAGCGCCAGAATCAACGTAATTTAAATCAAACCGAGGACTGAATGATGCGCTCAGCATTTCAAAATTGAAATACTCATCATCAACAACAAGAACGCTTGTGAGCGATTCTGAATATTCCTTTGATGAAGGGTCCATATGTCCCATCCTTCTTTCTGCTCTATGTAACTGACTTCAAAGTAAGGCCGTCATTCACGACCTTCTGATTGTATAAGCAGCGGCGTCACTGCTCATCTCCCCCATGTGCTCAACGAATAGCAATAAATTCGCTGAGTTTCAAGCCCCTTTTCATGCTTTCACATCCTGAATTGCATTGAATATCCGTTTTGCCGATATCGGATATTTTGTTCCGAGAACCTGAGCAAATAAACTCACTCTTAATTCTTCAATCATCCATCTGATCTCAGTCACATCAGATGGTAATTGAGGTAAATGGGAATATTGACTAGCCAGCTTTTCATAAGCTGCCATCACCTTTTCAATTTCGATCATTTGTAATCGATCACGATTGGGGTCAACAGGCAACTTTTCAAATCGACGTTCGATTGCCTGAAAATACCGCAATATGTCATCCAATCGCTCTGGTCCAACTGATGTCACAAACCCTTTAAAAATGAACGCATCAATCTGATGATTGATATCACCATGCGCCTGGATCATTGTTAAGTCGACACGTCCTTTCATCTTTTTACGGATCCCATGCGCTAATGACAATACCTGTTCCACTTTTTGGGCAACCACGAGCATATGATCAGCCAAGTGCATCCGGATCATATCCCTTTGCTGCTGGTAGGATTGTTCATCTCGTGCAGGAGCCGTATCAGCCAGTAGTGAAAGTGCTGAAGCAAATATACAATCATCGAGCAGATCATTCACATTCCCGAAAGGGTTAAAATACAATCCTAATTTTGATTTGTTCGGCAAATTTGCTTGTAAATAGCGGATGGGTGACTGTGTATTGATTAAAATTAAGCGTACTAGGCCATGCCGATGAGCCAATTCAGCCTTATCTTGCGCATCCATCAGCTCAATCGAGACTGACTTCTTCTGATCAATTAATGCTGGGAATGCTTTGATCTCGTACCCAGCTTGAACTTGTGAAAAAGACTCTGGTAATGCTCCAAAATCCCAGTCAATAATATCAGCGCGCTCAATACTGTCATTCGCGACATCTTTAATCGTCTGCTGAACCTGCCCCTCTAGAGATTGTTGCAAAATAGAAAGGTGACGCCCCTGCCCAACGATTGTTTTCTTATCATCCACAACATGGAAATTGATTTTAAGGTGTTCTGGAACTTGAGACCAATCCCAAGCATCTTCAGGAATGCTCACGCCTGTCATTCGTCTTAAATGGTTGGCGACCTGCTCTAACAATTTCCCTTGATAAGGTTGTTCTGACAGTTTTTGTAATACTGCATCCGCATAGTTAGGTGCCGGGACAAAGTTACGGCGAATGGGTTTAGGCAGCGACTTGATCAGTGCAATAATTAATTCTTGACGCTGTGCTGGAATACCCCAATCAAAACCATCTTCTTTCACTTGATTGAGTAACCCCAGTGGGATTTTAACCGAAACGCCATCAGCCTGCCTACCAGGTTCGAAAGTATACACCAGCGGCAGACGCAGGTTGCCTTGCTGCCACACTTCAGGATACGCATCCGATGTGACTTCAGCTGAATCCCGTTTCATGAGCTCTTCCAAAGAAAAGTCCAAGTAATTTGGCTGTTGTTTACTTTGCTTTTTCCACCAATGGTTGAAGTCAGCCTGATCACAGATGTCTGCCGGAACCCGCGTGTCATAAAATTCAGCAAGGCTCTCTTCATCCACCAAGATATCCCGACGACGAATTTTATCTTCCATTTCGTGGACTTTCGCAACAAGTGACTGATTATGTTTTAAAAATGGATAGCGTCCACTCAACTGACCGTTCACCAGTGCTTCTCGAATAAAAATCTCTCGACATGCATGGGGGTCAATCCGCGTATACACAGCGGAGCGCTTTGGAACAACCACGATGCCGTAGAGGCTGACTTGTTCAAAGGCAACAACACTGCCCTTTTTCTTTTCCCAGTGTGGCTCACTATAATGACGCTTCACCAAATGATCAGCCAAAGGCTCAACCCACTCTGGTTTAAAGCGTGCATTCATTCTGGCAAAGAGTTTTGATGTTTCCACCAATTCCGCAGACATCAACCATTTCGGTTGACTTTTAAACAGGCCAGAACCCGGGAAGATAAAGAATTTACTATTCCGCGCGCCAAGATATTCACCCTGTTTATATTTAAATCCGATATGACTGAGTAAGCCAGACAGTAATGCACGGTGAATTGAATCCTCATCCGCAGGCTCCTGATTGACCTTGAGAGATAACTCCTGTGCCGACTGAGAAAGTTGGCTATAAATATCCTGCCACTCACGGATACGAATGTAATTTAAATATTCCGTTCGACATAACTTACGAAACTGAGATCGGCTCAGACTGTCCATCTTCTCGCCAAGATATTGCCAAAGATTGAGAAAGGCAAGAAAGTCTGATCGGTCATCAAAAAATCGGCGATGCGCTTCATCAGATGCTTGCTGCTTGTCTAATGGACGCTCTCTTGGATCCTGAATACTTAGTGCACTAACAATAATCATTACTTCTTCAAGGGCGCCAAACTGAGCACCAGTCAGTACCATCTTTGCCAAACGTGGGTCTATCGGTAATCGAGATAAGCGCTTCCCTTCCTGCGTTAATCGTCGGTTTTGTTGTTTCTTTTGAGGTTGAACAGCGCGCAGCTCTTCAAGCAAGCGTAAGCCATCATTAATATGTCGATTATCTGGCGGCTCGACAAATGGGAATCGCTGAATATCACCCAGACCTAATGCCAACATCTGTAAGATTACGGATGCCAGGTTTGTTCTTAAGATTTCTGGATCGGTAAACTCTGGGCGTTGTAAGAAATCTTCTTCAGAATACAAACGGATACAGATCCCCGCCTCAACCCGGCCACAGCGTCCCATTCGCTGATTTGCACTTGCTTGAGAAATTGGCTCAATCGGCAAGCGTTGCACCTTCGTACGATAACTATATCTTGAGATCCGCGCTGTCCCTGGGTCAATCACATAACGAATACCCGGGACTGTCAAAGAGGTTTCTGCAACGTTCGTGGATAGAATGATCCGGCGACCACCGTGGGGATGAAATACTCTGTTTTGCTCCGCAGCAGAGAGTCGAGCAAATAACGGTAATATCTCAGTATCTCGCAATCGACGTTTTTCCAACACTTCTGCGGTGTCACGTATTTCACGTTCGCCATTCATGAAAATAAGAATATCACCAGGCCCTTCAGCCATTAGCTCATCCACAGCATCGAAGATGGCTTGCAGTTGATCCCGCTCTTCATCCTTTTCTTCATCAATCATCGGATGATAACGAACCTCAACTGGATAAGTCCGGCCAGAGACTTCAATAATAGGCGCATCATCAAAATGCTTTGAAAACCGCTCCGGATCAATGGTTGCGGAAGTGATGATCACTTTTAAGTCAGGACGTTTTGGCAGTAATCGTTTAAGATAGCCAAGGATAAAATCGATATTTAAGCTTCTTTCGTGGGCTTCATCAATGATAATGGTATCGTACTGATCCAAAAACTTATCTTGCTGGATCTCGGCCAATAAAATCCCATCTGTCATCAATTTAATCAAGCTGTCTGACTTTACTTTATCTGTAAAACGGACTTTATAGCCGACATGAGAGCCTAATTCACAGTTCATCTCTTCTGCGATACGGGTTGCAACTGAACGTGCGGCGATTCTTCTCGGCTGTGTATGCCCGATAAAACCAGAGATACCGCGCCCAACTTCCATGCATATTTTTGGAATTTGGGTTGTTTTCCCTGAGCCGGTTTCACCTGCAATAATGACGACCTGATGATCGCGAATTGCCTCAGCAATTTCATCTTTTTTCTGAGAAACAGGGAGTTGTTGAGGATAAGTGACTTTTGGAATGGAAGACGCGCGTTGCTCACAAAGTGCAACTGACTTTTCTATTTGCGAGGAAAGAGAAGCCAGCGCCTGAGCCTGTTTGTCAGCATCTTGTTGTTTTTTTAAATCATTAAGCTTTCGCTGAAAACGAAACTGGTCTTTTTTTAATGCATTTTTAATTTTTAAAGCCAGCACACTGACAGAAATACTCATGACTACCACGTCCCCATCCAATTGAAGCCCGCCATTTTACTGCGCTTAGCCTACAATCACAACTATATCGTTAACAACTAATTGAAACTTTAGGGGTTTTATTCTGGAGTTCTCTGAAATATGCGCTTTCAACAGAATCTTTTTAGGCAAAAATAGAGCGAGGACAGTCTTTTCATAGACCGTCCTTCAAGAATCTTAAAACTCCTCAGAAGTAAAAATCACACCATAGTCAACCAGTTGGCAAGAAAAGTGTGTTTGTGTTGTGATATGTAGCGGATAACGACCATCTGTTGGTGTGCTAGTGCTGACGGAGCCATCGCATTCCCAGGTATTGCCTCGTCTGTCTAGTTGGTAATTTTTCTTAATACGGGATGTTTTATTGCACCCAGGCGCCAGATCGCCTGTGGAGCGGTCGTTCCCTGTTCCGACAACAACATATCCGCATAAAGTATCAACATTCCAACGTGAAAGGTCTTTTTCAAACTTTCGACCAATTTGTTTTGCTCGGTCACATACCTCTTTAGGTAGCCATAAGTCTGATAAAAGAAATTCGACTTGTACTAACCCAGCCATCGTAAATAAGTCCATCTCACAGATTTTTGGAGGATATTTCCCTGAGTCTCTCAAATATTCAATGGACGTAATGTAATTATCCGCAATCGCGGTACTAGATAGAATAGAAGTTGTCGCAAGTAAACAAAGTGCTTGTTTCTTAATATTATTCATGGCGTCATACTCGTTTCGTTGTTTTTATAGTAGTAGATGTGCTTTTTTGAATATGAGAACTCAATACAGCTCGGCTACAGTAAGTCAGCTACAAACATTAGTCAATTTAGGTACATAAATTGTTTGATCATCGTGATTTGTATCAATGATTGAGGAAAGTTAATTACAAAAGAGTACAGAATTGATTTATACGGTCGCGCAGTCGTTGTCTAATATTAGATCGCATTGGTTCACAACTGAATATACATACCGTGACAGGGTATCAGTTCAGGATATTTTTAAAAAGAAATGATGGCTTCATCATGCACTCAAAATCAAGTGATAGAAAAAGCCATAGCTGACCATTAATTTTCAAATCAACTTAAACCGCGTTTTTAAAGCAGGCATGCAGGTGTATGTCGATTGCCTTTAATACATCCGATCGCGTGATTACGCCGACAAGATAACCGTCATCATCGGTGACAGGATAAATCTTCGGTTTATTTTGCAACATCATCTGAGATAGCTCGATGATATTGTTGTACGGCTTGACAGCCAGTACTTCCGAATACATGATTTCTGACACCTTTGCTGTGAGTTCATTGTGATAAGTGGACTCCAGCATTTTTTCCATACAGTCCTGTTCAGATAAAAACCCAACGACTTTTTTTGACTGATCAATGACAGGCCCACCTGTTTGGTGACTCTGCAACAATCGTTCAACCGCTTCTTCTACAGGCATATCTAATGTAAACGTGACTGGTCTGTGATTCATATAATCACTAATTTTTAGAGACTCCATAAGGCCCCCTTGTGTTGCATGCTTCCAAGCCAAATATTCAAAAATAAAACGACGATGTTGAGCATGAATGATTTTCATGAATAGTCATACTAATGATGAAAATATTCTAGCTTTAATTAGCTGTTTTAAGCCTAGCTTAAATCCTTCATTCTACCTCTTTTATATGAGCGTAAAATTAGCAAATAAACTAATATTTTACTTTTTTGCAACCCTTTGTAATCAAATGAACTTTAACAAAAAGCCAAATTCAAGCTTTTGACCGACTTTTGCTTGGGTCTCAAATGTGTAAAAGAAAATCAAATCACGCAAAAACCAGCCAATACTGACTAGAATTTATGCATTTTTATGCGAAAATTTTATTTCTGCTTCATGACCTGATACCCTGAACGCCGTTTTAAGAAAATCTAGAAAGATAATTTTCACTATGACAGATGAAATGAATCAAGAATTAACGCGCAGCATGCCCAAGCCAACGATGAGCTTGACGGTCAAAATTTTGATTGGCATGTTTCTCGGCGCGGCAATAGGGTTACTATACAATTTAACGTTCGAGCATGGCGCAATATTGCAAATGTTCGGCGCGGATCCGGCTAATTACACAAACGTACAGAGTGTAATCAACAGTGCCCTGTTTGAAGGGATACTGAAAATCATTGCTGCTGTTTTTGTCGCCAGCTTGAAACTCATCGTCGTACCGTTAGTCTTTGTCTCTCTTGTATGCGGGATTTGTGGGCTGACAGATACATCCAAACTTGGTCGGCTTGGTGGCAAAGCTGTTGGTTTGTATTTGTTGACGACTGCGGTTGCAATTTCAATTGCTGTCGCGGCGGCTTTGGTTGTCATGCCAGGCGCTGATGTGCATGTTGATGTTGCAAAAACAACATTTGCGGCGAAAGAAGCCCCATCACTCGTGCAGACGATCATTGATATGTTCCCGACCAACCCGGTCAAAGCAATGGCAGAAGGCAAAATGCTTCAGGTCATTGTATTTTCAATCTTATTTGGCTTAGCGATTGCCCTATCTGGGGAGAGAGGACAACGCATTGCCAATATCTTTGAAGATCTGAACGAAGTCATCATTAAGCTCGTTCGCATCCTGATGTACTTAGCACCTTACGGTGTATTTGCACTTGTTGCCCGTGTATTCTCAACAGTTGGCCTAGATGCAATTGCTGGCATTATGAAGTATTTCTTCCTTGTCATTGGCGTCCTGTTCGTTCATGCGTTTGTTGTTTATCCAACCATTTTAAAGACTATTGCAAAGCTCAATCCGCTTGTTTTCCTCATGAAGATGAAAGATGCCGCACTGTTTGCGTTTAGTACATCAAGCTCTGGTGCAACGATGCCAGTTACTATGGAAACAGCAACGGAAAAAATGGGTGTTCGCAATACGATTGCATCCTTTACCGTCCCATTGGGAACAACGATTAATATGGACGGAACTGCTATTATGCAAGGTGTTGCAACCGTGTTTATCGCGCAGGCATTTAATGTTGATCTGACGCTCACCGATTACCTCATGGTTGTCCTTACAGCCACCCTATCATCGGTTGGTACAGCTGGTGTTCCTGGTGTAGGTCTGATCATGCTCACCATGGTCCTGCAACAAGTCAATCTACCTGTTGAAGGGATCGCGTTGATTATCGGTGTTGACCGCTTGCTGGATATGACAAGAACAGCAGTTAATGTTACCGGTGACTGTATGGTTTCCTGTGTTGTTGCGAAAACGGAAGGCGAACTTGATGAAGAAGTCTTTTATGCCGCAGAAAATGGCAGTAGCAGTGCAAAAACACAAGCCTCTTAATTGAACAACTCACTATTCTGTTCAATAAAAAGGGTGGCCTCTTGGTCACCCTTTTTTCATGCCACGACTCTTTCACAAATAGATAAGCGAACTGTCTAAGTGTTATATACACCTTTTGCGATCTTGGACGTCATTCTGAACTCATCTTATGATTTTGTTTCATGCTGATTCAATGGGTAAGGAAGGCGGGCACGCATCGCGCACCCGATTCTGGCAGCTATCTAATCGATGAATTCAATAAACAAGTATTGATGTGCTGACTTTGTCAGTGGTTGTTAGAAAACTTTGAAAAGATAGTGGTTGGATGGGAATAGGAGGTCAAAATTTCAGTTGGTACACGATTAAGCTCATAAATACCCTGATAGAATCATTGAGCCAATAATAATATATGTACCTATAATCCGTGATGAATGACGATGATATGCTCGACTTGTGAATTGTTTTTTTAAGCACCTCAAGCGAGTATATCTGAACTCATCACAAGAGTTGCACACGAAGCACATCGTCCTTGAACAATAATGACTCAAGCACCCAACGGCATGCTTCAGTAAATTCGTTCAGTACTTTAGGGAAATTGTTCGCTTTGGAGAGAACTAAACATCCTTGTCTCTCTCCTTTAGAAAGGTAAAATTTAACCTAGCCAGCCTTCTGCTGCATAAAGCATACGCAAAACACTTGGTGCGCCCAGACTGCCATCTTCCTGAGGATAACCTTGAAGAAGTTCAGAACGTTCAATCGCTCTTACATCTTTTGGAAGCATATTTTTCGTCACTTGCTCTTTGGATAAGTCCCGTGTTAAGTCTTCTTTTAGCTGAGAATGTACTTGAATATTCCCTAGATTTGGGTTGTGCATTGCACCATAACTGAGAGATTCAATCAGAGCTTTGTCATTTTTACGCAGTCCTTCTTTTGGACTTTTCACATGTTGTTTGAGATCCTCACTTGGCAAAGAGCCAAATTCTTTTTTCAAAGCCATGCGTGTTCTCTCAAAGTGCTGCTCAATAACCGGAGCGTCTTCATGACTCATGTTCCTGTTTTCTGCTGGGCCTAGATAGAGTAATAATGCACGAACGACTCTTTCATTTGTCTGTAAGTCAAACACTTGTTCATGTTCCTTATAGCCAACAAGCATTTTTGGCATAACATCTAAATCTTGGCGGATCGTATGTTGCCTATTTGTTTCGGAAGCTGCGACGCCAGATAAAAATGCGCCTCCAAACCTTGTTCCACTCAGTGAAACACCATAGGAATTTTGCAATGCGATATTTGAGGTTTGCTGAGCGATAGCTTCATTGACGGCAGGTGCGACGCCCAGGCCAGAAAATGGCAATACTTGGCTAAGCGGTAATGCAGCAGTATAGGTCGTTAGATGGACAGCTTGATATGTTGCATCCACATCATGACCTGAGTACAGTGCATTAGAAATAATACTTGCAATATCATTTGAATATTTTGAATTTTGATCACCAGTTACCGACAAGATAGCACCATGCGAAGCCTCTTTATCTGTTACATTCGCAATATTTTTCATTGCAAACACAATACCTGGGATCACGAGTAAGCTTGCAGCAGCTTTGCTAATTAATTTTGCATTGGCTAGATTGTTATTCGAAGCGAGTTGTTGGACCATAGGGTCTGAATCACTGGATGCTCTTCGGATGGACTGGACCCAACTATTGAGGTAATACTTGCCCAAGCCTTCTGCACCGCCTTCTATCTCTCCTGGGGCCACTTCTCTTAACGTTTCAATAAAGCGATCATCTTTTGCAACTTCATTTAACAAACGGCTGAGATTTTCAAATCGTTCATGATTGTTCATCAGCTGAGGTAATAGTTTTTTGATATCTGCAATATCCCTTTGAGTGATCGGTGTTCCCGTTTCTGTTTTCGACTGAATCAAAGTGGATGCACGCGCTCCCCATTGGCCAAATTCATGTCGCAATGCGGCACCCAATTCTTCACCTGTTTTCAGGTTTTCATTCAAAAAAGCATCTGTTGACTTTCCATCAACAAGATTACACATTGAACTTATCACGGCTCCTTTATCCATTGTCGAAGCGACTTTGACCTGACCTTCTTTCGCGATAACGCGATTGTCGGATGATGCTGCAATATCAAAGAAATCTTTGAGTTGATATTGATTCGATGAAATTGTATTTGTCATAGGGACAACTTAACTCCTATTTTCTACACTCGATTAAATGGCGTGATGTGTGACTCACTATCTGATTGCGTCTGATAGGAAGATAAAAATTCTTCCGGTTGGTTGAGAATATTTTGCCAAAACTCAATTGCTATAACCAATTGGTTAAGCAGCAGCTCAAGGCGCTCTACATTCAACCCAGATTCATAGATACGACGGTATATAATGTATTGCTGGTTTTTGGGGTTCATACCAATTGTGAATCCGTTGGCCCCTAACCCAAAAAAGTTTGCTTCTAATATTGCTTGGTTGAGTAGACTTGTGTCTTCCAATGCATTCAGCGTTAAGTTCGAATAAAGAATAACTTCCTGAGCACTGTTGACTTGGAGGAATATTGCGACTTTCTCATCGATGACTATCGAGCAAAAGCCTTCGCTATTGATAGTTAAAGGCTCAATGCTGAGAGAATTTGAAAGCTCTTTAAGAATTTCACTTAACATAAAAAACCACAACGACAGATGCTATATGATTTTTTAGTAACCAAACTAATAAAAAGGTTGTATTTAAAATACCTATTCCAACTCAAAGTACACATATCAAGTAAAATTTTGTACACAAATCGGTTTTTTGGTACACATTTTCATGTTTTTAAATTTTACCACACCCCCTAACCGAAAGTATGTAAATCATTGATTTATAAGACACTAAGTCGGTACATGCAACCCAGAGCGGCGACTTAATAATATGAATGTCATAAAATCGTCCATTTTGTTGCATAACTCTTCTTCGTAATCAGCATGATCATCATGGCAATGGCAGAAGGACTCCCCTTCTTCTAGGATGAGTTGGAATACATCACTTTCTGCAAAATGATTCGAAAATTGGCAGCTGATATGATCGGTCTGGCCAATGCGCTGGAAGCTGATCACATTGTTGGAAAACACAGGTTGATTGATACTTCTTGATGGTATCTTCATATCTGAGACAGCAAGATCCATCCGAATAATGTATTCTTTCTCAGGCTCATCCGATAAAGTAACCGTTTCTTGCGTTAGACCATGTTGATAGTTCTTCTCTGTCAGGACTTGCTGAACTTCCTCTAAAAAGGCTTGAATTTGATGGCGAAACTTGTGATCCAGGCTTTCTAGAATTGCTTTATCTTCTTCAAATTGGTTGGACTTCACCTGTTGTTTGATTGAGTCATAGTAAGTTTTGATGATTTCATGCTTTGTAATGATATCTGCTAGATGAGTCAATTGAGACATAAGTATCCTCTATGATTCTATCCGCGCGGGTTTAAACCCTGATTGCGCGTGTTAATCTTTCGGAAGCTCTCGCGGTTTGGCAGTAAACATTTCCATCACGATGCGAGAAGTGAATTTGGGTTATCGCGTATTTATTTCAAATGAACGGCGAGTAACAAAGAGTGAGGTTTTTTCAGTCAAAACCGTACGGCCAGTGGATTTCTAGGAGTTGATGATCCAGCCATGGCATTGTGATTGTTCCAAGGCCCCAGGGGAGTTTGGTTAGAAGAATATCCATCGACTGCCGCTCGACTTCAATTGCAAAGCCGTGCTGGGTTTGAATACACAAACCATGTCTTTGTATAAACATCTGTTGAAACGAACCAACTGGCATATTTTTTAATGCTTGCCAGTGGCCGATCACGGATTGCAGGAATGCGGTTACGCTTTCTTTTTCTTCGTTAGACAATTCTATGAGTGCTTCATGGCTGGTTTCTGGTGGCAAGCCCAACATTAAATTCGCCGTGCCCATCACTTCTTGTTCTTCAAATACCAAACCAGACATTTCAACGAGATATGCGAATGCTTTTTCTTGTGTTTGCTCATCCATAAAATGGCCGATCTTATCGGTGTCTGCTGTTGTATCTGATTCGATATTTAACAAATTATTTCGCTGAAAGAACAATTGTAGAAATGGCCAGAGGATCACAAGCCCGGCATCTTTTGTGGGTAAGCCTGTGTATTGCTCTGATTCCCATTGACGTACCTGAGCAAGTCGTGCGTTTATTTTGTCTCGGATTGACTGTAAATCAAGCTGAGACCATTGCTTTTTCGTTTGAAGACGCACATCACTCATTCGTTTTAAACTTTGCTGTATCGATTGTTCATGACATTCTGATACCCATGTTTGGCAAGTCTCTAATACTTCACTTTTTGTTGGCAGTACAGGTGAAAATGCCCAAGCATGTATCGCTTCAATCATATTTGCTTCTTGCTGAACTTGTTTGTCTTGAGAACGGACAGCATGGAAGATTGGCCACCACCACTGCTGCGTCATTTGGTATGTAATTGGATCATTTTGTCCCAGTTCAAACAATTGCTGGATCATCGACTCCAATTTCTCGATATACCGAGAGAAGTGGAGCAACCGAACTGCACTCCCTGACTCTGCTCTGCTTTCTTGTTTTTGCCAAAATAGGCAAGCCATCAATATCTCTTTGAGATAAACAGAAAGCCGATTTACTTCAATGACTCGATCCTGGTTGAGTGACTGAATTGATGGCATCATTTTATTCATCAATACTGGGTGACTTTCTTTTATCACATGTTGTAACAAGTGCTGCGTGGCTTCAACAAATGTTACCCATATTGCCTCACAAACCGCTTGCTCCTGCCGCTGTTTGAATACTTGTTCTTGTTGTTCAATATTTTCTTGAATAACAACTCCAGATGGTGCATCCATCATCATAACTGGCAAAGAAGGAAGTATGACATCTTGAGACCATGTGTACCTTTTTTGTTTCCAAGTTTGAAGCTGCGTATGAGTTAAAGTCGGTCTACAGAGTAACTGATAAAAATGAATCAATGCTTGCGCAGCTGCCTTCGACATTGCATTTGGTGATTGCTCATCACAGGCAACATAGATATCTTTGAACTCAATAGAAACGAATGGCGTGCTTCTTTGTGCTTTGCGCGCCTCTTCCTCTTGAATGGCTGTCAGCTGTGCGATATACGTATCAATGACTTGTTGAAGTGACCCAATTTTTTCCCATTGTTGCTGTGCAATGGCACTATACAATTGTGTTAAAAATTGCTTCGTTTCGAAGCCAGCGGCTCGATTTTCTTTCAGCTCAGTGATATGGCTGGAAAGTTCTTCGATATGAATGTTGTCTTGCGGCGAAGACTCAATCGAGTACAAACACGCTCGTATTTTTAAGAGTATCTTTTGTGCTTCTGCATGTGGTCTCAATGCGCTTGCTAACCATGATTGGCACTTTGATTCGATCAATTGTTTTAGATCAGCTGGAAAAACAGCCGTTTTTATCGCAAGGATATAAAAAGCTTGAAGGTGCTTGATAAAGGTTTCAGGCATACAGTTCAACTGACTAAGAACAGTTAATGGTGCAGAAACCTGTGCGAGTGCATGTCTGATCAATTCGAAATTAAAATGCGGCTTAAGGTACTTCTTCGATACTTCAATCCCATGCAACAAAACATCAGAACTGTTTGGAATGATGATCCGGCGAAGACTCAACAGGTCTTTTTGCGACACATGTTGCATTGTGACAATCGTAAACCAGGACTGGAGTGCTTCTTGCGTTCGCACACATTGTTGCTGCGCCATATCTAACTCAGTTAAACAAGCACGAAGCGCTCGCATTGCCTCCATGAGTTCTTGCTGGGTCACATCAGCTCCGGCTTCCAAAGTAAAACTTCGCAAAAATAACCCCCAGCGCTCGAATGTGGATGTGCAGAAATATGTTCGCAATAAGAATGTCAGTCCTGCACGCCAGATCTTCCCTTTCAGTGACTGTCCCATTGCTGAATTTCCAAGATACAACATCCACTGATTCACGACTGAATGGGGAAAAATCCGCTTGAGCAATGTTGGTAATAAGTAAAATGATTCACTTTGGTGTATCCAGGACCAAATTCGGCGTTGTACATGTGGCAACCCTAACCACTGTCTTAACATTGGCAAAGGTAGTCCATTTTGCTGCAATGATTGATCGAGTAAGTAGGAAAACTGCTGATAATTAACCTCCCCAAATGGGTGATCTGGATTGGCTGAGCGACCATATAACAGCTGAGATTTAAGCAACTCGAATAGATTTTGGCGTGAAGCATCTGGTAAAACATTCGGCTTTGTATCCACCTTATGTTTCATATTTTGCTCTGGAACAGCAAGATGATTTGCTTGACTGCTGTCAGGTTGACTGGACTGATTTCTACGACGCGAGAACACTTCAAAGAGTTTTTGAAGGATCGCTTGCTGCAATGCCTGCTTTAATGCTGGAATAATGTATTGACGGATCAGGATGAGTAAAGACATACCAGCCTCTTCGAGATGAACATCTGGTAATTCGACTTCCAAAGATGGAATAACCATGTCAGCAGGAAGTTCCATTTCCTGGGTTCGACAAAATTCCTCAACCTTTTCCAAATCCAAAGACGCCAGTTCATTCATCACAAACTGCTGAAATTGTCTGTCCACCAGCTCAGGCTCATCCTGAACATAGGACAGGCATAAATCAAAACACAATTGACGGATATGGAAGTTCATAGAACACACTTTAGATTTGAAAGAGTTGAAGTTTGTTAGATATTGATATTTTGACTTTGATTCGTATAAATTATGAAAAAGGAATCGGATTATTCGTTATGTGAGCGCCATACACTTGCCGTATTGTCGATACGTCGCCCTACGAAGTCACCTTTCCAGTAATGACGTTCTTCCAAATCACCAGTCAAGCTGTTCGATGCATAAATGTGTGGACCATCAGCAGCATTATTACCCATCCACAAACCTTCACAAATCAGGTCACTGCAATAATAGGCTGCACCACCTCGACCATTGGAATTGGTCAGTGACACTTTACAGTCCACTGCTTTGAGTTGTAATTGAGGACAACGATAAGCACCACCACCACCACGGCTTGCCATACAGCTAGTTGTTTCTGCGACACATTCTTTGCAGCGAGATAAACCTCCTCCTAATTCAGCTGAGCAGTTATAGGCGTGGATAACCGAGCGATATAAGCCAAAGGCTGCACCACCTTCATTGAGTTGTGTATTCGAACCAGAACCTTGATCAAGCGAATAACAACGATGAATATGTTTGGCCTCAATGTGACTCGCTGTATAAGGAAAATCACCGGTTTGCAGTGCAGCATAAATTGCACCACCACTACCCCAGGTCTGATGATTATCAATCAAGCAATTCAGCTGACAATGTTGGGCGTGCTCAAGATAAAACGCACCACCGTCATGTGTTGCCTGAAAACCATCGCGATGACCATTCCCATTAAATGTGAAACCAGAAAGGTGAACTTGACGGACTGGTGCATCGGATTGCCCCATCAATTTAAAGCGATGATTTTTACCTGCTTTTTCAATGATGGTCGATTTTTCATTAAATCCGATAATGGATACACCAGATTTTAAGCGAACCGAATTTCTTAGCTGATAAGCCCCAACCTCGAAGTCAAAAGTTTTAAAGGGAAGCAGGATAATGGTTGTGTCTTCTGTGATCACTTTATCTTCAATCCCATGAAATACTGTATCAAACTCATCCTGATTTGTGATGATATGTGTTTTTCCACCACGTCCAAATGGCAGTACCATCTGATCAACGTAAGACTTTACAGCAGCCTGAGTCGGTAAAATGCCATCTTGAGCACTATCACCACCAAGGTTATCTGCTGTTGAAATATTGTAGATAGTTGGCCCATCATTCAGCGTAAAATGCTCCGCTATAGCAAGAGATTCCACATCTAAATGGTGATCAACGGATAAAGACTGACCCACCATTAATTGCCCTTGAACAGTAAGGTCACCACTCAAAGACCCATCCCCAACAATATCTAACGTAGATTGCGGTGTTACCGTTCCTAAGCCAAGTTGGCCTGTTTTATTTAATGTGAATAAGCGAGACGTATCCGTGGGGGTTTGTTGATCCACAACAAACGCATCTTGATCTTTACGATTTCTCAAATGACAGTGTGCATCACCAGGACCCATTCCTGTACTGAAGTCTTCCGCGACACGCAGGCTCTTCTGAATCGCTGTTTTCCCTTTAATTTCCAGATCTTCAGTCACTTTCGTCGGTGCGTTCAACTCAATGTGACTGTCTTCATAGCCAACCGTCAAGTTGCCAAGTAGTTTCGTATTCTTATCCACACGCAGATCAGCAAGCAGCTCTGTATCGCCCTGAACCATCAGATCTTCATGAATTTCAACATCATCTTTGGCCGTCAGATCTCCATGCAGGATCATATCCTCCCACACTTCCGCATCACAAAAGAACTCTGCTTTAGCGCTATCACCGTGGACTTTGAAGTAACCGTTGATTTCTGCTCCTTCATCCATGCGAACACTACCATGCAAGTGGGTCGCACCATCAACATCCAAAGTGACCGTTGGGTCATCAATGCCTAAGCCTAAATAACCATTTTTGAATACCAAGCCTGGGTCATTTTTGGATTGAATACGGAAAGCTTCGCTCATACGTGTGTTGGCAATGAATAGCTCTGCTTTTGGATAAAGTTCACTACCCAGCTCATCCACATGACCAACGGTCGTTTGGCCATATAACTTCGTTGTATCTCGAACCGTTAGATCTTCTTTTAACTGAACATCACGGTCAACATCTAACGTTGCATGGAAGTGAACACGGCCAAATACATCGAGTTCATCAGAAATTTCCACATCACCACCCACATCCAAATCCTTGGTTGGGATAAGTCTGCCGATACCGACTTTTCCTTGACGAATAACCACATGGCGTAACATTTCTTCCACACCACTATCAATGCGTAAAGCGATTTCACTGGCACCTTCACGGATATGAATACGCGCGGTTGGGTTATTCATCGAAAACCCTATCGATTGCTCGCAATAGATATTATCTTGCGCATACACTGGCGCATTATGGTAGACATCGGCTCTCGTCCACAACGTCTCCATCAATTGAGTTTCACCATTCACATCTAAATGAAACTGCGGCGAATCTGTATTCACGCCCACTTTATTATGCTGAACGACAAAACTGGCCATCCCTTCATTACTTTGGTCAACACGGAGTCCCCAAAAGTGCGGATGAGACTGACGAATATGCATGTCCACATATTCTTGGTGTTCTGGTGAATTAAGTCGCGCACCGTTTTCGATTGAGATGCCCGCATCAAACTGGACCGGTGAATGAAACTGAGCTGCTCCTTGCACATCTAATGTCGCTTGCAATCT
The DNA here is from genome assembly GCF_000374485.1 of Algicola sagamiensis DSM 14643. GTDB lineage: Bacteria > Pseudomonadota > Gammaproteobacteria > Enterobacterales > Alteromonadaceae > Algicola > Algicola sagamiensis. The sequence goes on from NZ_KB894493.1 coordinate 269,034, forward strand.
CGTACTCTCAACGACATCCAGCGTCTTTCTGACTTGTACATCAGACATCATACTGGTACCAGCAAAGTCAGAAGTCTTCTCAACATAGAGTTTTTCTTTGAGGGTTGTTTCTCCGTCCACTTGGAGATCATCTGCAACATGCAGAGCTGCTTCAGGGGAATCCGTGCAGATCCCGACCTGACCTGATTTTGCAGTGAAGAATGTTTCTGGATCACCTTCTGGGGCTGGACGATAAACAGCTGTCAAAGCAACACCTTCGTCTTCCTGTGTGATCATCACATGCCCTTGAACACCTACATCCTGGCCAAAGTTAGATTCACCTTGCACATTGAATGTATCTGCAAGTGTTGTTGCGTTATCCACTTGTAAAGTATCGGATAAGTGAGTTGCACCAGTCACATGGAGTGTTTGACTTAGTTGTGACGTTCCCATCACCTCTAGCTGATCCGCAAGTGTTACCTTTCCATCGACCTGCATTGTGCTTTTCATTGCTGCATGCGCGTCGACTTGTAACTGCCCATTGACATGTAAATCAACTGCTGGCATATCAGTGCGTACGCCAACACGACCATCTTTTGTTGTAAGGATCGTTTCAAATCCCCCATCACCAAGATCATGTTGAACTCTCAATGCCCGGTTCGCAGCCTCAGAAGCGGTGACTGTCAACACACCATCATCTGACGGACCATCCGTTTGCGTCATTGTCGTCAAACCTTGAACATCCAAACCCGCATTTAAATCGGTGCCACCATCAGCAATTAACCCAGACTGAAGATGGGCTGACTGGGCAACATTCAAAGTACCTGACAATGTCGTCGTATCCGTCACATTTAAAGTGCTCTGAAGATCGGTTGCTCCTTGCACTGACAAGGTTTGTTGCATCGAAACATTTTGGCTTGCTGTCAGGCTAGTCAGTTGTGAATCACCATCAACTCGCAGCGCTGATTTCGTATGCACATCCCCATCCATTTGCGCTTCGCTTGCAACATGGAAAGCAGCCTCTGGCGTATCTGTGTGAACACCAACCTTATTTTGGTTTGCCATGAGCAGTGTGTTGGTGGTTTCCGAATCAACTTGATGCTGTACTTTTAGGGATGCATTCGTATTATTCGAGCGGATTGTGGTCGCGGTCTGATTGACATCGGCTCCCGTTTGAATGACATCCGCCCCAGTCAGCGACTGAAGGTAGCCCTCAACGGTCAGGTTGTCATCCACTTGAGTGTCGCCGGCAATATGAATATGATCAGATTTCAGCTGAATTTCATCCTGTCCACCTTTCGCGACCGCCAATTGTGTCGCCCCACCATTCGAGGCGCGAAAGATATCTTTATCTGTGAGATCCCCATGTGTACTTGAAACATCTAGATGTGCTTCGGGGTGTAACTTCCCAATCCCTACTAGACCATCTCCGGCAACAAATAAAGAAGGCCTATCATCATTCCCTTTTTCATCAACGCGAAGTAATGGCTCATCAATTCCGCCGTCTTGGCTGAGATGTAGTAATGCTTCAGGCGTGATATCACCTATGCCAACTTTGCCGGCATCCGTCATTGTCACAAGTTGTGCTTCGCCTTCTTTGATTAAAAAAGGTGTCTCGTGATCACCACCATCTATATCCAGTTGTAGGGCGTGCTTCAGTGAAGATACATCTCCTACATTCAACCTCCCCCCAATCGTCGCATTGCCATCAATTTGTGTATCACCATCGAATTGTGTATTGCCTTTTATTTGTGCATCACCGTCGATTTGTGTATCACCTTCCACATGAAATAATAATGGATCGCCATCAAATGCTTGGGGGCCTGCTGGCATTTTGATATGCATTTTTCCATCAAGCGTTGCTTTTCCTTCCGTCCTGACTTCAAAACACTTTGAAGCCATCAAGTGACTGTCAACCGTTAACTCCCCACCAAGGCTTTGGCTACCACTTACAATCAAATCCCCCTCATTGACCTCAAGTGATTTCTCCATTGTGATTTTACTTTCTTCAATCGCAACACCATCATCCTTTAAGTTCAGTGCGCCTTCTATCAAATTGGCAAAATCTTCACCAGTGGGGGTTTTGTTATCCTCAAACTTTTCTTTTAACTTGGATCTTGTTTGATCATCATGAATATTGCTCATTACATTGCCTTCTCTAGAGTGGATTTTGAACTTTTACGGTAAATGGCTTGGCTATCGGTGTATCCGGACATTGAGGCTGGATTGTTGCCTGAGAAATCGGATACGTTGCTTTGAGGCTTTCAATCTGCTCAAAAGCAACATGAAAATTTTGATTGATTGTGGCATGACCAATTGCATTCCTAGCCCGGATAGCAGCAAGCTTTTCTGGCACTGAATCGATAGTGCTAGGATCCTTGCAAAACTGGCGGAGTAATTCAGAAAGTTCTTCTATGCGTTCTAGTTGGAATCTTTCCCGATCACTCGCTGGCACATTGAACAATGGTCGATGTGTCATTGCGTTAAGCCAGGCATAAAAAAGCAGTTCAAATGAATTCATCTGCTCTCTTTCCAATGACAGTACCCTCACGCTTTGATGAACCGGGCTTTGCTGTAACATTGTTTCTTGCATATATTCAGAAAAATGAGACTGCTTTCTTCTTGCAATCCAGTTCGGTACAACAAAATAAATGTGATTCGGTAATATGGCTGTCGGGATCTCTACAGGATCAAACGATGGTGGAGCATCTGGCTCTTCATCTTGTAATTTTCGATGGCGAATTAGCTCGCTTTCAAGGAGATAAAAGCCCTCGTAGTTATTCGTTGATAAAGGCATTCTCCCTGGTGTAAAAATACCAAGTTGACGTTGAATACGCAGTGAAAGATGACAGAGTTGGTTGACTTGTGGATTGGGTCGAAGATAATTAAACCCCCCCGATCGAAACTGGCTGATCTTGGGGTAGTCCCACAAGGTCATGACCTGATCAATCACTTGCTTCAAGCAAACGATTTTTTCCAACAAGATGTCATCATTTTCCTGTTGAATCTCAAAGCGGCTATTTTTTAGCGTGCCAATATACTTTTGAAATAACGTAAAATATTTCAGAATGTTGGCGTCGACCGACTGCTCTGCGAACCGACTCACCAAGTGGTTGCAAGATCGCTTTAAACGATCGAGTTGATTTGTGCTAAATAAGGGTTCAGCTATGGATTGGAAACCTTCTGCTTCATATTGTCCAAAATACTGCCCCAAAAGGTTTTTCGTCCCGCTGATATCTAGAATGGGTTGGCTTCGTTTTGTCAAAGGTAATTGATTGATCCCAAGCCAAAACAGATCCACGTCTTTCTCTAGCAAGCCGATACCGGATAGCATTTTTTCATAAATCATACCGAGTCGATGGAAGTCTTGCTTTTCTGGTAATGCCAGCATGACTTTGAGTTGCTCAAGCTGCGCAAACTCATCAGCCAACACTTGATCGAACAAGGATAAAAAGCCTTTAAATTGGATGATCTGAGCAAGTTCATTCCCTTCGATTACGCCATCCAGACGGCGTTCTGCCAATTTATATAAGGTTGGGAATTCATGTTGAATTGATAAATACTGCGATAAGTGCCGATATCGTCCCGAAATATACTCAGTAATATGTCCAGGCAGTTCAGAGCTGGTATTAATGGAAGCTTCTACTTTTTCCTTAAGACGTGAACAAATACTGTCGATTTCTTCTTCGGTCAGAATATGGGTTTGCCCACCAATCTCGATATCCAATCGGCCTGGTTTTAAAAAACCATGCTTGAAGTGAGAAATACTATCAGGCGTAAGTAGCCCAAAAATATAATCCAATTGTGCAACTTTTTTATGAAGCGCATCCTCATCTCGAACCGGATCAGGAACCTCCTGATTTTCTTCATCCGATGGATTAATTAGCACCCGCCAACGAAAATCTTCGTCCGAACCTGTCGTATCATCATCCACCGCATATTTTCGGAATTTGAAAGATAAAACTTTTTCTAGTCCTTTGATCGACTCGATTCTAGCCAGCACATCTGATGCATAGATATAGTCAGGCACCAAAATGGCATCCACATCATCTTCTTTGATCAAACCATTTTCCAGCATTGGCCCTTCGAAGATCTGGTCACGATGGATGGATTGTGCTTCTAATTCATCATAAGTGTATCGTGGAACAGGTGGACAAACTTCCTGATAAATCTGAAAATAAAGCTCCGAGATTGTCTCTGGAATATTCTCGATTTCAGAAAAAGACAAATGTAAATTCACACCAATTGTTTGTTTATGAAAGGCATGGATCGTCAAGAGGTCTTCATTAACGTTACGGCTATCTAGAAAACGATTGCGGATATTTTGATAAACACTGGCCTTATCGGCACCTGGCTCTAAATCCACCTGCACATGACAACAGCCTGTCAATACCTGAACAAGTTCTGCCTCTTCCGAAGGTTTCACCTGTTGTTTTTTCCAATTTAAAAATACATTACGAACACCGGGTACATCCATGAGCATCCGTCGGTGATCTGCCGTTGTGACTGGGTTGCTCGGTAACAGCGCCGAAGACATAAAGAAAGGCGTTCTCGCTTTATCGTCTTCATTTTCTGGGTTTGGTGCCAGCAAATCGGTCATTGGAAACGATAAACGGTAACCTAAATCTGCAATGACAAACGCCAGCACTTCAATAAAGGTGATCCCCGGGTCTGGCAGATTATGATCTGTCCAAGAATCCCCAGTCACTTTTTGAAGAATGGATATCGCCTGATCCTTAAGATATTCCATATTTCGGCCGTCCCCATACGCTGGTGCCGGGGCAAGCATATTCGAATTTTCTGTAGTCATCGTGATCCTGCTTAAGAATGAAGAAATGAGAACGCTGTGCTTTTTGAAGATGAGAAAAGATTAGGAGACTTTGAAATCAACCTCGATACGCCACTTTCCAATCCCTTCGTAGATATCTTTTGACCCTGTCAAAAGCGTAATATTGTGATGTGCAGAAGGGACAAGGATCTTGCTCGGTCTATCCGGTTCGATATATGCCCGATCTTCGTTATCACCCAAGCGCTTGATGTCATATATCATCTCTGCTGCTGGGTGTTTTTCTAATAGCTGCGCAATTTCAGAAAAGTAGACTTTCTGGGGAGCCTGTCCCATCTGTTGCAGATTCCTTTGGCTCCAAGGCGTCAAGAAGGCATTAATTGCCCCCGTCAGCTGACCCAGCACACTATCAATATCGTAATCAGAAGAAATACTCATGGTGATTTCGAATTGAACCTCTTCATATACTGGATCCACAATTTTGACAGGAACACTGGGTGGGGAAACCCGATTGATATAACTTTGTATTCTGCGCTTCAGATACAGAGGTACCTTTGGTTGGATCACATCCGGATTATGATTGACAGGAACGACGACCAAACAAACATTATCACTGACTTGACCTTGTGGCAGCACATCTGATTCACGGAAACATCGTGTCAAATACACTTCTGGAAACTCAGCCAAAACCAGGTGTTCATAATCCCAGGCTGTTAACGCTCGATTTTTATGACGTAACCGTTCACTTGAGCGAATATTCAAATCTCTGGACTGCTCTTGGATCCGACCGCTAAATGACGGATAACTTTGTTTGATTTCTTGAATACGCGGATCTGGTGGCACCATGGTTGCAATACTTTGAGCAGCGAGTGGTTGTTCAAAATGAGATGCATCGTGATCCACATCCACTAACTCAACCATCACACCTTGCGCTTCGATATGGCGGATCCTTGAATACAATGCAACTGCTGTATTCAAGGATTCATCCGTCAAAGAAATCTTGATCCAGAAGCGTCCATCACGGATAAAGTGTTCCTGATAATCAATTTTGGGAATTTCAAAATCAACGATCCCTGAGTCGAGAAGATTGAGCGTTGAGTCTTCCGTGATCCGTGCTTTGGTGCCATCACTTTGGCCTTTGCCAAAGAAGTTCCAATTCCCACTGTACAAATATTGCCAATCGATCACCACTTCATCACTGGTATTACTCCCATCAACCGGATCCATCTCAAAGTACAAACGAATATGGCTTGGGGTTTCTAACCCTGCAATTCCTATATATAAGCACCCGTTGTCTAAAAACCGAGGGAGCAAGGCAATACTGTCTTCACTCGTTTCTTTTACATCTCTACGGCCAAGCGGATGGATTTGTTGAATTGCATGATGATCTTGTTCTGTCATATTGGCTTTCACTTCGACTGTTGATTCGTAGTCGATACTGACCGTTGCCAACGTCGGCGTGTAAGGTTCCGGAACCTGGATCAGTTCTGGCTCCGCCATATTCGCAGTAACAAAACTGATATATTGTTGAACGAGTGGGTAATCTGCATGACCAAAATCATTATTTGTAAGTGTTAGTGAAAAGTACTTCGGCCACTCGGTTGCACCATCCGCTTCGAATGAAAGTTGATCATAGCGACAATACATCAACATCGTTTGTTGATCATTGAGAAGCGACAAACCATATTGGTCGATATTATCTGCATAACTGTCATCTGGATGATGGCTACCAGATAAAGTCGCATATTGAGTAAAGATGGACTGCTTTTCCTTCAATCCTTCTTTATGATCAGATGTATGAATATCAACTTGATTTTCAGGCCAAGCTAAACAATTGCAATAATGCTCAAACAACTTTTCAAAATTGTCCGGTAATTTTATCGTTTCACCTTTTTCTTTATCTGGAATGAGTTCACTACAGGTGATGTCATTTGGCTCAGTAACTGTTGGTTTACATAGACCATCAGTATGGATATACCCTTCCTGGCTGAGTGAAAAATAACGATAAAAGCTATAAGGTTTATAAAAATTGTCGAAGCTGAGTGGCCGACCTGTCCACTCAAAGTTTAAATACACTTTGGAAACGTCTTTGACTAACAGCTCAGGATGTGTGAAATGGAACTTGGAGGTCAGTTTTGGGGTTGGCCCAAAAGGCTCAAAAGGTTTACTGGCATCAAGCGGCCCAAGGTCATTTTCAATCAACAAACCTGGAACTTTTTTTGCACTGATATTCATCAGAACTGAAGAGAACATTGGCCGCACCAAATCGCTTGGCTGAAATGTCTGCTCCGATGGGCTTTCTGACGTGTCCGAACCACGAAAAACTTCTTCATAATACTGCGCTTTTAGTCTGAAGATCAGTGAGGGCATCGTCGGTAAATGCGGCGTATTTTCATCAATATATTGCATTATTGATGGAAACAGTGCATCAAGCTTTATCAATAAATCACCATCTGTTGCTTTGCTGATTAAGCTCGAGTCGATGAGTTGGAAACCTTCAGCCGTAGAGATATAGACATGAAACCACTGAGCCATTTGTTCAGACTGAAAAGCTGCACTATTCGTCAGTACCCAGCGTAATTTTATTTCACGTTCTCCGCCAACCAAGTTGAGCGCCGTTGAGGTGATTAAAAATCCAATCTCCGGATAGACACCACGTCCAGAGTCATCAATTTCGGATTCTCCAAAGGTCAAACACCCTTCTTCTGGGAAACTCAATTCAGCATCAGAGTCAAAGCAGCGAGACAGTAGATACCTCGCGTAACTTGTTTCAAGCCCTGTTTCATCGCTTTGGATCTTCACATCCACTAAGGACATGGATAAGACCCTTTCGATTAACGTATGATTTAACACAGCGTTGCTTTTCGTCTCATAGATCAGCTCCTTCCCTGATGCATCTTCGCCACCAAAAAACTGGGTTCCTTCTTTAAGCGTCATCGAGGGCACATCATCTTCCAATGTTAAGACTAGATGGGCCTTATCCGGCCTTGGGGGTTGCTCTGTAAATCCCAGGACATCGCGATAATAATGCGATAGATGTCGATCCGTATATTCATCAAATTGTCCCCATGGACTCTTCATCATTTCGAAGAATGCCAACATTGATGCAATATCCGCTCTGGAAGCCAGTCTTATGATGGATTCATCTACAACTTCTCCGTGAAGGAGTTTTTCAAGTTCCTTGACTTCCTCTTGGCTTGGGATCCCACTTTGCCAACTTCCTTGCGATTGACCTGTTTGCCCATCATAAAAGCGAATGTGATCGGAATATTCTCTGAGATAGTCGAACCAACCCGTTAGGGAGCGTTCTTCGACTGAAAAATAACTCGGTAACAGCGTGTCACTGCCCCGTGTCTGTTGGGTATGCCCGAGCGAGCTCTGACTTCCCATTGGATTAGAATCGTCTTGCTTCATGACCATATTCTGGACGGATCGTCCACCTCTACTTAGATGTACAGATAAATTGAGAAGGCACGAACTGCGCTTGGCCTTTATATTGCGGTGATGGATCTGGTGCGCCACTCCCTGCGGGTGGCGGTGGTTGCTTTGCAGGGGATGTAACCTTAAAGGTTGCGTCGAACATACTCCCTTTCAAGATGAGCTTCTTTTTGTGCAGCCCTTTTTTTGTCAAATTATTCGGCTTTAACTTAATCGTTACCTCACCCATGCCAGGAACAACAAACGGCGGTGCCATATACATACAGTTGCTTACCTTGACACTTTTCTCATCCCCTTCGATACATACCTTCTTCCCCATGATTGTCATGGTGCCAGACGCTTTAATTTGTCCGGGTGGTACGACCGCAATCGCTTTGCCAAAAACAGGGAGAAAAGTCACCATGTCATTATCCACAATGGGAAGGTTGGCACTCATATTGATTTCTCATTGAGATAGAAAGGAAAGACCATATTGCTTCTGCTGTTTGTTTCCTTGATTTCGTATTCCAGCTCAATATTGAGGATCCCTTCATTCAATTCGCTGCTATCAAACATAATCTCCAACAAAGTGATCCTCGGCTCACCCAATAACACTGTATTGGCAATTTCTTCCTTTAAATCCGCCAGGATTGATGGATCGCCAGATTGAAAAAGAAAGTTGTTCAAGCCACAACCAAATGTTGGTTGCAATGGCCTTTCACCAACCAAAGTATGTAATAGCAGATAGATTGACTGCTGAAGCAACGATTCTCCTGTGGCCATCTGCGGCCCTGTTTTCGCACTTTTAAAAGTGGGTGGAAACTGCCACCCCTGGCCGATAAATTCTGTTTGGCTCATTATTCAATCTCCGTTTTGCTTGCTTTGATTTTGGCTTTACCGCTGGCTTTCACTTGATAGTCCGCTTTGCTTTCCTGGATCACCTTTCCACCGCTCTTCAAGGTCACATCCTGATGCAGTGTCAATGTCGTTTTATCTTGAGTGAATACGAACCCTTTCTCATCATTGATATCCGCTGTGGTTTTCTTACCGCTCACCACGTGCATCGTGGATTTTTCTTGATCAAACTCCACGGACATATTTTTTTCTTTAAAATAAATTCCTTGCTTGAAATTATTCTTGTCGAATTGATATGGCGGCTCAGTTTTCGGATTATGCATACTGCCTAAAATGACAGGCTGGCGGCTATCCTGGCCAATAAACCCGACGAGTACTTCTTCATCTTTTTTGGGTGGGAAGAAAAAGCCCTCTTTTTTCCCGGGCTTTCCGGTGGATGTCGTCAATAATCGTGCCCAGACATGTTTATCCTCGGAGAAGGTCTTGAGCATCACAGGAATTCGCTGTAATTTTTCAGGGTCATCTTTATAGTCTGCAACTTTTCCGACCATCGTTGGGATTGGTGGCACATCATCCCAGCCAGATAGCAGTGTTTTCCGCAAGGGTAAGCCAAGTATAAAAGTGATGAGCCATTGATCTTTATTGTACGTATGTCGGATCCCGGTGATCAGATATTCGCCTGCATAAGTTTTCCCAATTCCCTGAAGCTTCAATGCTTCCATGAGTTTGATATCGGTAAAGGGGTTATCTTTAGAGGGAACACACACAACTTGCCCCTGATACTGATCCAATCGTCGATAATTTGCCTGGGCTTTTGCCCGCGCTGCGAGCTCTTTTTGTGGTACAGGGATTGCTGGCTGTAACAAAACATCAGGGATTGATAAGACTTTGTCTGCTTTTGAAAAAGACTTAAATCCATCTGGTGCACCTTTTGCCTTTGGATGATAATCCTGTTTCGAAATATCCCAACCTTTCGACTCAATTGTTTTAATATGCGAGCATGTATCCAGATTGAGATCATAGGATTTGATATTATCGAGGCCGACTTTGATCTCGTGTGCTTTGGGTTTATACCCTTTGAGATCAACGACCTGATTGTCTTTAAAAGTTGGTACAAATACAAAACCATTGGTCAGTACTCGTGCCATCATGGTTCGCCACAGCGTTTGCTGATAGCTAAAAAATTGGTAATGCTCGATATCACTTTTCGCGATATTCCCGGACTTCGCTTTGCTTGTATCGATCAGTTTTTTGATTAAGTCGTTATCTTTGGTCTTTGCATTGACAAGGTAAGTCCTTGGTCCTTCTGTCATTTTGATCGCATCACCATGGGCAATGACTTCCAGAAAGGTTCGTTGCTCCCAGCCCATTCGTTGACCAGTGATGATCCCTTCAAAAATTGTTTCGACTTTTGTGACAAACCCGGCTTTGACCTCAATCGTTTTACCCGGCTCAAACTTTCCCCCATCTGCCAGTTCAAACGTTTGTTTGGTAAAATCGCCATCTTTGATTTTTATATGTAAAGCCGGGATCCCATTCACCTGATAATCGGTTTTAACGGAAATAATGCTAATTTCTGGTGTTAGATCTTTGCCTCCCACAAGGACTTTCACTTCATTCATGACACTCATCGGGGATCACCTCTCCATTGGGGGATATTTCATGAAAGCACCAACATTCATTTTGCGGATAGTATCCAATTCATTAAACTCCGCAACACTGGATACAAATTCTGCATCTCCGTAAATGTTATTTGCGATTGAAGTTAAACGATCACCTGTTTTTACTTGAAATACATGAGTTAAATCTGGGGATGACTTCCCTGTAATACTTTTAATCTGTTTGTCAGACAAGCATTCTTTAAATCGGCACTTCACCTGCGCCTTGATCCGGTTCCCAAGCACATCCACGATTTCATTTTGGATTTTCAAACTCATCAGGCGTCCACTAAAACCACCTGCCGCAGTATTCACAAGTGGCATGCTGAGCGGTTTGAGTGTCAAATAAGGTGGCTCATGAATTTTTCCATCGACGGAGTGACATATTTTCAGCAATGATTTAATGCTTTTATCAACACTATCCGGGATCAAATTATTAGGAAGCCCAAATGCAACGATATTGGAAAAGGTTGTATCGTCCAATAAAAAGGTCACTTCAATCTCAGATGAATTTGACTTTTTAAAGCTACTTTCCCCACTCTCACCACCAATCGTGTTGTGGTCACAGATACAATTTACGAACTCAGATTCCATATTTTTGGGGTCATAAGGCAGTGTAACGCTGCCAATCGCATCGCCAACTCCCCGTTCAATCTTGCTATAACCTGTGACTTTCATCATGGGTAAAAACAATCGGGTTGGGTCGTTCACAATAGACATACTTAGGGCCTCTTTTTCAGTTCATTGCGCTCAATTGCGTCATCAATGTAATCTTTCATTGCTTCTATTTTTTCATTGATGATCGTCTGCCAGTCTTCCGATTGCTTTTGCATTTCCTTGGAGAGCGCGACCATATCACCTTGCATCGTTTCCATATCTTCTACAGGCTCCCCTTTAAGTTCCTTCTTTTCAATTTTGGCTTTCACTTTGACTTCATCGCAGCAGATATTCACGCTTCCCTCCTTTATCCAGTCTTCGTGAGTTTGATCGGTATATATTTGAGCCCACTGTATTTAAATTCCATGGATTCCATCAGAAGCTTGCCGCTATCTGCATTCAGGCTATCCCAGGTCCAAGACTCCAGATAAGCGTTCGTCACGAGCCAAGCATTCACGGGCGTATCAGATTCATCCAATATACTGACCAAGATATCTTTACGGAGCAGTCGGGTATCCCAGAACAAGGACTCAGCAACATTGCCAAGCATCAGCGGGCTGGGGGCAGTAAATACACCGCGTTTGAGCGTCAGTGTTTGTTTGGTTTGCTGGTTTGATAAACTCGTCATGCTGCCATTTTCTGTAATGGACCGTGTCATTTTGAGCCCACTCACTTCTTGAAATTGCATATCAATCAGATTGGGAATACCAGCAGAGGTAATTGAGACAATAAATCGGTAATTTGGTAAAGGCAGGCCAGGATCGATCAGCATCATTCCGCCTCATCTGTTGTTTGGTCATAAACACTCCGGCGACAGCAAAACACCGGAGGACAGCCACGGAGATAATCTTAAAATTCAACTCAGCTGAATTTGATTCAGTAGAGATCAAATTAGTGGAATTCGATTTTGATATCGTCCGCCATCATCTCAAGAGACTCAACACTTGCTTCGTTCGAGCCGCCATTGATGCTTGGTGCAGTCAGCTTTTTCGGAAATGCGTTGATCACTTTCCAAGTCACAAGCGGCTCATCTCCTGTCTCATTGGTCAATGAGATCGTAATGTCTTTTTTGTTGACCAAATTGAGGCTAATCGACGAGATCCAATCATAGAATTGGCTTTTCTTGCGAACCAGACCACGTTTGAGCGTGATATTCACATCTGTGGGTTGACCTGGCATATGTTTCTTACCCAACCCATCTTTATAAGTGATTGTTTCGACGCCAATGTCTAAACCTGAGACTTCAGAAAATGGAATACTTTCTTCGCCGAAGTTCACCACAAAGCGGTAGACGGGGATCGGGTATTCATTTGCAATTTCATCAGCAGTTGTTGCCATTCGGATTGCTCCATCAGTTGATTAAATAAAGAAGAAATGAAAGATAAAGAAGGCTTAACCTTCGATACTCTTATGTGAGAATGTAAGAATGATAAACTCAGCAGGACGAACGGCTGCCAGACCCACTTCAATTTTGAGATACCCATTATTGATATCATCTTCGGTCATCGTCTGACCCAGTCCAACATTGACGAAAAATGCCTGTGACGCAGATTCACCAAACAGTGCACCTTGACGCCATAAGCCTTCCAGGTAGCTTTCAATCATGGTTCTGATTTTCAGCCATGTGAATGGTGTATTCGGCTCAAAAACTGCGAACTGAGTGGACTTTTGAATCGACTCTTCGACCATATTGAAGAAACGGCGAACGGACACATAACGCCACTCATTATCGTTGCCCGCGAGTGTACGCGCACCCCAAACCAGATTTCCTTTACCCGTGAAATAACGGATCGCATTGACAGATTTACCACCATTCGTATCGACGTTGAGGCTTTCTTGGTCTGAGTTCTTGATATTCTTCATTGGCATTTGAACAGAAGTCATTGCAACATTCGCCGGCGCTTTCCAAACACCACGAGAAGCATCCACTTTTGCCATTACCCCTGCAATGCCTGCGCAAGGCGGCAAAATAACATAGTTTTTACCAAGGACTTGAAGAACTTTGTTGAAAATATCTGTATTCGTTTTAGGCTCAGATGGGTTTGCGTCACCATTCGCATCCAATCCACCTAGCTTGTACAACTCAATGGCTTCATAAATCCCCTGTTTTTCCGGGTTTTCGACATAAACAGTAACTGTATCTAACTCATAGTGCCTTGCGTATGTACTGAGAACATTGGGGTAATAACTCCCCGCATATTTTAAATCCCCTATTACCGAATTACGCATTGCTTCAACATCTTTGCTGATTTTCTCTGAAGCTAACGCGCCATCCGCCTGTTCGACAACATCAATCAGCGTAAAACGATCTTTCAGCATGCTACATTGCGAAATTGCCTGAGATTGTAAGTCGTAGTAAGCAACAAGATCCGTTTTTCCATTGCTTTCGATGCCGTGGGCATCCACAAAATGAATCAGCGTCACTTCATCAACTTTCTTAATCACCGCCAATGCATCAATAAAATCATCTTTCGATGGTGTTGCAGTCGTTGCGCCTGTTGAAATGATATAACAAGCACCACCACCATTCGCAAAATAGTGTTCAACTGCAAATGCCAGGAGATATTGCGGCTTCAGTCTCGCACCATCTTGCGGATCAACGTCTGTTGCATTAGCTGTACTATCATCTGTCGCATCAATCTGTTCTATTTTACGTAAGACTGAATAATTCCCGTCAACAGGTGCTTTCACGATAAATGTTTCTGCTGCACGACTCCCAAATATTGCATTAAATTCAGCCATACTTGTGATACGAACAGGTTTATTGGTGATGTCCTGATCTTCTGAATCTTTCGTAATGTTGGTGTACCCAACAAATGCCGGAATGGCAGTCGCAACCTCAGTGACCGATGGCGGTAGAAGAGACTTCTCTTCGACATACACACCGGGTGTCTTTTTCTGAGCCATATGTTTTCCTATAAATAATGAGCATAAAAGGACTCATAGAATGAGTTTCATGGAGTGAAGAAGAGTTAGCCTTCCAAACTTTTGTGTGAGAACGTCAGGATTATAAATTCTGCTGGGCGAACAGCTGCCAGACCGATTTCTATCTTGAGGTAACCATTATTGATATCATCTTCCGTCATTGTTTGACCAAGACCGACATTCACGAAAAACGCTTGTGCAGCGGATTCACCAAACAATGCGCCTTGTCTCCAAAGGTTTTCCAGATAACTTTCGATCATGGTTTTGATCTTCAACCAGGTAAACGGCGTATTTGGCTCAAATACAGCAAAGTGAGTCGACTTTTGAACTGATTCTTCCACCATATTGAAAAGACGGCGGACAGGAACATAGCGCCATTCATTACTATTCCCATCAAGTGTTCTCGCCCCCCAAACCAAAGTGCCTTTTCCTGTGAAAGAACGAATTGCATTAATGGACTTTCCTGACTCATGGACATTGAGTGCTTCTTGCTCACCGTGATCAATTTTTACTGTCGGCTCAAGCACACTTGCTAAAGCAATATTTGCAGGAGCTTTCCAGACACCACGATCCGCATCCACTTTCGCCATCACACCGGCAATTGCAGGACTTGGCGGTAAGATCAGGTAGTTTTGATTCAGTAATGCAACAATCATTGTGTACTGTTCAGCACCATTCAGTCGTGAGTGAGATGAACCAATATCGCTGAGTGTCAGACCAGAGTGCTCTTCCATTGCAATCGTTTTGGTTTCGTTTGGATCAACTTTGACATTGCTACCAACAGCATTCATCAAATAGCCTTGATAATCCAACGGATTACCAGCGCCATCATCAAAAATGCCATAAGGATCTTCACCTGCAACACGATTTCCATATTCATCGACTTTAAAGCCTTGCGTATCGACTAACAAAGTCTCAGAAAGCTGAATATAGATTGGAAATGATCGGCCGTAGTTTGGTGTCCCATCCGTCACAAGAAAGCCACCTTGATTCAACTCACCACCGAAGATGCTTTGTAGCTTATCCGCGTAATCAGACAGTAACTTTTGTCCCAACACGGCAAATCCCAAACTTACGCCACTGTCTACATAGCTTCTTGCCATTGTTGTGCGCATGTAAGGATAATAAGCTGCACCATACTTTAAGCCCTGAGTGACCTTCTCACGCATGACTTCAGCAGATTCGGTAATATCATCTTTTGTTGCATCTTCCGAGATATGCATCGTGTCAACAAGCGAAAAACGATCCATCATTTTTTCACTATGCGCGAGTGACTTATCATGGATACTATAGTGATCAACATCCGTCATTCCGATTGTTTCTGGTGTTGAGATTAATGTGACTTCGTCCACTTCTTCTAAAATATCAATCGCAGCTTCGTAGTCCTTTTTCACAAGGTCTGCCGCTGAGCCTGCACTAGGATAAGCACCAATGCTCAATACGTAACAGGCACCACCGCCATTTGCAAAAAAGTGCTGAATCGATTGATACAGAAATATTTTTGGCATGGTGGACTGAGCATTTTCAATATAAAGCTCTTTCGTTTCCCCATTTTCCAAAATGTTAAAAGTTTCATGATATGGGCCACCAAATACCGCTTCATACTCCACCATACTTGTGATCCGTGTGGGTCGAACTTCCGGTTGATCATCCTTATCAAGCGTTCTCAATTCGGTATACCCAATAAATGCCGGAATTGCCGTCGCAACTTCTGCCACCGATGGAGGCAAAAGTGATTTTTCTTCGACATAAACACCTGGCGTTTTCTTCTGTGCCATAGATCTTCCTTACAAAGATTTGTAAATGAGATGAAGTGGTGACGAAGGCAGGTATGCTTATCGTGTAACAAACAGGGCCTATGGGTCACCGATGAAAAATCAACCCGTTTTATGTTGCTTATTTCGCTTTAAAAAAGGTTGGAGTTGGATGAGGTGTGGGTCACAATTTGGTCGGGAAATACCCACTGTGCTGTGCCTGGAGTGAGAAATATCAGCGGGCTGTGCCCACACCTCAAAGTTGGTTGTGAATAAATTTTCCAAGCTCCGCCACATCAGTCCCAGTTGATGTGTTTTGCTTCATTCTTGTTGTCAATGGTATGACGTACAACTTGATATTTTGTGACTCAATTTTTTGAGCTTTTTCTCTCACCTTCAAAAACCTAACTTATACAGAAGATATCGTTGCTACACTCAATTTGTAGTCAGCACCGCTTTAGCGAAGCAATATCAGGAGAATGAATACCTTGTTCTATGAAGGAGACTTTGAGATGATGCCAGTGTTGTTTTTTTCTTCTCTTGCAGTAAAAAAAGAAAAATATGTTAAAAGTCACTGATTTTAAGCCGTGGCGATTACTCTGGTTATTTGGCATGATCCCTTTTTGGACGGTGGTTATCGCTTTTGATATCGAGGACACGCTTTCTGGGGAAATTGCCCATTCTTATGCCCTATGGGATTATGGATTTTGGGTAATGCAATATTTCGGATTTCTCGGCATGATCGCATTCATCTTTGGGATCAAATTTGGCAAACAGTCGTTCTGGAAATATCCTTTTTTTATCGATCTTCTCCATACAATGTATTACCAGTGGGAAGATATCTATTTTGCAGATCCGGAAACGGCCTTCCTTCACTCCGACATCATTTACCATTATGCATTCTATAATACGCTCCTCTTTACCCATTACGGATTACTCTGGGCATATGCCTTTGAAGCTCGTGGGATTTGGTATTCACAAGAGACACAAAATACTTAAAACCCAAGATCAAAAATCAACTGGTTAAACCAAGTCCCATATGGCGTCGCTCCTGTAGCAACATTGGCAATCAGGTCCACTTCAGCATTCACTAAGGTCATAAAGTCACTTTTTTGAGCGCCTAGCATTGGTTGATTAAAACTATTTCTATAGGCAGTATTGAGATCATCCAAGAAGTCATCCCAACCATTTGCTCCTAGGGTATTCAGTGCCGTTTCCCAATCATCGATGGTGATGTTGACACCGTTATCCGCGGCCCCCAAGAATGTCTCGGCTGGTGGTGTTGCTGGTTTTCTTCCTACTTTTCCGGTTGCCCAAACTGTGCCTGTCATCGGCGTTGTTTTCATTTTCACGTTTGTCGGCTTCGTGACCCAAGCGCCGGTATTGCCAGCTGGCCCGACTGAGATTGCGGCGGAGGTCAAAGTCGCTGTACTTTCATCGTAAAACCCAGCGACTATTTCGGACGCCATATTTTCAACTTTATGTACACCAACATCAAAGTCAGCGCGCTTTGTGACTGCTGTCCAATACACAATATTATGACCTGATGCACTGACCGCATTTTTCGCTGGCGCCTCAATCATCTTATGGTCCATATTATCTTGATGACTGAACGTCGTGATATTTTCCATCTTGGAACCTGAGCCACCCAAGTGATTATTCACCATATGCCCAGCAACATGCCGATAACCACACACTTTCGACATTGCTTGACCAAGCGGACGAACAGCATTCGTTGTTGAGGTTCCTGAATTATAATTTACAGGGGTGACATAAGTTGCCGCTAAATCCGCTTCCGTACCAATAATATGCCCTCCCAACCCATTCGGGATTTTCGTATTCTTTCCTGCAAATTGTTGTTTCCAATCACCATGTGCGCCCGCCTCTGTGGGTTTTTTACCGGATTTATTTAATTGCGCGTGCATTGGGCTGAGCATTGATAGGCCTCTTGTTCATTAGAAATGTGCTGCGATCAAATAGTCTTAATCGGTTGGTTACATCCAGTTAAAGCTCGCTTTATCTATCAAGAATCTCAAGACAGATAAAAACTATGTATTAATCATACTGTGAACTTTTTCCTTGGTTTCACGTGTTTCCAATGTTTCTTTATCATCTACCTTTGATGTCAAAAACTTATAACTACTTTTTACAGGCAGAAAGGACATTAATTTGATGAGATTATTTTGGTCTGCAACATTCAAAGTATTCAATTTGGGTAGGCCTGCTCGGATATCGTCATGCTTTTTATACTCGACATTATATTGAACTTCTAGCCGATGCCTATTATTCCAAGCTTTTGGAACTGGTGCAGATCTTGGTGGTTGATCCAAGTTTCTTATACTGACTTCCTTTCTAATGCCATCAAGCCTTTTTTCAACACCGCCATTCCAGTCTCCTGTTTCATAATCTTCAGACCAATGCGTAACATTTTCATATGTTCCAAGCCCTCCCCAATTATCTCTTAGCTGATGTGCATTCCATGGTTTAACAAAGGAAGCTGTATCTGAATCCTGAGCTGTTCTTAATATTTTCTGATAATTATTATCAGAGGCTGCTTTGAGCAATCGACCAACCCTTTGAATACTCCCGGCCAGATTGTGGCTTCCTAAAGGGACCCCCTCATTGCCTCCTTCATCAAGGGTATTTTTTCCTGGGCTTCCCGTAGCGCTTTTATTAACAGGACGAAATCGGGCTTTAACATTGATAGAGTTTTCAACCCTAGCATCTTCAATTGCATCTTCATCTTGAATATATTTCTGCATGTTATATTACCTTAGTGAAATCGCTGTTTGATTTACAAGATTTAGCGTATTTCAACTCACCGTAAAGCGCTTCACCACCGGATCCACCTTCTTACCCAGCTTATCTAGGCCGCTGTATTCCGACTTGAAGGTGCGATAGAAGCTCTTGCTCTTATCGTACATTTGGAACCAAGGTTTGTTTTGTCCGCTAAAGGCTGCGTTCACTTCTGAGGTGATGACACTATCGCCATCTTTTGCAACAACGGCTGCGACGTGGAAGTTGGTGAGGTTCTTCTTCACCCAGGTTTTATTATCCCAAGGTGCATGGATTTTAAAGACGGTTTGGCTTTTCTTCTTCACTGTCGGACCTGCTTCAATAAAATAAGCTTCTCCAACATTGAGCGAGGTCGTTTTATCCCCCAAGTTTGTTTCCGTCCTTGCAGTTGCATTAATACCTGAATCATCCTTAAACTTTTGTGCAATCAAGGTCGTCGCATAAACACCACAATCATTTTCCAGTTGTTTTGGTACTTCACCTATAATGCCATTTCCTTCAGCACGCCAGTTATAATCCGTAAAAGCCGAACCACCAACGGCAAAGTAAGAATCAGGTTTTGGTTCTGGTGTCGTCGCTAATTTGCCGTAGAGCCATTTGGCTGTGGACTTTTTATAACCATATTTTTTGGTTTCAGAGATGACTTTGTCGGATTCTTTTGCAAGTGTACTCATTTTTTTTCCTTATATTTTAGTTCGATGAGGAACAACACTTGGGGGATATCTACAACGCCTCATTATTGATAAGTTAGGAGGTGGATTTACATGATGATTTCAAGTGACATATCAGATGCGTTTGGTTGATAGGCGTAAACTAATTCGCGATTGGTTGCAATAATATGGGTATAACTACGTTGCCAGTAGCTTGAGTATATCGATTTATCTAAAGACAAAGGCTGACCATCATTAAAGCTGGTATCTAGTTGGCCCGTTGCCAAATCATAGAGTGCAAAGTAATGCTCATAAGTTGTGTTATCAGTGATGTAATAAGCAACACCAACCTTCTGGCCTAGCCTTGTTGCCCCGTAAACAGATAAACCTGTCAATGCATTGATCAATGGTAAAGTCACTGTCTGACTGAGTTGACCATTCGCTTTTAAATCATTGATGAATGTATCTACATCTCCCATATAGACTTTCACACCTGTCGCACCATCTCGATCCATATAATTCAAAATTCTATTTGCTTGGTACTGATAAACACCGGTCAAATAATGAGAAAGAGGATATTGTTCAACGATATCTAATACAGCGTCCAGCTTTAGCAAAGTCCCAGATCCAACCGCCCAGATATTGCTTTCGCTATCCTGAACAACGCCATACATTTGTTTGCCGTTATCATAGACTTTGATATCCACTTCGATTGTTTCTGTGACCGCATTAAACAGCATGATCCCTGTTCCAGTTGCAGGACTACCGTTATCAATCAGAGAAATATAGATCTTATCACCATACGCAAATACTTCATGAACACCGTTACCTGTACTAGTCAAAGAGTCATTTGTTGCGACTTTATCAACACTGACGGGACCAGATAAATTCAGTTTATAAACTTCATATCGACTGGATTGACGGTTAAAGAGAAAACCAAATACTTTTCCTTGTGCGACAACAAACTTCAAACCAACAGGTAAAGTAAAGAAACCTTGGCCAGCAAAACCTTCATCCAATGAACCACTTTGTAGTCGGATCAGTCTACGTTCATTCCCGACATTCACGGTTAAATAAAGATAGTCACCCAGCTCAAAGGATCCATATCGGCTATCAGAAGAAGTTGGCTTCATGCCCGGTACTGTTACACGATAGGGAAACTCCAGCCCAAGATTACGCAATGTCTCACGGATTTTTTGATGAAGCCAACTTTGGTCAACAGAGATCGTACTTTCTTGAATATTGATCCCTTCTCCTGCCTCATAATTTCCGCCGGAGATGTTTCCGACTTGCTCATCCGTGTAAGCTTTTGCTGTTTCTTCTGTTATCTTTAGGTGATTTGCGGAGACTACTCGAAAGTTTGCACCAGAATCAATATCATCCGGGTTTGCAAATTTCACGACGCCTTCTTTTTCTTCCGTTGCTGTTTCTAACCCAATATACTTTCCTTCCGTCGTTAAATCCCCTTTGACGCGCAAGGAGCCTCGGATAGTCACACCCTCGGCTTGATTGTCTTTTTCTATCGTAATCAATTGGTTCAAATCATCTAATTGTTGGGATGTCTGTGTCATAAGAATACCTTCGTTTCGATAAATAGTTGGTATATGACTTCTCTCTCAATCCCCTCTCCTTGCTCAGCCGATTTCACAAAACCAAGCTGTTTCAGCACATGCCTCGAACGGTGATTATGCTGCCAAGCAGAGGTATTGATTTCAATAAAGCCGAGTTTTTGGGCTTGCTCGATACACAACCTTGCTGCATCAGTGCCATAACCCTGATTTTGAAAATCCTTACCAATCCAAAAAGAAAAGTGTGCCGATTCCTCTTCAAAGCGCTCAAGGCTCGTCACACCGATGAAACCAAAGCATGGATGGATCACAGCAAAATCATCACGCGCTTTATCCTGCCGCATCGACTCAATGAGCTGCCTCACCTCAGAGAGGCCATCGATCACATAAGTTCTCGTCAGCGTTGGTATATCTGGATCTGCATATTGTAGCCAAAATGCTCGCGTATGCCGGATATCAAGCGGCTCTAGGTGCAACATTTCTTCCCAAGCAAAACCTCGGCTCATGTCGTGCCAGTCATTCACTTTCGTTTGAAGTGATAGAATGTCTTCGCTAGCTTCATGCAGTGATAAAGCCTGCTTGACCAGTCCTACCAAATCACGATCCGCCGTTGCTATCGCAGTATCAAGTAGGTCGGAAAGAAGTTCGACATGAGATGGCATCGCCATCATCAATGTCAGTAATGCCCGTTTTGCAAGGGGCCAGTGACACCATTGCAGACTTAACTCAGCAATACTTGCTGCAAAGCTCAGGTTTTGCTGAAGTGGAACATAATTTTCCCAGACTTGATCTAAGGTTTGGCACCAAAGGCTTCGTTCTCGAACTGGGATACCTTCGCTTTGTAAAGTCGGTAGATATGCCTGAAGAATACAGGGTGCAAAGCCGCTTTGGTCTAACACAAAACGGGCTGTTGCGGAGTTCATCGACTTGATATCGTGAAGCCAAGGTGACAATAATTGAGTTTGTATCCCTGCCGAATGAAGACATTGGTGATGATAGAACGCATGTTCCGTCATTTTGAATCGTTCTTCTTCTGTCGCCTCTTGTGTAAATACCCCAAATGTTTCAATAGAAGTGTTCACCCCTTCAGGTGATCTTTCTTGATGAGATAAAACCTTAGCCTGTTCACCTAGAACGTTTTGTATCGGTTCCCAGTTGAACATTTCTGCCCAGTCTTTGGGTTCTTCTGTTTGTAAATAGGCGTCGGGGTTTTGGCATCCCTGACCACTAGAGAGCCATAACCCCTGCCTATGCCAGGAGGACAAAAGTTGAACCTGTTGCATTGCTTCGATGGGAAGCATAATCGGTTGGTGATGCAGATAGCGTTGATAGGCATGAATCTGCTGTTTTAACTGGGGTTGTATTTCAGCCTGAAAGGATTGTAGCCATTGCTCCAAGTCCTCGATAAGAGACCACTGAGAACCCAACTTTGGTTGTTTTGCTGCAAGTGGTTTTCGCCATTGTGGCCAGTGATCCAAAGAAAAAACATTTTCGTCAGCTGTCGCTGTCTGAAAAGCAGTTCCTTGATAAATCTCCCCATAATGCATAAACATCAAAGTCTGAGGATATTGAGCCAACCAGTTCAACTCAAGTACAACCATCGGATTGTTACCAGGGACATGATCGGCTATAAAATCAGTGATTGTACTACTGATGGAGCACTGTTTCGCTTCAACAAGAGGAAGAACTTCTGGGTGTCTTGCAATTTCATCTATCGTCGATTCACCTCTCGCTGATTTATTTGAAGTCGGAGCAACAATCAAGAAGTGCATCGATATATCCTCAAACTGCGGATATTCTCTCAATCCTTGTAACATCCGAAGCATCCGGATTGCATCTCCAGGTACCCCAGCCAAGATCATGACAGGTAACGGCTGATTGATATCAATCCCATCATACGCTACACACTCTATCAAGTACGTTTGCATAACTTGGATATAGCGCTTGATGGTCAAAATACTGTGGATATTTCCTTCTTCGGGTATCGGAGGTAACAACGGAAGTGGGATTATGTTTTGCTTTGCTCGCTCTGTATCGGTCCAACAACTTCTCGGTGATGGAAACAAAGTTGCAATATTGAAGTAAGACTCTTCGTTTGAAATCATGTCTTCCTCTCAATCATAGTAGGGCTTGTTTACCTTTCTAAGATCCTCGCTGCTGATGAAAAATAAACAGTCGCTAATTTCTCAAAAGAAGATCAAGAACCGTTCCCCAGCCACCATCTTCGGTTCCAACGGGAAGCGCGTTAAACCAATCCCAACCGAAGTAGCAGACTTCTCCAGTGCCATATGGAATTTTGACAACTGCACTATAGAGTTGAGTGCTAATATCAACTTGATAGATGGGTTGACTCCCCGCTGGTAAACTTGCACTACTGAGTAAAAACGTGTCATTCTGCCCTGGTATATTTCCTGGCATACTGTTGTAAAAACCACCAGTCATAACCCGAGGAATAGAAATACTATTGTTTTGCGAAAAGCTAAGGCTCCATCCAAAACATGCGCTGAGAAAGTTCTGATTCAAAGAAAGCTCGTTTGAGAACACAAAAAGTTTCCCACCTTGACTCACAAACTTTCTGAGTAGGGTTTGTGATGATTCATCCAAATCATTATTCTTTTCATAATTAGGAAAGATAAATCGGCTTGATAAGTTCAAGCGCCGCTCAAGAGTGTGTTGATTGAGAGAATCTAATGCCGTGAATGAAAGACCATTGTCTTCCAATAACCGATAAAGATTGCTCGCTTCCTTATCTTTATCGGTATGATTTGGATCATAATCGACAAACTGATTATCCGTGAGTAGTGTGATGTGCGTATTATTCGGGACTTCAACTTCCCCTGTTCCAAGCCAACGCACTTGTCCTGTACCCGATCGAGTATACAAGCCCAACAACCGCTTTAAATGACCGCCTTCTTTGGTATAAAGTCTGGTTATTTTCCTAACACGGCCATTATGTTTGTAATAAAGCATATGCCACCTCAGTTAGACGTTAACAAAAGTCGCCAGGATCTTGCCATCTTCGATGTCACCTAAACTGATTTCCTGTCCCGTATCTTCAACAAATGTAAAACACATATCCATGACTTTTCCTTGAATATTTGCAGGCGTTAAAACAACATCATCTGTGCCTAAGCTGACTTCTACACCTGTTGCAAAGCGAGTGATCCCTTTCGTCACATCAGATGCTTCAGGTAAAAGCCCCTGTTTTACCTTTTTAGTCAAGTTATCCATTAATTGATCTGACGAAACCGCCAAACCTGCATCGACTCTTGTTAACTCTCCCGCTGTTGCAAAGCGAGTGATCCCTTTCATCACATCAGATGCTTCAGGTAAAAGTTCCTGCCTAACTTTTTTGGTCAAGTTATCCATTAACTTATCTGACGATACCGCCAAGCCCGCATCGACTCTTATTAACTCTCCCGCTGTTGCAAAGCGAGTAACCCCTTTCATCACATCAGATGCTTCAGGTAAAAGCCCCTGCTTTACTTTTTTAGTTAAGTTATCCATTAACTTATCAGACGATACTGCCAAACCTGCATCGACTCTTGTTAGCTCATCCGCTGTTGCAAATCGCGTGATCCCTTGAGCAATATCTGAAGCAACAGGTAAAAGCCCTTCTTTCACTTTTCCAGCATTGATCAAAGTATCTGGAGAAATCGATAAATTTGCAGTTCCTGACTCTAACTCACTTTGGGTCGCATATTCGGTCAATCCTAAGGTAGAACCTGTAGCGACTGGTAAAAGCCCTTCTTTGACTTTCCCACTATTGATCAGGGTATCTGGAGAAATCGATAAATTGGCTGTTGCTGCTTCTAGCTCATCTTGGGTTGCATATTCGGTCAATCCTAAGGTAGAGTCGGAAGCAACGGGTAATAGCCCTTCTTTGACTTTCCCACTATTGATCAGAGTATCTGGAGAAATCGATAAATTGGCTGTTGCTGAAATCAGCTCCCCATTATCTGCAAATCGAACGATGCCTTTGGCATCCTGACTTGCATCGGGTAAGCGCTCAATTTTTACGATGCCAGTAGTTTTGTCTAGTTCACCATCTTTTTGTTGATATAAAGCAGAGTTTGAGATCGCTCTTGGTGAATGAAAGTCTTCTTCAATAACACTATTTTCTGAGAAAAAAACAGCACCTTTCGAATCCGTTTTTGCATCAGGTAATCGGTCTATTTTCAATTTCCCTGTCGTTTTCCCATTACTTTCCTGGTATAGCGCTGAGTTGGTGACTGTTTTTAGGGCATCAATATCTTCATCTTTCACATCGTTTTCAGCCAGCTTTACAGTCCCCTTCTCACTTGTTGAAGCTTCAGGTAACTGCGCCACTTTAATTGTCCCTTTATCCAACAAGTCCGCATCCGTTAAACCGTCAATGAGGTTTCCAAAATCTGTTTGCGTTGGTTTTTTCCCACTGGAAAAGGCAAGTTCAAGTTCTTTAATTCTGTCATTCGTTTCCATCAATTATCTCGCTTTCGTTTTTTCAAATCTTCCAAACCAACTCGCTGTAATTGTCGAGCTGATTATCGGCGGTCATGAGTTTCATTGGCTCTGTCATCGCTTGGGCGACAAGTATTCGATCGAATGGGTCTTTATGAATCGGGGGAAGTGTTAAAAGTGCTTCCGAGTGTTCACCTTTCACCGGCAGCTCAATCATGCCACTTTCTTCGGATGCCTGACGGAGGTGTTGAAGATCAGCATTCAACTTCCCGATCCCGATTTTTATCGCGATCTCCCACCAGGAAGCAACGCTGACATAGATATCATTATGTGGCGATTGTAATATGGGCTGAATCGCTTGGATCCGATCGGCACCAGCCAATGTCCACAAAACCACATGCGTATCTAAAAGTATTCGCATTCGCCTCCCTCAAATGCCGAGATCAAATCTTCGGCAAGTGGTGCATCAAAATCATCCGAAATGTCCAGATGCCCTTTTAACAATCCAACTTTTAATTGATGGGCGCTCGGGTCTTCCCCGATAGAATGATATTTTGCGTGTGGGCAAAGGTAGAACGTATCATATTGCTCTTGCCTCAACGCTAAGTAAGCCACTCTTCGATTTGCCTGTTGCATAATGATTACTTCCAAACTTCGACCCTAAAATTCTTTCAGGCTCCGCCCCATCAGCCCCAATGCGATGATGTCTGTTTATCTATCTACGAAATAGACGGATAGACCCAATTTTTGTGAATGAAAATCGTAAGAAAAAAAGCCTATTTGTTTTCTTCAGTCGTTGGGTTGACTGCGCGTTCAATTTCACGGACAACAGGGACCAATTTGAGTGGGCTCACTGAGACAGGCACAGAAAGCGTGAGCATGAGGACAGGTTTTGGCGTTGACTCCATGGCCTGCCAGACTTGCCCCCCGATTTTTTCGCTATTTGTGGAACCGAAGAGAGTCATCCGGATCCCGTAAGGTTGTACATTTAAATCAAATTCATCCAATAAATCATCTGGGATAAAATCCAAGCTGCCTAATCCACTGATTAAGTAACCAAGAATAATATGTTCAATATCCGCACTACTCCCCGGGTCTTTATTCCAAACCGTGATCATGTAGTGCACTTCAACAAATCGAGGCTCCTTTTTCCAAACGCGCATTGTTTTATTCAAATGAAGTGTGGAACGATGTGGCTCTGATTGACGCCGCTGCATATCCTCTGACAAACCGATTAAATAACAGTTAATTGCAGGATCACTTGTGAGTCCATCGACAAATTTGCTATCTGGCGCCACAAACTTTAACTGAACTTTTGAAACATCCTGCTCACACTCTAAAGAAAGCACACGCTCCTGGATCATTTTTTTAAGACAATCTTTCAGGTGAAAAAGAATACAAGGGTCCATAGTTTTACTCACTATTAAGAATTCAATGTTGCTGCTTTTAAGACGCGATCCAACTGGACAGTTTCTGCGAAGCCATAAAGCCTGCACTTTGCTTATCCAACTCTCGGCGGATGGCGCGTGCTAGATGTTGCTTTGAGATCACAGGCTCTTGTGCAACGAGTGCGAACAAAATGGCACGCTCAGTAATATTGCGGATTTGCGAAGGACTAAATTCAAATAACTCAGCAAGATGATGGACGCTTACATCAGGTCCAAAACGAATTTTACCAATGCAGGCCATTTGCCAAAGCGCTTCACGCTCTTGTACCTTCGGCATCGGAAACTCGATAACTGCATGAAAACGACGAAGAAAAGCCTCGTCCAAATTATTCTTTATATTTGTGCTGAGCAGTAATAATCCGGTGTAAGTCTCCATTCGTTGCAGAAGAAAACTCACCCCCATGTTTGCATTTTTATCTTGGCTGGAAGACACTTCACTACGTTTCGCAAATATGGCATCTGCTTCATCAAAAAGAAGTACTGCATTTTGCCGCTCAGCTGTATCAAATAGGTGCGCTAAGTGTTTTTCTGTTTCACCAATCCATTTACTCGCTATATTTGCCAAATTGACCTTATAAAGCGGAAGCTGAAGTTGCGCCGCAATTGCTTCTGCGGCCATCGTTTTTCCGGTACCTGGCTTTCCCCAAAATAAGCCTTGCAAACCTGAGGCTGCATTCACGACTTCATTTTTGAGGATCGGGCTTAACATGACCCGATCGATCACTTCAATCAACTGTTCCTTTGTCTCACTCGCCAAGACCATTTGCGACAACTTTCCTTGAGGGCGAGCCAATGATGCAAGTGGCCCGATATTCTTCGAAAGCTGTTGTAAACACAATGCTTTCATTGACTCATAGGTAGGCAGTTTAATTGCTTCCTGATACACCCGAAGACATTGCGATAATTGCAAAGGATACAGATGCGCTAATTCGACGCAGGACTGTTTTGCCAGTGGGGCACCATGTGTTGCGCACAATTCCCAAAATGATGCTAGCTGCTTTGTTGATAACGCATCCAGTGTGACAAGATCTGTTTTTATCGGTCCTTGAAAGTCAGGTTGTGATTGTTCAAGCTCCCGCGTGATCACAGTCACTTGCCTGAAATGTAAAAAATCGAACAATACTTCTTTACAACGTGGGTGATGCCTACAGTCATCAATGAGGCTTGGCCAATCTAACACGATTGGCTCTGTTTGTTCGCTCAGTAAAGCCTGTCGGAAAATATCTCTGAGTAAATCAGGATCTTCAATGTTTCTCTCAATATGAAACCAATGACCGTTCTGTGTCTTCTCATCAACAAATAGTTGGACCCAAGCTTTTTGATCGACTTTGTTTGCACCGCTCAGCATGATGAGGGGTTGTTTAGGCAACTGAAACAAGGCAAGAAACATCGACATCTTCAATGGCACTGAATGGACGCATTGCTTGCTAAGTGGATCCATCATTACACTTGTATCGAAGGATGCAACAGATGTTTCGCAAGCTCGATCTGAGAGCAAGAAGTGAAAAACATCGGGTGCAAGAAATACAGGCTCTAACAATGGCATTGTTGATTTCGATTGAAGTAATAAACGCCACTTCAAAAGCGAAGAGTCACGCTGTAATTGATCTAGTTTTGTTGACTTCTCAAAATGCTGACTCCATATCAATTGAAAACAGCGTTCTAAAGAAAGCATGCCACTTCGCTCAATCCAGCTCAGTTGAAAATAAGGCCCGATACACTCTGGCTCTAATGTTTCAATATATACGAAAGCCAACAACCGCATTTCTTCTTTAGATAGCTCAAAGAGAGACCGAATTAGGCGAAATTGAGGGCGTTGTAATAATTGATCGAGCTTTGTAAGAAGTGCTTCCATAGCCGATTCCAATACACTTCGATCAGTTTCCTCCTGCAAATAACAACCCAGTTGAAATACAGCATGAGCCAGCTGTTGCTCAATTTCAGTCTGCTTTGTGACTTGAAGTGTCATATCAGCACCTTAGAGAATATTTGTACGCATAATTTCCGACAGCTCTAATGCTCTTTTCCCGACTTGCACAGCCCATCGAGAATCCAACATTTCATCTGCTGCAGTGTCATAATCTTCAACCTCTAAAGCAGCGAACATTTGCTTGAAATCTAACAATCCCTGCACACCAAGGTTAAAAGCCATATTTAGTAGGACAATCTGCCGCGCTTCTGTCAGTGTGGGAATCCATGACACTTCCTGACACAACTTATTTGCAATCCAGATAATGTCGTTATCCAATAAATACAATGCTTCGTGTTGACTGATCCCACAGTCTGATAGGTTTCGTCCGACGCCAATTGTCCACTTTTCGGCAGGGCAAAGATAAAGGTCTGTTTTGAGTCCTTCATGATGAACGAGCTGTTTTTTGAGTTTTTCTTTGAGTGATTTGGTTAATATGCTCATGCAGCCTCCTCGATTTTCAATACTGAATCTGTTGGGATCTGGAATAAAATGGATTGATTTAGCTTTTCAATGGCAATCGCAACTTTCTGGGTCCCTTGGTCTTCGGTTAACACTCCCTCAAGGCCCGACATTGGTCCTTTGAAGATACGAACACGATCGCCTTTCACTAAACGGGTTGTATTCGATTGAACTGCGGATTGATGGGCCAGGATCGTTTTCATTTTTTCAATTTCATCTGCTGGGATCGCCGTTGGATATTCACCAAAACGGATCAAATGAGAAAAGCCCGGGAGTCGTTTCACTTGATGTAATCCATGTAAATCGACTTGAATAAAGACATAAGATTTAAAAACAGGTACGGTGACTTTTTTCTTCCGATCACTCCAGATATGCACTTCTTCCGTGAGGGGTAAATACGACTCCAACCCAAGTTGAGTGACCGCTTCACTGAATTTTTTTTCTGCATTCGCATGGGTATACACAACAAACCATTGCTTTATGTTTTCAATCATTAGGCAGGCTCCGCCCCATCAGTCCCAGAGAGTGCTGATGGGGTTTAGTTTTGGCGTGATTGCCTCTATTTTTT
The DNA here is from genome assembly GCF_000374485.1 of Algicola sagamiensis DSM 14643. Taxonomy (GTDB): domain Bacteria; phylum Pseudomonadota; class Gammaproteobacteria; order Enterobacterales; family Alteromonadaceae; genus Algicola; species Algicola sagamiensis. Next base: position 298,966 of record NZ_KB894493.1, read on the forward strand.
GTAAGACGTCACTATCTAATTTTTGTGAACGTTTTATTTGATTAATAAGTGAAATTGTTCCTTCAACCGTTCTCTGGCAAGCTGAACACGTTTTCTTAAGTTCGCCTGATTCATATCAAGATGTTGGGACATCTCTTCATAATCCATGCCTTCCAGGCAACGAAACTGTAATGCCTGTCTCATATCCAGTGGTAAGTGACCGATTTGGTTCAGCAAGTCTTCCAGTAAATTTTCCCGTTCAATTTGATCTTCCATGGCTTCACTTTGATTCGCAGCAAAGTAAAATGTGTCCGGAAGTGCACTCACATGTTCAACAATAAAACGTTGTTGTTGGTAATCACGATAGATATCAATACAGATGTGATAAGTGAGTTTACAAAGCCAAGCAAAAGGGTTGTGTACTTCTTCTCTTTCTTCTACAAAATAGCGATAGGCTTTTTCACCAGCTTGAGCCATTGCTTCGTCAATGAGACTATGATTCCCTTTCAACCACTGAAAACAACAAGCACGTACTTTTTGATGATGATCAATCCAAATCTGCCAAAATTCCTTACGATAGTGCTGCTGATGTTCTGGTTGGTTTGCGTGGGTAAAAGTCATCTTTCCTCCATTAGCTGTGCATAGCGGCAGAGGAAAGACGGTCCCGTCACGAATATGTGAACAAAAATACCCTGAATAAAGGTAAGTTTTTATTTTCTAACAGGCATTTAGCACACTGTTTTCATTAACTTTTTGGGAAAGAAACAAGTTGGTGGGTCACTTCTCTTTACTGCATACTTCAAAGCCATTTGAACGACAGGAATGAACATGCACTGGATCCATGAACTCGAGTTTGTATACTGAACCGCAAAGATAAGTCGATAATTGTCTTTGTGATTCACCTGCATACACTTCACCTTGTGTTCAATACAACACATCCCGACTGGGCGATTGCTCCCAAAAAATCAGTAGATGCCTGCTCATGACAGTCTGATCTATTCCCGCCGCCCATTTCTCTCACAAGCATCATATCGAGGATCTGTGTCATTCCCAATCCAATGACGTGTAAAAAAGTCTTAAAAAACAAATGATAAAGGAGGAGTTAAATAGAAAAGATAGGAAATAGTCCCTTCATGGGGGTAATAAGAACGACTAGTTTTCATGGATAGATCAACAGACCCTAATCATTACCATAAAAGCGGTTATCAATAACCACCTCCCTGATATGAGATCAGGGAGGTGTGATAGGGTTTATCGAGAAGAGTAGCGAGAATAGATTTTACTGAGGTGGTCCATACTGCTTTCAACCATGACAGAAGCTGCCAGGCCTACTTTTTCTGCAACCCCTTTCTTTTTGGTGTAATGCAGGCTAAAGATTTCGCGTTCTTCGACTTGACTAAGAAGCCATTCATCCGACGTCATCAGCTCATCCACCAATCCCTTTTGATAAGCTTGTGTTGCCATCCAATGCTCGCCTGTTGCAACATCATCAATATCGAGTTCCCGGTTTTCAATAATATGTTGCTTGAATAACGTATGTACTTCTTCTAATTCTTCCTGAAACTTCTCACGGCCCTTCTCTGTATTTTTACCAAACATGGTGAGTGTCCGTTTAAACTCACCTGCTGTGACCTGTTCAAAATCAATGTCATGCTTCTTAAGTAACTTATGAAAATTGGGGATTTGTGCAAGGACGCCAATTGAACCGATAATAGCAAAAGGTGCAGCAATGATTTTATCAGCGACACAAGCCATCATATAGCCTCCACTCGCTGCAACCTTATCTACTGCAACCGTTAAAGGGATCTTCTTATCTCTGATCCGCTGAAGCTGAGAAGCTGCCAATCCATAACCATGAACAACGCCACCGCCACTTTCTAACCGAACAAGTACTTGGTCGTTCTCTGTCGCGACACTCAGAAGTGCCGTGACTTCTTCGCGCAAGTTATCGACTTCACTTGCTTGAATACCCGCTTTAAAGTCCAGTACAAATAATCGGTGTTTTTCTGACTCTTCCCGTTCTTTTTCTTGCTTTTTTTGTTCTTTCTTGATCTGCTTTTGTTGTGATTTAGGCGCAAGCTCCAATGTCAGTGATTGTGCAGTATCACGCATTTCGTCAGATAAATTGGTTAGCTCTAGCTCACCTTTTTTGGCTTTTGGTTTCATTGCTGCGCCAGCAGCAAGACCAATCACGGCCGCGATAGCAATTACGATTGTTACTGCTTTAGCGAGAAACAAACCATACTCGTAAAGAAATTCCACGGGGTATCCCCTTCTTATTAATCTAGATTGGCGGTATTTATACCAAAAAACGTGTTTCAGGTTAAGAAGATAACAAGAGATATTCTTCATTCAATGAGTTTAATGCGCTTCAACTGTAAATAGATACCTAATTTTTGCCCAGCCTTTTCTAGTTTCTATGAAAGCACACTTCAGAAAAGGCTGAATGGCGAATTTCCGAAAGGATAATAAACCCGAAGAAAAGTTAATCAAGGCTTTAATTTATCATAAATTTTTTCTCACCAGCGTTAAACCGTCTGCAATGGGCAGCATGGTCAGCGTCACATTTGGATCATCTAAGATCATTCGATTAAGCTGACGCACAGTCTGGATTTGCTCAGAAGTGAAGCCATTCTGCTCATCTTGATATTTCGGAATATCACGGGCAACTTCCCCAAATAGAAAGACATTATCAATCGCAATTAATCCGCCTGGCCGAGTAAGGCGCAATACACGCTCATAATAGGCAATATAACTTTGTTTATCTGCATCGATAAATGTAAAGTCAAAACTATCTTGATGTCCTGTTTCCAATAAGTTATCCAGCGTTTCCAATGCTGGCGCGATGCGTAAATCGATTTTATGGCTGACACCGGCTCTTTCCCAGTACCTTTTTGCCATTGCAGTCCATTCTTCACTCAGATCACATGCGATTGTTAAGCTATCCTCTGGCATTGCTAATGCAACACTCAAAGTACTGTAGCCAGTAAACGTTCCCAGCTCCAACGTCTTCTTAGCACCTATCAGTTGTACCAAAAAGCTGAGTAGTTGCCCTTGCTCAGGAGGAATTTGCATCACAGCGGCTGGATCTCTGGCTGTTTCCAGACGAAGTTCTTGTAAGATTTCAGGTTCTCGAAGGGATGCTTTGAGTAAATATTCATGAAGAAATTGTGGTATCAGCAGGTCTTTTTTATCCATTTTTTTCTCCTAAAAAAAACGCCGCGAAATGCGGCGTTGTTTGTTATGATTCTTGATTCTTCTCGCGTGACGGCTGGTCAGTGTCGGGCGACTGTTTTTCTGACTCATGTTCATCGTCATGTTCATCAGTCACTTCACTATCACCAACCACATGCTCTAGCTTTAACTTTTTCACTGAGCGGAATGTCGTGATTGGGCCAGAGATCGCATAAGCAACAAAGATGATAAATAAGCTTTCCGCTGGTTTCGACACGATGACGATCAACGTCAAAACAACAAGCAAGATTGTCAGGAAGCTTACTTTTTCACGCCAATTGACTTGTTTAAAGGAGTGATATTTAAAGTTGCTCACCATCAAGATACCAATCACGATCGACATCACACCAATGATGTAAGCGAAGTCATGCCCATTCAATCCATACTCAGCGCTGAGCCAGACTAAGCTCGCCGGAATTGCTGCTGCGGAAGGAATATTGAGACCTTGGAAAAAACGTTTATCTGCGGTTTCCGTCATGGTGTTAAAGCGCGCTAAACGTAATGCACCACATACAAGAAAGACAAAAGCGGCAACCCAACCAAATTTACCCGTTTCACTTAAGGCCCAATTATAGGTCACCAAAGCTGGCGCGATCCCGAAAGATACAATATCTGCCATACTGTCATATTCTGCCCCAAAGGCACTTTGTGTATTGGTCAAACGTGCAACACGTCCATCTAGGCCATCAAAAATCATTGCTACGAAAATAGCAATCGCTGCTTTTTCATAGTGACCATTCATGGAGGCAACGATGGCATAAAAACCAGAAAGTAATCCAGCTGTCGTGAGCAAGTTTGGAAGAATATAGATCCCCTTTCTCTTTGCTCGTGCTGTCAGTTTGTGCTCCGTCATACAACCCTTTCTTATCTATTCGATTCATTGTCTGCATGAAAGATAACATAATTTCCAATCCCCAGAAATCACTTCCATCATTCATACAGACCCATTGACTTAATTTTAAACTATTGCTTGATGCAAAACCCACTTTCATCCACATCAACGACAAAGGCCTGTCCTGGCACGATATCTCCGGACAACATATATTGTGCCAACGCGTTTTCTATTTGTTGCTGGATCACTCTTCTTAATGGCCTTGCACCGAAGACTGGATCAAATCCTGCTTCTGCCAGTCTATCCAATGCAATATCTGTCAACGTCATATCAAACCCTTTCTCGGCAAGACGCGCAAATAAGCTTTGTAATTGGATATTCGCAATCTGACGAATATTTTTCTGAGCAAGCGGATGAAAAATCACTGTATCATCGATTCGATTCACAAACTCTGGTCGAAAATGCTGTAGGACCGACTCCATCACGGTTCCTTTGATCTCATCAAAATGATTATTTTGAATCCCTTCGTGGATAAGTTCAGAGCCAATGTTTGAAGTCATAATGATCACGGTATTTCGAAAATCAACCGTTCTCCCCTGCCCGTCAGTCAACCGGCCGTCATCCAATACTTGCAGCAAAACATTGAAAACGTCTGGATGGGCTTTTTCCACTTCATCAAGCAAAATGACTGAGTAAGGTCGCCTTCTCACAGACTCTGTTAGATAGCCGCCCTCCTCGTAGCCAACATATCCAGGCGGTGCACCGATTAAACGAGCCACGGCATGTTTCTCCATATACTCGGACATATCAATCCGGACAAGTGCATCCTCCGTATCAAAAAGGAATGATGCCAACGCTTTCGTCAATTCTGTTTTACCAACGCCTGTAGGCCCTAAAAATAAGAATGAACCATTTGGCCGGTTTGGATCGGACAGCCCAGCCCGGGAGCGCCGGATTGCATTCGACACTGCCGCGACTGCTTCTTCCTGGCCCACAACGCGTTTATGCAATTCTTGTTCAAGACGAAGTAGCTTATCTTTTTCGCTTTCAAGCATTTTGCTCACGGGGATCCCAGTCCAGCGAGAGAGAATGTCAGCGATTTCATTGTTCGTCACTCGGTGTTTTAACAGGCTCATGTCTTGCATCTCTGCTTGAGATGCTAAATCGAGTCGTTTTTCCAACTCTGGGATTCGGCCATATTGTAATTCGCTCATCCGTTGCAAATCACCCGCTCGCCTTGCAATTTCAAGATCTAACCGGGCTTGCTCTAATTCACCCTTGATATGCTGAGTCCCGTGTAGCGCTGCTTTTTCTGCATTCCAGACTTCCTCCAGTTCATTGTACTTCAGATCAAGCTCTCGGATTTCATCTCGAATGAGTGAACGACGTTTTTGGCTTGATTCATCGGTTTCTTTATCCAGCGCGTTGTCTTCTAACTTTAACTGGATGATCCGACGCTCCAGCTTATCCATCACTTCCGGCTTGGAATCAATTTCCATCCGAATGCTGGATGCTGCTTCATCAATCAGATCAATCGCTTTATCGGGTAGCTGACGATCACTAATGTAACGATGAGATAAAGAAGCTGCGGCCACGATGGCTGGATCCGTAATTTCTACTGAATGATGCAGCTCATACCGCTCTTTTAGGCCACGAAGGATGGCAATTGTATCTTCAACAGACGGCTCATCAACAAGTACTTTTTGAAAGCGTCGTTCCAAAGCTGCATCTTTTTCAATATATTGACGATACTCATTTAAAGTCGTCGCACCAACACAGTGAAGCTCACCACGGGCTAAAGCAGGCTTGAGCATATTCCCTGCATCCATTGCACCTTCGGTTTTTCCGGCGCCAACCATCGTATGGATCTCGTCGATGAACAAAATCACTTGTCCTTCCTGCTTCGCTAGCTCTTTAAGGACTGACTTAAGGCGCTCTTCAAATTCACCGCGATATTTCGCACCTGCAACCAAGGCCCCCATATCCAGCGATAAAACACGTTTGTCCTTCAAGCCTTCCGGCACCTCCCCATTAATGATCCGTTGCGCGAGACCTTCAGCAATTGCAGTCTTTCCAACACCCGGTTCACCAATGAGGACTGGATTATTCTTCGTACGGCGTTGCAGGACCTGAATTGTACGTCTGATCTCATCATCTCTACCGATCACAGGGTCAAGTTTTCCTTGCTCTGCTCTTGCAGTGAGGTCAATCGTAAATTTCTCTAATGCTTGTCGGACATCTTCTGCATTTTGATCTTTGACTTGCTCCCCACCACGTATTTTTTCGAGTGATGCTTCCAATTTCTCTTTTCTACCACCCAATTCACGAAGGATCTCTCCAAGTCGGCTTTTATCTTCAATAGCACACAGGATGAAAATTTCGCTGGAAATATATTCATCTTTTCTTTTTTGTGCCGCTTTATCTGACAGGTTAAACAGCGTCACCATTTCTTTAGAAAGTTGAACATCTGCACCGATACCACTGACAGATGGCACTTTGTCCAAAGCTTCTGAAACCTTAGATCTCAGCTCATGAATTGGAATTTGGGCTTCTTGGAGCAATTGACGAGTTGAACCGCCTTCCTGATTCAGCAAAGCCTGCATGAGGTGGATTGGCTCGATATATTGGTGGTCACGTCCTAATGCCAACGATTGTGCATCAGAAATCGCCATTTGAAATTTTGTCGTTAATCGGTCAAGTCGCATAATCAAACCTCGAATAGTCATCTAACTATTTCATGGGTACGCACTTTTTACTTTTCAAACAAAAATTTCAAACAAAATGTCGTTAAGTTTGTGCTGGATCAATCCAGATCATCGTTGCCATACGACCTGTCTGATGAACACGACGGTAAGAAAAGAAAAGTTCCGATTGCGTATATGTGCAATACTCGCCGCCGTATACATCTTCTACCCCATGAGCATTCAAAACTTTGCGACATAAAGCATACAAATCGCAATAAAACTTATCTGCTTCTTGTTCATCAGGCATAAATGCATGAGCAAAGTCTTCTATATGTGCAAAGGCTGCTTTGACTTCAGACCCCACCTGAAATGCCCTTTGGCTAATTGCTGGCCCCATCCAGGCCATCAACTTTCCTTGTGAATTTGGTAATATTTCTTGAATCGTCTTTTCAACTATGCCATCTGCAAGTCCTCGCCATCCCGCATGAACCGCTGCAACAACTTGTCCACCTTCATCGGTTAACAAGACAGGTAAACAGTCGGCTGTCATCACAACACAAACCTGATTGGGGCTGTTTGTCCAGCTCGCATCCGCTTCCTGATTTTGTGATGCTGCCGCGTTATTTTCAACAAGCTGAGTGGAATGGATTTGATTCAGCCAAAGCGGCTTTGCTGGTAAATATTCGGATAAAATTTTGCGGTTTTCCTCCACATTAGTCGCGTTATCATTGACATGGTGTGCTAAATTTAAAGCATCAAACGGAGGCGCTGATTGCCCTCCAACGCGTGTTGTGGAACGAGCTTTGACCCGCAAATGAGCGGGCCAATTCGGTACAATCCAGCGCAATTCATGCGTCATACTGTCACTCTTCGTCGAGTCCAAACAGTTTTGTTTCTTCTCGCATTGTTTGAATTAAAGTTTGCATATCCTCAGGGACAGGGGCTTCGAACTCCATCCAGTCGCCATGGATTGGGTGATGAAATTGGAGACGAACCGCGTGCAATGCTTGCCGTTTAAATGATTTGATTTGCTCAATCAACTCATCAGTCGCTTTTTTCGGTAAACGGCGCAATCCACCATAAAGCGGATCACCCACCAATGGATGTTTCAGGTGTGCCATATGGACGCGTATCTGGTGTGTACGGCCGGACTCCAACCTTAAGCGAAGGCGCGTGTAATGGCGAAAGCGCTCAGCAACACGGTAGTGAGTTTTTGCAGGTTTTCCTGTTTCGATCACCGCCATATGCGTCCGTTTTGTTGGATGACGACCGATTGGCTGATCGACTGAACCACCCGCCGCAATCGTGCCAATTGCAACAGCTTCATATTCTCTGGTTATCTCACGATCTTGGAGCATCGCCACGAGTTGCGTTTGTGCTGGCACAGTTTTAGCCACAACCATCAAGCCCGTTGTTTCTTTGTCCAGGCGATGAATGATCCCTGCCCTCGGCACCTCACTTAATGCAGGGTCATGATGCAACAAAGCATTAAGCAATGTTCCATCTGCAATGCCTGCGCCAGGGTGAACCACTAAACCAACGGGTTTATTAATGACAAGGATATCTTCATCCTCGTAAATAATATCCAATGGAATATCTTGGGCTTCCCATCGCTGTTCTGCCTCGATCTCTGCTTCAATGCGGACCGACTCACCACCCATCATTTTCGTTTTAGGTATATTAAGCAGGTTATCATTAACCCATACCCGATCGTCTAAAATCCACTCTTTTAGACGACTTCTCGAATATTCAGGGAACATTTCTGCAATTGCTTGATCTAAGCGCTTGCCGGTTAATTCTTCAGGCACAATGCCTGTCAGTTGAAATTGTTGGCTCATAACTACAATTTAATCTTTATGCGAGCATATTATCTGGGTAAACTTCACTGCTAGATAGTCTACAGGAAAAATTCACAGAAGTGTTATAAGGAACACAGATTCCTTATTCGCTGGATTTGACTTGTGAATGCAAAGCAGGTCCTAACTAACACAGGAAAACTATGAAATTCATTAATCGCAGTACATTGATTATCGCTATCGTCTTAGGCACACTTGGCCTGACTGCATGTAGCTCAAACAATAATGAAGAAGATAAAGTTGCTCGTAAAGCGGCAGAAAACCTGTATCAGGACGCGAAAAAGGCAATGAATTCTGGCCTTTACTCGCGGGCAATCGAGATTTTAAGTGCAATTGATAGACGTTTTCCGTATGGTGCAGTCAGTAAACAAGTGCAAATGGATCTGATTTATTCCTACTACAAAACAGGCGAAACCGCGCAAGCGCTCGCATTTATTGATCGTTTTATTCGACTTAATCCAAATCATCCCAATGTAGATTATGTCATTTACATGCGTGGATTGACGAATATTCAAGCTACTGACGATTTTGTGCAAGACATATTTGATATCGACCGCGCTGATCGTGATGTCAAAGTGACACGTCAGGCTTTTGATGACTTTAAGCGTCTTGTAACAGAGTATCCAAAAAGTAAATATGCCAAAGATGCCAAACAGCGTATGGTCTTTTTGAAAAATAAACTTGCCAGCTACGAGCTCAAAGTTGCAGATTACTATATCCGTCGAGGCGCATATCTAGCTGCAGCGAATCGCGGCAAATATATCGTCGAATATTACCCAAACAGTATCTATGCCAAAAAAGCGTTGGAAATCATGGTCCATAGTTATACGGAACTTGGCTTGAATACACTTGCACAAGATACGCAAGCTGTATTGATGAAAAACTATCAGTAAATATTGCTGTCGTTTTTGTGTGGGTTCGATCGATGCACTGTTTGATCTAACCCACAGAATACTCATCCGTAGGTATATTGTGTCATCAATCCTTTGCTGAAAGTGGCTTATATTTACCGCTCAGCATATTTTGATAAATCACATCATATGTTCCATCTTTTTTCATTTCCTGCAATGCCACATTAAATTTGCTGATATAAAGTTCATTAATCGCAAACTTTCGAGAGAGCAAAACATGGAGCGGTCTTGCAACCACACTCTTCGGGTGGGCGATAAATAAAGACTGCTCTTTCTTTGAATAGTCTTTACGGATCAACTCAAGGCCAACAGTATTATCAATCACGGCAATATCGATTCTACGGTGAAACAACATCTTTAGCGCATGAGTCTCGCTGGTTACAGTGACAAAATTATATTCTCCAGAGGCTTCTGCTTTAGCCATTTCATTTCCGTTGTTATAGCCTCGCATAATTGCAACACGATAGGGCTTTAAGTCTTCAATGTCATTCCAGCGGATGGGCTTGTCTTTGTGATAAAAAATCGCGACTTTATCAATCATCACAGGCTCAGAATAAAAGAAGTTTTGCTGACGTTGAGGTGTTTTCGCCCAAACAAGCGTGCCATCAAATGATTCATGCGCAACATGCAGCGCCCTCACCCAAGGAAAGAATTCATAGCGCACATTCAACCCTACACGATGAAAAGCCTCTGTGACAATATGCGAAATGGCACCATACTTTGGTAGCCCTTTTCCAAGATATGGTGGCCACTCCCCATTTGCCAAACGGATCTCCTTCCCATTGACAGGCATAGATTGAAAGTAAAGTGAAATAATGAAAATAATCAGGCACTTTATTCGCAATGGTCATTTTCCTGAGTCAAGCAAATATCTCGTCCTATTGTGGTTCTGATTATGCACTTTTTCCATATTGAAGCTTGATTAAGCGATTTATTCCTTCCTCAAAGGGCAAACAATGCCGCACAAAAAATATTAATCACAAAAATTAAATTAAACAGTCATTAATTTGTCAAAATAAAGAATGAAAAAGTAGCAATACCCTAAATCACACGTGATATAAGGGTTCAACTAAAAGGAATGAAATTCGGGAGAAAGTATCAAGGACAAACAATACATTAGTTTTTCTTATGCAAAACCATAATTTTTTTCGTTTGTCGGTTCGTTAAATTCCTTCTAATATACGCACCGTACTCTGAGCTAGCGCAATGGTTAAGAGATTTCTTAACTCGGCACAGATTACATGGAGTGTGGTCCTGTATCACCTCCTTGGATTAACTTCCTTCCTTCAACTTGTTATTGGTTTCTGCCCACTCAATTTGAGTGGGCTTTTTTTTTGCCCACGATCCTCATGTACGCTTCATCCTTCCTCACGTTATGAATCAAGGCTAGAAATGGTACTCATACTTCAAAAAATACAAAAAGCGACTGTCGATTGGGTTAATTTCTTCTGTTTGGTAACTGAGGTTCATATGAAGCAATCCATTAAAGACTGGGTATTCAAGACCAAGCTCTATTCCTTTGGAATCAACGGGCAATTTCGTGATACCGTGATGGTCGCGATCACCACTCCCCTGGTTTAGTTTTATCCAGCGAAGTTTTGCCCAGTAAGTCAGATCTGACTCGAGGCTTTGGTTCATTCCAAAAACAACGGACTGACTGTCACTGTCATATGTACTGCCTAATGCACGTCCATAGCGACGATATCCACTTTTAAATATATGGTGCTCATAGGCCACATCATATTGTGAAGCGACGGTATCCGAGGCTTCAATAAAGAACTTGGTGACCGAACTATTGAGCCAATTTGGTGTGTAATTTAAGCCATATAAAAAGAACTTCTTTGAAGGTGCAAACCCAGACTCATCTTCACCTGCCAATTCAATATATGCAGAAATCGGAATTTCAAACCACGGATAACCATGAAATACGACATCCATCGAAGCAAGCTGATTACCTGGTTGCTCCCCCCCATCATTGTCTTGACCTAGCAGGACCTTCGTAAATGTACTCATGTTTTGAGAGCGATCATCACCACCCCATTGTGCAATCCTGTTTAAACCGATCTCTAGTGAGGGAATGGGACGAAAACCAAACCGCATCCCCCATACAAGTGTATTTGGTACAAAGCCACTGTTCTCCGCTCTCCCCAAAAAAGTCGTCAACCTCCATGAACCCACCCACCGGAGAAAACTGCTCTCAAAGGGTAAATTTTCTCGCCTAGTGATGCTCACCACAGGCAATGGCCGAGCATTATTACTCAGAAGTAATGCACTATCATTCCCGGGTCCCCACCAGCGAGACATTTGGTCAACCGATAATATCCAGTTGCCTGAGTTCATCGCCAAGAAGCTTCCATCAAATGTGCGCTTATGGTTTGGGAGTTCATCCCCGTTATTCCAAGTGACTGATAAACGACCAGAGAAGTTTTCCCAAGTGTACTCGGTAAAAGCAGTCAGTGACTGTTTGACACTTTTTCTAGGGCCAAAGCCTTGAAAATGATAACCACGATCACCGGATTGGAGTAGAAATCCTTTTTGGAAATGATGTTGCTGCTCATAATGGAACCGAGATTTTAGCGTATGCATTGCAGCACGAACCACACCTGCTGGCTCTTTCAACTCTATTGAATCAAGTTGTTTTTTCACTTCCCCCCAATTAAGCGGATAAGTGTTCGTCGGCATATTGATGAGCCCACGACTGGATAGGACATCGATCGCATGTCTGAGCCTCATTTCATCAGTTTCGATAAATGGCGATGCAAAACAACTTCCTACCATCGGCCCAATAAGAACAATCGTTGTCTGTATCAACCTGAATTTCAAGAACACGCTCCGTCTCCCTCAGCTTACAGATTCGAGATTGCTGCAACAGCGACCGCAGATTGATAAATAATCTGTGTCGCCTTTTGCCATAAGGTCAGGCTTGGTAAATGTCCCGCATCGAGTGGAACAACAATGGTATCCCCAGCAGAAACTTCCAAGCGTTTACCATAGCTAAACCAATTCGACTTTTCTGGTAACACAACCAAACCATTGCGTTTAATCACGTAAATCCGTTCGCTGTCTGCCTGAGAACGTAATCCACCACTATTTTGAATGTATTCATCTACAGACCACTTCTGATGATATAAGTGAGCAGTGGAAACCTGTACTTCCCCAATCACATTCACTTCACTGGTGACAGAAGGTATATAAAGTACATCCCCATCTTCCAAAACAATATCGGGGGCTTCCTGAGCCATCAGTAAATCCAGATTGATAACGAGTCGCCCCACCGCTTCCAAATCATTTAAGCTATCCACTAGTTCCTTGATTTGACCGATCTGTAACGAAGAGTAATCGGGTTGCATCGAGATCAATGCCAACTCTTTGCTGAGGGTATTTGCCATTTTTCGAGTATATTTTTCTTCTTTTTCAATGAGTCGTTTCCTCGTAAATACAGCGCCATTTAATGATGCTGCGTCATTAAAACCCCCAGCTCTCAAAACGGCTTCTCTCAGTCCATCACCGGGAGAAATAGTATATACACCAGGAAACTTCACCTCTCCCTGAAGCGTCACAGAATGCTCTTTCACATAATTTGGCGTGTTGAAGATATTTAAAACATCCTTCGGCTGGAGCACTTCTTCTCGCCCCGGAGTCCCAACCTGTAGACTCACTTCCAGATATTTCCGGACAGCATTACTGTTTTCACGGGAAAAATACATTCTGTTTAAGTGACCTTTTGGAATGTAAGCCCCATCTATCAACCCACCCGCTGCTCGAAGTGCCACATCAATTGTTGCATTTTCAGTTAAGGGATAAAAACCGGGGTACTTCACAGAGCCTCTTACTTCAAATGTTTTTAGTCGTTCCATTGGTGACGATTGAATTTCAATGAGTTTTAGAATTGGATAAATCAGCTGTTCACGGGTGTAAAATTTGGTTTTCTCAAAGAGTTCAAAACGTTGCTTAGGTTCCAAAAAGCTCATTGAAACTATATAGTTATCAACTGGCTCTACCTCTTCTTCATCTTCTTCTTTATTCTTCGATTTCTGGATTTTCTTCTTATTCTTTTTTTGTTTCTTTTCCTTGTCTTCTGAGTGAAGATCAGCTTTAGCGTCGTCCTCCTCCAACTTTCCAAGGCCTTTCAATTCTTGTGGGATTTGCCCTTCCACTGCACTAAAGAAAATCACCTTGTCATTTGGTAAGAGTTGAGAGAGGAAAGCCTCTTTTTTTGTCAGATCAATCGCTTTTAACCCAATATGTCTTAAGCCATTTTTTTCATTAATAACGACAACATACTGTTCGTCGGTTGTTGAAAGTAATGAGACCTCTTTAAGAAGCTCTTGAAAGGTGAGATTGGGGCGCCATTGATAAAACCCAGGGTTCTGGACATGGCCGAACACCCAAACTGACTGTTTGATGATATTGGATTTTTCTGAAGCAACCACATAATCACCGGACTGAACAGCAAAGCGTGGTGAATCTTTCAACTGGATTTGAAAACTCTCCTGCGCACCATTTTCTAAATAGCGGCTGATAAATAAGTTCGCCCCTTGATTGTTTTGGCTAGAGCCGCCAGCCAATTGGATCAACTCACTGAGGTGTGTTTCTTCATTGACTTCATAAATGGCTGGCCGCTTAAATGCGCCATCGAGGATCACCTGACGCTTAGCGACTGGGATATGGATCACATCGCCTGGCTCCAGACGAATGTCATTTTTAACGACACCATTGAGCAAGAAGTCGTAAAAGTCATATCTTGCGACAACCTTTCCATGTCTTTTGACGGTGATTTTGCGCAGTGACCCAACCTTAGTCGGCCCACCACTGGAGAATAAAGCGTGGGTGACCGTCGACAATGAACTGAGCTCATAAGTCCCAGGTCGCTTTACTTCACCCACCACATAAACTTGGACACTGCGCCGTTCCAAGAGAGACACATAAGCCTTCTCACCTAAGTGTTGCTTTTCGTAAAATGAAGAAATCAAAGCCTTCGCGTCTTTAAATGACATGCCACTGACCGATATCGGCTTCAAATTAGGGATTGCGATACTGCCGCTCCCACTGACAATTAGCTCAAACTCATCTGCATCTTTTCCATAAACATACAGCTGAAACACATCCCCTGGACCCACAATATAATCATCTGGTACGGGGATATTTTCAGGAATCTGAAAGGACGGCTTCCCTTGCCCATTGAAAATGCTATAACCAAAAGGCAAAAGCTCCTTTTTTGCATCTTGCTTGTGTAGCTGATCATCCTCGAGCTGATCTTCATTTAAAAACTTCGGGTCCATCGGAGAAGGCTTTAACTTCTTTTGGAAGCGCTGACCAATTGATCCGCTTTTTTCCGAATAGCCCATTTGCTTCATTAACTCTTGTTGTTGCTGTTTAGAAAGAGAGCGAAATTTTTGCAACTGTGCAGGTGTGGGAGAAGATGCGGTAAGATTGGGAGAAAAAGTGAATAACAAGGAAAACACGACTGAAAACAGACAAAAGAGTTTTACCCCATGGCAGTTCATAAACAACCCCTATTCAAAGAATTGAAATACTTTTTTTCTTAAAAAGAAAGCAACTGCCAAACGTACTTTCTTCTCTTTATTCATTAGCGACGAAAAATAATAATATCCATAAAACAGCTAAACTCAAAGATTAATTTTTTGATAAAGAAATAAAGATAACCGCAACCTTTAAAAGGCTGCGACATAAATATTGTCATATGGTGTCATTTTTCAAGAATTAACCGAGACGAATAGTAGAGATAGAGAAAGCCATTGAAATCGAAATAAACATAAAAGTAATTCTAGAATATCGTTTTATTTTTATATACTTATCAAAGCTATAGCTTGTTGTAAAATCGACTGACTTACTCCCCAATATGGAAATAGCATCATTTTGAATAACAGACAATAATTGCATCGTGCTTCCTTGATAATTGATTTCCTTTTTTAGCTCATGGCTATGTGTCAACCCTAATGCAACATACGCCAAAACAAAAACTACCTTAAAAATCATTAAACCCCATAAAATTACATCAACCAAAACTTCTCCTTTACTTCCTCATTCAGGTTTAATCTGTATGAATACAGGCAGCTATCCACACTAACCTGGCACTACCAGCTCAAATATCAGTCAACCCATTTTCAAAATATACCAGCCTTCTTTCGGTAGAAGGAAGTATACATATTTTTTTCGAAGATCCTATTGCTTGAATCTTGCAGAAATACGATATGAATTTGTTTGCTATTCCCAAAGGGCATGCAAAACCTTTCTAAATAAAGATCTATACAAACGTAGCTTAAGCATATATACGAAAAACTACTGCTAAAAATGGGGGGATTACAATACCGCTAGTACACACTTTCTGTCACTTGTTCGACATCAAGCAGCTATTTTGATCTCTTGTTATAGAAAATAAAGACACGCCACACATAAAATGTCGAGCCTGCTATCAAGCAGGCTCTGGGTCTAAGTCGTGAAAAATAATCGTTAATGATGATTATTCGTATGTCCAGCTGACAGTGAGTCCTTCAAATGCCGCATAGCCACGGACACCGATGTACCATTTGCCAGCATCTGGGTTGCTAAAGGAGCACTGCTCTGCATTGCCCCATTTATATGGGCGGCAATCGTATTCGCCAGTGGTGGGTTCTGCGCCTTTTCTAACATAGAGGTCCGCGTCGCCTGTACCGTCTTTTGTTTCAATATTGAATGAGGTTGCCCCAGCTGGGATCGTGACTTCATAGCGAACCCATCCATCCTTGGCACCAGAGACATCCGTATGGGTTTCTCCACCCCGGTCATCACCATCCGCATCGTGCTTACCGACTAAAGTCACACTCTTATAATCGCGATAACCACGTAACATCACATACCAGTCTCCTGATTGTGGATCCGTGAAGTTACAGGTCTCGTCGTTGCCTTTTTGGAATGGACGGCAATCGTAGTCCATGAGTGTGGGTTTGCTCCCGCGTTTCACATAGAGATCAACGTCCCCTTCCCCACCTGCGGTCTCGAAGCTGAGTGACGTTGCGCCTGCTGGAACTGCCATTTTCCAATACCGCATACTGTCATAATCACCCGCTAAATCACGGACTGGCTTGCCGTTTTTCAAGATATCGTCATCATTTGGTGGCTCGCCGCAGTCTGTGGTAGCACTTAAGTGGTCATAGGCGGATTTCGCTTGAACAATCCCCCAGCCGTATTTGTTGTCACGGCCAGCGTCACCTTTATCCTTGGCTGTGGTGTTAAGCGCTTGGCGAATATCGCCGACCGAGCACTCAGAAAAGTTTGACCAAACCAGTGCAGCAACTCCTGAGACATGTGGCGTTGCCATGGATGTACCGCTCCAAGCCGCATAACGATTATTTGGCAATGTAGATTTTACACTAACACCCGGGGCTGCAATTTCAACTTGATTGTTATATTGCGAAAAGCTAGCGACTTTTTCTGAGCTATCCACCGCAGCCACGGACATGACCGCGTCGTAGGATGCTGGGTAGGATTTATTGCTATTTCCACTGTTGCCTGCTGCCGCAATCGACAAGATACCTGCATCAAGCGCTTGTTGGAATGCGCCCCCTTCTGCCTGACTTGATCCACTACCACCAAGACTCATGCTGATCACATCCGACCCTGCTGCTTTACATTGGTCAATGGCTGCAATTAGGTTTGAGCCATATGCCCAGCGGCCATCATCATCAAACACTTTCACAATGTGCAGACCAACAGTGCCACTGGGGTTAACACCAACGACACCTTTATTGTTATTCCCAACCGCTGCGATTGTTCCAGCAACATGCGTTCCATGACCATGTCCATCGTTGAACCAATCGCCTGTATCATGACTACCGTATCCATCATCACCGGTTATGCCACTGTTCATCAAATCTTCGTGTTCCAGATCATAACCCGTATCCATGATGCACACTTTTTTATTACTTGCGTTCGCATCACTCACCTCAGGTGCTTGAACCATCGTGATCCCATAGGGTGTTTCTTCCGCTAATAAGTAACGTTTTGGATCGACTTCAATCAGCTTAATTTGTGCATTCTTTGATAAAGACTGGATTTCAGTTGGCTTCATGGATATCGCTGCACCACCAATACTGGGAAGGATCAGTTCTACTTGACCTTGAACTGATTGTGCAAATGCTTCAATGGCCATAGGTGAAAGCTGCCCCTGAGACATCACTTGTAACTCACCTTGCGCTAAAGCAACTTTAGGCTCAGCAAATTGAACTATATAACGTTGCAGGTCTGATTTTTCTGCTTTTGTTTGATAATGTAAAAGCTCAATTGCAGCTGAAACACTGAGAGATATAAAAGAAAGGGTAGAAACACAACCGAATGTTGTTAAAGAAACCGTTTTCATCATTAATTTCCTTTTGCTAATCAAAATTCTCACCATTATTTATGAGTGAGTGGTTTTAGGTTTAGGCAATTAACAATATTTTTTCAAATACACTCATCTCAAATTAACAATTCTGTCTTTTTTTCTATTCACTATGTTTTTTTATTTTTCATTATGAAAACAAAGAAAATTAAGACGAAATAGCAACCAAAAACTGTTTTTTACATGATAATGAAAAGTTAATTTTTATTGTCGAAAATCCATGCACTTAAATAGGAAAATAGAACCATTTAGAATTTTATTGTCGATGTTTGGTGGGATTGACCAGGCTGCTATCTTGCACTATACCTAGATTGAACAAATATTTTCCGCTTATATTTCAATAAGAAAGATCATATAAAATTCTAAGAATACGATAGAATATGCACCTATTTTATTACACATTGATTTTTGTTATCAGTGTTTTTTTTCTAACCGGGTGTCTTCAGCAGGATGAAGAGTACCATATCAAGACACAAGTACATCTCGCTGATTTTTGTCGTAACAGTCAATTTCACCTGACTGATCTTCGGCTTTTTATTCATCAAGTAGCCCTTCAGGACTTTTCTGGAAAATGGCATGATTTGCAATTCAATCCAGAGGTCACTCATCAAAATCGTGCCGTTGCATTACTCGACTTTCGCCAAGCAATGACCTCTTGTGAGCAACAATCCGAGAATACACCTGCGATCATAGGCTCCCTGCCGAAAAACAATTACCAGTCAATTCGATTTAACCTTGGCGTCCCTTTTCAAGAAAATCATGCGGATCCATTGCTGGCGACAGCACCACTCGATGATACCAGCATGCACTGGCACTGGAATGGTGGTTATAAGTTTATGCGGTTAGAGTTAAAATCAAATCAAAAATCTTATCGATTTCATCTAGGTAGTCTTGGCTGTGAAGGAGAAATCGGCCAAATCAACCATTGTCGCGTCCCCAATCGGATCCAAGTTCAGCTTGATCAGTTTTCACCAAAAAACGATGTTTTAACAATTGATATTGCACATTTACTCAAGCAGACACTATCGATTGCGCCCCCTCAACGAACTTGTGCCGAAGATATGGAGCCGCGCTGGTGCCAAACGACGCTGTCTTGGTTAAAGGCATTGTCCTGGTTAAAAACAAAAACACCCGTTCACCCTGCACTTCAATCAACCAAAATATAGGCTTTCTATGCGTTTCATTACGATCCTCTTGGCTTTCATGTCCAGTCTTTTTGTTGGTGGGATTGCAGCCTATCATGTTTGGCAACATCAGAGTTTTACCTGGGATTTACCAAAAGAAATCCCGCCACCACCTGTTCCTGAAGATAACCCAATGCATCCAGCGAAAGTCAACTTGGGCCGATTTTTATTTTACGACACACGCTTGTCTCAAAATCAGCAGATCTCCTGTGCAACCTGTCATATTCAAAAATTGGCATTTAGTGAACCACGAACATTAAGCCAGGGTCTACATGGTAATCTCACTCCTCGAAATGCGATGTCTTTAACCAATGTTGCTTACAACCCAAATTTTACCTGGGCGAACCCACTACTCACACAACTTGAACATCAAATGCTGATCCCTTTATTCGGCGAAGAACCACCTGAGATGGGTATGGCTGGTCAGGAAAAGGAGCTTGTGGAACGATTGCAACAGGTACCTATCTATCAATCTTATTTCTCAAAAGCATTCCCGAATGAAGATAACCCAATATCAATCAATAATATGATCAAAGCGATTAGTAGTTTTCAGCGCACCTTGTTGTCATTTAATTCCCCATATGATCAATATCTTCAAGGGGAGCATCAAGCCATTTCTGATAGTGCGAAACGCGGGATGAAACTGTTTTTTTCTGAAAAAACTGAATGTTTTCATTGCCACGGTGGGTTTAATTTTTCGGACAGTAGTGTCCATGCGAACTCGCGTACTGTTCCTTCTGAGTTTCACAACAACGGCCTATATAACCTCGATGGAAAAGGCAGCTACCCAAAAGACAACCGTGGCTTATATACATTTACGTTGAACGCATCCGATATGGGAAAATTCAGGGCGCCAACGCTGCGCAATATACGTGTCACAGCCCCTTACATGCATGATGGTTCAATCGCGACTTTGGAAGATGTACTTGAGCATTATGTGGATGGTGGCAGAACCATTCTTGAAGGACCAAATAAAGGCTTTGGCTCAGCAAACCCTTATAAAAGTGAGTTTGTGGTGGGGCTTATTCTGACTGATGAACAAAAGTCAGATTTATTGGCATTTTTAGATAGTTTAACGGACGAAGACTTCCTCACCAATGAGCAATTTACCAATCCTTGGCCATTGCTGCAGGAAGAAAGTGCTTCACATTAATCTTTAGTGCCCAAGGTAAGCGTTGAGCATCCAAATCGACTTTTCTTGCTCTTTGATGTAATCACTCATCAAAGATGCTGTTCCTTCATCGGAAAGCTCAGCTGCATCATCCAAGATCTCACGTTGCATACGTAATAAAATTTGGAAGCTCTTGAGGAGCGAGCTCACACATTCAGCGCCATTAGTCAGGTTTTCCGACTCTTCAATCGTGCTGTCTTTAATGTAATCTGAGTAAGCATGGACTGGCACAGAGCCTAGTGTTAATACACGTTCTGCAATTTCATCGACTTTCATTAACAAGTCATTGTAAGTTTCTTCGAACTTTGCATGCAACTCGAAGAATGATTCACCACGAATATTCCAATGAAAACCACGAACATTCATATACAAAATTTGATAGTTTGCCAGAAGCTCATTGAGTTTTTCTGCAAGATTATCTGAGCCTTCTTTTTCTAAACCGATTTGACTTAAAGCTTCCATTGTTTCCCCTTTATAAATCTAAATTTGTTTGCATTTCAAAACTTAGGCTAAAAACTTAAGATAAGAATAGACGTTTCTTTGCAATATCAAAAGCGATTAACCTCTATCAAGTTAATCGCTTAAATTTATTAGATATTATCTTCTCATTTTGTGTGTTGAATTGACCACTCGCGGAATATCTTCTTTTTCATGTCATAGGCAACAATCCGGTGATGATTGGTATCTGCAATCAATAGCTTATCGCCTAAGCGAGTCAAACCTCCAGGCTCAGACAGTGTGAATCCATCTTGAGTAATACTCTTCACCGTTCTGTCATTGGCGTCAATATATTTGAGCTTATGATTATAGGTATCCAAGATCCAGACCTCTTGAGGTGAAACCGCATAGACACCAAGCGGATGTTGAAGTTGTGCTTTTTGCCAATAGCCGTCTTTATCTCCAAAATCAAACAACCCCGTACCAATCCATGTCTTCACTCTTTTTTCCTTGACATTAATCGCGCGAACCGCAGAATCTTCTGAGTCAGCGATGAGCAGCAAATCACCCGCAAAGCTCAACCCCGACGGTTGACTGAAAGCCGCTTTATCTAACTTACCATCGGTAATATCTTCATAACCACTTCCTGCATAGACACTTAATTTATTTTCTGAAAGAGATAGCTTCCAGATCTGATGCGTTCCTGCCATCGCAATATATAAGTCCTGCCCACGCTTGGCGAGTCCCCAAGGGGAGCGGAGATCTGTTCTTTTAGGGTCGGCGTAAATCCCATAACCACGGCCCAATTTACCCGTTCCAGCAATCGTTGTGACTGTCCTTTTCTTCAAATCAATTTGGCGGATAGCATGGTTGTTCGTATCTGCGACAAACAACATTTCCCCATCCAGAGTGACCCCCTGAGGTGAATTGAACTTCACTTTCTGGTAGCTACCATCCGTAAAGCCAGATCCTGTGCCGCCAATCAAGTCAGTCACTTTACCCTGTTTGTCTGTGATCACAATCCGATGATTGAGTGAATCTGCAATAACGACACGTTGCCCATCAGACGTAATTTTACCCGGTGAATCCAAAAAAGTATCCGGCTTGCTTTCTAGATCTATCGGGAGTGGTTTACTGGATAAACGGTACTTGTGCTCTTCCAGCAAGATTGTAATCGCCTTATGTAATGTCTCGTAATGCCCTTCGCCTGATAAGTTTCCTACATGTTCGCCATTGGGGTCAAACAGCACAAACGTTGGCCAAGCTCGGGCCTGATAACGCCGCCATAATTTAAACTCAATATCATTTGCAACCGCATGCTGGATCTCATAACGACGCACAACACGCTTCAATAGTGCTGTATTTTTTTCATTATCAAACTTTGGAGAATGAACAGAAATAACGGCCAGGTGTTCCCCAAACTCCTCTTCTAATCGATGAAGATCCGGAATGACATGAATACAGTTGACGCAGCCATAGGTCCAAAAATCCAGAAGAACGACTTTACCTTGTAGGTCTTTTTCAGTCAGTGGACGAGAAACATTGAGCCACTCCAGCTCCTTGGAGAGCTTTAAGCTCGGTAAGGCTTCCATCGTGCAGGAGCACAAAAACAACATTATAAATAGAACTCGGATCATCATATTGCCTCTTTTAGCGCACATGGGTCTATTGTGATCAAGAACGTGGAACCTTATTTTTTCTTTCACACCTTGACATCGGCATGTTCAAAAAAAGTTCATATTTTATAAATTACATTCTCGTTACACTGAGTGGGCAAGCTGTTCTCGCATACATAATAATAAACAAATGTAGGAACACCCCACATGCACTATCGATATAAAACGATTCAACATCACTTCAATCAACACAAAATTCTTAATTTATTATTGCTCGTCGTTTCTATGACATCATATGCAGCAGCCAACGATTATTATCAGAGTTGGATGCACCGTGCGATCACCCTGCAAAGTCAACTCGATTTCCAACTCCCCATCAGTCAGGCAAGCTTTTTGTATACCCATAATAGTTATAACTCAGATGCCTACGCGAATCTTGGCAGTTATTGGGATCCCAATCATGAACTGAGTCTGACCCAACAGCTGAATATGGGCGTTCGTGCCTTAGAGCTTGATATCCACTGGACATTAGGGACTCGATTTAAGAAAGAAGTCTTACTATGCCATGGGACCGATAAACATATCGGTTGTAGTGTCTTTGATCGCCGTTTAGATGATGCCTTAAAAGAAATCGCGAACTGGTTAAAACAGCCACAACATCGCAATGCGCTACTGACGATTTACATGGAAGATCATTTAGATGGGCACTACCGAGAAGCGATCAAACTTATTGAAAATCGAATTGGCCAATGGGTATATCGTCCAGACGGATGTAATCGTTTCCCTCTGCACTTATCTAAAGAAGCCATCCTACAAACAGGGAAGCAAATCCTGCTGATTGGTGGAGATTGCGAGAATCATCTTTGGTCTTCTTATGTTCATGATTACCTTTGGACCACCAAAAATGGCTCCTTTTCTGGCTTTCCCGAATGTACGGTCAATGGCTTAACAGCCCAGCAAGTTAAAACACGTCTCGTGCGTATTTATGAAGATGCAACGCGATTAACAGATTGGTTTGGTAAGAATCATCCCATCACAGATTCATTTGCACAAGAGGCAATACAGTGTGGACTTGGGATCATAGGTGTCGAACCATTAAGATTCTATGATAGCCGAATGAAAGCAATGATTTGGAGTTGGGCTGAAGGCGAGCCAAATAATACAGGCGGTCGCGAACATTGTGCCGTGCTGAATCAAGACGGTCGTTTTAATGATATATCCTGCGACAAGCAATTTGCTTATGCATGTTATCACTTCTCAGAAAATACTTGGAAAATCACAACACAAAAAGGCACTTTCCAAACAGGTCAGCAAATTTGTCAGGCATCATTTGGGAGTGATTACGCTTTCTCTGTACCTCATACTGCACCTCAACTCATAGAATTACTTCAATTGAGACAGCAAATAGATAGAGAAGGACATCAATTATGGCTGAATTACTCAGACTTTAGCATTGAAGGAAGATGGAAATTTGATCAATACAGTGGTGGCTAAAACACTCCCAAAATGTCCAAGAATAACCATTTCAAGAAAAATGCGCATGGATGCGCTCAAATATATTATTTAGAGTGAATATTCTAACCTTGCGATTTTATACGCAATTTTACCGATCTTCGTTTCGAAAAAACAAAATAAATGTAAATTATGTAAATATTTACTTTGAATTCACATTTCACTCCTGTATAAATGCCCTCGGAATTAACACAAAGTTTACCTTAGAGGTACGTATAATGAAAAAGTATTTCCGATTGACGCAGCTTTCTCTTCTCGTTTCGCTTGGCTTTCCTTTCATGAACGCACAAGCTGCTGGTCAATGTGATGCTCAAACAATTGCTGGTGCTTCTGGCGCTTCACAACTTGCAGCAATCAAAACAGCAGATAATAGCTGCTATGGTAGCTGGTTCGGTGCAAATAAAGAAATATTCGAAAAGCTATATACCGATCAGCAAGTCATTGAAGTGAATCAAGAGCTAAAACGGCTCATTGCATCCTATCGTGGAGAAGATGAACAAGCGAAGCAGATCACAAACTTAGGTGAGTTTATTCGTGCAGCATACTATGTCCGCTATAGTATCAAAAATGAAGTTGGAGATTATCCGAAAGAATTAGATATCGCGATTTCCAAAAACATTACTGCTTTTTTAAACAATCTACACGCAAAAAATCTTGGTCGTGATCAGGTTGCAGCTTTAAATAGTATGACGATCATGACAGATAACGTGAAACGACTACAAGATAATATGGCTCGTATGGTTCGTTTACTGGATAGCTTTAATCAGGATACCGCGAAAGAAACCCAATATGTTGGTGCATTGAATAACCTTTTCCGCGCAATGGCTGGTCATTCAGGGCGACAAGCATACTATGATCACGTTGCGGCAAACCCACGCTATGTGAATTCAATCTATCAATTTGTTTTGAAAAACGATTGGGCGATTGGTACGGATGCGGAATTCATCGTTGCAAATGCATCTCGAGAATTAGGTCGCCTTATGGGGATCGGAGATCAGCGTACCAAGGATACTGTTCTGAAAATCTATCAAGATCTCCTGACACGATATCCACTTGGAGGTAAAAGTGACAAAGTTTGGGTCGGTATAGCAGAAATGGTGACCTACTACGCTCGTGATAAAGCGGCAGGTCTTGGGCTTTCTGATGCCAAACAAAAGCTTGAATCCAAGGTCATGACATTACGACATCGTTGTCATGGACCTGCAATCGTCAGAGCACAAAACATGACGAAGCAGCAAGCAATGGACAGCTGTGAAAAACTGACCAAGCAGGAATCACGATTCCACCAGCTTGTCCAAACCAACCATGCACCCGTGGCGAACGATAAAAACAAAACCGTTGAAGTTGCAGTATTTGACTCCAATAAGGATTATGTCACTTATTCGAGCTTCCTATTTGGAAATACAACGAATAATGGTGGTCAATATCTGGAAGGCGATCCAGCAAAAGATGGAAATCAAGCTCGATTTGTTGCATACCGCCAGGACAACCATCACGGCTTCGCCGTTTGGAATCTTGAGCATGAATATGTCCATTACCTAGATGGTCGATATAACCAAAAGGGTGGATTTAGCCATAACTTAAAAGAAGGCTATATCGTGTGGTGGTTAGAAGGATTTGCCGAGTACATGGCCCACCAACAAGACTACCCGGAGGCTGTCCGCCTAGCGAAAGAGAAGACATATACACTTTCTCAAGTGGTTGCAACTTCATATAACAATGACATCAATCGTATTTACCGCTGGGGTTATCTTGGTGTTCGTTTCTTATTTGAGAAGCATCCTGAAGAAGTTCAACCATTACTTGCATTGAGTCGCTCTGGAAATTACAAAGGTTGGGCATCACAGATCAAACGTGTAGCATCCCGCTATGATAATGAGTTTAGCGCATGGCTTGAGAGCGTCTCTTCTGATAGTTCTGTTCAACAGCCACCGACACCTGCACCAACAGTTCCGGATCAAAATACAGGGCAACCGGATCAAGGTAATAATGAAAACGTCACTGCCCTACTTGCAAACCACCCAGTTCGTTTATCTGGCGAACCATATAGCCAAAAGTACTATTTCGTTGATGTACCTGAGAATGCGACTTCATTATCATTTACAATAGCTGGTGATGGTGATGCTGATTTATATATCAGCCATGAGAGAAAGGCTCATTACTATGATGCTCAATACTCTAGCCCATCAGTTGGTAGCAGTCATGAAACTGTGAAAATTGATTCTATTCAACCAGGACGCTATTACATCAGTGTTGCAGGACGAGGCGCGTTTAATAACGTTCAACTTATTGCAAACGTTCAATCCACTGGAACAACTGAGCCAGTGACAACGACGCCACAGGAGCCAGATACAACCGTTACACCAGATGAGCCGACAGATCACGGAAATTCAGATCAAACAAATACTTCACCATCTGGCCAAGACGATTTATCACCTGTCAGAGTTGAAGATAGAGCACCAATACGCCTTGATATTCATCAAAGACGTTATGTTGATTTCTATGTTCCGGAAGGCTATAGCACTGTCCGAGTATGGTTAACTCCTCAGTCTGAAACAAATGCGAATGTCAATCTATATGTCTCTGAAGGAAACTGGCCAAGCACATCAACATATGGTGCAAAATCAGAAAGCTCTGATAGCCATGAATATATTGAGCTACCTGTTTCTCAAAGTGGTTACGTTTATTTGATGCTGACTTCTGATCAGTATGCAGAAGGTCTTGAGCTGTACGCAACTTACTTCTAATCTCGGTCCATCAATCATCCAACAAACCCTCTGCCAGTTCCTGGTTGGGGGTTTTTACTTCTTATCACAACTTAAATAGTCATTCATGACATGATAAGATCCCACAATAAAAAGAAAAACCTGAGTCGCTTATGGCCAATAAACCCTAAAAAAATAGAACTTACCCTCAAAGAAGAAGAAAAAAATACACCATCAAAAAAACTAAAAAGTTTGAATTCTTACGTCCACAGGTCGAAAGCAGAATTTTTGTGTATCGAGACAGCTTTGCTGATGAAGGCGTTATTCAGCAAACTTTCAAACAGCATGACTACGACTTATCATTTTTAAAGCGAAGTAATCAGGTTTTCGAGCAATATCAGACCATCCTTGACGAAGGGTACATTCCACTCATTGTTGATTGCGGTGCAAGTATTGGTGCATCAGCGCTGAGTTTTAGTGCATGTTCCCAGATGCAAAAATCATCACGTAGAACCCGATCCAGAGAACTTTTCTCTACTGAAGGAAAATACCGCAGATCTGAATACTGAATACGTGCAATATGCGATATCGAATCAATCTGGTCAGCAAAAGCTCGTGGATCCAGGTGATGGAGAATGGGCATATCGACTTGGTGATGACAGTGATGAAGGTGAAGTTGTGAATGTCATTTCAATGACTGACTTACTGGATAGTACCACCGATAAAAAACTAAAACCATTTCTACTCAAAGTTGATATCGAAGGTGGAGAAAAAGATCTATTCACTGGAGATACATCCTGGTTTGATCTGTTTTTCCTCTCAATCGTTGAGTTGCACGACTGGATGCTTCCTACAGAAGGGACAGCAAAGCTATTTCTAAAAATGATTGCTGATTTGGAACAAGACTTTATTTTTCGTGGGGAAAATATTTTCTCTGTTCGATACGAATAGTACCAGATAAGCATGATGATGGGGGTTGTCGTTGATCGCCCCTCTTGATATCCATACTGTGATCTATTCTTTTTATCATTTCATCAAAACATCATTGAATTCTCCACGCAGCTTTTCTACAAACAGCTATGCTTTGTCAGTGCATGAAAGCACCTTTGTACCCAACTTATTTAATTTCATAAAAAATTCACTCGTCAGAGTTGTTAAGCTAACACGTGTACGCTAAAGTATCCCTGCTTATCGATCAGGACGAAATTCAATGTTTAATACCAAAAATCAATTTAATAAAGAAGAAATTCTTGCATGTAGCCGAGGGGAATTATTTGGGGAAGGTAATAGTCGGCTTCCAGCACCAAATATGCTCATGCTGGATCGTATCTCCCATATCGCTGATGTTGGTGGAGAGTACGATAAAGGAGAAATTATTGCTGAATTAGATATTTCACCTGATCTCTGGTTTTTTGATTGTCATTTTATTGGTGACCCTGTCATGCCTGGCTGCCTTGGCCTCGATGCAATGTGGCAGTTGGTTGGCTTCTTCCTTGGCTGGTCAGGTGGTGAAGGAAGAGGTCGAGCGCTCGGTGTTGGTGAGGTGAAATTTACTGGCCAAATCCTCCCTAGTGCTACACGTGTACGCTATAAGATTGATATGAAACGTGTCATCAAACGCAAACTCTTTATGGGCATTGCCGATGGGTTTGTAGAAGTCGATGGCCGTGTCATTTATACCGCAACAGATTTAAAAGTTGGTCTGTTTAAAGATACATCAAGTTTCTAGCTCAATTTTTTTCAAGCTTGGCGCATAAAAAGCCCAGTATGTTCTGTCATGCTGGGCTTTTTAATTGGCTCACAGCAAATTGGCATGTTACCAGATTCAGTCAAGGTGTATTGATCTCTTCAACCTTTATGTATCAATACACCTGGATTTTATCTTTCCATTAAATCTGCTGGAATATCCTTGCGCATACTGTTCCAAACACCACCACTTTCTAATCCGTATTTTCTGACAAAAATAACGGCTTCATCATGTTTGCCTTGCTTCGCATAATCTTTCAACTTGTGATAGAAATTATTTGCGATTTTTCTTGCTTCCGGGTTACTAAAGTAAAAAGATGCAATCTTACTATATAAACTGCGAAACCCATTCAGCGTCAAGACATAGATAGCATTGCCTGAAGCAAGGGCCAAATCATGATTCAACTGATAATCTCGATGTGCAAAATCAACCGGGTCATCACCCATGTGCTCAACTTTACTCAATGCTTCAAGTACTTTTTCTTGATTATTTTTGATCGCCGCACGGATATAAACTGCGCTGATATTTGTTTTTGCGGATAAAAGCTGATCAACTAATTCAGGCATTCTGTCCTGATCTAAACGAGCCAGTGTCTCTAAGATATTCAGCCCAGAAGTTTCCCAGAAGTTATTGACCTTTGTCGGTTTCCCATGCTGAATCGTTAACCATCCATCACGGGCCAAACGTTGAAGAACTTCACGTAACGTTGTCCGTGTAACACCAATTAACTCAGAAAGCTCGCGCTCAGCAGGTAAAATAGAGCCCGGGGCAAATTTTCCATTCCATATCGACTCTACGATATATTCTTCGGCAAACCCTGCTGGACTTTGTGCTTTAATTATATTCATTTACGTTGTAACTCGTTTTCGAATGATTCATTCACCTTCACTGATTGTACCAGATGATAGCGCTTGCTCAAGCACTCAGAGCTTAAAACTAAAGTACTATTTTTATTCTTTTCCTTTAATTTTCGCAAGAAACTTCCTACAAACCGAAAAAATTCTCTACAATTATGTCGTACCTAATTTTTTAATATCGAGTTAAGCATAGAGAATTATTCGTTTTTTACTTGAAAAACATGACATGCAGAGTGTATGGTTCCACCATCTAAATAATATGTGTGCAGGAAGGTATCAATATCATCATGCAATATTCAATCCCCGCAGCTTTCTATAAGAACTTTATGGGGAATGCCCCAGAATGGTATAAGAATACGATTTTCGCGTTTTTGGTGATAAACCCCATTCTTTTTTATTTCAATCCTTATTTGGCAGGCTGGGTACTCGTACTCGAGTTTATTTTTACGCTCGCCATGGCACTCAAATGTTATCCACTGCAACCCGGTGGTTTACTCGCATTTGAAGCCTTACTCATTGGTATGACGACCCCGGGGCATGTTAAACACGAAATTACGGAAAACCTGGAAGTTCTCCTCCTGTTGATCTTCATGGTCGCAGGGATTTACTTTATGAAGAACCTCTTGTTATTTACCTTCACGAAGCTCTTGATCCGATTGCGCTCCAAAGTTGCACTATCCGTTGCATTTACCTTCTTTTCTGCGTTTTTATCCGCATTCCTTGATGCGTTGACTGTGATCGCAGTCATCATCAGTGTTTCTGTTGGTTTCTACTCGATTTACCACAAAGTTGTCTCTGGAATGAAAGCCGGTGGCGGTGATCATGACTTGAGTAACGACGATCAAGTAGAAAGTATGAAGCGAGAAGATCTTGATGGCTTCCGTGCTTTCCTGCGAAATCTGATGATGCATGCAGGGATTGGTACCGCATTGGGTGGCGTATGTACAATGGTTGGTGAACCACAAAACCTGATTATTGCGCAAAAAGCAGGTTGGGAATTCATCGAATTCGTTATTCGAATGTCTCCGATTACGTTCCCTGTATTTTTTGCGGGCCTCTTAACAACCTTCTTTCTAGAAAAAACTAAGGTCTTTGGCTACGGTGCTCAGCTCCCTGAGTCCGTCAGGCACATACTGGAAGAATACGATAAAGAGGAAGATAAACAGCGTTGTATTCGTGAAAAAGTAAACCTGTTCGTTCAGTGCCTGATCGCTTTATGGCTTGTCGTTGCACTTGCATTCCATTTAGCTGCGGTTGGCTTAATTGGACTATCCGTCATTATCTTGGCGACGACAACAGCTGGCATCACGGATGAGCACCAAATCGGAAAAGCATTTGAAGAGGCACTCCCCTTCACCGCACTTCTTTGTGTATTCTTCGCCATTGTTGCGGTTATTGTTGACCAAGGACTCTTTAAACCTGTCATTACAGCTGTGCTGCAATACGATGGGAAGATGCAGCTGCTGATGTTCTTTATTGCCAATGGTGTCTTATCAATGGTTTCTGACAATGTTTTCGTCGGGACGGTTTACATCAATGAAGTATATAAAGCGCTTGCTGATGGACAGATCACACGTGATCAGTTTGATATGCTTGCTGTAGCAATTAATACAGGCACGAACTTACCCAGTGTTGCAACACCAAATGGACAGGCTGCCTTCTTATTCTTGTTAACATCATCGATTGCACCACTCATCCGGCTTTCTTATGGGCGAATGGTGATTATGGCTTTCCCATATACAATCGTCTTAACCATTGTCGGGATGATTTTCACCTATACATCACTTGAGTCTTGGACTCAGAATTTCTATGATTGGGGCTGGATTGAACATGCAAGTAGTCTACCTGCTGCAGAAGTCAAAACAGACGCACACCATTAATAGAAATCAATGAATATGCGGCAAGGGACAACGCCCTTGCCGTGTTGTTTGGGGATGTATAAAATGAACCTATCTCTCGAAAAGTGGCCTACCTACCGCCTCGCTTGGTTTGCCTTGTTTATCACCGCCTTTACCCTGGAAGCTGCTGCTTTATTTTTTCAATATGGCATGGATTTAAAACCATGCATTATGTGCGTTTATCAGCGCACCGCAGTCATGGGGTTGATCTTTGCCGGACTGGTCGGCATGACTATGCCAAAAAACTTTATTGTTCGCGTTGTTGCCTGGGTTTCTTGGGGCGTTTCTGCAATTTGGGGCTTTTTAATTGCGCAGGAACATGCAGATATTCAGGCAAATCCAGAAGATCACTTCTTTTTAACTTGCGATTTTCTGCCTAATTATCCAAGCTGGATGCCACTTCATGAATGGTTCCCACAAGTATTTAATCCAACGGGTGATTGCGGCAATATTGATTGGCAGTTTATTGGGCTGTCGATGCCAGGCTGGATGAGCGTTATCTTCTTAGGCTATGCAGCAGCTTTTATCACTGTTTTTAGCTGGCGTTTATTGAAACTAAGAAAGATATGAGATTGCGAAAGGAACGATTCACTTTCGAGATTAAAGAATCGAGTTAGACTCCTGCTTATGCAGGAGTCAATGCTGTAATTTTATCCATCAGGCTTCTGACAAGCACAATGTCTTGCGCATTGAGTTCCCCTTGGTCGATCGCCTTCAACAAGCTTTGCTCAACATCCGAAAGCAAAGTTTCGATTGTAAAATCTTCCGCTGTGATTTGAAGTTGACCAAGTGCCAAATCAAAGTGACCTCTTAAATAACCGCCTGCAAACAACTCATCATCCGTTCCGTTTTCAACTAATGCATCAAATACTTGATTCGTTTTTTCAATAAATGTATCTAACAACCTTTTTCTCCCATCCCTACATGGTACATGACGTAATCTTGATAACCTGTGACAACTTTCATCAATCCAGATAATGCCTGATCAAGTTGTTCGTCACCTGTATCCGCAATGAGGGGTCTTCCCTCTAATGCCTGAATTTTTTGTTTTGTTGCAAGGATCATTATGTTTTCCTTGCCGATTTGTCGGATAAACGAAGGACTAAGCTGTTGGTTTCCACGGCCAAAAATATGCCCCTGTCCACCAATGAGTGTGATGATCAGTTTCGTAGGGCGACCTTGCGTAAGTTCAATTAATTGACTTGCGGTCACATCACTGGCGACTAGTTGTTCATCTTCAATGATATCTACACCTAAAAGCGTATTCTCAACACCAAGTGTTTCCATAACGGCAGCAACGGTTGAGCCTGACCCCATCACATAGCGGGTCCCTACCTCCATTTCATCGACAATAAATGCAGCTAAATCATCTAAGACCAGCTCTTCTGATTCTTTACCACCCATTTTAACTTGCTGAATATATTGAAGCTCACACGGTGTTGTCATTTCACCGTATCGTTTTGCTTTCACAATGCCATCTCGAAACTGAGATTCATCAATATCCATGACATCGGCTTGCTGGATAGAAACCAACTCACCTTTCAGCATCTTTTCAACAACAAGCCCTGCTGCTTTTGGTGTGATCGCATAAACACCTGAATGAATTTTACAACCAGCGGGAATGCCAATCACAGGAACTTCAATTTCCAACTCTTCCAGTTGATGACAAATGTTTCTTGCTGTGCCATCACCCCCTGCAAATAAAATCAGATCAACCAATCCTGCCATTGCTCTAATTGCGGATTCTGTATCGCTTGGGCAAGTCTCATCACTGGCTGGTCGATAGACTTCATGGGAAATAAAGCCCATTTCCTTGGCAAGTTCATATCCCATTCCAGAGGAAGCGCTAAAAACTTCCATCTGAGCTTGATAAGGCAAAAGTACCGAGAGTGCTTTACTCGCACGATGAGGAGACATTGGTTGTGCCCCCAACGCTTTTGCCTGTTGTAGGATAGATTCACCATCCGTCCCCTTGAGCGCTACACTCCCACCTAAACCTGCGATTGGATTAACGATGAAGCCGACACGTAATTTCTGCATCCTCAACTCGACCTTTAAATTCGAAATCTTTGATTGATAACGGCATCGATATGCCATAGTGTTTTGCGAGCGCCTTCATCAACGTCTCTGCGCGAGGCGGAAAGCCTTGACTGAGGTAGATGCCCACTTGGTCGTAAACTTTCTTTTGAAATGCCAAGCGATCAGGCTCTACACCGTTTAGGTTGTCACAGCTGACTTGAAATGGAAATCCAGCAGCAACAGCCAGCCCCCACTCCACAGCCTGTGGCTTGACTTCAACAACTTCAAATTTGGCTTGCTGAGTTTCATCACGGCCATCTGGACAATACCAATACCCATAGTCTTCCAATAGTCGCCTCGCAGCCCCAGCAATACACCAATGCGCAATCTCATGGAGTGCACTGGCATAATAACCATGCGCAAACACCACACGGTGATAGCAATTGCTTTCATCTGCTGGTAAATATATTGGTTCATCATCTCCTTTGACTAACCGTGTCTGAAAGGTTGACTCAAAAGTCTGATTAAACAGATGAATAATCTCTTCAATTTTATGCTGCATGGGGTAGACATCTATTCACTACAAAACGACCGCATTTTACTGGTTTATCGGTAGAAAGTAAAAAGTCAGTCGAGTCTAGTTCGATAGCCACGACATTGATTTAAAAATCTTATAAAAATCCTTATCCCGCTTGTTCTTTTATCAATGCTGGGTTATAAAATTTGAGCACGCTTGAGGAGACTAACTATGCATGCCGAACCCGCGATGACGAATGATCCAATCCAAAGCAAACTACTACATAAATTGGATAAATTAAGAGAGGACTTCCAGAAAGAGTCCTACCCCTGCCATCAAAAACGAAAAGCAATTCTTCTAGAGCTTAAAGATGGGCTTTTGCGTCATCAAGACGAAATCTGTGAAGCGATTAGCCAGGATTTTGGCCATCGAAGCCATCATGAAACTCGATTACTAGAATTGATGACTGCAATCAACAGCATCAAACATACGGTGAAGCACCTCAAATCATGGGTCAAGCCTCAAAAGCGCCCAGTTCACCTGCTTTTTCAACCTGCCAAGAACAAAATCATGTATCAACCGCTTGGGGTTGTCGGCATCATCGTTCCTTGGAACTACCCACTATTGCTATCCGTCGGTCCATTAATTTCCGCAATCGCAGCCGGCAATAAGGTGATGATGAAACTATCTGAATATACCCCGAACTTTAATGCAGTTCTTAAACGGATCATTCATGATACGATTGGTGAACATTACGTAAGAGTGATCCAAGGGGAAGCAGATGTGGGTGTTGCGTTTTCAACACTGCCATTTGATCACTTACTATTTACGGGTGCAACCTCAGTTGGCCGACATGTCATGCGAGCGGCATCCGAAAACCTGACTCCTGTCACATTAGAGTTAGGCGGAAAATCACCCACAATTATCGCACCAGATGCCAACCTCAAAGAAGCGGTTCCAAGGATCTTGTTTGGCAAGTGTGCAAACGCAGGGCAAACTTGTGTTGCGCCTGACTATATTCTTTGTCCAGCAAACAAAATTGATCATCTTGTCAAAGAAATTCAAGCTAATTTTCAGCGGTTTTATCCAACCGTTGAAGATAACCCGGATTACACAAGCATCATCAATGATAGACAACGAAAGCGATTGTTCGACTGTCTAGATGAAGCTAGTCAAACCGATGCCATCATTATTTCATGCCTTGAGGATGACTATTCCGCCTATCGTGAAAAACAAAAACTCCCTTTACAGTTGATTGTAAATGCTGGCGAATCATTAAAGCTCATGAAAGACGAAATATTTGGCCCTATTCTACCAATCGTCCCTTACGAATCCACAAAGCAAGCATTGCAATATGTTGCAACTCGTCCGAAACCACTTGCTTTGTATCTTTTTTCAAATGATAACTCAACCATTCAACGTTGGATGGAAAATTCTCACAGTGGTGGGGTGACCATCAATGACACGATGATGCATGTCGGTCAGGAAGATCTTCCCTTTGGCGGTATCGGTGCATCTGGTATGGGCCACTACCATGGACATGAAGGCTTTTTAACATTCAGTAAAGCGAAACCCATTCACCAAAAAGGCAAGATTAATAGCGGCCAGTTTGTCTACCCACCCTATCGACGTTCATTACTGAGCCTCGTCTTGAAAGCCTTTATGCGTTGAATCTGGCTCAGGCTGTTCTTTGGACATCATCAGTACAAAGAGCAGCGAAACAAGCGCAACAAGAGCGGCCCATTGGTATGTCCAAAGGGCCCCTGCCCCATTTTGCCAAGTCATGCCAGCCAAATAAGCGCCAATAGCTCCCGCTCCAGAATAGACAAGACCAGCATAAAATGCCTGTGCACGACTGAGTTGATGGGGTTCAAAATAGTCATGAATAAACTGAATTGCGGCTGCATGGGTCATGGCAAAACTGAGTGCATGGATCAACTGGCTGAAGACTAGCAATGGGATGATATGCGGCACAAAGCCAAGAATACACCACCGTAATATGGTAAAGAAAACACAAACTATCAATATTGATTTCACTGACCAGAGACTAAAAAATCGACTCGCATATAGAAAAGCGACGATTTCCGCGAAAACACCGACAGTAATTAAAGCACCGACCCAATATCCCGAAAAATTCAGGTGCTCAGTCAGCAATAACCCAAAGAAACTATTGAAAGGCGCAGTACTGAGTTGCAAGCAAAAAGCATAACAAAAGAAAATGATGAATGGCGTCGTGCACATTCTTTTAATCAGAGAGTTTTTCTTAGAAGTACTTTGAGGTGTAACAGGGCTAGAACGCAAAAAAAAGGCGTTGAGAATCAAACAAATCATGAGCAACATGATCAGCTCTGGCAATCGATGCGAGCCAAACCATTCCAGCCAGACACCAGCAAGGAGAACAGCAACAATAAAACCGAGCGATCCCCATAAGCGGATCTGGCTGTAATTTCGATCAGTACCTTGTGTGATCCCAAGTGAAATGACTTCCATCTGCGGTAAAATTGCAGTCCAAAATAAATTCACCAAGGCTAAGATAATCAAGAGCGGCCAAAAATCTTTGAAGAAAAAAATAAAGCCAAAACTGATGACTGCAAGCATTCCACCAATTTGAATCAGGCGATGTAACTGTCCTTTTTTATCCGCAATTTGCGCCCAAAGTGAAGGACCAATCACACGCATGAGCGTCGCGACACCAAGCAGGATCCCAATATCTTCCGAAGAGAACCCTTCACCACTTAAAAAGATACTCAAGTAAGGAGAAACAACACCTAAAACAGAAAAGAAGAAGAAATATACTGAACTGACCATCCAAAATTGACGTTGATCAGCACTCAACATACACCCTCCCATCACCTAGTATTGAAAGCAGCGCTGTTAAGCACTGCTTTCAAGTATCATTATTTTAGAATAGGCGTATCTGTTTTGACTTGGTGATTTTGTGCCATATTTCTTAAATAATGATCCATGAGAACAATCGCCATCATCGCCTCTGCTATGGGCACTGCACGGATACCAACACATGGGTCATGACGTCCTTTCGTGATAACTTCCGCTGATTCACCCGTTTTCGTCATTGTTTTTCCAGGCACAGTAATGCTGGAAGTTGGCTTGAGGGCAATGGAAGCAATGACATCTTGTCCAGTTGAGATCCCCCCAAGAACTCCACCCGCATGATTGGATTGAAAACCATCCTGTGTCATTTCATCTCGGTGTTCACTTCCTTTTTGTGAAACAACATCGAACCCATCTCCAATTTCAACCCCTTTGACGGCATTAATGCTCATGAGTGCATGCGCAAGATCCGCATCAAGTCGATCAAAAACTGGCTCACCTAAGCCAACTGGGACACCTGATGCAACCACCTGGATCTTCGCGCCAACAGAGTCCCCTGCTTTCATCAGATCTCGCATATAGGTATCCAAATCATCTAATTTATCTTTATCTGGGAAGAAAAATGCATTTTCCTCGACTTGTGACCAATTAAGTTGTTCTGCTTGAACTGGGCCGAGCTGGGTTAAGCAAGCCCGAATCTCTATACCAAGGGTTTCTTTCAAATATTTTTTTGCAATTGCGCCAGCTGCAACTCGGATCGCGGTCTCTCGGGCAGAGGAACGACCACCCCCACGATAATCGCGATGACCATATTTTTGATGGTAGGTATAATCTGCATGGCCTGGACGGAATAAGTCCTGAATAGCAGAGTAATCTTTTGAACGCTGGTCAGTATTCTCAATAAGAACGCCTATCGATGTTCCTGTGGTTTTTCCTTCAAATACGCCAGAAAGAATGCGGACCTCATCGGCCTCACGGCGTTTTGTCGTATACCGTGAAGTGCCTGGTTTGCGGCGGTCTAAGTCATATTGTAAGTCTGACTCAGAAATATCCAGCCCTGGAGGGCAACCATCGATGACACCACCTAGCGCTGGCCCGTGACTCTCTCCAAATGTAGAAACGCGAAATACTTTACCAATTGTATTACCAGCCATGATTATGCTCCTTGAAAAAGATGACGATGTTGTTCTAGTTGAGCCTTTGTGATCACAAGCACACCATGACCGCCTTTTTGAAACTCTACCCATTCAAATGGAACATCCGGATATTGTGCACGAAGGTGCACTTCACTGTTTCCAACTTCCAAGATCATCACCCCGTCATCCGTCATATGATCTGCTGCTTGCGCTAAAATTCGGCGAGGTAACTCCAACCCATCCGCTCCACTCGCCAACCCCATTTCTGGCTCGTGTCGGTATTCATCCGGCAGGCTCTCCATGTCTTCTTCATCGACATAAGGCGGGTTTGAGAGGATCACGTCATATTTCTGCTCACCTAGTGCATCAAAACCGTCAGACAGCATGGGGAAAACTCGGTCAGAGACTCCTAAGGAGTGAATATTCATTTCTGCAACGGTTAATGCTTCTGGAGATAAATCCACAGCATCCACTATCGCATCTTCGAAAACATGTGCAGCTGCAATAGCAATACAACCCGAGCCTGTGCAAAGATCAAGAACATGATGGACAAAGCGTCCTTTCAACCAAGGCTCCAGTTGATTTTCTAATAATTCAGCAATGGGTGAACGTGGCACCAAAACACGCTCGTCAACATAGAATGGTAAACCCATAAAATAAGCTTGGTTCACCAAGTAAGCCGTAGGAACACGTCCGACAACACGCTGCTCGATGAGCGCTGCCAGTGTTGATTTTTCATCCTCAGTGACCTTCGAATTTTGGATGGCAGGATATAATGCATCGTTGAGATGAATCGCATGAGTGACTAAGTAGATTGCTTCATCCCATGGATTATCAGTCCCATGCCCAAAATAGGCACCATATTCTGAGAGGCGAGATGCAGTCCAGCGAACAAAGTCTTGAACCGTGTTCAATTGTTGGCATGCCTGTTGGAAATTAACTTGGGTTATCGAAGCATCAGAAGCTTGCATGATGGGACATTATCCTTTCATTCATAAAATCTACTCGGATCACGCGACAGAGAGGCCGTGCGAACAGAGTAGATTACTGCAACACAATATCGTTTAAAGTCAGTCACCTGAGCTGAGTGTACTCACTGCCAGATGCCTGTATTCGTGCCTTGTCGTTCACGATTTTAACTTTCCGCACTATCTTACCTCAAAAAACAAACAAGGACACCTGCACATCACGATTTTAGCTGCTCAAAATGAACTTCATCACCAAGACCGTTTTTCTTTCCCCTATAGAAATTACTTCAAATGATCTCGAATGAGTGCAATGACGGTTTCTGGCTCTGGTAAGGATGGATGGCCAACCATCTTCTGGAGTGATGCGTCAAAATTTTCATGCCAAAGTGGCTCAATCACATGATAACCGTCCTCTTTGAGCTGAGCGATATTTCTTTTAACGGCTGGTTTTTCCCACATCACAGCCCCCATGACCGGGAAGAATAATACTGAATAACCCGCAGCCATAATCACTGTTGTTAAACGATTCGTGGCACCACCATGTGCAACCGTTGAAAGCGTATTTGCCGTCGCGGGCATGACCGCAACAATATCGTGATCAGCGACAATTCGTGATGGTTTATCTGTCGGCCAGTCCTTCGGATTTTCACCACTGATCACTCTGTCCGCGTAAAGCGCCAGAGTTTCTGGTGGAATGAAGGTCCCTGCATTGGGTGTCATCAAGACCGTTAACGTACAATTGATATTTGATTTAATGGCCATCAAGTATCGGGGTAATAATGCAATATCGACGGATCCGGTTACACCAATTAGGATACGAGGTTTTTGTTGAGTTTTTTCTTCGTTCATCATCAAGTGACTCTATTCGTTTGTTTTATTATATCTGCATCTTTGTAGAAGCAGCGGTTATAAACCAACACTTCGCAGATGGTCCATTTGAGGTGAATAGTTCTCACCCTTTGCATCATACAAAAGCGTTTCCAACTCAACCAAAAATGAGTTGGGTGGCTGATTCTCACGCTCCTTCGGATAGCCTAAAGAAACCTCAGCATGGATCACACCTTCATATATATCCACGCTCGGGAGGTGCAAATGACCATATATCACGAGTTTTGCATTCAGCTGCTCTACCATTTTACGCGTTTTATTCGTCCCACACCAAATTGCAAAGTCAGGGTTTTTCAGTCCATTCGTCGCCTCTTTGATTAAGGGGAAATGACTGACAAGAACAATTGGTTCTTCCGAGTCGAGCTGGCGAAGCCGCTCGTCTGTATAAGCAACTCTTTCATCACACCAATTCATTACACTTTGGTATGGAAATGCTTTTAAGAAAAACTCATCAGAACTCATCGCACCTGAACGCCTTGCTCTTTCCACTGCTTGCAACGCAGTATGATCGGCTGCATTTCTAAATGAGTAATCATATAAAGTAAAAATAGGGGCAATTGTGACGTGGGAGCCATCCTGACAGGTATAACGCAGGAATGGATCTTCTGGTGTCGCAACACCATATCGTCGACAAATCTTGACCAAGTGCTTGTATCTGAGCTCTCCTGGTAATTTCAACTTATCATTGGGTGTACTCCAAAGCTCATGATTTCCAGGTGTCCATATCACTTTTTCAAACCGATCAGCCAGTAAGCTGATCGCCCACTCAAAATCTGACTCTTGTTCAGCGATATCGCCTGCCAGGATCAGCCAGTCATGTTCCGTCTCAGGCCAAAACGCAGATACAACAGCGCGATTTCCGGCATGAGATACATGTAAATCACTCACAGCAAATAACATGCAGCGCTTCCATTTGATTTGTTAAGGTGTACCCGGAGGTGCAACTCCCCAGCCCCATTTCAATATCGTCTCTCGTGTTGGCATTGGTGCACCAGGTTGTGAGTTACTCAGTGCGCGACGGGAGCCAAATTCAATATAGCCGACAAATGCCGCTCGGAATTCTGGATCCTGAGGTAAGTCAACTTCCTCGACCGTTTCCATCATTAATTCAACCCAACGGTCACGTTGTTCTGGTTTGATCGCCCGACCTCGGTGCATTTTAATCATATTTTTAAAACCACCCCGCTCCTCAGTGTAGAGTGGCTCCCCACCAAGGACTTCTTCAAACCACATCGCGACATGCTCATGATGGTCAGGGGGCATATGCTTAAATAAAGGCGCTAGCATTTCATCAACTTCTACTTTTGCATAAAACTTCTTCAATAAACGCCGAAGAACAGGCCGGCCTCCCATCCATTCAAAGATGGTTGGTGTTTCGTTTTCCATTTTGATTTCCTCTTCATAGCTCATCAAAATATCATTCGGATGAGCGAGATAACCTATCTATTTAACCAAGCTCCAAGGTTGCAATCGCATGGATGGATTCTAGTCTTGATTGCGGTAGCTCAGTGCCAATAAACATTCGATTTGTACGAAAAACCTCCTTCATGCCAAGGCTTGTGGCAAATTGGATAAATGTCCCATCATTCGCTTGTGGGGCATCAACCGTTAATTGTGAGCCTTCTGGTAACGAATTGATCCCTTTTTGGAACAGTGATTTCATCAGAGTATCGTTTTCTGTATAGAATGGGCCTATTCGGTACCCTTCAATGGATTTTCTTACACCCAGGATCCCGACAATATTTTCCCCCGAACGTGCTAAAAACCCATGTCGTCCTTCTCCAAAGAACCACTGATTGAGTAAAGCTCTTCTTGAATAACCAAGACATTGCTTGTCGTAGTCAATCACTTCCTCAAGGTTATCCGATGTGATGCACTCGAAATTATCTTCAAAAAAGAGCTGATTTTTATCAATGACACCAACCAGCCTTAACGTTTGATAATGCGTTTTTGCACCCCATCGACCGTAACCACGTTCATACTGCACATTACCATCGCCACCAATACTTCGGCTTCCTGCATGTGTTAACCCTTTATCCAGCAACTTGATACCATAGTTTCGTCCTCTTAATTTGGGATCCACAATAAAGTGCCCCCAATGCGAGTAGCTTTCATCAAAATTGACAAACGAAACTGCAGATACGGGTTTATCGTTTAAAAAGCCAATAAAAAAGCCTGCTGGATCAACTTTGAAAAAGTGTTCAGCATCACCCAAACCGATATTCCATCCCTCTTTGGCTGCCCACTCAATCACATATTGCCATTGAGCTAGCGACGCATTTTCTATCCGAAATAGGTCTTTGTTTATAGCTTCACTTTCAGGCACAGAAACTTCTTCAATCAAATCTTCCAAAATTTCTCCTTAAAGGGCGATACGCCCATTGAATTTCTAAAAAGTGATTGCGAGATACAATCGACAAATCGACAGTATTCACGCAATGTTTTTTCACGATATTTTGTCAATCAACTTATCTGCTTTCACATCAAGCTGAATTATCCAAACTAACATGCGAAAATTGATTAAAACACCTAACTTATTTGCGGCTATTTATTTTAATATCAGCAAGTTAAATCTTTCCCAACTTTATTTTCCATTCAATGTGCGCGATCAACTGTCACCGTATGGATTGCGATGGCATAGCTTTATGGGTTCAGATCAACCAAGCTCCAATGAACCAATGGCACGAATACGCTGAACTTTCGCTTCCACGATGTCACCTTCGTACATTCGGTTTGTACGGAATACTTCTCTAAGACCATAACTTTCTGCAAGTTGTATAAACTCTCCACCATCGGTCTCGGGTGCATCGACGGTCAACTGTGCGCCAGCAGGAAGCTCTGAAAGTATTTGCTGAAATAAAACTTGGAGTGTTTCTAAGTTATCTGCATACAAGGGTCCAGCACGATAACCATCTGTAGATTTTCGAAGCCCAACTAATCCAGATAAGCCATCTTCAGAACGCATCAAATAACCAACTCGCCCTTCTCCGGTAAACCAGTCTTGCAGTAATGAGCGACGTGAATAACCAACTGTATCCTGATCGTATGCAACAACAGCATTGAGGTTCTCAATATCAATACGCTCAATATTTGTATTGTCCTTTGCAGTTACTTCCTCCTCAATAATGCCAATCATCCTCAGTGACTGGTAATGGGTCACAAACCCCCATTTACCATAACTTCGTTCGTATTGGAGGTTTCCATCCCCTCCTTTTGGACGATCGCCTGCATGTTTTAGCGCTTCTTTCCATAATTTTGGACCCCAGCTTTTACCTCGCATATTTTTATCGACGAGATAGTGTCCAATATGCGCATAATCTTCACCAAAATTGACAACCGATACCGCAGCAACAGGCTTTCCATTCAAAAAGCCAATAAAGAATCCTTCTGGATCCACATTAAAAAAGTTGCTGGCATCATCTAGTCCAATATCCCATCCCTCTAATGTTGCCCATTCTGTAACATACTGCCATTGGTTGAGCGTGGCAGTTTCGATTCGCCATTGATCTTTGGTTATTTCATTATTTTCAAGCATACTTACTTCTTCAATCAAACCTTCCACGATTTCTCCTTAGGGGCTATAGGCCCATTGATTTACTGATCACTTCTTGCAGGATCTCACTGGTTCCGCCATAGATCTTCTGCACTCGGCTATTCACCCAGTTTTTTCCTATCTTTGAATCACTCATATAGGCAGAACCACCGTGCAACTGTAAACAACGATCTGCCACCTTGACTTGTAACTCAGTCGTCCACCACTTTACGCGGGCGGCATCTTCCAAACTCAACTTACCTTGATTGAGCTTTTGGATGGCGTCATCCAGATATACGCGAGCAATTTTGACTTCGGTATCCAGCTGAGCAAGGACGAAACGGTTGTATTGAAAGGAGCCAATGGCTTGGCCGAATGCTTTTCGCTCTTTGACGTACTTCACTGTTTCTTGCATCGCCATTTCGGCGCTGGCAACCGCAACGGTTGAAATACTCATACGTTCGCGGGTCATGCCCGTCATAAAGTAGAAACTACCTAGATTCTCACGGCCCAATAGGTTTTCTTTCGGAACGAGACAGTCATTGAAATAAAGCTCAGCTGTATCACTGGCATGCCAGCCTAGTTTTTTCAGTGCGTCCCCACGGGTGAATCCTTCCATTTCTCGCTCAACAACAAATAAGCTGATATTTTGGCCGCGTTGTCCTGCATCTGTTTTCACTGCCACCAAAACCAAATCGGCATTAATCCCATTGGTGATATAAGTTTTACTACCATTTAAACGATAATAATCTCCTTCACGCACCGCCGTTGTTTTGATCTCGGTAGAATCAGAGCCACCGCTTGGCTCCGTGATTGCAATGGCTGCAATTCTTCGCCCAGCACACAAATCAGGCAACCATCGCTCCTGTTGTTCTTGTGTACCAAAAGCGTTGAGATAACTTGCAATGACATCGTTATGAGAAATAATGATGGGTGCTGTGATCCCCGCACGGATCATTTCTTCCGTGAAGACTTGTGCATATCGGAAGTCAGTTTTATCTTGACCGCCAAGTGCTGGCGAAACCCCCATGCCCAATAGTCCTGCACGACCTACTTTTTCCCAAAAACTTCGATCGACGAGTCCTTTTTCTTCCCAATCAGCTTGATGGGGTGCCCCCTCTCGCTCAAGAAATTCTCGGCATGTCGCTCGAAAATCGGAAAATTGATCCTGAGTCGTTTTCACAATCTGTTACTCCTTCGGTTGAATAAATGCTTGTTCGGCAACATGCCAGTGTTGATAAATCGCGAAATGATCACCATCGATTCTGACTAATGTTGCCGTTGCAGAAGTATGATTTTCCCAAGCGGTCATCTTTTCTAACGGGATGTGGACATCTTGTGTTGCAGAAATCAATGTGAGTGGTTGTGCAACCTGAAGTTGACCCATCGTCACAAACTGACTCCGCACGATATAGTCATCACGCAACTGTGCCACTAAACGACGAGAGAGCGCAGGTTCATTGAGTATTGCTAAAGGGGTTGCCTGATCATCTTTCATTTTTTGCAGGATCTGTGCATCAGACCAAGTGTGTAAATCATCCAAATCTTGAACACACGGTGCAATCGCGCCTGAGATCACACTTCGCATAGGCAGCATTTGGTACTTTCTGTGCAGCACTTCCGTGACGACAGCACTGATCACCCCACCAAAACTATGACCGAATGTCATCCATTTAGTGATCCCTTTTTCTTGTTGGCGTCGAAAGTCCGCAACAATGTTTTCTGCCAAAACTTCAGCAAGTAAGGTTAAGTCTTGAATACTGCTTTGATTGCCTAAA
Organism: Algicola sagamiensis DSM 14643; assembly: GCF_000374485.1. GTDB lineage: Bacteria > Pseudomonadota > Gammaproteobacteria > Enterobacterales > Alteromonadaceae > Algicola > Algicola sagamiensis. The sequence goes on from NZ_KB894493.1 coordinate 343,640, forward strand.
CTCCCTCTTCCTGGTATTTCTACGGGTTGAAAAACAAAAGAAGCATGATCTTTCGCTTTGTTTTGCCAAGGTCGATAAACGCCCGCACCTGCACCAGCATGCGGAAATGCGTAAATGACGCACGTTGGTGAACTCATTGATTCCCCCTCTCGATGAGCATATTTGCGACCTTTTCTGCCATCATGATGGTAGTGAGATTGGTCGGCATAGATGGAATTGCAGGAAATAAAGAAGCATCTGCAACCGTTACACCGTCGATACCTTGTACCCGCCCATCTTGGTGTGCTGCGGTTTGTGGGTCTTCAGGTTGCCCCATTCGTACAGTTCCCGATGCATGCCAACCTGGATTCACGAGATTCTTAATGGCATTGTGCATCACCACATCATTGTCAATCATCGCATCTGTCCAAAATTGGACTCCATCAAGAAATACACTCACTTCAGGGTGCTTTAAAACACGCCACATTTTTCGGACTGCACCAACGAGCCGCGCAATATCTGCTTCGTTCTCTCGCAACGGTAAGTCAATTTGTGCAAGGGACTGTGAGTCTTGTGAATCAATAAAAACATTACCTCTGACTTCAGGCCTCATCAGCATTGCAGAGGCCCCAACGAGCATTGGATAGGCCACTCGGTCACGGAAACTCGGGACGGTTGCACTATCCATATTATTCAGTAGTCCAATTTGCACATCGACTTGGTTGTCATAACCACTGTCGATTCGCGCTGCAACCTGACGCCATGGCAAACCATGTGTACACACACCCGCTTTTGGGAGCGCCCATAACACGACAGATACATGATCCATCAAATTCTTTCCAACGGCTGGCAAGTCAGCAATGACGGGGATATTGAGTGCATTTAAGTGTTTTGCATCACCAATTCCAGAGCGTTGCAAAATAGCTGCTGTCCCAATTGCTCCAGCACACAAGATCACTTGTGGAGAATGGAATTCTTCGGTTTCGTTTTCCCGAACGATTTGAACGCCTGTCGCTGTTTTACCGTCGAATAAAATTTTGGCAACTTGCCCCTCTGTAATGAGGGCTAAATTTGCGCGTTCTCTGGCTTCTTCGAGGTAGGAACGATTGACATCGAACCGCTCAGCTTTATCACCAACATTGGCAGGTACAAGCCCAACACCTTGCGCTTCCCCTTGATTCAAGTCATCGGTATAGGGGATCCCTTCGTCTTGACAGGCTTGAGAAAATGCTGCATCGAGCGAGTGTAACTCTTCATCCGATGGACGCCTTAAACGCATGGGACCTTGTTGGCCATGCGCTGGATGCTCAGGGAAATCTACATCCGTTTCCAGGTGACGAAACCATGGAAGGACATTCTCCCAAGACCACTGTGGACACCCCATGGATGCCCACTTTTCAAAGTCACTGGGGAAAGTTCGCAATGCAACCGCCCCATTGACTGCTGACGATCCACCAACAACCTTACCAACTTTATACCCGAATAACTTACGTCCGGTCGGGTTAGGCTGGTCTACTTTCGGACCGTTATATAAGTTGGTCAGTCGATCTTCTCGAGTTAAATTAGCTTGATAGTCCCAGTTATACCCCTCAAGCACTAAACGCGAGGCGTCTCGTAACGGACTTTTCGGATCATGCACATCAGAAGCAGGACCCGCTTCTATGAGTAAGACAGACTTTGTTGTATCTTCTGAGAGCCGGGCGGCCATCACACAGCCTGATGAACCCGCCCCAACAACGATATAATCAAAGTGTTTGTTCCCAGCAGCTGTGCTCATACCACCTCCGCTAGCTTTGCTTCTGCTGACTCACTTTCAACCAGCGCTTCTATGATTTGGGAGAAGGTTTGAATGCTTGCATTCATAAACAAGCCTTCAATCATGTCCTGCTCCTGAGCTGGTGTGACATCAAATGCCTCACGAAGCGCACCCAATAAAGCAACTGCATGTAGTGAGTCCCCACCAATATCGAAGAAACCACTGGTCACATCAAAGTCATCGTGTTCCAGTTGATCGCACCATATTTGGAGTAATTTCCTTTGAATGTCGTTCTCAGGCTCTACACGCCCACCACGCTCTACTCCCCCTTCCGGCCAAGGTGTTGGCAATCCTGCCCGGTCAATTTTTCCATTACTTGTCAATGGCATATGAGACAAAAATACGTAGTAACTTGGCAACATATACGAAGGAAGTTTATCCTGAACAATGTCTTTCAACTGAGTTTGCAGTACATCTTCATTCACTGCTTCATTCGACTCTTCAGGAAGGATATAAGCAACAATATGCCGCTGACCTGTTTTGGGATGCATGGGTGCATCCATCACAACATGGCATGTTTGTTCGTGGTCAAGAAGACACGCTTCGATTTCTCCAAGCTCAACACGATAGCCATTAATTTTTACCTGATTATCTTCACGGCCTAGAATTTCAATGACACCATCTTCAGTGTATCGTCCCAAGTCACCTGTTTTGTATAAACGTTCACCTGTCTCAGGATGGTCAAAGAAACGTAAATTGGTTTTTTCTGGGTCAGCTAGATAACCTTGAGCAACACCCACACCAGCGATATAAAGCTCGCCTGTCACCCACTTTGGACTTGGTGACATCCAGTCATTGAATACGTGGAATTTCTGGTTTGCGAGTGGTTTTCCGTAAGGAATGCTCGTCCACTGTGCCTCAACTTGTTGAATTGGATAATAGATTGACCAAATCGATCCTTCTGTCGCACCCCCTAAGCTGATAATCGAGACATCTGGGAGTGACTCTCTGGTTCGCTCTGGAAGGTCAACCGGGATCCAGTCTCCACTCATCAGAATTAAGCGTAATTGAGTATTCACCAATTCCGCACCACATCGATCCACAAGCGCTTTTACCGGGGCAGGTACACTATTCCAGATAGTGACATGATGGTCTGTCAGCGTATTGCACCATGCCTGCATATCTTGTGGTGATTCACTTGGTTGGAAGACCACACGGCCACCAGCTCCAAGTACGCCGAAATAATCATATACCGATAAGTCAAAGCCTGCTGGTGCAATGGAAAAGACGGCATCGTCTTTCGTGACCTGGAATTTTTGATTAATATCTTGAACCGTATTTGATGCATTTCGGTGGGAGATCATGACCCCCTTCGGCTCCCCAGTTGAGCCAGAAGTGAATATGACATAAGCCAATTCGTCTACATGCTGTTCTGGCGAATGGACCTCAGATGGATAAGAAAGTGTTTGTGGCGCATCGATATCAATGCGTAATCTCTCGTTCGAGGCCTCATCAGTTGGTAGTGCATCACTCATCGACACAACACACTTTGACTGACAACGTTGCATGAGCTTTTCTCGTCGTTGCGCTGGAAGTGTTGGGTCAATTGCAACGTAGGCAGCACCAGCCATTAAGATGCCAAGTATACCGACTATCAGTTCTGGACTTTGTGGAATCGAAACCGCAATCATATCACCAGATTCGACCGGCACTTCTTCTTGGATCCTTGCTGCAACCCGACTGGCCAGCTCAACCAGCTCAGCATAACTCATCTGCTGGTCGCCTTGAATAATCGCGATAGAATCTGGTGATTGTACTGCCGCATCAAGGATCAAATGATGCAATAGCTTCGGTGGAATATCGGTTACTGTATTATTCGCAAGCACGCGTGCGTTGAAATCACTCAGAGGAAGCTGAACAACACTCCCGGTTTGCTCCCATATTGCCTCTTGCGTGGCAACTTCATGGAGTAGTTTTTCGTAAGCTTCGAACATCACCTGAATCATCCCATCAGGGAAAAGTCCATCGATGAAGTTCCAGTTCACATTGAGAACACCATCCACAAGTGTCAGTTGGTTTTCCAGCCAAAGCTGCGGTGTTTGGTTGCTGCTATAGACTTGTGTTGCACCTTCCCATTTGAAGCCTTTCACTACATCTTCAAGGTTTGCATCCAGCGTATTACTAAAAACAACAGGCGCAGAAGCCGCACGGTTTTCACCACGTTGTGCAGTCAGATCTCGTAAAACCTGAACACCGTTGTATGATGCGTGCAAACGATGCATAAACAAATCGGTCTGAAGTTGAGTAAACCGTTCTGTTAAGCTCTGTTCTTTTTGACTTGTTACGCCAAATAGCATTGGCTGTAGGAAATTCCCCACACAAGATTCAATGTTGTCAAAGTAAGGACGACGCCCCAATTGCGTCAATGTAATGGTAAAGTTCTGACGTTTTGACCATTGGCGTATCACCTCGGTGTAAGCCCCTAGAAAAACTGACTCCAGCGTGATGCCAAATCGATTTGCAGCTTTTTGGATCTGGGTCAGATGATTCGGTTTAATTTCAATGGAGAGGCGATTAAACTTTGGACGAGACAGAAGCTCTGGGGATGTTTTTAACGGCAGCTCTGGTGACATCGGTAAACGTTCAAGTTGCTCAGTCCAATACTGTTGATCTCTCAATCCTTGCGGGTTACCCTGTAAACTTCTTTCTTCCTTCAAATACGCTTGGAACGAAGGTTGAGCAGAATGTTGTACTGAACCATGTTCATAAAACTGCTGCCAATCACGAAGAACCAGCTGCACGCTATGCATATCCATAAACATTAAATCAAAATTAAAATGCAAGCGCATGCGATCTTGACTAGTTTGCGTGACACGAATATCCATCGAAGGCACTTTCTCAACAGACAGCACTGTATTTTCCATTTCGTTTCGAGTCCGACTCAGTTGTGCTTCTTGCTCATGTAGCGTTAGGTCCGATGCATCTTGGAATGCAATTTCATAGGCATCAACTTCTGGTAATACTGACTGCTGTCCACCCGCCGTGACAACAGTTCTCAGTGCCGGATGTAACTGGATGACCTGATTTAAAGCATGATTTAATCGCGCCAAATCCATGGTTTTGATATCCCATTCCAGATACAAGCTACTGGAGCGTCCTCCTAATTCGAGGCCCGGATTTCGACCGATAAGATAAGCATATTGAATATCAGTTAATGGAAAATTTGTGCCTTCAAGCGCTTTTGGATCCGATGAAGTGCCTGTATTGGACTCCAAAGGTAATCGATTCGTCAGTAAATCTTTAAACTGTTGTCTATGAAGGGATAAGTCCTGTTCAGGAAAGCCTTGCTCTGGATCAATGTTAACCTGACCATTCTTCACAAGGACCTGTACCCCTATCTTGTCAATTTCTGTTAGCAAACTACGCATTCGTCATTCCTTCCTTTCAATTATTGAATGAATAAACAAACTAATCCGCTACAACAAACTTCAACGAAAATTAGATATTTCTTAGGCTAACCCATACAGCGATCGCAAATCATACAACTTGATCAATTTGGGCTTCGATCAAAAACATAACGTACTGATATAATTTCAAATATTACTGATGTCTATGACAAGTAATAATCATTCAAAAAGCGATTCAACCTTGTGGCGGTTGCCAATATAATTGCTTTTCATGCTAGTAGGTATGATTTAGGGACGAAAAGTTTCATAAGTTTTGATAACCAGTTGAATATAGACTAATTTATACTCATCATATTAATGATTAATGGTTAGCTATTAATCATTATTTAAATGCATGTAATTACAATATAAGGCACTTATTACTGATTAAAATTAATCATATATCAGTATTTTAAAGAAATAATTATATTTTTTTGAAACAAGTAAGAATGTTTCAATTTGTACAACTATTCTTAAATCATTGACTATCATCAGCCCCTGTTACAGAAACATATTGATTGACATGAAGATTTATCTACCGCATGATTCCAAGCGCTGTAATCACTGATTTTTGTTACTTTTCAACACACTGAGCCAGTCGATTCACTCTGTCGTTCCAAGTGGTTTATCAAAACTGGTCACGATTATGAGAGAGGTTATTCATGAATGAAGCGTTAGGATTCTGGATCCATGCACTACTCATTGGCCTTGGCGCAACACTGATTATGGATCTTTGGGCTTTGCTCCAAAAGCGTCTATTTGGCATTCCTTCATTAAACTACGCCATGGTTGGCCGCTGGGTTGGTTATTTTCCACGTGGACAGTTTAAACACCAAAATATTGGACAATCTGAGCCAATTAAGGGCGAGGCAATCATCGGTTGGAGCCTTCACTATATCATCGGCGTTATCTTTGCAGCCATACTTTTAGCTATTTGGGGACTTGGCTGGGCACATCATCCTACGATTTTCCCTGCACTGATTATTGGAATTGCAACTATTGCAGCACCATTTTTTATGATGCAACCTGGTATGGGGGCTGGCATTGCGGCATCTAAAACACCGCAACCCAATGTCATGCGGCGCCGAAGTCTCATTGCTCATGCATCATTTGGGATTGGGTTATATTTGTCCGCGATTGTTTTATCATTATTCCTTCAACCTTAAAGAGCCACCCCTTATTAGTATGATGAGTGACTGTACTATTGTACTTCACTCATCAAATCAGTCTTTATTCGTATTTTACCCTTTCTGTATATCGCCCTCGAAAATTATTCGTCACTTTCTATTTTTCACCCAAGTGCTATACCTCTTATGGGTAAATAAAAAATTGGAATATTCTGAGGCTTACAATGAAAATGCGATTGATTTCGCTCGCTATTTCGAGCTTGATTGCCTGGCAACACGCAATTGCCAATGAAAAAGATACTGCTGCTGAATCTTTTTCTGAACTGAGCTTAGAAGACTTGCTCGACATCGAAATCACGACAGCATCAAAGACCGCAGAAAAAATCGATACAGCACCTGCGACTGTCTATCTCATTACAGCAAACGATATCAAGAATAACGGCTACACATCACTGAGTGAAGCCATTGCGAATATCCCGGGTGTTACCCCAATCGAACTTGGGTTCTTCTCATTTGGTGGTCAGCGTGGTTTTTTGAATAACTTTTCTCAAACGCTTATCTTGGTTGACGGTCGAGAAATGCAAAACTTGATCGCTGCAGAGACTTTCCTCAGTTATCAATTTGCAACCCACAACATCAAGCAGATTGAAGTCATGAATGGCCCTGGTTCTCCGCTTTATGGTGCGAATGCTTATGTGGGTGTCATTAATATCATCACCAAGAGCAACGACAAAAACTACGATGGCACTGAATTTCATATGGAGGAAGGTACAGAAGATACATCCGCTTATAGCATCATTTTAGGTAAGAAATTTGGTGACTTACGTATTGGTGCCAGTGCCAGAATATTTGAGACAGATAATTGGGATTTTGGTGACTTTGTTCAAGATAAAAAGAACTTTTCAGATGGTTTTTCTAAAGATCAACAAGAAGGGAATAATCTCCATAGTGCCGGCTACATAAATCACGCTCGCGCAGAGCCTCTTTCATGGCAAATTCGCTATAAATCCGTATACGTTGGACAGGAATCTTTCTTTATGCGTAGCGGAAAAGGACTAGAAAATGTTGCTGCGGATTATGCCAACCAAAGAGATTATCGGCGGATGCGGATGAATTATATCGGTTGGGAAAAAGGCTATGATGGCATCGGTGATTTTAAAGTTGAATATAAACGTTACAAGGAGTGGTTTTGGGGAAATAACTATCGGTTCACTCAAGAAAAGTTTGATGAAATCATGAAGATCCGCGCAGAGGATCCAGATTCAACATTAGGGCCTGATGATAAACTCACAACAGAAGAGATCCACGAGCATTTTCTTGATACTTATAGCCAAGAAAACAGTTCTGGCTCAACAAGAGACGTTTACGATCTCCAATATCATAATCGATGGGAAGGAGATTGGGATTTGATCGTCGGCTTTACCTATGATCGTTTGGATATTATGGGCATTTCTTTATCAAGTATTACACTCTCGCCAGACTTTAATGAAACCCGGTCAAATGAGAACTCGATGCGTAGACCGTTTTATCTTTCCAGTAAGCGTTCTTTATATTTGCAATTAAGAAAGCCATTTTTTGAGGATAAACTGCATGTCACATTAGGCGCAAGACGTGATGACCACAGTCAATATGGCAGTGTAAATACGTTTAGAAGTGGTTTTGTCTATCAAGTGGCAGATAAAACTTACCTTAAAGCGCTTTACGGACAAGCATTCCGCGAGCCAAATATTTTTGAAAAAGGCGCACAGGTTGATCCTTCAATTCCCCCAAATACCAGCTTACAGCCGGCGGAAATTGATAATTATGAACTCTCCGTTCACCACAGCTTTAACGAATATATGAAAGGGAATATGACTATATTCAAAAGTGATGCAACAAACCAGATCGTGCCTGAATTCACAACTAAATTTACAAACTCTTCAGATAGCTTCACCATTAACGGACTGGAGGCCATGTTGTATTATAAATATGGCGCTTGGTTTGGTGATGTTGCCTACACCTTTATCGATCCGGATGCCTCAATGGTCGGAGAGAAGAAAGTCGACAATTTGAATATTTACCCACATCGGTTAAGCTTTGGGGTGAATTACAACTTCACACCACACATCCGGCTGAACAACCGGACAAACTTCTTTAGCAAACTGACCGCAGAGCATGGAAATCCAGCCCTGACAGAAACCTTTGATATTGATAGAACTTTCGTCAGTAACTTCACATTATCCTTCCATGACTATATGTACAACGACTTATCCATGAATGCACAGTTGAGTATCAAAAATGCATTTGATGAAGAGTACTTCCAGCCGAATGTGAGAAATGGTGGACCAAAACAGTTTATGCAACCTGGTCGGCAGTTTATGTTCCGAATGATTTTGAAGTATTAAAACGCGTTATTGAAAGCAAAAAGCTCGGGATATCCCGAGCTTTTTTATGAAGCTTAATGAATCAGTTATTCCCCAATGACTTTCTTTCCTTTCATGTAAGGCTGAAGAACTTCAGGGATTTGAACTGTACCGTCAGCTTGCTGGTAGTTCTCTAAAATCGCAACCAATGTACGACCGACAGCAAGTCCAGAGCCATTCAATGTATGCACCAACTCCGGCTTTTTCGTTTCTGGGTTTCTGAAGCGAGCGTGCATTCTTCTTGCTTGGAAATCATGCATATTACTGCAAGAAGAGATCTCGCGGTAAGTATCCTGTGCAGGCAGCCAAACTTCTAGATCATACGTTTTACAAGCACCAAAGCCCATATCACCTGTGCAAAGCACAACTTTACGATATGGTAGTTTGAGTAGCTGAAGTACCTTTTCAGCATGACCACATAATTCTTCCAATGCTTCAAAAGACTTTTCTGGGTGTACGATTTGAACCAGCTCAACTTTATCGAATTGGTGCTGACGAATTAAGCCTCGCGTATCTCGACCATAAGAACCAGCCTCAGATCGGAAACATGGCGTATGTGCAGTCATTTTGACTGGCAGCTCGTCTGCCTGATAAATCACATCACGCGCTATATTCGCAAGCGGAACTTCTGAAGTTGGGATCAAAGACATACCATGACCACCTTCACTCAATGCTTGTGTATGGAACAAGTCATCCGCAAATTTTGGTAATTGACCTGTGCCCATTAAAGAATCCGCATTCACAAGGTAAGGCACATAAGTCTCTGAGTAACCATGCTCTTCTGTGTGCAAGTCCAGCATGAACTGGGTCAATGCGCGATGAAGACGTGCAACTTCCCCATTCATCACAACAAAGCGAGAACCAGCTAACTTCGTTGCCATCTCAAAATCGAGGCCTTTATCCAGTGCTTCGCCTAAGTCAACGTGATCTTTGACTTCAAAATCATAAGACTTTGGCGTGCCCCAGGTTGTGATCTCAACATTTTCCTCTTCAGAATCACCGACTGGTACAGACTCATGCGGAATATTCGGCATTTCTAGGGACATGTTTTTCAGTTGCTCAAGCAGCTCATTGAGTTCGTGTTTTGCTGCATCAAGCTCATCACCCAGTTGGCCGACTTCTTTCAAAAGTGGCTCAATGTCTTCACCACGTGCTTTTGCCTGACCAATGGATTTGGATCGGGTATTACGTTCGTTCTGAAGTTCCTGGGTTTTGACTTGTAAGGATTTACGCTTTTCTTCAAGCGATTCAATGGCTGCAACATCGACTTGATAGCCACGTGTTGCCAACCGTTTTGCGGTTTCCTCGAGTTCGTTTCTTAAAAATTTTGGATCTAGCATAACTATAAACTTTTGTGATTCACTAATTGAATGCCCAGGTAAACAACAAGCAGGCATGCCCCAACATTGACGAATACGTTCGCCAGTGCCTTTACGACTTCACCTTTCTGAAAAAGTAAAATACTATCCATCGAAAATGTGGAAAATGTTGTTAATGCACCTAAAAAACCGATGCCGATTAGCATTTTCCAAGGTGAAGGGTGCAAATGCCCCTGCTCAAACAGTCCATATAATACCCCAAGGGTAAAGGAACCAAGAATATTAACCAGCAATGTGCCAAAAGGGAATCCCTTTCCGAGCCAATTTAGCATCATTTCTGAAAGAAAATAGCGTAAACAGGCCCCAAATGCGCCTCCGATGGCAATAAACAGGTAAGTGTTAAGCGCGCTCATATCGTTTTTGTGGGCTTTGTTGGTCTTGCTGTTTTAAATATTTCAGCTTGTCTTGGATTTGTTTTTCCAAACCACGGTCGCTTGGATAATAATATCGTGTATCTTTGATTTCCTCTGGGAAATAATTCTCCCCGGGTGCAAATGCGCCTGGTTCATCATGTGCATAGCGATACGAGTCACCATACCCTAACCCTTTCATCAACTGAGTTGGTGCATTTCTTAAATGATGCGGTACTTCATAACTTGGTTGTAGTGATGCATCTGATTTCGCTTGGTTGAACGCCATATAGACTGCATTACTCTTCGGGGCTGAAGCGAGATATAGAGTAGCTTGTGCGATTGCCCGCTCTCCTTCAGCTGGGCCAACACGATGGAAAATATCCCAAGCATTGAGCGCAACCTGCATGGCTCTTGGATCAGCATTCCCGATATCTTCTGTCGCAATCGCTAGTAATCGACGAGCGACATAAAGCGGATCGCCGCCACCAGCCAAAATTCTGCAATACCAATACAAAGCACCATCCGGGGAAGAGCCACGCACGGATTTATGAAAAGCAGAGATTAAATCAAAATAATGATCACCCTGCTTATCCATTGTGGCAATGGATGAACCAGAAACCGCCTCGATCGTTTCTATGGTGATATGTGTCATTCCATCCACTTCATCCGCAAAGTCATTGGCGATCTCGAGAAGATTTAACAAACGGCGTGCGTCGCCATCGGCAATTTGACAAAGTAATTGACGTACAGATGCTTCCATTTGAATATTCATTTCACCCAATCCTTTTTTAGGGTCTGTCAGCGCACGTTCTAAAACAACGTTGAGGTCAACTTCATCCAACTTCTTGAGAAGATAAACCCTCGCTCGGGAAATGATTGCGTTATTCAGCTCGAAGGAAGGGTTTTCCGTCGTCGCGCCAATAAAGATAATCGTGCCATCTTCAATAAAGGGTAAGAATGCATCTTGCTGGCTTTTATTAAAACGATGCACCTCATCGACAAAAAGTAACGTCTTTTGAGCGCGCTGTTGTTTATTTTCCTTAGCTTGCTCAATTGCAGCGCGAATATCCTTCACGCCGCTGGTGACTGCGGACAGGCGTAATATCCGGGCATTCGCATACTGTGCGATCAGCTCTGCAAGTGTGGTTTTGCCTGTGCCTGGCGGCCCCCACAAGATCATCGAGTGGTGATGACCTGCTAAAATCGATTTTCTCAGAGGCTTATTCGGCCCGAGTAAATGCTGCTGACCAAAGTATTCATCCAAAGTTGTTGGCCTGAGACGCGCTGCCAGTGGCTGGAATTGCTCTTCCGCATCCATTGTTGGCTCTGATGCCTTTGGCTCCGATGTTGAGTCTTCAAAATCGAAGCCAAGGTTTTTATTGGTCATCCGTTTTCTCAACTTTCTCAATTTGGGCTGACTTTTCAGTTGATGGAATAACGGTTGGCTTTATCCGCTGGTCGTCCACTTCAACACCCTCAGGGGTTTTAAAATCAAATTGAGCACTCGCAATCTGTTGGTTCATTTTCATCTTAGAAAACTGATAATCACTGATCTGGCCGCCAATATCTTGCATTTTCAACCATTGCATTTCGTGATTTGCGTTCAGCTTTAGAGATAATGACTTTACCTGGGCATTTTCATTCAATGAATGAATAAGATAGATCCCATTCGTTTTCTCAATTTGATAGTCATTCCAAGCCGCCCCAGTTGGATCGCTTAAAATCACAAGAGGAGTGTCTTGAACCATGTTCATCTGGTCATAAATACTGACTTGTTCAAGGAACTCATCATAATACCAAAGTGTTTGACCATTGCTCACAATCAACGATGGCTCTGGAGAAGTCACCTCCCAGCGTAACTGTCCAGGCTGTTTGAGTTGCAACACACCTTGGGATTGCTGTACCAGTTTATTTTGCTTATCAAAAACCTTTTGTTGAAAGTCCGCTGCAAATGTTTTGACTTGTAATAGTCTTGCTTTTAATTCTGCTTTTGCACCTTCAGCCGTTTTGGCTTCTTCTACAGCATGTGCTGACATTGCACCAAGTGCACATAACAATGAAAGAATTTGAATCAATTTTAATTTCATACACTTCACTTCTATATTTGTGGCGGTGGTGGCGCAAGTACTTCCCGGTTACCGTTATGTGCTGGTGCACTCACAACACCTGCGGCTTCTAGTTGTTCAACAAGGCGGGCCGCGCGGTTATAACCAATCCGGAATCGTCGCTGAACACCGGATACCGAGGCTCGCCTAGACTCTGTGACAAATGCAACCACCTGATCGTACAGTGGGTCCATTTCGCTATCTTCATCCAGTTGCTCACCTGGCAGCAGGTTTTCTTCAGTTGTCTCACCACTTAAGATTTCATCAATATATTGGGGCTCACCGCGCTGTTTCCAATCATGGACGACCGCATGAACTTCATGATCATCGACAAAGGCACCATGAACACGTGTCGGTACACCAGAGCCGGGGGGCAGATAAAGCATATCCCCCTGCCCTAGCAGGTTTTCAGCACCTTGTTGGTCCAAGATGGTTCGTGAGTCGATTTTTGAAGAAACTTGGAACGCAATCCGCGTTGGGATATTTGCTTTTATTAGACCCGTGATCACATCCACTGATGGGCGCTGGGTCGCAAGGACAAGATGAATTCCTGCGGCACGTGCTTTTTGTGCAATCCGAGCAATCAACTCTTCAACCTTTTTACCGACAATCATCATCATGTCAGCAAACTCATCAATCACGACGACAATACTCGGCAGTTTTTCAAGCTGTGGTGCTGTCGATTCCATCGAGTCAGAAGGCTTCCAAAGCGGGTCCGTTAGCGGTGTGCCTGCTGCGATGGCTTCTTCTACTTTCGTATTAAAGCCTTTGAGGTTACGGACACCTAGAGCAGACATCAGCTTATAACGACGCTCCATTTCTCCAACACACCAGCGCAATGCATTCGCTGCCTCTTTCATATCTGTAACCACTTCGGTCAACAAATGCGGTATCCCTTCATAAACCGATAATTCGAGCATTTTCGGGTCAATCATGATCATACGTACATCTTCTGGTGTCGACTTATACAGTAAGCTCAGGATCATCACATTCACACCGACGGACTTACCAGAGCCGGTCGTACCTGCAACCAATAAGTGGGGCATCTTCGCCAGGTCGACGATCACAGGTTGGCCTTCAATATCTTTCCCAAGCACCATGGTTAGCGGCGAATTTGACTTTTCGAAGTTCGGGCAGCTTAAGACTTCTGCCAAACGGACAATTTCCCGGTGTTTATTCGGGATTTCCAAGCCAATATAGGACTTGCCAGGGATGACTTCGACAATTCGTACACTAATCGCAGATAAAGAACGTGCCAAGTCTTTTGATAAAGCAGAAATTTTGCTGACTTTTACACCAGGGGCCAAATCAAGTTCAAATCGTGTGATCACTGGCCCTGGAATGACATCAACCACTTTGACTTCAATATTAAAATCGAGCAGCTTTGCTTCAACCAGACGAGAGACCATATCCAATTCTTCCTGACTGATCGGGTTTTGTACTTTATCAGTTCGATCAAGTAAGTCGAGCGTCGGCATACTCACTTCATCTTGCCATTTTTGCTTCTGCACAGGGGGTGTTGGCATTGGCTCGGATGCAATTGGCTCAAAGCTGAATTCCGGTTCTTCTTCAACACACACAGGTTCATCATATTCGGTTACTTCCAGAGAATCTGGATATTGTGACTCTTCCTGAACTGGCTCACTTGGAGACATCACAGGCGCATTGGTGAGCATGCTCAAATCAAATCGCTGGATCGCCTCAGGAATATTATCTTCTGGCGTATCATCAAGCTCTCTATAGCGCGTGTTGTCACCGAGTATTTGATCAATTTCAATATATGGTTCTTTTCTTTCTGGTGATGCTTTTGGCTTTTCTACGTGTTCTCTCATCAAGCCTTCGGCCTGATGATGCGCATCCAAACCAACTAAGCTTGGTTCTTTCTCAAGCGTTGGTGTTTCTACCTTGGTTGGTTCTGCAAGAACTTTTTCAAGAATGCTCTCTTCAGGAGTCGTTTCTTCGGCTTTTTCTTGTGTTTGTCGATTCAACCACCACGCTTTAGGCTTCTTACATAGCCAATCGAAGACTTGATATACCTTTTCGCCGATAAAGTCTGTCACATAAAGCCAGGATATCCCTGTGAGTAAAGTGATCCCGGTAAAAAAGAAAGAAAGGAGGATTAAAGTGGTCCCAGTAAAATTAAAATAAGGCAACATGGAGCCACTGATCACATCACCGATGACCCCACCTGAGGAAAATTGCTGAATGTCATCAAAATTCATACTACTCAAGGAAGTCGCACCAATCATCATGAGTAAAAAACCAATGAGGCGCAAACCGAGTGTCAAATAATCAATCGTAAGCAGGCTCTTAAATTTGCGAAAAATAAACCAACCCGTTGCCACCATAATCACAGGGAGCGCATAAGCAATCCAACCAAACGAAAATAACATCACATCCGCAAGCCAGGCACCAATTGCACCTGCTGCGTTATGCACGTCATTATGCGTTCCCGTCTGTGTCCAACTCGGATCTTTGGGATCGAATGTTAAAATGGAAATCAACAGGAATAAGGCGGCCGAAACCGAGAAAATAAGGCCAACTTCTAAGAGTCGCTGTACCCCTGTTAAGCGCGTCTCGGTTATATCCTCTTGCAAATTTTTCTCCGAATTTGGTGTTTTCATGATCCGTTACTACGTTGTTTTACGTCTTTTTGACTTTATTCGATGAGGAAACGGCTAAAATATCAAATCACTGCCGAACCTGCATTAGATTTTAATGGGAATTGACTGTGTTTGCTTGACTTCTTCCATCACAACATAGGTTTTGCTTGCACTTACAGCAGGAAGACGTAATAACGTTTCTCCTAATAATGTACGATACTCGGACATATCCGCTACCCTGGTTTTTAACAAAAAATCAAAATTCCCTGATACTAGATGACACTCAAGAATCTCATCAAGTTCCTTCACAGCTTGACTAAATTCTTCAAAAACGTCTGGAGAAGTCCGCATAAGAGATATTTCAACAAAGACCAAAAGTGCAGCGCCAAGCTGTTTGGGGTTCACATTTGCAGTGTATCCCGTGATGTAATGTTCTCTTTCTAAACGTTTGACACGTTCAAGACATGGCGTTGGGCTCAGTCCGACTCTCCGAGAAAGCTCCACATTGGATAATCTACCATCCTGCTGTAATTCATCTAAAATGTTCAAATCAATGCGGTCAAGTTTACGTTGTATGTCCATTACCAACCTATTTTAGTGTTTTATGTTACCAACAAGGAAATAGATAGAATTATATCTCGTAAAGACACAAATAAAAGAGATTAATCCTGCTTAAATCACTTTATACTGGATTTTTATGATGCTAAATAAATAATTTGAGATTTGAGGCAAAGAATGATCATTGGTGTACCAAAAGAAATTAAGAACCACGAGTATCGTGTTGGTATGGTTCCGGCGAGTGTTCGTGAGTTAATTGCACATGGCCATGAAGTATATGTTGAGCATAACGCTGGCATTGGCATTGGTTTCACTGACGAAGATTATCAAGCGGTTGGTGCAAAAGTGTTGCAAACAGCGCAAGAAGTCTTTGACGTTGCTGAGATGATTGTGAAGGTAAAAGAACCACAAGCGGTTGAAAGAGCAATGTTACGTGAAGGACAAATCCTGTTCACTTATCTTCACCTTGCACCGGATCTTCCTCAAACTGAAGACTTGATTAAAAGCAAAGCGGTTTGTATTGCTTACGAAACTGTCACTGACGATCAAGGTGGCTTACCACTGCTTGCACCAATGTCTGAAGTTGCTGGGCGCATGTCTATCCAAGCTGGCGCACAAGCACTAGAAAAATCAAACCATGGCCGCGGTATGCTTCTTGGCGGCGTTCCAGGTGTTGAGCCTGCAAAAGTCGTCGTTATTGGTGGCGGAATGGTAGGCCGTAACGCAACCCAAATGGCAGTCGGTATGGGCGCAGATGTAGTTGTTCTTGACCGAAGCATTGACGTTCTGCGTAAGCTTGATGCTGAATTTGGCAGCAAGATCAAAGCAATTTACTCAACTTCTGACGCACTTGAAAAGCACGTTCTTGAAGCAGATTTAGTTATCGGTGGTGTATTAATCCCGGGTGCAGCAGCACCAAAGCTTGTCACTGCTGAGCATATCAGAAATATGAAGCCAGGCGCTGCAATCGTTGATGTCGCAATTGACCAAGGTGGCTGTATCGAAACATCGAAAGCAACGACTCACGCTGAGCCCACATATATTGTTGATGATGTCGTTCACTACTGTGTTGCAAACATGCCTGGCGCAGTGCCAAGAACATCTACATTTGCACTGAACAATGCAACGCTTCCATACATTTTAAAGCTTGCCAATCTGGGCTACAAAAAAGCACTAGCGCAAGACAAGCACCTGCTCAATGGTTTGAATGTTATTGCAGGTCAAATCACATGTGAAAGTGTCGCATCTGCACTTGGCTTCGGTTATGTTGATCCAAGAACAGCACTTGAGCGCCACTTATAAGAGTGTATATTCCTGAGAAGGTGAATCTTCACCTTCTCAATCCACTCCCCAGACTTGCCTGTAAATCATACTCAATTTGTCTAAGCCTTGTGCAAACAGTATTCACCACAGAATTTGTAGTTGATATCGCAAAAGTTTTCGGCCTATAATGCTTGAAAAGCTAAGGCAACCTGAAATACGTATTTTGGGGCTGATTTTGGATTCGACGGGATTCACGAAGCTTTAGGTGCATGTCGAGGGGCGGTTGGCCTCGTAAAAAGCCGCAAACTAATAGTCGCAAACGACGAAAACTACGCTCTAGCTGCTTAAATCCAGCTAGCCATCTGCCTACCGTTTTCTATGGCGCAGGATTTGGATGGTCACCTAACATAGAATCGCGTGGATGCCCCGCCCAGGGATAAAGCGTTAAAACCAAGTGGGCTAGTCTTAGCGTGGCGTGTCTGTCCGCAGCGTTAAGATCAATTTAAAGACAAGACTAAGCATGTAGGACCGAGAGTCTAGGTTTTTCGGACGGGGGTTCAAATCCCCCCAGCTCCACCACATTAAAAAGCCTTATACCTCAATAGGTTAAGCCCCCGGGATGGGGGTTCCCTATTCTCCCTAAAAAGCCAAAGTGTCCACATCTCTCCCACATTCATTTTAAAACCCCAAAAAATTGTCATTCTCTGACATTACTTATTTTCATCTAAATTCATTTTCCCCGCTTCAATGACTCGGATCCTGACTACATGGTCCGCTAGTAACTCTTTAATCCACTTTATATCATTTCGATTGACCACAATCATTGCACCTACAGAACTGATTTGAACTACGATCATTAAAATTGTTTCTAGCGTTAAGTTCATATCACCACCCCAAACCAAATTTAATGATGAAGGCGCTAACAATTGCGCCAACAATGTTCATTACCATTTGAATGATCATGCCAGTGATACCCCTAATTTGATGATAGGCTCTGCGTAAAAGTCTCCACCCCCTTCATGATGCGCCATTGCTGCAAGGAGTTTTGGCAAGTCTTGTTCAAAGTTCAGCGGCTCCCCTGGGGCTTTCCCAACACGCTTGGACACTTGGCGAATATACGAGGCTGTATCATTTTCACTCGGCGGCGCCCAGCGCGTCACGATTTGTTCAATCGTATTCAGGCCATACTTGTTCTTGTAGTTGGTCATCAGCTTTGCGGCTGCTCTGAATCCGTAAGCAGGATTGAGGAACGTTACAAACGCATCGTCCTGTGACACGGGGCTTTGTCCTTCCCACTGGTCATTGGTTTTACGGATGTTCAGTGGATTGTTGTTTCTTACACTTCTTGGAATGCTTGTCATGATAATTGCTCCTATGAATGCGGCACCTGCCACAATGATCAATTGGGTTTTCATGGTTGAATGGCGTGAAGCTGTTCTAGCGTCGGGTTATCACGCTCCGACCAATCACGGACCGCATCAATAAAATGATACATCTTTGTTTTTTGTGCACTTGTCCCGACCCGACCAAGCGTCAGTTGTCGCCATACTTCGTAATAGGTGGTGATATAGTCAAAAGCGATCACATTGTAATAATTATTTTTCGCTTCTTTAATTTGTTCCGTTGAACAACCATAGTCCTGTAATTCCTGCTCTGTACATCCTGCGTAGGTTTGATCCCCAACGGTGAGCGAGTAGCGTGGCTCTTCGTTAAGTTCTGGTTTCAGTTCGCTCATGGCTCACCCCTTTATAGATTCGAGTTGTTATTTATGTTGGAAAGGACGGCACCACCGGCGGCAAATAATCCTCGGGCTGCCGGTGCAATGCTGAATAAGTTCATTTCATTCTCTGCGGTGAACCGTCCACGGTAGGCATTGACGAAACCAAGACCCCAGTCGATTTTCGCAATGGAAACTGCCTTACTCCCCTTAATGTTCAGTCCTTTAGAAAAAGAGATACTTGTACCGTTGTTCGCCTTAAAGATCCCGGATGCAGTGTGTTTCAAGTTCGCAGTGACCGGAACCATAAACGTGAGTTCGCAGCCCCAGCAATCGACAATCACATTTTCTTGTTGTGTCATCCGGTCACCTAAAATGATCTCGCCTTCACCCATCACATTCACAATATCCCCACGGTTAAAGCGTGCGGTTGCCACATCCGTTTGATGAAATGAGTGATGGCCACTGCCAAGAATGATATTCATCCGTAACATCAGTTGCTTGTTGCTTTGAGGGGTTTGGCGAATGGATAGCGCACGTCCAACAGTTCGAAATGGGCGTAGCGCCGAACCATCCCCGCGTTCGTCGTCACCGTCTCGGCTGACGTGGACTTCGTTAAATGCGGAGGCTCTGATCGCATCCTCAAGGGCTTGGATACGGTTCATATCCGAGCGGTTTGAAATAAAACTCATAGTGTTGTTTCTCCAATGTGTAGTTTATCGGTGTCATTGACTGCATACGCCTCAATGGCTGCTGTGGTTGTGAGCACGATTGATTCTCCGGGTAAAAGCGGAATGCCGTTGTCGATACCACTTCCTACCCAGATTTCTGACTGGTTGATGTGATTGGCCTTTAAAAGAAGTTCCTTCCGCTTGGTGTTTTGCGGGATACTGATGCGGCCCGTTTTGGTTGGGTGCGCTTTGTACTTCTGCGCAGATGTGACATGGACTTGCCATTGCCCCGATTGGCGAACTTGCCAAGCACCTGACTGCTGAACCTTGAACACCCCGGATTGCTCAACCGTAAAGGACTCAGGGAAGTTCGTTACTGCAATGTTCCATTCTCCAAACTGGCTCACCTGCCAAGAGCCTGTCTGCACGACTTGCCAAGGGGTGTCCTGCTGAACACGCTGCACATCCGCCTGTTGCGGAAAGTTACTGATCTCAACAGGACTTAACACATGCATATCCCAACGTCCAAACTGTTTCACTGCTTGCTGTGCGGGCAAGTTAGACACATGCACGGCTTGTCCGTCATTTTGACGTTTAAATTCACCATGCCCGACCAATAACACAATCTGTTGTGCTGGGCCGTGGTTATGGAATTCAAGCGCCTTGAACCGCTCAATATTGATTTGGTCGCCCTGTCGCAGCGTATACGTGTTGTTGTCTGCACGAAGGGTGAATTCATATTGTGCGGATTCCACATGGACAAAATCGCCATCCGTATTCACATGATTGGTGCCATTTTCAGGCAAATGAATGTTATGTCTCATCATGACCCCCTGAACATCATGGCCACACCAATCAGCGCTACCGCAGCCATCAATGCATAAGTCATCTTGGCAGCACTTTCGGCAATAATGGATTGACCACCCGTTTGTGCCGATTTACCCAGAGAAGTGATAGCCGCCATATTGTCGCGGTTGATACGGGTTTGCTCCGATTGCAGATTCGACAGATAGCCTGTGGTATCCGTCATCATCTCTCTGGAATTCTCCGCAAACGTGCCATAGGCACCGGATAACTCATCTGTGAGGGTACGAAATACACGCTCAGAAGTATCCAAAGACTTCCCTGTGATATCAGCCATGTTATCTAGGGCAGAGCCGCCGAGTTCTTCCATGGATGAAATCGCTGATTCAGATAAGTCGGTATTGCCCTTGATACTATCCCGGGCAATATCAATATTGCCGCCGATAGCGGTCTCACCAAAGCGAAACGCATTCCCGGACATTTCTTCACCGTAACGCAATGCATGACGAACCGAGTCACTGACCATATTAAATGAACCACCATCGGTGATATTGATGGTGCCACTGTTGCCAGAATATTCCCCTGTATTGCGATTTCCTGCGGTGTAGTCCCCGTCATTGGCGATGATCTCACCCGAGTTACCCGCAAATTCACCATCGTTAATGACACGGTTATCATGATGATTGGATGAGCTATTGCCACCGCCAAATAAACCCATGTTATTTCCTCCCCATCACAAGAAATGCAACCACCACAGCCGCGCCCAGGGCGGCATAGATTTTCCAGTCCATGCCTGATGATTTGTAGTTCCAATCACCTTTCGTCGAAACTTCCCCTTTCGCTGAGCTATTGGAACTGAGTGACGCACCGCCATCCATCCCAATCATTTGCGCTTCCTCCGTCGAACAACCACGATTTGATTCGAGCCTGAAACAATGCGACCCAGTTTGATTTTCTTCGGTCTACGTCTCATTAAAACGCCCCCATTTTGTGTGCCATGTACGCAGCAATCATCAGCGCCAGCACAATGTTAAAACTTACATTGGTGGTTGAGCCGAGCATAAACCCGCCCAACCCCACCAATGGCAAAAGAAGCAAAGGCATCATTACCCCCTCGCAACCAGAACCAGCGCAAGCACGGCTACCACACCGCCACCGATCATCAGCATTTGATTGGTTGTCAACGATATCCCGTCTTCAATCGGAACGATGGTTGCGCCATCACTGTCTTGGCCTGTCGCTAATCGGGTTTGCGTATCTGGGTTACTCGTGACTTCTGCGCCACGAATACCCAACAAGGAATCAACACCGTTTGAAAAACCTTCTCTTAGCCCTTCTCCGGCATTTTCTGCCATATCCAGACCGATGTTCTTGATGTCATCAAAGAAGCTCATTTACCCCCCTAAGCGGTCGGGACATCAGCCACTTGCACCACCTCTTCAAACAGAATGGGGATAGTGTGTGGGATATCAGATGTCGTCACCGTGAATTTCAGTTGGCTTTCGTAAAAGGTCATAAAGCGGTTATCCAGTGCAAACCCCGTCACAATAGGGTCGAATACGAAAACTTCTTTTTGTGGGATCCGCTTAAAGCGCTTTTGCATAAATGCATTCTGCTTCGCTGTACATTCAAAGATTTGCAGGTTATCCCGAACAACTTTGATCTCTTCAATCAAGCCAGACTTGAAAAACATCCGTTTCACAGTGCGGTTGATTGCCCCTTGTGCGTTGTATTCGTTTTCACCTTGGTTCGCGGCCTGCATCGTTCTGGTAATGAACTTCGGCACAAAGATACGCTGAGGTTGTGCGCCACCCATGTAAGCTAATCCTGAGATTTGTACCGGATCTTGCTGACGCTCAGTCGAAGCATGTCCAGTAATGTGAATATCCAACAGGATGTTATCCGTCGGCAGTGTCACCAATCCGGTGTAATTCACCCCGTTTTTTGTTTTGGCTGAGATATCCGCAAACGGAATGACATACACGCCCTCTTCCACAAAATGGTTTTTGTAGCTCTCCAACATGACCAGTTCGTCGCCTGTCAGTTTGTAGATATCCTCGCCATTGAGCGAAACCGTGATATAAAACTCGTTTGGCTTTAAATTGGTGTGAAGATGGACTTCTTCGTAAGTCGGTCCATTGTGGAGCTTCACGGATGCCTTTTGCCCCCACCCTTGCCCGACAAATGAATCTAGTTTTTTTGGTGTCTTAAACATGTGATTTCCTTAACCGATTGCGTCTTCGACAGCATCAACGTTGTTTGACGCCCAGACGACCAGCACCGCAACCAAGGCCGCAATACCAGCCGTTTTAATCATTGTTTTGTTCATGAGATGGTTTTCCCGATTTGGTAAATGTTGATTTGATGGCTTTGACAGCCACGAAACCACCGAGGGTGGCGACCAGTGTGATTAATAGTGTGTGTTGGACTGTCATTGTCTCCCTCGTATGGTTCGTTGCTGACGAGGGAAATTGAACAAAACCGTTTCGGCTTCCGTCAATGGGGGGTAAACCTATAGGCTTCTGGAAACCTATAGGTTTAAATTGAGAGTTTTTTCTTATGAAAAAATTGGTGAATTCATACTTTTTTCAGGCATAAAAAAAGCACCCGGAGGTGCTTTCATTTTATTAATCTTCGTCAAGAACCCAGGGGTCTTCACCATACTTCTCTTTTTCTTTTTTCAAATATTCGCCATCTGACTTCGGATAAAGTTCTTCAGACTCAGGCTCAGGCCAATCAATATTCAAGTAGTCTCGGAGTTTTATCGCTTCTATGAAAGCAATGACATCCCAGTCAGGATGACTTTTTAACCACTTTTCACCGTCCCACAACATAATGTCATAGAATCCAGCCAAACCTATTTTGTATGCAACAAAGTAAGCGCCCGGTGCACTTGGTTCACCCTTGTTCCATTCATTAATTTTAATATGACCTTTTTCCACCTAAAATTTTCCTCTAAAGTCATCAGCAATATCAGCTAACTGCCCTAAAAAAGTATGTTTCTTATATAAGGCATGGGCACCTTTATAAACGCCAATAAATAGAAATGCATTTGGATCAGAGTACCCTCTACAGTATACAAGAGCGGTATCGCTTACTCTAGACATCATAACTGCTTCAAGGGATGGGTCCTTGGAGCGTTCAATCGTTCTTTTACTTGCCGCCCAACTTCGAGTACAACTGGGTGAATCATCTTTGATATGGTGATGCCTTAATCCAGACATAAACACATTTGATGGAAATTCGTAAGGCACGTCTCTGCCTAATAAATCAGGAATTTCTTTTAACTTTTCAGGATTTGCTTTTATCACCTGATATTCTTTAAAAGCGTTTGTTAATTCTTTTACTTGCTCTTTTGAAAGGTAATCATATATCTCTCTGCGAACAAAAACTTTAAGGTCTTCCCTGCGCATCGCTTAATCCTCAACCTCATAAATTACCATATGATTTGAGTTGTGCTTTGGGTTCATCAATTCTCTTTCCATGCGTATTGCTGCTATTTGAATACTTACTGGATCAAGCGTTGATTCTTTTGAGGTTGGGGTTTGCTCTGATTTGGGGGCTTTTTTGACGATTACAGCTTTTGGTTGCCTTGTCATAGCATTGCTCCATTGTTAATAAATTCCATTACAGATCGTCGCATGTTACCCAGTTGATTTCATATAGGTAAAAAGGATTAACTTTTGAAACGCCAAATGCACATTGAGGTAATTAAATAGGGTTGCTTGAAACAAGCAAAGAAAAAAACTCTAATTAGGTATGGAATTGGAGTTTGTTTTTTAATTTGGGGGATAGAATGGCAATTCGACAAGGTTCACCTGATTCAACTTTCTGGAAGTTTCGCACATCCAAAATGGCTATTGATATACTTCACAAAGAAGAACTTTGGTTTGCCAAACCAAAGTTTTTTAACGATCCTTTTGACTCAAGTTTGACAATTAATGAAGTACTCTCAGGTATCGCAGGGAGTTCATTAAAATTGAGAGAAAGACTTGGTTTAACTCAGGAAGATATTAACCAACTAAATAGTGACATTTTGAATCACTTTCAAAACCTGCAAGCCTCCGATAAAAATTATATTTCCGAATTAGAAAATAGAGCTGTATTTTGCGTTAACCGAAAAATTGAGTTTCAAAGTCCTCCAAAAGTTTATGACCCTATCAATGAGCCATTAATGTGGAGTCACTACGCTGATGAACATAGAGGCATCTGCTTGGGATTCAACTTAAAAAATCTATCAAGTCATTGTAAAAATAATCGACCATATTATCCCTATTTTAAAGTGTGGCAAATCTACTATGGCTTAGATGGGGTAAAAGGTGCCTATGATCATTTGCTAATAAAAAAATCGAATCAGCTTGATGATGATGCTTATAGGTGGTTTACCGAAAGGGTTTTTCTTATCAAAGCAAGAAACTGGGAATACGAAGGTGAATATAGATTTATGCTGTTTGATGTTGCAGCTGATAAGCCTGGAAAGTCTGTATCTTTAGCTAAGGACGACCTAGAGCATGTAGTATTTGGTATTAACACAGAGCCTTCGGATAAAGAGCTTGTTAGAATAATCCTAGATGAAAAAGGTTGGAGCCATGTTTCCTTATGGAATACTTCAAAAGATCCTAATAATCTATTGTCTCTCGAATTCTCGAAATATAATCCCTAAACAGAGGGGCTACCCCCCTCTAGTTAATGATATTTTACCTCTCGAATAATTGCCTATTCCCGGCTTTTTTAAGAAATACTGTAACGGCTGCAAAGCCAAAATATCCTCAATCGTAATATCTGCCTCATCCGCCATGCGCTTTGCGTCAGCCCTGCTGTTTTGAATACCAATCCACTTGATAGGGCTTTGTGAAAGGGTTGTTTTGGACATCTCCGTGGTTCGTTGACCAATGCTATGTACTATAAACCCAAACTTTCGACCCACTGTCATCAACCAACCGTAAACCCCTTTCTCTTTGCCTATTCCCTCAGTTACTTGGGGTAATTCTTCAATGACTACATGTAGGCGCTTGGAATGCTTTCCATCGCCTTGGGTTTTGACGATGTCGCAGAATTTGAGGAAGTTCTCACGGGTTTCTTCAACTGTCAGTGCAATTTTAAATCCTTGTTTCGTCTTACGGCCAGCGTGGAGCGCTTGAAAGAACCGTTTGAATGAGGTGTAACGGCGGACCTTACGTCCGCGAAACTCTTCATAGTCTTGATGGGGGTCCCAAAAAACGACTTGGTCAGTCGCCTTGGGTCCAAGTTTTTTAACCGCTGTTGTTTTTCCGCCTCCAGTTCCAGCAACGTACAACGTGTGGAGCGCATCAAGCGAGTTGTTGGCATTAATGGGTTGCATTGGTTTCCGGCTCCTTCTGATCATCGTTAGCCGCTTCTTGGCGTTGCTCTTCTAACTTCAATTGCTTTAACTGCTGGTATGATTGAACCGCCAAGGTTGCAGTAAATAACCCTGCACTGATCTCTGCTTGGTACTGCCCCATCGTTGCCATGAGCTGCGGTCCGTACTTTTTGATCACTGGGCCATAGCTATCGATTGCTTTCTGTTTGACTTCATCAGTCAGCTTGAAATCTGGGTGAGCCATTTGAAGGACTGATTCATAGGTATTAATCGCCATAAATGCAAAAGCCTCTGAGCCTTCATCAATGGCTTTTGATTCAGCTTTTTCGGCTTCGTTTGCGGCTTCCTGCTGGCTAATTGCCTCTTCTGGGTCGAAGTCTTCCAGGGAGGCAGCAAAAGCGCTTGCCTCCTGATCTCTTTCGGTTTGATTTTCGGTATCGTTTTCGGCTTCTAAACCGAGTTCGAATGCGGTTTCAGCGGTTTGAGTCATGGTCATATTCTCCTTTGATTTTTATTTAAGCCACTAAGCCCAAAACAGCCCCACAAACACCACCGATTAAGGCGAAAATAACGGGCTTGGTTGAGCTTTTGGAATTTATTTCTTGTTTTTCTTTTGGGTTCATCTTCGGTTCAGGTTGTTCCTCTATAATGCCCACTTCTTCGGAAGGCAGTGAGTCCAACTGACTGCATGTCTTACCAGCAGTATCTGAAGAATTGGCGGCCGCTTCAGAGGAACTCGCGTTCACTATCAATTCCTTCTCTGTTGCGGCTTCCGCCTGTTCCAACGTTTCGATATTTGAGTGCATATTGTCTTTGATTTTTGTCTGGCGAACCGCTCCATGTGATTGGTCCGTACCGCAGTTGTCACAAATCAGGTAGTACAATCCCTTGCGCTTACCCTTTGCCTCATGGACCGAGGCGACCTCATTACATGCGAAGCAACGGATCACACCGCGGATCGGGTTTTTACTTCCTCGAACTGGAAAGGTTCCATCGACTGTTTTTATTGTTTTAATATTGCTCATGCGTTCCCCTTGATTTCTTCTTTCAATGCTTCAACCTCTTCTACCAACATATAAATCAGTTCTGTGCTTGCATCTATCGCATCCAGTGCAGCCGATTTCATTTCCATCATATTTGCAGCTCGTGCAGCTTTGATTTTTGATTTAGTCGCGTAATATTGTTCAGTCAGTGCGCTAGCCATTTAGCAATTCCTCAAATTCATTTAGTGATTGTTGGTATGGGTCGATTGAATCAAATCGGTCTAAAAATCTAACGGTTTCATTCCAATAGCCTTGCCAGAAATTGGCAGAATCTCGGGTGATCTGGTCATTACCCTGGTGAATTTCTTTGTGGTCAACGTCATCATACTGAGTGATGATCTCTTTCAATGACCAATGGCGAGCGCCACAAGCGTATTGAATGAATTCGTTACATTTCTGCTTGTTTGGAAACGTAATACAATAATCAGAGCATCGAGGTTTTTGCCGGATATCGGTCCACTTTTGGCGAATGTCTAAATTCAGAGCTCCTATGCGCTCCCTCATCTTTTTTAGGATGCTCTTGTACTTCTTATCCGTTGAATTTTTCTTGATCCCCTTTATTCGTTTATATTCTTCTTGCTTCTTTTTTCGTTCTCGTTGTAATGCATATATTTTTCCTTTTTCTTTTTGCATACCTGCTTTTATTTCTGCAATGATGCTGAGCATATGTTGCGTTTCATATGAAGCAATATTTTCCCAACCTGGAGCACGCGCAGGCTGGGAAATGTTGTAGCGATTCCCATAAATTTTCCCTTGCCCTTCTTCATTTCCTTTTGTGGTATAGCCAACAGCTTTTAAGATGTAGCTACCTGCTGCATTTTCATTTCTGATCCGTTCGATTTTGGCAAAGCCATGACTCCATAGCCGCTCAATACGATATGCCCATTGGTAAAAATACTTAGGTTCAACTTTCCAACGCATCAAAATGTGACAATGTGGATTTGATTCCCCTTTCTCATTTTCTGGTGCTTCTGCCACCCATATATAATCGAATGGTGAATCGTCTCCTGGTATAACAACAGGTTCACCGATGCATTCGACTTCACCCCAAGGGTACTCTCTTGATCCACATTCTCCGTTTGTAATCCAACCACGTTGACGCATTTTTTTTAGCCCATCCATTAAACGTGAAATAGCCTTTCCAATGGTTAATTCCCCATTCGCTAATTTCTCTCGTGTTTTTTCATCAAAGGTAGGAGTAAGAAATGTTGTATAACCACCACGTTTCATTTGAACATATGCGCTGGACTCAATAATTTTAGTGACGCTTTTACTTCCTAGCTTTTCAGTGACTCGGTTGCCGAAGCTTGATGGTGGTTTGATCCCCGGTGATGGCGTGAAATGAACCAAAAAACGATACTCACCATTCCATTGACGGTGTTGGAAACGGCAACTTATCGGACGATAAATATCTACCTCGTTATTTTCCTTACTACCTTCCTCGCCATCTTGCTTCTTTGCTCTTCGGATTATTTCCTGCAAATTATTTCGAAGATCTGCATTTTCATCATGCTCGATATACTTTGTTCTATTCGCTAGCTTTTTTTCTCCGGGGTAAGCCACAAAGCAAGATGTACCATATGGAATTGCTGGTTTTTCTTCTTCTGAAACCTGTGTCCGACTTTGCGACCTTTTGACTAGCCTATCTAGTTCGTCACGTTCGTGACGCGCTAACGCGGTTGATCTGCGATGAATAAAACCCACTCTTTCAAGTTGCGCGGACTCTTTTCGAAGGTAGAATTTTGTCTCTCGGGATAATGAGTAGGTAATTGGTTTTTGAGGGAATTTAGAAAAGCGTAAGTAAGTGCGAAGTTCTTCAAAGAATTTATCTCCAAGACTAATCATCCAGTAGGATCCCCCATCTAGCTATTAGCAGGCTCGCACATTTGATATTCCCAAGCTGATATTGTTTGATGATTTCGTTGAGGCGAGAAATATAAAGTTGGGAAACACTGTTGATCTCTGACTTTGTACTATCGGAAGCACTTACTACTTTGTTGTAATAATTCGTTGTTGGTTGTTTGATATGCTCTTGGGAAGAACATTTGGAGCATAACTGCTGCTCCTTTTGGAAATATTGCCGAATACAGACATGATTTCTTGAATCGCATTGCTCGCAAGGGATTGGATCATCGTATAAATCGTAAACAGGAGGCAACTTTCTCATACTTCAATCCCCCACTCTTGAATCGCTCTCACCGCACTTTCTTGATCTCCATCCTGATAGAGCTTTAAACAAGCCCGTAATCTAGAAATATAAAGTGATGAAATCATGTGATATTCAGTACAGCCATATTTCACTTCGGCCTTTGCTGCACGTCTGTAGTATTGTGTTGTCGGTTGTATTAAATGTTCATCAGTAGCGCATTCAAAACAAAGCCACTGAAATGGTTCAAGGTAAAGTGAGCGCTCTAAAAGCCAATCACCACCGCATCTTTCACATGTACTAAATTTGAATTCAAGTTCACCGTTATTGTCTTTGCTCATCATTCAATCCCCCACACATAACGAAATTGTTCTTCTGTTGCGACTGTTGCTGAGTTCACATACACAAGTCCAAGCTCTATTACTTCAATGATTGCTTCGCGCAATCTCAGCTTTAAATCTGGTGAGAATGTATGAAAGTCTGCCACTAGTAATTCATCAGTTGGCTTGGTGCTTGCCAATCGAAACAAAACCTTCTTGTTACGTGGCGACAACTCAGCCCAGCTTTGATTAAATTCGAGCTGCAACATAGTGATACGGTAATGACGGCTCGTCATTTTGTGGTTTTCGATATTGCGGAGGTGTTCCGGCAAACGTTCAATAGCGGGTTGATAGCCCGCTTTCGTTTCTGAAAATAAAGTAACGACATTACCCATGTGATTTCTCCTTGGGCTAGTTAGCGGGATTGAACTGAAATATTTATATTTGCTGCGTTTGCAGCTTCTACGGTAAGCGCCAGCATGTTGACGTACTTAGTACACCGCTCTGGGTTTTCCCCTGGGTTAACTGCTGGCTGATAAACTGGAACTTTCCCTCTTCGGATCATTGCATTGACTGCTACTACAGTTGTCCCCATCAACTCTGCATATTTCTCGATTGTCATGATTGGAGATTGCAAATTGAGAACTATTGCGCTTTTCATATGTCATTCCTTGTCTTATTTTCGATTCTGAAATGCTTTTTATTCATTGAATCGGTTAATTTCATGTACTATGTACTGCAATAATTACTATATTTGTTTTACGTTTAATAACTTCTACCACAAAATGGTTACCATACGTGACTATGGTTTCCAGTAGTTTCAAGTGGTAACTATACTAGATCCAAAGTTACAATATGACAACTGAAAATATTCAAATTTCTACTAAAGAAATTGTTTCTCGCATGTGTGAAACATGGAAAGTTAAGGAATATCAGGAGCTTGCATCAATTCTAAATTTGAATAGAACTGCTATTTCTAATTGGATAAGACGAGAAACGATCCCAGTAAAAGAATGTATTTATACCGCTCAGCAAAAAGGTGTTTCTCTTGACTGGTTGATTTTAGGGGATAAACCTCAGACACATGTGGTCACCACAAACGATAAGCTTGAATACGCAGTTTGGGAGTCTTTATCAACTGCTTTTGAACTAGGGATAACGGATAAGTTTGATAAAACTCAAAAAGTAGCTCTGGGTCGAATGGTGGTTAAACGTGTTCAAAAACAAGGTGATATTCTTAAACCAGAATCTATGCCTGATGATCTGAATGGCACATCTGACTAAACCCCGCTAAGCGGGGTTATTTCTTTTTTGGGAATTGAATTATGTTGCTCTGAGAACTACTTTCAGTTCCCAGATATTCTTGCACCTTACTTTCAAAATTCTCCATCTTTTCATCCCTATCCAAGGGATTGCATTGCTTTATTTTCACCCATAGCTCTATCAAACCTTGAGCCGTACTTTCACTCCTTTTTCTATGGATAATTTGATCAAACTTCCGATGAAAGAAAACGATAAGTAACGATATAACTAAGAATTGTATGTTGAAGAGTACTTCCATAACTTCACTCTTATGATTTTTATTACTTCTAGGTTAAACACCAAAGTGATAACCATAAGAATATCTATCACATTGATAGATATTGAGTAAATCAAATCAAAGAATGAATATCCTGATGTTTTTAATACATTAATCTTAATTTCCATGATTAAGTGCAGAACTGCATTTAGAGCCAAAAAGTAATAATTCAGTGATGTAACGTCACTGTGTTTTACTCTTAAAGTCACATGGGCCAAAAAAATCGTGATGATCATAAAAGCCGAATATCTAAACCACAATGAATAAACATTCTCGGCAATAAAAGTCACATCAGCATGCAAAAAATCCTGATAAAAGTAGTAACTAAATACACCTATTGAATATGAAACAAACAGAATTGTACTTGTGATCAGCAACGATGCTTTTTCATCTCCTTTGCGAATAAAGTTAACGATGGTAGCGAAAAAAAAGCCTGCTATGGGAAGCAAGCTTAAGAACTTAGCAAAGTCTGGGCTAATCAGCATATGATGCTAACTCGCTTTTTTTTCATTTGGGTTAGCAACGACCCCACCACCAATTAGCGGTTTCACAATGAATTTATCAATCCAACTGTCATCAATCTTTTTATCCTTATCTTCCGCCTGGACTGAAACAGACACACTAAGTAGTACAAATAAAATAACTTTTTTCATTCCTTTTTCCTTCTGGTACTAAATGAGGTATTTTAATTTGCCTGAATCAAGGATCTGTTTCAAGAGGAAGAATGATGATCACGAAATTGGAAAGTGGAAAATTTAGAGTCGATTGCCGTCCCTGGGGAAGACACAACAAAAGAATCAGAAAGATATTTATTACGCGACACGAAGCGCAACGATTTCTAAATCACATTATTGCTGAGGCCCAAGAAAAGCCTTGGATTGCAGAAAAGCAGGACAACAGACACCTATCTACCTTGATTGAACGTTGGTATGAATTACACGGCAAGAACCTTACTGATCCTGATAGAGTAAGAAACAAACTCAATATCATTTGTGAAGGGTTAGAAGACCCTATCGCGCACTCTATCACACCTACTGATTACGTTGAGTTTCGTACAAAACGCATGGATGAAGATAAAATTGCTCCAAAAACTGCCAATATTGAATTAAGCCATTTACGCTCAATGTTCAACCGTCTGATTGAACTTGGTGAACTCAATTACCCTAACCCGATAGCAACCGTTAAACAGCTCAAGCTACAAGAAACTGAACTTGCTTTCTTGATGGAAGAAGATATTAAAACGCTGTTCAGGGAACTCAAAAACAGCCTAAATCCAGACGTATATTTGGTTGCTAAAGTATGTATTTCTGTTGGGGCAAGATGGAGCGAAATCGAGCAAATTTCAGGTAGTCAATTTCATGGTGGTAATGGGAATTATCGCGTTACTTTGACCAAGACTAAAGGGAAAAAGAACAGAACAATTCCAATATCAAAATCTCTTTACAATGAACTCCCCAAAAAGAGAGGAAGGCTTTTTTCTAATTGCCGGAAAGCATTTGAAAGGGCTGTTGATAGGTCAGGCATTGAATTACCTGATGGTCAATGCTCTCATGTCTTAAGACATACATTTGCAAGTCATTTTATGATGAATGGGGGTAATATTTTGGTCCTCAAAGAGATCCTTGGTCATGCTGATATCAAAGATACGATGCGCTATGCTCATTTTGCCCCGAGTCATATGGATGAAGCTGTAAAATTGAACCCAATTTCGCATCTAAAAAACTTATAGAAAATTTTTGGATTTTCTCAGAAATCTCAAAATATCGAGTGTCCACAAAGTGTCCCATTTATATTTTCCAGTGTTATTTTGTGTTTCCCAGTGTCCAATGTTTATTACTGATAGCCCGGAAATAGGGGCTTCAAAAAGAATCTAGGTTTTTCGGACGGGGGTTCAAATCCCCCCAGCTCCACCACTTTAAAAAGCCTTATACCTCAATAGGTTAAACCCCCGGGATGGGGGTTCCCTATCTACCAAAACTAACCATACAAACACCAAAGTGGCGACGAATTGGCGACACACACAACAAAAATTCACGCCTTACCTTACTCACTCTTTAGATTATCTGTTTTCCCTCAATCAGTTGCATCATCTACTTCATCTATGTTATTTGACAGCCGAAACCACCGAGGGCGACAACCGGCGTAATCATCAATGTGTGATGTGTTTTCATTGTCCCCTCGTGGTGTTCGTTGCTGACGAGGGAAATTGAACAAAACCGTTTCGGCTTCCGTCAATGGGGGGGTAAACCTATAGGTTTAAATTGAGAGTTTTTTCCTATGAAAAAATTGGTGAATTCCGACTTTTTTCAGGCATAAAAAAAGCACCCGGAGGCGCTTTAGTCGGTAAACTCTTCCCAGCTATCTTCTTCATCATCAGGGAAGGATTCTTTTTTATAGCCAGTTTCGGGATCTGGTTCAGGCCATGCAATATTTATGTACTTCTTTAATTCAAGCGCAGGGATAAAGCCAATAACCTCTCCAACAGTATTCGTATCCCATCTTTCACCATCCCACTCAAGAAAGTCAAAATATCCAGCAGCTGGCCCCGCTTTGAATGCTACAAAATAATACCCTGGATTCTCTGGAGTACCTTTATTCCAATCAATTTGAATGCTCATAATTTTCTCTAAAACTTACTACGGAATTTTTCAGCAATATCCGCAAATCGACTTAAAACCCATTGCTTCTCACGGTAAAGCTCATGCGCTTCTTTTACAAGTGCGATCAGCAAATAATAATCCTTATGAAAAAATCCATTGCTATAAATAAGGGCTGTATTACTAGTGCATCGTAATGGAACTGACTTTAACATCCATTTATCCCAGTCTTTTCTAGCACTTTCATCTTTAATATGGACATGTTGTAATTCTGACATCACAACATGCGAAGGAAAGTCGAATGTGACATCTTTGCCAAAAATTTCAGGTTGATACCCTCCTTGTTTATACTTTTTAAATTCTTGTGCAGAGCTATGATGATTTCTGGTGTATGAGGTGAGAAAAAGAATGTGGTGCTAATCTGTTGATTGATCTGACAAATCAATAGTCAACAAAGAGAAACACCACATGGCAAATCATAAAGTATCACCACTGAAATCACCAGAAATAGATCCACTGAA
>NZ_KB894494.1 GCF_000374485.1 Algicola sagamiensis DSM 14643
GATGTCATTGCAGGGATCGAATTCAAGGATGGAGAAAAAGTAACGTCGGATGATCAACAGGATGCTGCATGATCATGTCATACACCAGATTTGACTATAGCTCTATCAAACAAGCATTCATGCTCAAAGCCTGAAAGAGTTGAAGTAAAAGATGGTGATACACAATCTGTATTATTCTGATTGTAAATTCGAAAATAGAAAGAGATCAAAAAAACGCCCCAGACCGGAGCGTTTAAGAAAAGATTAAATAATCCGATTGTCCTGCCAGGCTTTTTCTTTTGCCATTTTCGCTTTTCGCTTGTCGCAGGGTTCATCGCAGTCGCAGGCTTTGTCGATACCGATTGCACCTAGGCCACCGCAGCTGCCGGAAATTGCTTTTTTCTGAACGATGATACCCACTGCCATCGCGACTGCGACGACGAGAAAGATCACAAACGTCAGTATAAAAATCGTCATGCCCACTCCTACTTCACATATGGCAAAAACGCTTTGCTGTAGTGCTCTTCAAACCCATCTTTGGTTTTTGTCACCAGCATGACTGCGTATTCATGTTTATTCGCAAATGCGAGTCCTTCTTGGGGACCCAAGACCGTAATTGCCGTTGCCAATCCATCCGCTAGCATAGCAGATGGGTGAAACACAGTCACGGAAACCAGGTTGTGCGTGATTGGCTTTCCAGTTCTTGGATCAATCGTATGCGAATAACGAACGCCGTTTTCTTCAAAATAGTTTCGATAACTTCCTGAAGTTGCTACACCGTTATTGCCCGGTTCCAAGATTTTCTGGACTGCTCGATCCATCGCCACTGGCTTCTCTACCGCGATTTTCCATGATTCACCCGACGGCTTTTTGCCGGATAAACGCATTTCGCCACCAATTTCTACTAAATAGTTTTGAATGCCTTTTTCCGCAAGAAGTTCCGCAACACGATCCACACCATAACCTTTTGCAATGGCAGACAATGATACCCTTGTTTTCGGGTGTGACTTCGCCAGACCATCTTTGTAGAGGGTGATTTTCTCAAAGCCAACATAGGTGCGAAGTTGTTTAATCTCTGCATCGGTTGGTGCCTTGGTGACAACCCCTTTTGGCCCGAAGCCCCACACATTAATCAGTGGCCCAAGCGTGACATCAAAGCCGCCTTCGAATTCTTTGGAGAGCTTTTGCGATGCCTGCATCACCGTCAACATATCTGGATGAACAGAAAACTTATCTGTTGAATCGGACGTGTTGAATCGAGAGATATCCGCTTTAGGGCGGTACGTCGACATCACATCATTGATATGCTCAAGTAAGATATCAATATCTGCTTGTAGCGCTTTCTTGTCCACTTCTGTTGGGCTAAAGAAAGTAATGTGATACGTCGTCCCCATCGTCTTGCCTTGCAGGAAGATGGATTGGTTTGGATCATAAACAGGTGCACAAGATACGAAAAAGGCTAGTCCGAAGACTAGCCATAATAGTTTGATTTGCTTCATGTTACTGATTAGCCACCAAAGTCATCCAAGAGGATGTTTTCATCTTCAACACCCATATCTTTGAGCATGTTGATGACCGCAGCATTCATCACCGGTGGACCACACATGTAGTACTCACAATCTTCCGGCGCCTCATGTTCTTTCAAGTAGTTGTCTAAAAGAACGTTATGAATGAAGCCAGTGTAACCTTCCCAGTTATCTTCCGGCTGTGGATCAGAAAGTGCCACGTGCCACTGGAAGTTATCAAACTCGGATTGAAGGCCATCGAAATCTTCTACATAGAACATTTCACGCTTCGAACGCGCACCATACCAGAATGAGATCTTACGCTTCGAGTTGAGGCGCTTCAGCTGATCGAAGATATGTGAGCGCATTGGTGCCATACCTGCACCACCACCGATAAAGACCATCTCAGCTTCGGTCTCTTTCGCGTAGAATTCACCGAATGGGCCAGAAATCGTCACTTTATCACCTTCTTTGAGGTTCCAGATAAAGGATGACATCTTGCCTGGTGGCAATGTCAGATTATTTGGTGGCGGCGTTGCGATCCGAACGTTCAGCATGATGATGCCTTCTTCTTCCGGATAGTTCGCCATTGAGTATGCACGGATTGTTTCTTCATCAACCTTTGATTCAAGTTTGAAGAAGCCAAAACGCTCCCAGTCACCACGATATTCTTCAGGAACATCGAA
The DNA here is from genome assembly GCF_000374485.1 of Algicola sagamiensis DSM 14643. Classification (GTDB taxonomy): domain Bacteria; phylum Pseudomonadota; class Gammaproteobacteria; order Enterobacterales; family Alteromonadaceae; genus Algicola; species Algicola sagamiensis. Next base: position 2,171 of record NZ_KB894494.1, read on the forward strand.
GTCTGCATATTTCACATGATGCGCTGGCGCTTCAATCTGAATATAACCACCAGCACGGAATGGAACTGCTTCCCCATTTGGAATACCAAGCTTCAACTCTTTGATGAAGGTTGCTTTGTTATCGTTGGAAATAACCGTACATTCCCACTTCTTGATACCAAAGACTTCTTCTGGAAGCTCAATCTTCATGTCACGTTTCACGTTAACCTGACATGCTAGACGGCAGCCTTCACGTGCTTCGCCTTTTGAAATGTGATCAAGCTCAGTTGGTAGAATATCGCCACCACCGTCTTTGATATTTACACGGCACTGACCACAAGAGCCACCACCACCACAGGCTGATGAAACAAAAATCCCGCTGTCAGCCAAAGCGCCAAGTAGCTTACCACCAGCGCCAGACTTGATCGCTTTGTTTGGGTCATCGTTAATTAAAATGGTGACATCACCACTTGGAACGAGTTTTGATTTTGCGAAGAGAATGACGGCCACAAGCAATAATACGATCGCTGTGAACATCCCAACGCCAAGATAAATTTCGACCATGGCTGTTTACCCCTTACAGTGATACACCAGAGAATGACATGAAACCGAGTCCCATCAAACCAACAGTGATAAAGGTGATCCCTAAACCACGAAGACCTTCTGGAATATCAGCATACTTCAGCTTTTCGCGGATCCCCGCAAGCGCTGTGATCGCAAGAGCCCAACCAACACCGCTGCCCAGGCCAAACACGACACTCTCAGTGAAGTTATAGTCACGTTCAACCATAAAGGATACTGCACCAAAAATCGCACAGTTGACGGTAATCAGTGGCAAGAAGATCCCTAGCGCGTTGTATAGTGCAGGGAAAAACTTATCCAATGTCATTTCAAGGATTTGTACCAACGCTGCAATAACACCGATATAGGTCAAGAATCCAAGGAAGCTCAAATCCGCTTCCGCAAACCCAGCCCACTCTAGTGCACCCGGTGCAAGAATGGCTTTGTAGATAATGTTGTTGACCGGTACAGCGATCCCAAGGACCACAATCACGGCAACACCAAGACCCATTGCAGTTTTTACTTTTTTGGAAACAGCAAGGAATGTACACATTCCTAAGAAAAATGAGAGCGCGAGGTTTTCAATAAAAACAGCGCGAACAAATAAGCTAAGATAATGTTCCATTGACTTGCCTCTTAGTCTTTCGCTTCAACTTGTTCTGGTCTGTAAGCTCGAAGAACCCAGATAAACAGACCAATGATAAAGAACGCACTTGGAGGCATGAGCAATAGACCCATTGGTTGATACCAGCCACCTTCTGACGCAAGTTTGAGAACTTCGATGCCGAAAACAGTACCAGAACCGAACAATTCGCGAATAAACGCAACTGTCATCAGAACAACACTGTAACCAAGACCGTTGCCGATCCCATCTAAGAAACTCATCATCGGTGGGCTTTTCATCGCGTATGCTTCCGCACGTCCCATGACGATACAGTTTGTGATGATCAAACCAACGAAGACTGAAAGTTCTTTGGCAAGAGTGTAGGCATATGCCTTCAGGATCGAGTCAACAACGATGACGAGTGATGCAATAATCGTCATCTGGACAATAATCCGTACACTGGAAGGAATATGGTTTCGAATAATTGAGATGAATAGATTGGAGAAAGCACAAACTGCTGTCAGTGCGATACACATGACCAACGCTTTGTCCATTTTACTGGTCACTGCCAAAGCAGAACACACACCAAGTACTTGCAAAGCAATTGGGTTGTTCGCAAAGACAGGTCCAAAGAGAACCTTTTTAACTTCTTTTGTATCAGCCATGTGTTAACTCTCCATTGCGAACGCTCTGCAAGAAAGGACCAAAGCCTTGCTCACCTAACCAGAAAGTAAAGATGAACTGAACGCCATTGCTCGTTAATGTCGCACCTGATAAGCCATCAACCTTGTACATCTTTTGCGGATCATTAGCGGTTACACCACCCTTTTGGACAGTGATCGCAATTTCACCTTTGTCGTTAAATAACTTCTTACCAACCCATGAAGCGACCCATTTCGGGTTTTCAATTTCAGCACCCAATCCTGGCGTTTCTTTGTGCTCATAGAACTTGATGCCTTTAACAGTCGTCGCATCTGGATCAATCGCGATAAAGCCATACATTGGCCCCCAAAGGCCCGCACCATAAACAGGCAGGATCACACTGCTCAACTTGCCGTTGTCTTTTGCAAGATAAACAGGTGCGATATTGGAGCGACGTTTAATTTTGACGATATCGTCTTTTGCATCCAACGCAATACTAATTTCCTTATCACGTGGCGCAGCACGATAGTCAAAATCGGCAGCTTTGCGATCAGTCGCAAATTTACCTGTGTTCAGGTCAAGTAATTTAACATCAACGACTTCCTTGAACTTCGCTGCTGCATTTTCACCTTCACTTAATAGGCCCGCTGCCAACAAAATATTACGTTGCATATCCGCTGCTTTATTGATTTTCTGAGCAGGCTTTAACATCACCGCAGCAGAAGAAACAATCACAGCACAAACAAGGCATAGTGAGATAACAACCGTCAGCGTTTTTGTTATTGTTTCATTAGAACTAGACATTACGTGCCAGCCTCCGCTTAATATTCGCCTGAACTACAAAATAATCAAAGATAGGAGCAAATACGTTTGCAAATAGAATTGCAAGCATCATCCCTTCTGGATAAGCAGGGTTTACGACACGGATAAGGACGACCATAAAGCCAATCAACGCACCATATGCAAATTTTCCTTTATCTGTGAATGATGCCGAAACCGGGTCTGTCGCCATGAAGAACATACCGATTGCAAATCCACCAAGAACAAGATGCCAATGCCAAGGCATTGCAAAGAGTGGGTTGGAATCAGAACCGATGAAGTTAAATAGTGAACTCGTCGCAACCATACCTAACATGACACCAAGCACAATTCGCCATGATGCAATTCGAAGATACATGATCAAAAAGCCGCCAATCATCAAGGCAAGCGTGGATGTTTCACCCATTGAACCTTGAATATTTCCGTAAAAAGCATCCCACCATACAGTCATATTACTGAAATCAAGCGTACCCGCTGCTGCTTGGCTCAACATTGTTGCACCCGAGAATGCATCAACGGCTGTCCATACTGTATCGCCTGAAATTTCTGCTGGATATGCGAAGAATAAGAATGCACGCCCAGCAAGTGCCGGATTGAGGAAGTTACGTCCAGTACCGCCAAATATTTCTTTTGCAATCACAACACCAAAGCTGATACCGATTGCGGCTTGCCATAATGGAATAGTCGGTGGAAGAATAAGCGAGAAAAGAATCGAAGTGACAAAGAAACCTTCGTTCACCTCATGCTTACGGATTGAGGCGAATAAGACTTCCCAGAAACCGCCAACAATAAATACTGTTAGGTATACTGGTAAGAAGAAACATGCACCATACCACATCTTACTTCCCCAGCCTGATGCAGCAGAAAGCTCACCACCAAAGGCTTGGAAAAGAGAGACCTGCCAAACATCTGCAAGCTGGAAACCATTCGCAAGCTGCATCGCTGCTTGGTTACCAATATTGTACATGCCGAAAAACATCGCAGGAAAAAGCGCGAGCCAAACCATGATCATGATACGCTTCAAATCGATGTTGTCACGAACATGAGAACCATTTTTGGTGACTAGGCCTGGTGTATAAAAAATAGTCGCCACCGCTTCATAAAGCGCGTACCATTTTTCGTATTTGCCACCAGCTTCAAACTGTGGCTCAATGCGTTCAAGAAAGTTCTTCAAGCTCATTGCTAACCTTCCTTCTCAATGTTGGTCAAGCATTCGCGTAATACTGGACCATATTCATATTTGCCTGGACAGACAAACGTACACAACGCGAGATCTTCTTCATCTAATTCTAGACAACCTAGCTGCTGAGCACTATCAACATCACCAGAAAGAAGGTCACGCAAAAGGAGTGTAGGGAGAATATCTAGCGGCATAATACGTTCATAGTTACCAATTGGCACCATCGCACGCTCAGACCCACCCGTTGATGTCGTCATCTTGAAAAGTTTACTTGGACTTAAATGACCGAGAAATGCTCTTGTAATCGAGAACATGTTACTACCAGGCATAGCCCAACCAAAGAGCTCTTTTTCACGACCTTCATTCAATACAGAAATCATTAGATGATAACGGCCAAGATAACCATGAACACCTTGTGCAGTTGTTCCAGAAAGAACAGAACCTGAGATGATACGATTTTCGCCATCCTCAACTTCATTCTGAACAATCTCTTCTGTGGAAGCACCCATTTGCGTTCTGATCAAGCGTGGGTTTTTCACCACTGGACCAGACAGAGCAATCACACGGTCAGTATAAATTTCACCAGTTGTAAACAACTTACCAAAAGCAATCACATCTTGGTAATTCAAATGCCATACGACTTTTGATGCACTCACTGGTTCGACAAAATGTATATGCGTCCCAACTAATCCTGCTGGATGTGGTCCATCAAATTCATGGACATCAACCCCTTGCGCAGAGACATCAATGCTCGCACCTGCACGTTTACAAAGATGAACCTTACCTTCTGTCAATCGGGAAACAACCGTTAGCCCGTGATTGAATGCTTCTGATTCTTCTTTGATAATTAAAGCAGGATCCGCAGCTAATGGATTTGAATCCATTGCATTGACGAAAATAGCCTTTGGTGAGCTACCTAACGCGGGAACTTTGCTGAATGGACGTGTTCTAAGTGCTGTCCATTGTCCAGATTTAACCAAATTATCCTGGACTTGTTCGCTTGAAAGAGATGAAAGTTCAGACGCTTGATATTTCGCAAACGTTTCCTGATCATTGCCATCAATTTCAATCACAATGGATTGCAATACGCGCTTAGCGCCACGGTTGATGCTTTTTACTAGTCCTGAAGCACATGCCGTATACAAAACGCCTGGATTCTTTTTATCCTCAAAAAGAACCTGACCTTTCTTGACGCGGTCCCCTTCACGCACATGCATGGTAGGGCGCATCCCGACATATTCTTCACCTAGCGTAGCAACAGTTTTAATCGCAGGACCATCATGGATGACCTGCTGTGGAGCCCCTTCAATAGGGAGGTCCAACCCTTTCTTTATTTTAATCATACGCACTTGCACTACTTTAACGAGAAGAAACCTGAGTTGTTACTTTCGGCTAAAGCCAGGCAGTCGTCTAAGGCATAGCCCACCCACAACTGCTCAAAAATCGATCAATTTCAATATAGAAATCACATAGTTACAAAACCCCGGGATTCTAACTTATTTACCACCACCATGCTATGAAAATTGATATTTTATGTGCAAAAGCCGGATTTTGTGTGTGAATAGATGTAAAAGAGTATAGATAGAGAATCCAGCAATAGGTTGTTTTATGATAGATTTTTATTGAAAAATATCGCTCTTCATGAGCTTCATTCCAATGGGAGTCAAATTTAGCACTCTTCTGGAGGCCGAATAAGTTTTATACAATATGGCTGAATTGATAATAACCAGACAGCACCAACTGAGGTGATGCTGTCTCTGCAATGAAAAAACCAGATGAAGATCAAATTAAGGCATCATCGCGAAGAACTGATCGATGCGATAAGAAATCTCTTCGTCAGCCATCATTGGGTGGATATCAACATAAACAGACTCAGGATATCCCCAACGTGAGTTGAAGCTGCCTTCTACTTTATAAGCCGTGCCGTTATGCTTTACAAGCTCAACAAAAAGGCCGTCAATGGTCTTGAAATACTGGTTATCTGTGTACGCACCCGTTTCTGTATTTTTCACACGAGCAACTTTGCGATCACGAACGTCAACAATATAAGGAACACCTGAATCCTGACAGAAGCAATAACGTGTAAATTGGAAAGAATAGTCCGTGAGCCCCTTTGAGAACCACTTCACAAGTGACTGAGGAACTTCAGGGTTGAAGTCTGGCGTAAAGTCATCAGGGTTTTGTGCTTGTACTGCTGTTGAAGCAATTGTCAAAGCAACTGCTGCGGCAAGAGTTTGAACTTTCATGATACCTCCGAAAGGCTTTCAAACCGAAAGGATTAAAAGCAAGCTTCGTTTTTATTGGAATAAGAGTTCCGTTCATGCTGCTGAAATCGTGATTATTTCTCACGTTCCTTTTTCTGAACCGGGATGTTACCCATTTAGGAACCAACGTCAACTTTTGAGGTAAATAAGTACCAATCGAGCGTCAAGAAAAATTGACTCTATTGTTATGAAATGATGACAAAAGTTATTCAACATCATCAATGAATCAGCAATAAAACAAGGAAGTATCAGAGGATTCCTGGGAGATATGCACACGTGAATGAGTATGTTAAACTGACTGAACGACTCAAACTGAAAATAACTTATGTCTGTGAATCAACTTGTTAGTAAAGCAAAAGCACTTTGCGACGAAAATGGCGTTCGCTTTACTCCAATCAGAGAAAAAGTATTTCGACTGCTTGCCACTTCAAAAGGCAGCGTTGGGGCTTATGATTTGTTGGAACAACTCAAATTGTCGGAACCAGCAGCGAAACCAGCCACAGTTTATCGCGCATTGGATTTTCTATCAGAACAAGGGTTTATTCATAAGATAGAGTCAACAAATACCTTTTGGCTGTGTCACCATTTTGGCTCTGAGCATCACGCCCAACTTTTGATTTGCGATCAATGTGGCCAAATCACTGAACTTCACTCCGACTTACTCCATGATGAAATCAGCGAACGAGCAAGGTCACAAGGTTTTCAAGTCAAAAAACAAACGGTTGAAGTCCATGGCCTTTGCCAAGAATGCCTAGCATCTGCCTGATTTTTTCAGATAAAGCCGATTTTAGTCTACATTAATATTAATCGGACATTTATCTGGTACGCACAAAACAATAGATGATTGCTCAAGCGAGATTTCGGAAATAGGCGATGAATGTAGAATTTGTAAATCCATTTTTAGTCTCCCTTCAAAATGTTTTAAAGACAATGGCGCATGTCGACTTAGCGCCTGGGAAGCCTCGGCTGAAAAAAGATGAAATCGCACGGGGTGATGTGTCTGGTCTCATTGGTATGGTCGGACCACAGACGAAAGGGTCTTTTTCCATTTCATTTGATGAAGCAATTGCACTTGAGATTATGGAGCGCATGCTCGGAGAGCGTGTCACCTATATTAATGCCGATGTCACAGATATGGTGGGCGAAATCACAAATATGGTCACTGGTGGCGCAAAAAATATGCTCGGCGAAAAAGGCTACGAGTTTGATATGGCAACCCCACTGGTCGTTTCAGGAAAAGGCCATACCATTACCCATAAAGGTGATGGACAAAAAGTCATCATCCCATTTAATTCACAGATTGGTAATGTACACATTGAAGTCTCTTTTGATAATGTCGAATAGTCATCTCAAATAAACTTTACCGAAAATAGCCTATTGGTCTTCAATTCATTTCCATGTAAGATCCCACACCTGTATCAATATCCAGGTCATTTATTATGTGGTTTTCCAATTTGCGTGTGTATCGCTTTACACAGCCATTTTCTCTCGATCTCGACAATATAGAAGAACAGTTGCAAGAAAATGCTTTTCAACCTTGTGGCTCCACAGAGCTTGCAAAGATGGGCTGGTCTGCACCACTTGGTAAAGGCAGTGAAGCACTGCATCATGCTGGTCATGGCCACTCTCTGTTTTGTCTTAAAAAAGAAGAAAAGTTGTTGCCATCTGCGGTGATCAACGATTATCTCGCAGAGAAAATTGAACTTGTAGAACACGAGCAACAACGACCAGTTAGAGGCAAAGAAAAGCAAGCACTCAAAGAAGAAATCGTACATAGTTTACTCCCCCGCGCATTTAGCAAATACAGTTATTTACATGGATTTGTCAGTCCAGATAAAGGTTGGGTTGTGGTCAATGCATCCGCAGCAGGTAAAGCAGAAGAGTTTCTTGCCCTACTCCGTAAAAGTCTTGGGTCTTTCCCAGTAAAACCCGCTTTTACCGAAGTGGATTTGCGCACTCAAATGACCCATTGGTTGGAAAACGATGCGCCCGATCCATTTGAGCTGGGATCAGAGGTTGAGCTACAAGCTCCAGAGGAGGATGGCGCACAAGCCAAACTCAAACAGCAGGAACTTTCTTCAGAAGAAATCCGCACTTTGCTGGAACACCACAAACAAGTCATCAAAATTGCCCTCGAAAGAGACGAACGTTTATCTTTCCTCCTCTGTGATGACGGTGCTATTAAGCGTTTAAAATTTGCAGACCAAATCAAAGAAGCCAACGAAGATATTACGGATGAAGACCGACTCGCGCGTCTAGATGCTGACTTCGTCCTGCAAGCTGCAGAGATCTGCGAGCTATTAGACTTACTCGCTGATGCACTGGGTGAAGAAGATATCCGAGATTAGAACTTCCTTCACGCCCTAAAGTTCGCGCTTCAATCTATGCAGTGCGAACCATTTCACTTCGCTTATCACTTCACCAATAACCAGCTAAATCGAAACCCCATGAATATAACCTTTGAGCTATTTATTCTCATCAACACCCGATTAACCTCATAATAATTCACTAAATTAAAATCATGAGTACGTTCCAATATTAAAGAAAGATACCAAACAAAAAAATGAGAAAAAACAAGATATAAATCCAAAATCTCATTTTCTTCATCCACGCTATATTTTTCATTAAAGCTCGATATAATCAATCGTCGCACTTCGGATGTTGCCGAAAGAAACAAGACCAAATGACAAAGTAAGCTTTAGATTAAGCGCTATAAATTACATGATTTTTTCTGGTTTTGATGCTGTTTTTAGTACTAAGGAGCGATAATCAAAGGAATGATGACATGTTATATTTTCCCATCATCAATCCATGAATAAATAGAAAGAGAAAATAATGTTTCGTAAGAAAATCACCCAAGAAACATCGATAGATCAACTTTCTGAGCTAGAAGAGTTAAAAGATGAATTTTCAATTAAAGTTTCAGGTGGGCACCAGACTTTAACACCTTCAAAAATGACTTACTTTCGAAGCCTCACTCAAAGTAAGAGCATTGAAAGAGATGGAATTTCTGTTCCACATGATTAGAAGTTGGTTCAAGGGTAATAAATTACCTAGGTAATATTAATCAATATGGTTGCTGTAATTTATGGAAATCAATTTAGATGTTTTATTCTTAGCGATTGATAGTATTTTGAACTATACACTGTTTACATGCTCTATCGCTTTTATTATATTTTTCAAACTCGACTTTAAGGCTCTATGGAAAAGTAAAGACTTTGCCTCAAATGAGACCTTGTCTTCAATGACGATTTCGATTGTTATTAACGTAGTCAGCTTTTTTCTCATTTCTTTTACAATAAATAGTATTGTCAGCTTAGATATAGAGAAAAACTCAAGTGCCTGCCTAAGATATACATTACAGTCGTTCATGCTTTTGGGGTATGTTTATGCTCATATAAAGGCGCATAGGCTTTTAAATATAAACATGCACGCTCTTCCAAAGTTATGTTGCTTCTTCGGAAACATATTAATTTATATCCACCTTATTCGTTTTGCCGATAGATTAGTCTTTGAAACAAATTTACTTTCATTAGCTTATCGACTTAGTATCGTTAGCATTAACTCCTTAATTGTACTAACGATGATTGGCTCCCTAATTTACCTCATGATTGCCACCCAAAAACTCAACAGGAAAGAAGCTTAAAATGGAAGCAACAGCACCTTTATATCTGAATTTCTTTATCATGATCCTCATTGTTGCAGTGACCAGTACCTTTATCGCGTATAAAGGTGCAAAGCAACGTCCCAAAAAACCAGTGAGGGATCCACTGGAGCAGGCTGAAGAATTTGTAGCAAGTAATGTTGTACACCTTTCCCATCTCACGCGTGACTTAACAAAGCTCGCAATTCGACGTGCGATTTTGCAAGAGAAAGGAGAAGATACGGTTGAACAAACACTTGAGCTACTGCGTCTTGATAGAGAGTTACTCCAGCAAGGCAGAGATATTTTGGCAAATCGTGAGTTGGATTAAACAAAGGCCCTATTTGAGCCTTTGTTTGAGTTCAATTAAGCAAAGATTGAACGTGCATCGCCGAGGTCGCTCAGGAACTCATCATCATTGAGTAGGCTTTTGGATTCGATGATCTCTTTTTCAACCATTGAGGAGAGGTAGTTTTCCGGCTCTGTCATTTCTGTGAGTAAGCCATTCTTCACCGCTGCAATTCTAACAAAGTCTGTATAGCAGGGTTTATCTGCCTCGTAACTTAGATCACGCCATTTTTCTGCAACTTCCACAAACTCATCCGTAAAGTCCCAAGCCCGCATGATCTCTGCGCCAATTTTCCCGCCCATTTTCTCAATTGCACCTGCTAAAAAGCTTGGATTCGCAAATACATCTTCGTGCCGCTCAGCTTCAGTAAAAATCGGTAATGCTCCAATATTAAAGATTAAAGCCGCTAATGCGATAGTATCAATATCCAAGTTTGCGTGTTTATTCCGTTTGAGGTAGTACTGCATGAGTGTGATCGCATACGCTGCAACATCGACAGTGCGCTTCCAGGTTTCATTCATATAGCGCTTCACGATTGGATTTTTTGACACAAATAACTGCTCCATTGCGAGCGCAGTCACAATATTCTTGATTTGACGTAACCCAATTCGAGTCACTGCCTGATTGAGCGTATCGACTTTAATGGTCCTTCCCATAAATGCACTATTTGAGATTTTGATCATCCTTGCTGACAATGCCGGATCTTGTGAGATCACCTCCGCTAGTTTTGCCAAATTAATGTCAGGATCATCCGCAGCTTTGCGAACTTTAATTGCGATTTCAGGTAAGGTGGGAAGTACAAGGCTATCATTGTTGATTTTTTCTGTGAGTATCGTGAGTAGTGCATTTTCAGTAGACATATCCGCTCCTGTCTCTCAACCAAATTTGATACGCCGGCCTCTATTGGGCGCGTTTTATTTCCTTTCGACGAAAACGGGTTATGGTTTTCCTGAAAAGAAATGACGCTCGCTTGACACAGCGATGTCACGACCAAGCGGTTGATGATAAATCATTAAAATATTGAAAATCAGGAATTTGTATTCTTATCCTTTTCCTTAATTATGATCCATGATCGGAAAAATTAAAGCCAACGAATGATGAATTTCTTATTTAAAGCTTGTAAACCTGCATTCACGCGACTTTTCAATTGTTCAACATTCCGGTAGGGTGTTGAGCCATTCTAACTTTTCATGGATGTCCTCATGATCAATCATAATTATAAACTCGCAGCAGCGATGATTGGCACCTTGGCTCTGACTGGTTGCCAACTCACAAACTATAAACCGTTACCGCATGTACAATCCAGGTTAGATATCTATCAACCTGTGACGTTGAGCGCCGATCTTTCTCATCTCTCCCAGAACCAGAAAAAAATGGTAAGCTTACTTATTGATGCGGCTGACGTGATGGATGATCTCTTCTGGAAACAGTCTTATGGTGAAGATAAAACGACCTTTCTTTCCCGTATTCCAGATCCGAAAGTTCGACAATTTGCACAAATCAACTACGGACCATGGGATAGGCTCGATAATGAAAGGCCTTTTTTAAAAGGTATTCCTACCAAACGCCCTGGTGCTGAGTTTTATCCCAAAGAGATGACCAAAGATGAGTTTTCCATTGCTGGACTTTCGGATAAGAAGGGGCTCTATTCCTTGGTTCGATACGATGAAAATGGCAAGTTAAAGACGATCCCCTATGCAATGGCTTACGGACCAGAACTGAAAAAAGCAGCCAACTTACTGCGTCAGGCCGCAGATTTAGCAGAAGATCGCGATTTTAAAAAATATTTGAACATGCGCGCAAATGCACTGTTGTTGAATCAGTACCAACCTTCAGACTTTGCCTGGATGTCAATGAAAACCAACCCTGTTGACGTAGTCATTGGTCCGATCGAGACCTATGAAGACCAACTTTTCGGTTATCGGGCGGGTTTTGAAGCGTATGTTCTCATTAAGGATCAACGCTGGAGTAAAAAGCTGGCGAAATATGCGAAGCAGTTACCCTCACTCCAACGCGGTCTTCCGGTTCCATCTCAATACAAACAGGAAAAGCCAGGAACAAATGCAGACCTCGGTGCATACGATGTTGTTTACTATGCTGGCCACTCCAATGCTGGCGGGAAAACAATTGCGATTAACCTTCCAAATGATGAAGAAGTCCAGTTAAAAGAAGGGACCCGCCGCCTACAGCTCAAAAATGCAATGCGAGCGAAGTTTGATCATATTTTAAAGCCCATTGCTGATGAACTCATTGTCCCTGAGCAAAGAAATCACATCACATTCAATGCTTTCTTCGCAAATACGATGTTCCATGAAGTCGCGCATGGCTTAGGCATTAAAAATACCATCAATGGAAACGGAACTGTGCGACAAGCACTCAGAGAGCACGCATCCGCTTTGGAAGAAGGCAAAGCAGACATCCTTGGCTTATATATGGTGTCACAACTATTAAAGAAAGGTGTGATCCGCGAAGGGCAACTGGAAGATTACTACACGACCTTTCTTGCTGGGATATTCCGCTCGGTTCGGTTTGGTGCATCCAGTGCCCATGGTAAAGCAAATATGGTTCGGTTTAATTATTTCAAAGAAGCAGAAGCTTTTACACGTGCCCCAAATGGCCAATACCGTGTCAACATGAAGAAAATGAAACAAGCAATCAATGATTTGTCTCGTTTGATTTTGACACTGCAAGGCGACGGAAGTTATGCGAAAGTCGATCAACTTTTTGCTGAAGATGGCAACATCGGCCCATTACTCAAAGAAGATCTCGCTCGCTTATCCAAAGCCAACATTCCTGTTGATATCACTTTTATCCAAGGGAAAGAGCAACTGGGCCTATAAATAGACCTCACCTCTGCGCTTTACTTTTTATCAATATGATGTATCTAACAAGTGAGTATCAACTCACTCGTTAGATACGCTTTTTATATCCATCACGGAAAAAGAAATCTCAATATCATCATCGCTATTCCGTCAAAGCCAAAAAATCATCAACCATTTGAAACAAAATTGTTTTTCCAATGTTTCATTTATCTTTTGTATTAGGAATTAAGTGCAAAATTACTGATTTAAAAGTTCATCTCAACATTATTTAGAATGAAATAAGCACAAAATTCAAACATTGCAAACCATATTTTATACCTATTCTTATTCGAACGCTTTGCTCATAAAATAATCCTAGTCAAGGAAGCAGTCTGACCAATTAAAACAAATACAAAAGCATTAACCTCATGTATTACATGACTTTTCATAAGTAGTTAGCATGGATGAGGAACATGGAGAAAAACCTATGAAAAAAGCACTGATGCTTCTTGCAACAACAAGCTGCCTCTCTGCCCCAGCTATTGCCGCAGACACAGATCCATATGAATATTGTAACGATATTCTTGCACAAGGTGTCTTCGATAATTACAACCGCACGATGAACTTCAACTCAAAAGTTGCACTCAAAAAGTGGCTTTGTAGCAGTGATGAAAGCTCAAGCAATGCGGGTGGAAATTTAAAGTTTAGTGTCATGAAAATTTTTTCCTTAGGTGGCGGCGGTGGCAACGTCAAATCTTGGAAAAGACAACACTGTGAAGGCTCGGACTATGAGTATGAGGGCAGTGGATCGTCTCATGTATTGATTCAGCAGGCCAATGACACGATCGTCAATGCATGGTCAAGTTGTATGAAGGAAGTCAAACGAGACAACCTTGTATGCTATGCAAAAGAAACTGATGATTCACTACTCATGACCGTCGATCTTGAATATGGCATCGGTAATATTGAGAATGTGGAGATCAACAGTACAAACCTCACTGCACTGACAAGTGAACCAACGCGTATTCGCCCTGGTGAAAAACGTATTCGTTATCAAAAAGACAACGAGCGTCGCGAAGGGTATTTCGACTTGAATGGTGAAGCAGATTACATTGATGTTTCTTGCAGCTATACCATCCCGAAGAAGCCTGTAGCTGAAAACAATGAAGGTGCATGTGAAGTATTCCGCCTACAAGCACTCAGCGACGGTATGATTTCTCCAAGAGACTACCAGCACTATCGTGACAACGCGATGGTTCCTCTGTTTGATAACAGAACAGGTCACTTGGCGGGTTACTACAGATGTTCTCGTTTTAATGAATATTAATCATAAGGTATGGACACAATGAAAAACATTCTCTTTTTAAGTTCTGTTTGTGCTGCCTTATTGGCGGCAACCGCTCCCGCTGAAGCAGGTGGTGCGCGCTTGCTAAAACGCTGTGAAGAAGATAGTTTGAGCAACGCACAAGGCCACCAGCGAAATGACTGGGCTTATAAGTGTAAGCATTATTCAAAACGTACTTGGGAGTATAACCGCCTGGATGACAATGATAATGTCAGAACGCGCCCTTACTACCCAACCTACGTCAACCCAAAGAACTTCGATGATTGGTGGCGTGCGCCTAAAGATAAAAATGCGGCTTGTAGCTACGGACCAGGCAATAAGTATACAGAGTTTAACTTCTGTTTGGCCTCTTGCTATACGCCTGATCAGAAGATCTTATTTGCCGATGGTGAAATGGCGATTTTCGATGCAGTCACAAAACGCGTCTCTAAAATCGTTACTCTCGATGATCAATCAACGCTGCATAGCCTTGGCTATCAGGTCCGTGATGTTGATGCCTACAGTGAGTCCATTCGTGATGTTCTTCATACCATTTTGGTTTTGAAGACACAAAGCGGTGGCGAATTAAAAGTCACTGAGAATCACCCTCTTCTCGTTTCAACAGGTCATATGCGTAATGCAGAAGACATCCATGTTGGCGATAAGCTGATTGCTGAGAATGGCTCATTTGATACGATTGTTTCTATTGAGCCTATCAAGTACTACGGCAAGGTCTATAACGTGAAGCCAAACTCAAATAATGAAAATGGCGTCACGAGCTTAAATGGACAAATCGTCATTGCACAAGGTTACCTGTCTGGTTCTTTCTACTACCAAAATACAGGTGCACATCATGTGAATCGTCTCGTCCTTCGCGACCGTATTCCAGATAACCTGATTTAACCCATGTTTTTAGGGTGCTATGTGCACCCTTTTTCACATCGAATCTGTCAAAAGGAGCTGATGATGCAAAAAAAGATACTGATAGTCACAGGGATCATTGGTGTTGGTTTGATAAGCCTGCTTTCCCTTACGCAACAACAATCCCCAGAACAAGCGAACACAACACCACCCACCCCAATTGAAGCACCCGAGCAGACACAACTGACAACACTTGCCCAAACAGACATCACTGATTCACAAGCACAGCTTGATATTCCCCCCAAAGAAATTGAAAAGAAAGAGAAAAAAGCATGGCGAAAACCAACGCCAGAATTTGCTGATTTCCTTGATTTAAGTGATAAGGCACTCGTCAGTCATGCGGATCAGGATCAGTTCAAAGCGATTATTGAAGATCCAGAACGTGTGGCTACAGCACGAAAGATCTTGCTTAAAAAACCCGAAAAAGACAAATTAGACTGGGCGGAAGAAAAGCGCCGTTTGGATAGTATTCTCTATGTTTCCACATTATTAACCGGAAAATATAGTTCGATTCAAACCGATCTAGCGGTTGAACTTGTTCAGGATATTCTACTTGCCAAAAATTTCGAAGGATTGACGAATAAAGAATTGAAACGTTCCCTCGTTGGTGACAAAGTAGAGCTTGGTGTTGAGTTTGCTGTCTATCATCCAGAAGCATGGGATACCTTTAAAGACCAACATGGAAGCGACCCCTACCACCAAAAGCTAATTACTTATATTGATAATTTCGCTGGAACGCGTAAAGAACAGCTCCTCAATCATGTCGAGCGGATCACTGCCCGACTGAAAGCAAGAGCAAAAGAAAAACAATCTGGAACCTAAGAGGTGAAATAATGGGCCTGAAATATACCTTCCCACTCGTCACAATTTGTCTCGGTCTGATCGCTGCTTGCTCTGATGATGATCCAAAGGAAAACCCCAAGCCAGTGCTGCCACCAGCAACGGATACAATGGCTGCTTATGCCAAATGTAATACGATCCTTGCAGAAGTACTGTATCACGATTACCAAAGAGTCCTTAGTTATGACGCCAGGTATAAACTCAAGCGCTGGATGTGCAGTGGTGATGGGAAAGCTGACAATAGCATTGATTCATTCACTGATAAAAAGCAGACCTACCTCCCAATCTTTCATACAGAAGAAGAAACATTGACACTGGAATCCTGGAAGGAAAAATATTGTCATCAGGACGACCGTTTACGCCAACCAAATCAGCTCGCTTTTCCGCTCATCAACTATTTTACGGATGAGACACCAAAAGGTTGGGCTCAATGCATGCAACAAGCAACTCAATCCCCAGTTGCATGCTATGCTCAATCACCCGATCCATTCAAACCAGAAATGCTGAAAGCCTACTTGCAGACACAAGAAAGCCAGCAACCGCTGAGTGAACTCAAAATCACACTTGAGAACCTCACCGCACTCAGCCACCTTCCTGATTCACTCAAAGGCAACCAGTCATTCGATATGCAAAAAGACGATATGTTACAAAGTGCTCTTTTCTCATTGAATGTCCGACAGGGAAAGGAACCCATCAGTTGCTCATTCACAATCCCAACGGCCTTGGCAAAAGACAAGATGTCGAACGAAGGCATCAATGATTGTGCAATGTACCGCGATCAGCTTTATCAAGACAAAAAAATTACTCAACGAGCTTATGAGACCTATGTTGAAAATAACAACATCCCTGTGTTTCATCCAGTGACGGGTAAACTCTTCGGTAGCATTAGCTGCGCAGAATACATTGAGATGCCTTAGGGTTTAGGATCTTTATTTTCTCACACTTGGTATCCATGATATTGCCAAGTGTGAGAAAAGCGACATCGCGCTTTTCTCACGATGAAATTAAATGAGGTTATCAGGGATTTGATCTCTTAAGATCAGTCGATTTACATGCGCAAGTCCTCGATTCTGATAGTAATAAGATCCAGATAAGAAACCTTGTGCAACAATGATCTGTCCATTCAACTCTGTCATTCCATTTTCGTCGGTTGAATATGGCTTCACATTGTAAACCTTACCGAAATATTTGATTGGCTCGATTGAAACAACCGTATCAAAAGACCCATTCTCAGCAATCAGCTTTTCCCCAATATCAATGTCCTCTGCATTACGCATATGACCTGTCGAGACAAGTAATGGATGATTCTCAGTCACCTTTAACTGTCCGCCGTTTTGTGTCTTCAGCACCAGTATCGTATGCTCTACATCCTTGAGTGACTCAGAATAACCATCAACATCTCTGACCATATACCCTAAGCTGTGCAACGTGGATTGCGTATCCAATGTGACAATTTTCGAAAGCCGTTTGCTATATGCATCAAAAATTGGCAGCTCGCCTTGGGCAAATAGAATTTTCTGATCGGGTGTGTAGCATGATGAAACACAAGCTGCTTGCGGCATAAACTTCCCATTTGGTCCTTTGCTGCAAGCACTTGACTCAGCGACGGGTGCTTTCCAGAGATCTGTCAGCGATGTATTCGTCGAATAAATCGGATACATTGGCCTAGCAAGAATTTCTCCAAAGTCATCATGTTTATAAAAGTCCCACGTCCGACGTGAAATATGCTGGCATTTAAACGACCAGTCCGTTCTTCCTATTGCCTGAGCTGGCGATAAACTATCCTGCTCACAACGTTTTTGAAGAATTGGTGTTCTTTGCGCTTCGGCATAAAACGAAAAGAGCATGGGCAAAAGACAAGATGCAGCGAAAACCTTTCCATTGAGTTTTTTCATGAGTATTTTTTCCTTTATCCTTCGTAGATATCACATGAATATTGACCTTTAAAGCTTCCATCATAAACATCAAACAACGGAACCATATTGCTGTCTTTCATATAACGATACTGTCTGAAAGTGATTTTATCGGCATTGAGTGCCTGAATACGAAACTGCTCGCAATCCATATAATTAGAAGGCTTTGGCTCTCTTGGAAGCTGGTATGAGCAAGAAGCGCTATAATCTTTGCCCCACCAAGAACTTGCAAGCCTTAACCCTTGAAGATGGAAACTTGCATCACGTGCAGGGTTCCGTTTCTCATAGCTAATATAGAATTTTCCAGGGCTGATTTCTCTTGGTTTTTCCGTTAATGCCATAAGATTTGGCGTCTGAATTTTCGAGACTTCAAAATCGCGATACCCTGAAAGTCGAAGCGTCATCAAGACTGAATCATCCGTTTCTACACCATAACAAAACAGATGATCGTCAACTTTTCTTTCGACACATTGTGCCCACTCTTCAGTGATATAAGACTTTGCATGCTGGATGAGTAAATGGGATGACTTACTTCCATCAAATGTTTTATCACTTTCTTCGCAATGGCCGTCTTTCCATCGCTGTAAATCATCATACTGACCATCCGTTGAAAAGGCACTGGTCATTCGCAATGCCGAATCATAGCCCTGGCTTCCTGCAGCAAAATCCGTACTGCAAAGCCACTTTTTTAATGCAACTCTAGATTTAAAGTTCAATGTTCTTTCGTAAGTTTGAAAAACATCATCAGCCAGGATTGAATTGCACTGCTGAAAGGCTGTTTGGTCAGGGGAGGCGAACGCTGAGAAGCAAATAGTACTTCCAATCAGCATCATTGCTTTTTTCATTATAAATCTCCTATTTTAATGATATTCACATCAAATTAACCTTAATAATCAATGTGATATATGCCATCTAGGCCATACCATCTTATGGAGAAAAGAATAGGAAAAATATCCATCAAAATTGTGTTTTTGGTGAAAACAACACCAAAAATCTGATGCTTTATAATCAGTTCTTGTAGGATTTTGATGGAAGGAGCATCTCAACCTTGTGACTATAGGATGAGTTTTAATACTCAGTATGAGGAGAGCCAATGACGAAATAGATGCATTCCGTCATTTTAATTCGCGTTAGCTTGTTAAATAAGGGAGCAGTTTCTCTTTGATTTCTTGAAGTTGCTCGTTTGAATACGGTTGCATTGGGAATAGGCCCCAAACAGGCTTTGGCCAAGCCGGATCCGATTGATAACGTGCAATGTGATGGAGATGAAGTTGTGGAACAACGTTTCCTAAAGCTGCTACATTCATTTTTTCCGATTGAAATAAAGTTTGCATCGTTTCACTCAGTCGACGACTTTCTTTCATCAGTTGCAGGTAATCTTCTTGTGTGAGTTCATGCAAATCTCGAACCCCCTCTCGACGCGGGATAAGTAAAATCCATGGATATTGTTGATCATTGATCAAACGGACATCGCAAAGTGTCCAACGGTCCAAAAAGATTGAGTCTTGTTCTAATTGTGGATTGATTGAAAATGCCATAGCGGTTTCCTCATCATACAGGATGATTTTTTATGATTGCTATTTTATCGAAGAATATCAGGAAGACTTTTGTTTTTTACAATAATCATCCATTGAATGAAAAATCGCTTCGCAATCGCCAGCCTGCTTTTCTTTCGCTAACTTCTCCAATGAGGCTGCCATTTGGGTCATTTCAGGAAAGCCCATACTGCCAGCACTGCCTTTCAGGCTATGTGCTTTGCGTTTGAGATCATGCCACTCTCTTTCCGCAAACAAGTGCTTGAGCTCATCAATTAATCCTGGTAATCGCGTCCCAAAGTCCTGCTTTAATGCCTGGATCTCAGGGTCGTTTTGTAACAAGACTTCAATGTTATCCCACTGGGTTTCCACTTTCGGCTCTTTCTCATTTTTTTCAAGATAGCCCTGTAACATTTTCCCAAATTTTTCTTCGTTGATTGGCTTTGCAAACACAGATGTAAATCCACTCGCAGCATAACGCTCCATATCATCTGTCATCACATTTGCAGTGAGGGCAACTATCGGAGCTTCAACACCCGATGCGCGCATCAGTTGAATCGCTTCCAACCCATCCATAACAGGCATCTGAATATCCAATAAGATCAAATCATATTCTTGACTCAGAGCTGCCTCAACAGCAAGCTGGCCATTTTCAACCATCTCAAATTCCAGATGATATCGTTCTAACAACATACGCAGAAGCAATTGGTTATCCATATTGTCTTCCGCGATGAGAAGACGGCCAGAGATGTGTGGCGTGATCATTGTTTGCGCTGCTTTTTTAATCGCCTTCACACAAGGGATTTGTTCTACCAAGAATGAATCTGGTGTTTTAACATGGATATAAAAAGTGAAAGTACTGCCTTGATTTGGCTCACTACTGACCGAAATATCTCCACCCAGTATATTCACCAGTTTCTTAGAAATCACCAGCCCCAAGCCAGTTCCACCATAATGCTTGGCAACACGAGGACCAACTTGTTCAAACGGTTGAAATAACCTCGAAATCTGCGCCTGGTTCATCCCAATCCCCGTGTCATGGATCACGAAATTCAAGTTATTTTGCCCTGGCTGATAATTAACGCGCAGTGTTACTTTTCCTTTTTCGGTGAACTTTACCGCGTTCAAGCACAAGTTCAACAGCACTTGTTTCAGGCGAACCTCATCTGAAATCACCCGTTCTGGCAGCGGGAAATCATAAAAGAGTTCAAAAACGATCTGTTTGTTCTTTGCCTCAGCCTGGGCAATAGATTCAACCTCACCCAACAAATTCATCAAGCTGAAAACTTCCATTTCCATACTGAGTTTGCCAGATTCAATCTTCGATAAATCCAATATTTCATTAATTAATGTCAGGAGGTGATGACTATTATTCACCGAACGACGTAACAGATCTTGATCAGCTTCTAACAGCTTTTCTCGATGTAGCACTTGCTCCGTAAATCCAATAATAGCGGTCAAAGGTGTGCGAATTTCGTGGCTCATACTCGCCAAAAACTGGCTCTTATGATTACTGGCAACTTCTGCTTGTTGACGCGCTTTTTGTAATTCCTGATTCGCGAAGGCTAGCTCTTTATTTGACTCTGCCAACATGGTTGTTCTGGACTTCACCTTCTCTTCAAGTTCACTTTGATGTTTCAGTTTTTCTGCCGCACTTTTCCTCAGGTTGTCCATCATCTGATTAAACGCATCAAATAAGCTGCCAATCTCATCTTTACGAACGACTGGAAGTTGTACATACAAGTCACCAGAAGTCACTCGGGACTTCGCGGCGATCATCATATTCATGGGCCGGATCACGAAACCATAGAGGAACCAATATATAGTGGCTGGTATTAACACGAGGAGTGCAATACAAAATGCGAGTGTGGTTGAAAACAACCAATGCCGATCCTGACTGTAGTCCCGTTCAGAGATCCCTTTGAGTAAGAAATATTGTTTGTTTAAAAATGTCCGCCCTATCAGCAGGTATTTATGTTGATGAATATTCACTTCCGTATGCTGAAGTGGTGAAACAACATGCCGAAAAGATGCGAAGTGGTTTGTGATCCAGTCAGTGGATATATTCTTAGAATGGTATATCGGCTTACCTTCCCTATCCGTGATCATCGTCACGCCACGTTGATCAACTGGAGAAATGACCATTTTTTCAAGCATCGTAGACCAAAGGGAAATGACGAGATAACCCCAGTGCTCCTTCAATTGTTGATTGCCTTCCCAGCGCGCCAAGCGTACAACAGAATAGAGCGTCAAACGTTGCTGCCCTTCTTCTTTCTCATAAAAAAGATCGTGATCTCCGCGCATCGTCTGAATTCGTTTTAATACATCCGCTGTTAATACAGGTGTCATCAGTTTTTTATTTTTTTCAATTGATGTTGAGAAACGCGCATCTTCTACACCAAATTGATCGACAAGACGAATGTCATAAATTTCAGGAAACGCATATGCAAAACGAGAAAAGGTATCGAGTAATGGCGATAGCATCACATTATTTCGGTAAGGTTTAGAGGCCACTTTGACGTACTGTTCAACGATATTACTATTTGCCAGTAATGCTGACATCGACCGAATATTCCGATGATGATCTCGCAGATGTATCAACTCCCGTTCAACATCTTGATGAATTTGTGATAAATGATGTCCCTGCTGCGCTGTAAGAAAAATATAGTAAGCCATCCCTGCAAAAGCCGACAAGGGAACAACAACCAGTGCAATAATGAGAAGGATCAACTTATGGCTTATTTTCATAGCAGTCACATTTTCGATTGTTGATTGCGTTGAACACGGTACATCAAGTTACTATAGAGACGCTGTAGCTGTAATCGTGCGTTCGTTGGGAGGCTTTTATAAACTGTTGAACGATTCATGATAGCTTGGGAAGGATAAATAACCGGATTCCGTTTAAACGATGCTGAGAGAAACTGCTCCGCTGATTTGTTGGTCGTTGCAAACTTCAGCGAGTCAGCTATTTTTGCTGCAACTTTCGGCTGATGGATGTAATTAAGGAACTCCCAGACAATTGGCTTTTTTGCTGCCTCATGATTCACCGCAAAGCAATCCATCCAAATCGCAGTGCCTTCTTTTGGCAGCACAAACTTGAGCTGATCATTCAGGGATTGTAATACTTGGGCATCACCGTTATAAGCCATCGACATCGCCCAGTTTCCTTGAATAATTTGTGACTTTTCACTTAACTCAAGGATCTGAAAATCGGCCACATACTCATCAAACTCAGCTAAGCGCCTTTCCACTTGACGAAAAGCATACATTCGAGTTTCATTGAGGGTAAACCCAAGTGAGAGCAACGCCATACCAATCACATCACGGCTATCTTTAATCATACCAATGCTGGATTTTAATGTTTCATCGGGTTGAAAAAAATCGTTCCATGAAGTTGGTGGCGTCTTCACGCGATCCTTCCTGTATAAAATGCCGAGCGTTCCCCACAAGTAAGGCACACAATAGTTGGCATTCTCAGTGTCTAACCATTTCGGATCAACATGCTTGAGATTTGGTAATTTATCTTTAGGAACTTGGGCTAGCCAGTCAGAGGCAATATAGTTAGGAAGACGAAATTGACTCGTCACAAAAATATCATGGGATTTTGCTTGCGTCGCATAGAGTACAGCATCTTTCTCTTCATCACTCGCATAGTCAAAAATATCAACTTTAATACTGGTTTGCTGCTCAAATATATCGATGACAGACTGAGGAAAATAATCCGGCCAGTTATAGAGGGAAACCCTTTGCGCCTGAGCAAATGCGAGATCGCCCCATAGCAAAATGGCAAAGACACCGCCTATCACGCGAGTCAGCATTCAATATCACCTTTTCCCCTTGATTAGTTTCCAAATTTTAGCATTCCGTTTCTGTTATTGGTAAGTAAATAAGCGGTATCACATCAAGGAATTCTATTTAAGATAGGTAAGGATTGAATCAGAGAAGTGTTGCCCATCCCTGCGCCACACTTCTTCAAAGCTTATGCAAATGCATATCGAGAGATAAATAATGCGGCAAGTACCCACACACTCACACTGACTTGCTTCCATTGATTCGTCATCAGATTGATCACTGCATAAGAAATAAAGCCCAGCGCAATCCCCTCTGAAATAGAAAAACTCAACGGCGTCATAATCAAAATGATCCCAACCGGCACGGCATCGGTCAGTTTATCCCACTCGATATGCTGTAAACTGCCCAACATCAAGACGGAAACATAAAGCAACGCACCCGCAGTTGCATATACTGGCACCATGCCAGCAAGTGGTGAGAAGAATAAAGCAAGTAAGAAACAACAACCTGTGACAACAGCCGTAAGGCCTGTTCTGCCGCCAACAGCAACACCAGATGCACTTTCAATATAACTTGTGGTTGTTGACGTCCCAAGCGTAGCACCGACGACACTGGCACCACTATCTGCGAGTAGCGCTTTGGAAAGGTTAGGAATTGTGCCATCTTCTTTCATCAATTTTGCTTTATGTGTCACCGCAACCAAGGTACCGGACGTATCAAACAAATCGATAAACAAAAAGGTGAAAATGACGCTGAGCATACTGATATCAAAGGCCGCTTTGATATCCATTTTCAGCCAAGTTGGCTCTAATGAAGGCGGGAGAGAAACAATCCCTTGATACTCAACCATGCCGAATGCAAGACTAAGTAATGTTACAGAAATCACGCCCAGGATCACCGACGCTTTTACATCAAAATGCGCAAATGCAATGATGATAAAAAAGCCAAGGATTGCGAGTAAAACGGATGGTTGCGTTAAGTCTCCTAATGTGACTAACGTACTTTGACTTGCTACGACCAACCCAACGCTTTTTAATGCAATCAGTGCGAGGAACAAGCCAATACCGGCACCAATCCCGAGTTTAAGAGGAACTGGAATACTATTCATGATCCACTCCCGAACTTTAAATAAGCTCAGTAGGATGAACAATATACCGGATAGGAAAACAGCACCTAACGCAGCCTCCCAGCTATATCCCATCTCCATCACCACAACATAGGTAAAGAACGCATTCAGTCCCATTCCTGGTGCTAATGCAACAGGGTAATTGGCAAGTACACCCATGAGAAAACAGCCGAGTGCTGCGGCCAAGCAAGTTGCAACAAACACAGCGCCCGGATCCATCCCTGCATCCGCCAGCATTTGGGGATTGACAAAAATGATATAGGCCATGGTCAAAAAGGTGGTCACCCCTGCCACACATTCTCGTTTTACTGAACTGCCAAGGGCTTCTATTTTGAACAATTTCTCTAAAAGGGACATCGTCTTCCTCAGTACTACTTTACGTTTACGTTATTCACAGATTGTGCTATTCACGGATTCAAGGTATAAAAAAACCGCCCGGAGGCGGTTTTTGGTTAAGCTTTATTTTTTAAGTAAGCGGCCGCGAGGGCCGTGAGCGGCGCAGCAGTTGGTTTATCGTGCTGCCAGTCGCCTTTTTCAACACCACTACCAGCGATGTCAATATGAATATAAGGTATGGGCTGTTGGCTGCTCAGACCATGCTTATCTAACCCAGCAGCAACATCCATAAAGGCCATTGGGAACTGATGTCCACGTGGTGTTCTAGAGGATGGCGCATTATTACAAGATAAAACATCGTCTGCTTTCGTTTTTGGTGCAATCATCTCATAGTCTTCACGGCGCACACGGGACAATTCACACGGATCACCCCAAACTTCACCAGCATCCGCAATTTTTGCAGCAATGCGTTGCGCTCTGGATGGACCATTTTCAACTAATGCAGTATAAGGCCCCAATGCAATTGCAGCATGCCCCGTCAACGTTGCAACGGTAAAGAGCTGAGGATTGACTTCTTCCAGCGCATTTTCTCGAAGATGCGAAAGTAGATCTGCCATGACCAAACGCCCTTCTGCATCGGTATTACCAATACGAACACGAACACCAGCATGACTCGTACAGATTTCGTCAGTGACAAATGCATCCGAACCGATGGAGTTACGCACTGCACCAATCTCGGCAATGATTTTGACGCCTTTCACACCAAGCTCTGCTGCTGTCTTCACAAAACCTGCAACCGCAGCAGCACCACCTTTATCTCGGCTCATGCCTGCCATATGACCATCGACTTTAAGATCAGCACCACCTGTATCATAGGTCAGGCCTTTCCCAGCAAACATCAACGTTTTTTCAATGGGACCTTCTGGCGTGTATTCCAAACGGATCACACGCGGATGATGACGCTCGACATGCTTTGATGCACGCGCAACAGACATGAGCAATGGGTAATTCATCGTCAGCGAATCAAGATCGCGATTGACGGTTACTTTGACTGACGTTCCTTCAAATGCTTGCTCGCAATATTCAGCAAAATGTGGGGGTGACATACGCTCTGGCTCTGTCCCACATAAGTCACGGGCAACACGGCGACCAGACTCGATCGCTTTGAGCCATTGTGCGTGAATCGGCTGCTCGCTGTATATCCCGACGGTCTCAATCGGTTCTATTTCTGATTCGTTCAGTCTTTCTCTTGCTTCTAATGGCTGCCAAAGTGCTTGTGTTAAACCAAGATAAGTCGCTTCTGATGCATTCTGAAATACTTCTGTTGAAGGAATGTCCTTCACCCAGATCAATGGAGAACGCGAACCCAATGCCTGCGCTTCCAGAATGGCACTGCCTGCTGCATCTTCGAAACGACGTACATCATCAATATCACGATCCAACATCCCCGTAGGCGCTAAAATCAGGCGATTACCAGGCACACCTTCGCACACCATGCCAACAGTATTTTGACCAATACGCTGGTCTGTTTTGAGAAAAGAAGTAATTTGAGGGATATCTCGGTCACTAAATGATGCACCAATAACAATGAGTGCATCCCAGTTTGATGAATTCATTTCTGCTGTAAGATCCGTTACAGCAACGGGAATTGGAAATGCCATGATTCACCCTTCTTATTTGAGAAGCAAGGAAAGATGGGGAATTATGCGCTAAGAAGCCCTTGATCACAAGATCGTGTGTATGATTTTCAAATAGAGCAACACGAAAAATACTGGATGTGCTGCTCTATGGCTATTCACGATTATCGGCCTCAACCCTTGTCAAAAAAGCGTTTCCAGTTATTGCGTTCATTACACTCTTTTACCAGATTTGGCGAATCTGCAACAACAAGGATGTTTGCATCCGGGTTATAGACCCAAAACGGTAACCGAAAGACAACAACAGCAACAGCACCAGCTCCCATTGCAGGAATTGCTTGAACATCCGATGTACCAGAGTCCGTTAGCTTACCTTGGGTCGCTACAGAAGCTGCCGTACCAACATTTGAGAATGCGACCTTGATCACAGACTCTCCAGTTGAAGCGTCATATATCGGCTTTCCAATCTTACTCACGATTAAATCTGGCAGTTGATGGCATGGCCGTACACACAGACACATATAATGATCAGAGTCGATCACTTGATGCCAAGGTGTTCCAACAAAACAAGCAGTTTTATTGTCGAATTGATTCCCATACATCCAGTGGGATTTTGGATCATTGATCGGTTCTTCGATGATCGCTTCATCTTCTGTCCATTTGCAGACATAGGTCATCTTAAATTCATCCGTATATTGATGCGTCTGCTCTCCCTCAGCTCGGGTTTGTCCTTGTGTCCAATAACGACAGGTTTGGGGACATGTCAGTGGCCCTTTTTCCCGAAAAAAATTGGGAAACCACCCTGTTTGATAATGCTTGAGGGATAAATCTTCAATGACATCAGCAACGACGAACGGGCTGAATAGAAGGGAAAAAAGAAGTGAGAAATAAATACAACAGCGTTTGGATTGTGTCTTCATGACAAATCTCCCTATACATACGTTTCCTAACTGTGCTTATCTCAAGCACACCTATTCCTAAGAATGTGTTTCTGAATAGACATCTACTTCACACACCAGGCTGCCATTCATACTTTTGGGCTACCCCATTTAAAGCATAATGAGAGACCGGAAAGTTGCAAACAAGTTGCTATGTATCCTTTCGAAAAAATTGATTCACAATATGAAAAAGCCGCGTACTAAACGCGGCTTTGAAGGAGAATTGTCAAGTTGATGGTTTATGCCAAATCGAGTTTCTTCTCTAAATAGTGGATATTCGTGCCGCCATTTTGGAAGTTTTCATCTGCCATAATATCTTCTTGCAGAGGAATATTCGTTTGGATCCCTTCAACCACAACTTCAGTCAATGCATTACGCATGCGACCAATCGCAACACCACGGTTTTCACCATAAGTGATCAACTTCGCAATCATAGAATCATAGTTTGGTGGAACCGTGTAATCCGTGTAAATATGAGATTCCCAACGGATACCCAAACCGCCTGGTGCATGGAAGCGATTGATCTTGCCTGGTGATGGTGTAAAACGCTCCGGATCTTCGGCATTAATCCGACATTCGATTGCATGGCCTCGGATTTGAATATCATCCTGAGTTAATGACAATGGTTGACCCGCTGCAATACGTAGCTGCTCTTTGATCAAATCCACTCCAGTGACCATTTCTGTCACAGGGTGTTCAACCTGGATACGCGTGTTCATTTCGATAAAGTAGAATTCACCATTTTCGAATAGGAATTCGAAAGTACCCGCGCCACGATAGCCAATTTCGATACATGCACGTACACAACGTTCACCGATGTAACGACGCATATCTTCAGTGATCCCCGGTGCTGGTGCTTCTTCAACAACCTTTTGGTGGCGACGTTGCATGGAGCAATCACGCTCTCCCAAATGAATCGCACTACCCTGACCATCTGCAAGAACCTGAACTTCAATATGACGTGGGTTTTCCAAGAATTTCTCCATGTAAACCGCATCATTATTAAATGCAGATTTTGCTTCCGCTTTCGTTAACTGGATCGACTGAACGAGATCAGACTCCTGACGAACGACACGCATGCCACGGCCGCCACCACCGCCTGATGCTTTAATGATCACCGGGTAACCTATGCGCTTCGCGATAGCAACATTCTTGCTTTCATCGTTAGACAAAAAGCCATCAGATCCTGGAACACAAGGCACACCAGCCTTTTTCATTGCATCAATTGCACTGACCTTATCGCCCATCAGGCGGATCGTATCAGGTTTTGGACCAATGAAAATAAAACCGCTGTTTTCTACTTGTTCCGCAAAATCAGCGTTTTCTGCCAAGAAGCCATACCCCGGATGGATTGCAATCGCATCCGTCACTTCGGCAGCAGCAATAATAGAAGGAATATTTAAATAACTCTCGGTCGCTGGGGCTTTACCGATACATATAGATTCATCTGCAAGCAACACGTGCTTGAGGTTTTTATCGACCGTTGAATGGACCGCAACTGTTTTAATGCCCAGCTCTTTACATGCACGCAAAACGCGTAACGCGATCTCACCTCGGTTCGCAATGACGACCTTATCCAGCATTGATTTGCCTTTCCTTATTCAATCACAAATAGCGGTTGATCAAATTCAACAGTATCTTCGTTATCAACAAGAATCTGTTTGACCACACCTGTTTTATCCGCTTCGATTTGGTTCATCATCTTCATCGCTTCAACAATACACAGCGTATCGCCAGCACTAACATTTTGTCCAACCTCAACAAATGGCTTTGCTTCTGGTGCTGGTGCACGGTAGAAAGTACCTACCATTGGAGATTTGATGATATGACCTGTGATTGCTGGTTCTGCTGCCGCTTCAGGCGCAGCTGGTACAGCCGAAGATGCAGCCGCATCGAAATGATTTGGCATTGGTGCTGCTGCATGAGGCATATGCATGAATGCCGCAGGTGCCATCTGAGCGGTTCCGCCACGATTAATTCTGACGGATTCTTCACCTTCAGTAATTTCAAGCTCAGAAATGCCAGATTCTTCTACCAGTTCAATGAGTTTTTTAATTTTACGTATATCCATGATTACCGCCTATTGTTCTAAATCTTGAGTATTAAGTTGCTCCAGGGCCGATAGTAGTGCAAATCGGTATCCCGCTGCCCCCAGTCCACAAATCACCCCTTGCGCAATATCCGATAAATAGGAGTGCTTTCGGAACGCCTCCCGCGCATGAATGTTGGACAAATGAACCTCAATAAACGGAATGGCTACCGCTGATAAGGCATCCCGAATCGCCACACTGGTGTGGGTATAAGCTGCTGGATTAATCAGAATGTAATCGAACTTGCCACGAGCATTTTGAATGGTTTCTACCAAGATGTGCTCAGCATTGGATTGAACATGCGTGACTTCACACTGATAAGACTGTGCTAATGCGTCTACATCATCCACGATATCCTGAAGTGTTTTTCTGCCGTAAACATCCGGTTCACGTTGTCCGAGCAGGTTCAGATTCGGGCCATTTAAAAGCAATATTCTGTATTTAGCTGCCATCGTTCACGAAATTCTGAAAAAAGGAATAGATAAAACTATTTTATCGGAAATGACTCACGGTTCTATGCTTATTTCCGATTTGTTTGATCCATTTTATGCGTTTCAGCGGATATTATAGAGAATTCACATCAAATAGCAGCAAAATACTGGTCTAATCAGAGATTTTTTATCGGATAGTTCTGTGCAGCAGTCCGCTGCACTGAATATGAAGAAGTGTTAAATTTGTTTTAAAACACGATCCAAATGGGCTGAAAAAGGCTCAGGCTTCATAAAGCCACTCACTCTTCTTTGTTTCATTACCTCACCATCGTGAATGAAAATTAATGCAGGGAGACCAAAAATTTCAAACCGTTTCATCAGAGCCATATCTTCCATAGAGTTTTTTGTCACATCAATCTGGATCAATTTGAATTGACGAAGTCGCTCCTTCACCGATTGATCCGTAAAAGTGATATGTTCAAACTCTTTACAGGCAACGCACCAATCTGCGTAAAAGTCGATCATGATCGGCCTTCCTTCTGCTTTGGCTGCTGCAATTTGCGCATCCAGTTCTGCACCTGTTTTGACGGTCATAAATGTCGTCGATGCTTGAGCACTTTGTGTCACCACGACGGGTTCTGGTGTGAAAAACCAATGATTTAACGTCAAGAAGCTGGCAATAAGTAACGAGTTTGCCCCTAAGCCAAGTACCGTTTTTGCACGTGACGAACCAATCTTATGATGGGTATGATAAAGAAATGCACAGGCGGCAAAAGCAAGCGCAACGCTCATCAAGACCACCGTTTCTTCGCTAACTAAACGGGAAAGCAACAGTATTGGCACTACCAGCATAACTAAACCAAAGAAGTGCTTCACTGAATTCATCCAATCACCAGCTCGTGGGAGAATTTTTCCGCCAGAAGAACCTAGAATCAATAAAGGCAATCCCATCCCTAAACTCAACGCATAAAGGGAGAAGAAGCCAATCAACAAATCACCTGTTTGCGCAACATAAGCAAGCGCACCAGCAAGCGGGGCCGTCGTGCAAGGTGATGCAACCAGTCCTGAAATCACGCCCATCGCGAATACACCAAGGGCTGTGCCACCGGACTGTTTTTGACTTAAGGAGTTCAGCTTCGTCTGCCAAGAAGCAGGCATGGAAAGTTCATACATGCCAAACATAGAGAGAGCTAACAGGACGAACAGTAAACTGAGTCCAATCAATACGAATGGGTGTTGGAAATAGGCAACCAAGTGCGCCCCAAAAAAGGCAACCGCAAGCCCAAGTAACGCATAAGTTAATGCCATACCTTGCACGTATATAAAGGAAAGTGTAAAAGCACGACCTGTTGTGAGCTTTTCCCCTTGTCCAGCAATAATACTGGTCAAAATCGGATACATCGGAAAAACACAAGGTGTAAAAGCAAGGAGTAATCCGGCACCGAACGAAATCACCAAGATCATAAAGAAGTTATTATCATAAAACTGCTGTGTAAAATCAGCCTCTGAAGCCGGACCCGGTGTTTGAATTGGTATACTTTCCCCGGCAGCCGGCTTCTCAATATTCATGGGTGCCGATGCAGCCTCTGCCAAAACTTTTTGGAGTGGAATTTCTTGAGTTTTTGGTGGATAGCACAGACCAGCTTCTGCGCAGCCTTGATAACGGATCTTTAGGGTTGCATCCTCTTTTGCCCATTCGATTGGAATATTTAGTTCCAGCTTATCGTAGTAAACAATCGTTTTCCCAAAGTATTCATCAATCACCTCTTTTCCTTCTGGAAACGTTGCTTTCCCAACTTCTGCATTCTTGCCTTTGAACTTGGTTTTATCTCTATATAAATAGTACTCTG
Organism: Algicola sagamiensis DSM 14643; assembly: GCF_000374485.1. GTDB lineage: Bacteria > Pseudomonadota > Gammaproteobacteria > Enterobacterales > Alteromonadaceae > Algicola > Algicola sagamiensis. Next base: position 33,746 of record NZ_KB894494.1, read on the forward strand.
GCGCGATCGTCCAAGTGATTTTGATTTCATCTCCAGATTGCATAAAGTCCATCTGGAATGCCTGATCAACATCTAAAAACTCAGGTTGATTCCCAAATAAGGCATTCAATTGATCTTGAGACGATCCCGATGCAAACACTGCTCCGCTTAAAAAAATCAATGTGAATAAAATCACCTGAAAACAATTCTTTTTAATCAACGCTGTCACCTCTTCCGCCTCACTCAGATTTCGTACGGCTAACCGTTTTTTTGCTAGTCTACTGTGATTTTTCATGGACCACCAGTCAGTTAACGCACCATCAATGCACCTTATCAACAAAGCTCTTGAAATAAGACCCTCCAAACCCAAGATCCATTCCATAGAAAATGAAATCGCGATACAGTCTTTCAACACACTCTGAAATTGAATCGCCGTATTGAAAGCCTGATGAGGTCCTCTATGTTTCGAATACTTTTTGTCTTTTTTATCATCGTGCCGATGATTGAGATTGCAATTCTACTCCAAGTCGGTTCGATTATTGGTGGATGGATGACGCTGGGACTTGTGATCCTCACCGCTTATTTTGGAGCGAAGCTGGTCAAGCAACAAGGGCTGACCACCTATGCGAACCTCCAGCAAAAGCTCGCACAAGGACAAATGCCCAGCGATGAGCTTCGTGATGGATTGTGTGTTCTTGTGAGCGGTATTTTATTGCTCACACCCGGTATCATGACTGATGCACTTGGGTTTTTACTATTGGTCCCCGCATTCCGTGAGGGAATGTCCAAGCAGTTGAGTAAACATTTTAACGTCCAATATATGTCGAATACACAGCAACCATATTCCGCACCTGAGGTCGATCCGTTCGATACAGGTTTCGGACAAAAGAGCCAGAACTCCCATAGAAGTTCGGTAATTGAAGGGGAATATGAACGAAAAGAATAAATTTTTTTCGTTCCACCCTTGTTTTCAAAAATAAACACCCCCAGTTAGAGTGACAACACAAAATTTGATTTCAACATTTTCGATTCTTGGTGCAGATTGACACTGCACCTGTTTTACCTAGGAGATACGGAAAAATGAATATTCGTCCATTACATGACCGCGTTATCGTGAAACGTACAGAAAACGAAAGCAAATCTGCTGGTGGTATCGTTTTAACTGGTAGTGCCGCTGAGAAGTCTTCCCACGGAGAAGTCGTTGCTGTCGGTCACGGCCGTATTCTAGACAATGGCGAGCACAAAGCGCTAGACGTCAAAGTTGGCGACAAAGTTCTTTTCGGTTCTTACATTGAAAAAGCAGAAAAAATCGAAGGTCAGGAGTACCTGATCATGAAAGAAGACAACATTCTAGGCGTATTCGAAGGCTAAGTCTTCCATTCGATTTTTCAATTTTAAATTTCCAGGTATTTCAAAAAGATTATTAAAGGGGATTATCTCATGGCTGCAAAAGACGTTCGTTTCGGAGAAGACGCTCGCGTAAGAATGCTGAAAGGTGTCAATATCTTAGCTGACGCTGTTAAAGTCACTTTAGGTCCAAAAGGCCGTAATGTTGTTCTTGATAAGTCTTTCGGTGCACCAGTGATCACCAAAGACGGTGTGTCCGTGGCAAAAGAAATCGAACTTGAAGAGAAGTTCGAGAACATGGGCGCACAAATGGTGAAAGAAGTTGCGTCAAAAGCGAATGATGAAGCAGGTGACGGAACAACCACTGCAACTGTTCTTGCACAAAGTATCGTTAATGAAGGTGTTAAAGCAGTCGCAGCTGGCATGAACCCAATGGACGTCAAGCGTGGTATCGATAAGGTTGTTGCAGCAGCAGTTGCTGAACTCAAAGACCTCTCTTCTCCTTGTGCAGACAGCACTGCAATTGCACAAGTTGGTACTATCTCTGCAAACGCTGATGAAGAAATCGGTAAGATCATTGCAGACGCAATGGAAAAAGTCGGTAAAGAAGGCGTCATCACTGTTGAGGAAGGCCAAGGCCTTGAAAACGAACTTGACGTTGTTGAAGGGATGCAGTTTGACCGTGGTTACCTTTCTCCATACTTCATCAATAACGCAGAAAACGGCATGGTTGAGCTAGACAACCCGTTCATCCTACTGGTTGATAAGAAAGTTTCGAACATCCGTGAACTACTTCCTGTTCTTGAAAATGTAGCTAAAGCAAGCAAACCACTTCTGATCATCTCTGAAGATCTGGAAGGTGAAGCACTTGCAACATTGGTTGTAAACAACATGCGCGGTATCGTTAAAGTTGCAGCAGTCAAAGCACCTGGTTTCGGTGACCGCCGCAAAGCAATGCTTCAAGACATCGCAATCCTTACAGGTGGTACTGTGATTTCTGAAGAAGTCGGCCTAGACCTAGAAAAAGCTTCTGTAGAAGATCTTGGTACTGCGAAACGCGTTGTGATCAGCAAAGACAACACAACTGTGATTGACGGCGCTGGTGACCAAGCGAGCATCGACGGCCGTGTCACACAAATTCGTCAGCAAATCGAAGAAGCATCTTCTGATTACGACAAAGAAAAACTTCAAGAGCGTCTTGCAAAACTAGCAGGCGGTGTTGCAGTCATCAAAGTTGGCGCAGCAACTGAAGTTGAAATGAAAGAAAAGAAAGCACGTGTTGAAGATGCACTTCACGCAACACGCGCAGCTGTAGAAGAAGGTGTTGTTGCAGGTGGTGGTGTTGCCCTCGTTCGCGCAGCAGCGAAGCTTCAAGCAATCACAGGTGACAACGAAGACCAAAATCACGGTATTAAAGTTGCACTTCGCGCAATGGAAGCACCAATGCGCCAAATCGTTTCCAACGCAGGTGAAGAAGCATCTATCGTTGTGAACAAGGTCAAAGAAGGCGAAGCAAACTACGGTTACAACGCAAGCAATGATACATACGGCGATATGTTGGAAATGGGTATCCTTGACCCAACAAAAGTCACACGTAGCGCACTTCAGTTCGCAGCATCTGTTGCTTCACTCATGATCACAACAGAAGCAATGGTCACTGAACTACCAAAAGATGACGCTCCTGCAGCACCAGATATGGGCGGCATGGGTGGAATGGGCGGCATGGGTGGAATGATGTAAGACCAAACGGTCATTATTCTTCCCATAACCCCAAACGGTTATCAGAAAGCCAGCGCAGTAATGTGCTGGCTTTTTTGTATCAATATCTTTTCTCATTAGGCTGTGACAGCAGTCGAGCAGGACGTTCTCCGCAAATTAAAACGCCCCTCCAACTCATCATATTCCTTCCTATCATCAGCTTTGTAGCTCGTTGATGAGTGGAAAGGTGATAACTTAAAGCACTCTGATTATTGAGCTTCTAATTGATCAAGGATCAAGAATACATCTTTCTCAAACGTTGCCTGCTGTTGAGGCGTCAACTGAAGGACATATTGGAAAAAGGGAGCGGATACTTCTCTACCAAATAACTTCTTGCGCCTGGAAAAATACGGGTTAAGTATGTTTAATCCTCAACATACTGGATCTTGGATAATGGATCCGAAGCTTCTTGTTTATCCGTTGATTGAACTGGCTAGGAATGGGTTGTATTGACTATTGTACTTGAACGAGCAACGAATGCGCTCAGTGTTAAAGGGAAAAAACGTTTCTCATCGGTATATCCAATAAAACTTCATCACAGCATCGCTTGATTAAGCAACATACTGTGACGTTTAGATCAACATCAGAATATAACGTAATTCAAGAAGAAACGTCGCAATAGATGATGGGAAGATAGAGAGTGATGAAGGAAAGCTTCTTCACTCTCAAAAGATCAAATCTGAGCCTCGACGGTGGCAATGACTGGCATCACAAACGCTTCCCAATCTTTTAGATCATCCAAATGGAAGTCACGCTTTTCCTGATCTTTATCTGAAAAATCATGCTTACGTACTTTCATATCGAGGATCTTTGCTCTCCCTCGATTGAATACTAAAGTCTGAGAATTGCTGCCCAGATTATTGATACCATAGACAGAGCGATCAAATTTAGGGTAAATCTCATCCACCTTCATATGACCGACAACAATTTGCTTCACTTTATAAAAAGCTTTTGTTTCCTTCACCAGCGATTCAGGTGCCGATGAATAATCTGCAGTACCGATAAAGTAGCCTCGGTATTGTGTTGGTGAAGCTGGCCCTGCAACTAACTGATAATCATGACTTTGCTTATCTTGATGATCCATCACTTTTTGATGTATTTGATTCAGCGCTTCAATCGAAAGTTTTTGATCAAGAACCCTTTGACTGATCCCACCATGGACAAAGAGCGTTTTCCCTAGCTTCAATGTGATTGGCTTTGAACGTAGCCAAGCGCCGAGAACTGTTTGCTCGCTAAACGCATCTTTGTAAGGCATCATCTGCTCAGTTGCCCACAGATGCTCAGCCTCAACATGATTCACATTTCCTTGGAAAGCATATTGTTCATGATTTCCTAAGACAACATGAACATGTCCACCTGCACGCTTTGCTTCTTGCTCTAACTGATAGATTTTCCATAAGAGATCGTAAACATAACGGCCACGATCAACGGTATCTCCAAGGATCACCAAGTGCCCTTTATCATACGCCCAGTCTCCATTTTTTGTCAGGACACCGTTCGCTCTCCCCCACTTCAGGAAGAAATCGAGATCGCCTTCAAGATCACTGACGACAGCAATCTTATTTGGTGTACGTTTGAACACAGATGCTTCCTTTTCTAACGGATAGATTGGAAACGCCATCGTTTCATTATCACACGATATCTGCATAGGATCGTTTTTCAGGATAAACTGTTCCTCGACAGCATTATTACAATACCAATGAACAAGATATCCATCTGACTGAGGCTGGATAATTGGACCTTGAAAATGCTTCAGCTCGATATCATCATCCGCAACAAGCCCAATATGTGTATTCCAACGGATTGTCTTCTCTCCATCGGGGATAAGTATTTTCTCATAGACGCCGCCAGATGTTTTCACAACTGTACTTTGAGATAATTTAAAAGTAACAAAAACAGATGCTGCAATCAGTAACAGCAAGAAAATGCTCAAAAAGAACTTCAAAACTATGCGCATTTAATTGAACCCTAACAAGGCTAGTGAATTTATTTGATGAGAACAGTGTGTCGCTAAAACTAAAAAAGTGTCCTTTTTAGCCACAACTGACTTTAAACATTTTGATGTTGGATAAGTACCTTTGGATGAGTAAAAGTTGCAAAAATACCGCAAAAAAACATCTTGGTAACCTAAGCATCAGAAAAGAAATAAATAATTTACTGGGATACTACATAAACAGGGATGGGATCTCAAATAGAGATCGGTCGATCACGACGAAATTAAGAAAAAAGAGTTAGAAGTATATTCTCCACTTATAACACCAAGCATCTTTTGTGATTTGCTGTAAAAACACTTGCATCAAAATCATTAGGCTCTGATGTTTTTTCAGCGATAAGCGTATAGATTTTAGAAAACTCAACAGACCCAAAAATAACGATAAAGATAAAGATAAAGATAAAGATAAATACAGTGCAGAAGTCTGAAACAATGGAAAGCCCATCAGTGAGCTTTCCAGAGTAAAATAGCTTTGAAAACGATTGTTCTGAAATTGAAAAACTACGCAGTCTCTTCCAACAGAGTTCTCGCAATTGTTCGGATACCTACTGCTGTCGCACCAGCAGCCCATTGCCCATTACCTGATGTTTGGAAGCACGCAGCCAAATCAATATGCACCCATCCCTTTCCCTCATTGGGTACAAAACGGGATAAAAAGCCTGCCGCGTTACTCGCGCCGCCAAAACCACCGCCTTTTTGTGGTCGGCTATTCGCAGTATCCGCATAGGCACTTGGACAATTCTCTTGGTGCCAAGCTTCTAAAGGCAATGGCCAGCTTGGCTCATGCTCAGCAGTTGCATATTGTTGAACACGTTGAACAAGTGCCTGATCCAATCCGAACAAAGCATTATATTCAGTGCCGACAGCAACCATTGCAGCACCTGTCAGTGTCGCAGCATCAAGGATGAGTGGTGCACCTGTTTCAGCAGCAGCCATGAGTCCATCTGCCAGGACTAAACGGCCTTCTGCATCTGTATTCACAATTTCAACAGTGGTGCCGTTTTTGTATCGGATCACATCGCCAAGTTTATATGCATGGCCACTGATCAAGTTCTCTGCACAGCACAGGATCAATTTCACACGTTTTGATAAGCCGCTTTCGATTGCCAAAGCTAGACCACCTGCAACCGTCGCAGCACCGCCCATATCGCACTTCATAGCAAGCATGCCTTCGCTGCCTTTGATCGAATATCCGCCACTATCAAATGTGATCCCCTTACCAACCAATGCCGCGGACACTGGCGCATCGTCATGGCCTGTTGGGTTATAATCCAAGATCAACATGACTGGTGCACGCTCACTACCACGCCCAACAGCATGTAAACCAGCCCATTCCTGCTCAAGAAGCTGGTCTCCCTGAATCAACTCATAACTGATCGACTCTGGCGCAAGTTCTCCAAAGTACGCAGCAACCTGCTGTGCAAGTGACTCAGGATAAATCTCATCCGCAGAAGCATTTATGAGTGAACGGGTCCACGCTGCACTTTGCGCTTTCGCTTCAAGACGCTCAATATCAGTTTGATCATTGACTGCCCATAGCAGCGGCAGTGTATTTCCTGGTGTCACATACCCTTGATGAAAGGCCCATTGAAGCTCTGTATTCCAATTTTCACCAGATAAATGAATTTGATTCACACACTGAGAGGCAAGTTGTCGCCCCGCTTTTTGCATGCGGCGTACATCTTCAAGTTGAGGTAGGTGAATGGTCGCGCCATGTGCGGCATAAGAGATAAGTGTGTCTTTATTCCAAGGCTCAGCTGCAGGTTCAAAACTGAGTTCGACCAAAAAATTCGAGTCCATAGATGCTCCATTGCGGATTTCTGATATGATATGCCCGCAGTTTACACGTTACACAAGAAGTTGAATAGGCTCCCATGGCAGTCATCTTTGATCCCCCTTTAAAAAAAGCAATCTTGCTCAAACGGTATAAACGTTTTTTAGCAGATATCGAATTAGCGGATGGCTCCATCCAAACGATTCATTGCCCAAATACCGGCGCAATGACTGGCTGTGCTCAGCCGGGTTGGTCTATTTGGTACTCCACATCTGATAATCCTGAACGTAAGTACCCACATACCTGGGAGATCTCAGAAAATAGTAATGGACAACGGATGTGCATTAATACATCACGGGCAAACCAAGTTGTCATAGATGGTTTAGTTTCAAAGAAAATTCCTGAATTGGCTGACTACCAAGTTACACGCCAGGAGGTTCGGTATGGGGAAGAAAATTCTCGTATCGACTTATTGCTGACACACCCAGAACGTCCATCATGCTACGTAGAAATCAAAACGGTGACATTGCTTGAAGAAAATGGCTGCGGTTTTTTTCCTGATGCAGTAACCACCCGCGGACAAAAACACTTACGAGAGTTAATTACTCAAAAGCAAGTTGGTGATCGCGCTGTGTTATTTTTTCTTGTTCAGCATGAAGGTATTCAAAATGTGCAAGCAGCTGAACATATTGATCCAACCTATGCAAATCTCCTTCGAGAAGCCGACGATGCTGGCGTTGAGATCTTATGCTATCGTACCAAACTTCATGAAAATGAAATAATAATGGATGAAAAAATTCCCTTTATTCAATAAATGGGCTTGAATTGTGATAATTCGTCGCAATATTTAGCGAATCTGAGGGTCTAACAAACGTATGTGAGTCTGTTGCCCTGGCGGCCGGTTTCTGCTATAGATACCCGCCATTGCAACGATGAAGTGCCACGTAAAGGAGGCTACTATGCCAGATGGCAAAGCAAATAAAGCGCTGGGAATCCTAGCATTAGCTGGTGTACAACCTTACCAGGAAAAGCCTGGCGAGGAGTATATGAGCGATGAGCAAATGCAGCATTTCAAGAAAATTTTAGAAGCATGGCGAAATCAATTACGCGAAGAAGTAGATCGTACGAAGTCGCATATGCAAGATGAAGCTGCAAACTTTCCCGATCCCGTTGACCGTGCAGCTCAGGAAGAAGAGTTTAGTTTGGAATTAAGAGCACGTGATCGCGAAAGAAAACTCATCAAAAAAATCGAAAAAACACTTCAAAAAATCGAAGATGATGATTTTGGATTCTGTGATACCTGTGGTATCGAAATTGGGATCCGCCGCTTAGAGGCACGTCCAACAGCAGATCAATGTATCGACTGTAAGACACTTGCGGAAATCAAAGAAAAGCAGATGGGAGGGTAACCCCTTCCCCGCTTCTGCTAGTCATCAACTTATCGTCCATGACAAAATCAGTTCAACCGAACGAGATGCCCCCTTATCGTGGGCGGTTCGCCCCTTCTCCCTCGGGTCCACTGCACTTTGGCTCTCTGATTGCTGCTGTTGGCAGCTATTTGCAAGCCAAATCTAACCAAGGAAAATGGCTGGTTAGAATAGAAGATATCGACCCACCAAGAGAAGTTCCGGGAGCATCTGATTTAATTTTAAAAACACTGACATCCTACGGACTACATTGGGATGAACCAATCATCTATCAGAGCCAACGCTCAGATGCATACGAAGCCGCACTCAACCAACTGGATTTAGATCAACGCCTGTATCATTGCATTTGCACCCGTAAAATGATCCAAAGTGCTGGTGGTATTTATCAAGGTTCTTGTCGAGAAAAAGAACGCCGAGATAATCGTAACTCTGAAGATGAATCTGCATTGCGTTTTATCAATTCAACGCCGACGCTGTCGTTTATTGATCAACTTCACGGTCATTGCCAAATGGACAAGGCATTTGCTTCAGAGGATTTTATTTTAAAGAGAAGAGATGGTCTTTATGCATATCAACTTGCGGTCGTTGTTGATGATATTGAGCAAGGGATCACTGAGATTGTCAGAGGAAGTGATTTGCTGGAACCAACCGTAAGACAACTTGCGCTATATGCTGCGATGAAAGCTTCCACGCCGAAATATGTCCACCTCCCAGTGGCTGCCACAAAACCCAACTTCAAACTCAGCAAACAAAACGGGGCACCAGGCCTGGATTTATCAAACCCGATTCCAACCTTGTATCGTGCTTTTCAGTTTTTAAACCTTCCTGTCAACCCAGCATTGCTAGATGCTTCTACTGAAGAACTCCTCAACTGGGGAGTTGCCCATTGGCATATTCAGTACCTTCCCAAGCAAAGGGAAATATTATTCACGACCTAAATACCACTTCGCTTCTAGCCCTCGATTGGTTAAAGTATGGACGTGCCTGTATTTTTGTACTGTTCAGTGAGAGCACTAAAATACATCCATGATGCGTCTAGGCCATCAATCACAAAGCGATTTCATCGTAACGATTCTTTTTTTATCATGGTTGTTATATCATGAGCAGCTTTTCGTAGTGAATCAGAGGAGATTGGATTATTTTTTCGCGTGTTATTGGGCTTTGTCGCCGTATTTTGTCTGGGCCAGATTCAGATAGTCAAGATAAGAGCCAGTCACCAACTGCCCCTATTCAGGCTTTAGATGAGCCGATTGTGATCCCGCGTTCAAAGCATGAGATCTCCCGTAAAAATATCAGTCCGAATGCATTAAAAGTCCTCTATCGGTTAAAAGATGGCGGCTATGATGCTTATCTCGTTGGTGGATGTATTCGCGATCTTCTTCTTGGTTTAAAACCAAAAGACTTTGATGTTGTCACCAATGCAACACCCGACGAAATCAAATCTCTTTTTAGGAACTGCCGATTAATTGGTCGGCGATTCAGGCTCGCACACATCGTCTTTGGCCGTGAAATCATTGAAGTGGCAACTTTACGTGGTCACCATCAAGAAAGTGCACAACAGCAAACCGAGCATGGCCAATTACTTCGAGATAATGTTTACGGCACCATTGAGGAAGATGCCGAGCGACGAGATTTCTCAATTAATGCGCTCTACTATTCGATTGCAGATTACGCTATTTTAGATTTCGCTCATGGTGTCCAAGCAATCAACGAACGAAATATTCAATTGATTGGCGACCCAGAAACACGTTACCGGGAAGATCCCGTTCGTATGCTTCGTGCTGTCCGCTTTGCAACAAAGTTGGATATGAATATTTCCCCAGATACCGGAAATCCGATCTATGAATTAGCACCAATGATCGCAAATATCCCGGCGGCACGATTATTTGAAGAAGCGCTCAAGCTATTCATGCATGGTGAAGCGCTGAAGAATTACGAATTATTGAGGGACTTTGGCTTATTTCAGCATATGTTCCCCGTCATTTCAGAAGTTTTTGGCGACCCTGAAAGTAAAGAAGAACGTCTGCTTCGACAAGTCTTTATCAATACGGATAAACGGATCCGCAGCGGAAAAAAGTCACACCTGCCTATATTTTTGCAGCACTTCTTTGGTATCCACTGGAGTCAAAAGCCAATCAACTCATGTTTGAAGGTGGTCTTGCAACGCATGACGCCTATAACCTGTCGATGGCTGAGATCCTCACAGAACACTGTAAGACTGTTTCTCTACCAAAACGTTTTTCAATGACAACCAGAGATATCTGGCAATTGCAGCTTCGACTTCCAAAACGAGCTGGTAAACGTGCAGAACGACTTGCTGATCATCCGAAGTTCCGAGCTGGATATGACTTCCTTTTGCTTCGTAGCGACATCGAAGGTGGTGACCTCGTTGAGATTGCCCAGTGGTGGACTCGCTATCAGGAAGTAGAACCATACATGCAACGCAAAATGGCAAACAGTCTGTTCAATCAAAAGAAAAAAGGACGCCCTCACAATCGCCGTCGCCAACCGCGAAAAGGCAAAACACCGAAACAACAGCAGTCAAATCATGAATAAGCCAGCTGTCACCTGTTACATCGGTATTGGCGCGAACCTGAATGACCCGAAAAACCAGGTTCTACGCGCCATCGAGGCCATTCGTGCAATCCCGAAAGTCAATCATGTTTCTGCGTCCAGCTTATATGGCAGCCAACCGATGGGTCCTCAGGATCAACCCGACTATATCAATGCGGTCGTCGCCGTAGAAACAACCCTATCGCCCCACGACCTATTGCATGCATGCCAGCATATTGAGCAGGAACACGGTCGTGTTCGTAAAGCGGAGCGTTGGGGACCCAGGGCTTTAGACTTAGATATGATCCTGTATGGCAACCAGGTTATAGAAACCGAAGAACTCACTGTCCCTCACTATGGAATGAAGGTCCGTTCATTTGTGTTGTATCCACTTGCGGAGATTGCCCCCGATCTTACTTTACCTGATAAAACAGCATTATCTGATCTTTTGGAACAAGTTCCCACAAGTGATCTGACCACATTAGGTTAAGTTGAAGTAATTACTCTAATATGCGAAAGTCTGCCCGAAATATGCCACTCATGGAGAAATCTTATGGCTAAAACAACGACCGCTACATTGCAGAAAATGAAAAACAACGGTGAGAAGATCGCTATGATCACCGCCTATGATGCAAGCTTCGCCCAGCTCTTTGAGCAGCAGGGTGCTGATATCATCCTAGTTGGAGATTCATTGGGGATGGTCGTTCAAGGACAAACGGATACGGTCCCAGTCACCAATGCAGAAGTTGCCTACCACACCCGATGTGTGAGAGCTGGTGCAAGCAAACCACTTCTGATTGCGGATATGCCATTTATGACTTATGCCACTGCCGATGATGCGATGAAAAATGCAGCACAATTGATGCAGGCAGGCGCAGAAATGGTAAAGGTGGAAGGGGGAGATTGGCTAGTTGACACAGTCCGCACTCTCACCAAACGCGGTATCGCAGTTTGTGCTCACTTAGGGTTAACACCACAATCTGTACGCAAATTAGGTGGCTTCAAGATGCAAGGTAAGCAGGCTGAAGAAGCAAAACAAATGATTGCCGACGCAAAAGCGCTAGAGGATGCTGGTGCACAACTATTAGTGCTTGAATGTGTTCCTGCTGAGCTTGCTAAAGAGATCACACAAAGTATTCGCATTCCAACGATTGGTATCGGTGCAGGTCGAGACACTGATGGTCAGGTTTTAGTCATGCATGATATTTTTGGCATTTCAACGGGCTATATTCCACGGTTCTCTAAAAACTTCCTCAATGAAACAGGCAGAATGGATACTGCGATTGCGAAATACGTCCAAGACGTTAAAATGAACAAATTTCCAACAGATGAGCACATTCTTGCATGATCCAAATTGCTGATCTCAAAACATTACGCGAACAGATTTCCGCCTGGAAAAAAGCAGGAGAAACGATTGCATTTGTCCCAACGATGGGCAATCTGCATGCTGGCCATATATCATTGGTCGAAGAAGCCCACCAGCATGGTACAAAAGTGATCGTCAGTATTTTTGTCAACCCGCTCCAGTTTGGTGCTTCAGAAGACTTAAATAAATACCCAAGAACACTTGAGGCAGATGCACAGGCATTGGAAGCAAAGTCAGTCGATCTACTTTTTACACCAACCCCGGATATCATTTATCCAAAAGGGCTTGAAGCCCAAACGAGTGTGCATGTTCCTGCGCTTTCAAATATTCACTGTGGAAAAAGTCGACCAGGTCATTTTGAAGGTGTTGCCACAGTCGTGACGAAGTTGTTCAATCTTGTTCAACCGGATGTTGCCTGCTTTGGTGAAAAAGATTTTCAGCAACTGCAAGTGATCCGCACATTAACCGAAGACTTATGCCTACCGATTCGTATCGTTGGTGTCCCGACAATGCGCGAGGATTCCGGCTTGGCAATGAGCTCTAGAAATGGCTATTTGAGCCAACAGGAAAAAAAACAGGCAACAAGCTTATATCGCGCTCTGATATCGATGAAAGCGGCGATTATGGAAGGTGAAAAAAATTTTGAAGTGCTTTGTGAGCAAGCATGGAAAACGCTGATAGATGCCGGATTTGAACGAGATTACCTAACGATTTGTGATGCCACATCACTTGCTGATGCAAATCATGAGACAACAGAGTTTGTGATCTTGGCCGCAGCAAAACTTGGCACAACACGTCTTATCGATAATATTGCTTTCTCTCGTTAAAACACTTTCATAGGAGCAGCGACACCGTTGCTCCACTCTGATCCTACGCATTAATTTTTATAAAAAGTGTTATTGTAAGAACCTTTTCCGATTTCCGGTTACTAATACTATAGTCTCATTTTTAAATGAGCCAGTTCCCATGAGCTTGGCACGCAACCAATATGCCGAAGTCATTCATTACTTTCGCGTTCCACGTAATGAATATGAAAGAGAAGCAATAAATCGACAGTATTGAGAAGGAAATAGCATGATTGTATCGAATGTAAATTATCAACCGAACTATTCCCCGCTTTCTGGGTCAGATCCACGGACAACAAATGATGCGAATCGAGCAACATCGGTATCAGCACCATCAACAGCCCCCTCAAAAACGCAACAAGCTTTTGACCCAATTCATCATGAAAACACCAGTCCAGTGATTGACATGCTGTTCAAACATGTTGCAGCAACTCAACCAGGTGAAATTGTTGAGGTTGGCAATACACTCTGGGATTCAAACCCTCGATAATACGACAAAACAAAAGTGCAGTCTTTATCACTGCACCTTGATGATCATCGAGGCTTGTTGTTTTGAACTAGTCACAATAACAAGCCGCGGAAGAGACACGATCATTCCAGTTTCTCCCGACAAACTCATGTTTTCCAGCATAGAATGTCGTTGATGCACCACGATAATCTTTATGCTCATAGACAGTCAATCGACAGCCTCTTGGCACTTTGACTGAAGATACTTCATCATTCCAGTCTGAGCGTGAATTTAAAACACTCATTTGGGAGTTCGCAAATAATGGGTACTTCTTGCCTTGAAAGTCAGCGTGCTGGAATAATTTACACACTTTATTGGATTTTCTCACATCATAACGTGGCGGTGGTGATACAGGATCGCATTCACAGCGTGTGGAAGAAATCTGATCATTCCAAAAATTCCCTACATAGCTGTTATTTCCTGTAAAAACCTGCTCAGCACCCCGAAAAGATTCATGCTGATAGGCAATTAAACGGCAACGCGGTGCCACTTCAATCGAAGAGATCCGATCATTCCAATGACCACCGACATATTCAGTCTGACTATTGGGACTCATTCTGTACACCTGACCACTATATCCAGTGTGCTCATACATGTTACAGGTTGCACTCGCTTGAAAACCAGCAAGCAATAAAACAGGAGCGAATAAATAACGCATACATTCCCCTTACAACTTTACATTTCCATTTGCTCAACATGAGCTTTTTTTGATTTCTGCTTCCGAGAATACAATCTGTATGCTGAATAGAAACTGAATTAATCTAATCATTTTTTATGATTTTAAAGTTTTCATCCACCTGGCATTAACCTAATGAATTTTAACTATTTTATAACATCCTATCTCTATTTATTGATTTTTCATCGCAAAAATAGCCGAGACTGTTTGACATAATTCACCTTTTAGGAAGAATGAATTTTGATCGCATTGATTGTGATTCAACCAATAACATTCACAAATATCAAAGGAGTGAATATGAAAGCTTTACCGAAGTACATAAAAACTCGTCTTTCTCCATTAGCCCTGTTATTTGCTGTAACGTGCCAAACTCAAGCAGCACCTGTTCCTCTCAGCGAAGGGCAATCAATCCCTTTCCCAAATGAAATTGCATCCAAGGTCTCTCTTTTTGCAGATGACCAAGATGCAAATTTGTTTTGGTATGCGCCGAAAAATGGCCAGGTGAAAACGACGAGCGATAGAATTGACTTTCGCCTACGTCTGACAGCACCAGCGTTTGGACTATACGCTGGACAGGCAGCTGTCAGTTACTCAGGAGCATTCACAACAAAAATCTCTCATTCATTGCAAACTGAGATGGACACTTTTGCTCAGCAACACAACCTGCAAATCAAACCATTGACTGCAACCCTCGCTTATACAACTGCAGCACCCACTGGATTAAGAGTGGATAGTAATGGCCGGGTTAACGTCACTTGTAGTTTGGATCGTGTGACTCCGCCGCGGGGTGAAATGTTTAAAGTACCAAACTGTCAGGTTGAAGCTTCTGCTGGTGATTGGGTCAATGTCGAAGCGAGCACACAGGCAGTCCGAGGCTCAGTTTACGGTTATTCTACCAACGCTGATCGTATTTATATTTCCGGTGTAACTACAGCAGGTTGGGTTGATCAGATTGAACACAGATTAAATGAAGGAAACGACTGGCATGATTTGATGACCTTTGTCACAGAGTGGGATGTACAGGCAGGCAATATCGAGAAAATCGGTTCTATTGAAGTGGACTGGCGTACATTAGTTCAGTATCAGTTTGACTATAAAGGGCCTGCTGACTTCTTGTTTAGCAAAAAAGACATCGATCGGTTTTTACAATCTTTGATCACAATAGATTCAGCACAATCAGGGGTTGTGATCCACAATACGACTAATGCCTCATCAGAAAAACTCAAAGAAGCATTAGGTGAGCAACTTAGAAGAACGCTATTCACACCACTACAGCCAAGCCACCAGCACGGCACGCTGTATACTTTACGGGCGAACTTCAACAAGCTTCGTTCTAGCCAGAAAGAGTTTCTTTATTTGTTCTGGCAACCTGGTGAGAAAATTTCCCCAACAACGTTTACGACCATTGACTGTATGATCGGTGATCTGAGCTGGCCTGCAACGCAAGGAAAATGTACGCATTAATCCATTGATGAAGCTATAAAAACAAAGCTTACCCTAAAGGTAAGCTTTGCCACTAAAGCATTCTTTATCCAATTATTTTTCACAAAAAACAACCCAACAAAAATAATTTAAAACTTTTTTCGTATTTTTGTGACTACCTTTATAGTTACTTTTCCATATGAGTAGTCTCCCAACAATCTCGGAAAGGTAACTTTTTGCTTGGGCAGCGCAGTTTTGCGCTGCCTTTCGCAGAGGAAAGTAAGTAATTAGAGGTAACTCGAAGTGGCAATTTCACCAGTACAATCCCAATCCAACCTTTCCCAATTACAGGGAACAGGTTCAGTATCCCAAAATGAAAAACCTGCGCAGCTGGATAATGGTAAATCAGTATCAACACTGAATAAGAATTCTTCAGAAACAAAAGTTGCTGAAAGTATCTTGAGCCGAATCAAAACTTCATTAAGCAATGCGAATTCATCTACTTTTGATGGCACAACAAACATTCTTAGAAAGGTCATCACGTTATTAAACCCGATGACAACTGCGAAAAATCATGGTGTTGAAAAAGCAAATATTGGGCAAACATCAAAGCAATCTGATATTCCTATGACCAACTGGATGGAACATCTCGCGAAAGATAAGTCCATTGACTTTGGCTCAAGAAAGATAACAGAAATTTCTATGCCAGGAAGCCATGATGCAGCAACTTACACAATGAAGAATAGCCTTTTGCAAAAGCATTCTGTAACGCATACTTTGGATTTAAAGCAACAGTTTGATTTAGGTACTCGCTATTTCGATATTCGTGTCAAAACAAACCCTGCAAGTGAAAATTTACGATTCTTCCATGGCCCTGCACAAAGTGACAAAGGCGTTGTAAACCAGGAAATGGATAAATTCTTCAGTGCGGTTCTTGAGCGAGATGAAATCACCGTCATCAAGTTCCAATTTAATGGTAAAAATGCTCACGATGCATTTAGAGCTCAAATCCTAAATGACAGCATCCGTGATGCAATTGCATCACCTGAAGACATTGAAACAAAATCTGTCAGCGAACTCATGGCAGAAGGTAAGAAAATTGTTATTTATACCAAAGATGGTGATAAGCCAAACGAGTTAGAGCAAGACTATAAAAGTAATAGCTTCGGTAAGTGGGCTAAAACAAGAAGTGAAGAAAAACTGAAAGCAGAGATGGATCGTGTCCGTTCTAATATCGATGAAACAAATTCTAGCAAATTAAAGATTATACAAACGAACCAACCAGCTATCGTTGGTAGTGGTAGCTCTCGCTTCGATAGTGTTTTATCTGTCGATAATAAGCTATCCAGTAGAGCTGTCGTCAATAACTTTGTTGATCGCTCCCATAATGCGATTGATGCAGCAACAACAGCAGACCCAGTGGAACAAATTCTGAAGAGCGCGCAGAGCCTGTCGAATCTAGACAAGCTCGATCAAGAAATTGACTTTTCTGACAAGACAATTCTTGAAACAACACGCGAAATGACGCGTGGTGTCATTAGCTTGGATAACATTGGTGCTGATGAAGAAAAAAATGACTTAATGTTGGATATCGTAGCTTTAAACCGCTATTAAACCAATTTAGTTACCTCGATATAAAAAGCCTGCTTACAAGAGCAGGCTTTTTTCATGTTCACGTGAAGAAATGCATAACCGTTTTACTGAAACTCTGTTGGAGGTAGCGGTGCTTTTATCGTTTTCTTCGGGTTTTTCTCCAATGCTTTGAGCAGTTCTTTCACCGCTCTTTCCAGAACCGGATCATGTCCTTTCGCGATTAAATCAGCCCTTTCCTGAACTTCAATATCTGGATTGACCCCTTCATTTTCAATGAGCCAACGCCCTTTCTTATCGATAAATCGAAATACTGGCGGGATCATTTGTCCACCATCGACAAAAAATGGTGAACTGGAAATACCAATCAATCCACCCCAAGTCGTTGTACCAATGAGCTTGCCCAGGCCATTTTCTCTGAAGTAATAAGGAAGCGCATCTCCGCCAGAGCCTGCTTCACCATTGATCAACATCGCCTTTGGTCCATCATGCGCAAACCCAGGGTTTCTTCTCGCATTCAACCCTTTTGACTTCCAATAGTTCATTGTTTTACGGCTGAGAATTTCCATCATTCTGTCAGGAATAAATCCACCACCATTATATCGATCATCAATGATCAACGCGGGCTTATGTAATTGTGGCAAGTAAGTCTTAGCAAGTTCCTTATTTCCTGCAAAAAGGGTATTGGGGAGGTGAACATAACCAATCTTTCCTCCAGAGAGCTTGTCTACCATCGCTTTTCGTGAGGCAACCCAATCAAGATAACGTAATGATTGTTCGCTTTTAATGGGACGAACCATCACCGTACGACTGCCTTTTATCTCCGGTTTGTCATTCACCTTGAGTTCTATTGTTTTTCCTGCTGTATTTTCCATCAATTGATAGAAATTCTTTACACTTGTCGCAGGCTGTCGATTAACCGCAAGAATAAACTCACCTTCACGGATATTGATGCCTGGCTCTGTCAATGGGGAACGACGTTTTGGATCCCAGTTCTCACCTGGGTAGATTTTGCCTATCTGAAAATATCCCGATGCGTGTGTATTGATTTCGGCCCCAAGTAACCCGGTTTCTCGTCGTTTCACCTTCGGATATTCACCTGCGTTCACATAGGTATGACCTGCGTGTATTTCGCCGGCGACTTCACTTAAGACATAATCTAGATCGGCTCTGGAGTTTGCCGCACGAGCCATTGGCTCATATCGTTTGTAAATTCCATCCCAGTCCACACCATGCATATTTGGATCATAAAACCAGTCACGTAATACACGCCATCCATCTTGAAAGATCTGATGCCATTCCGCTTTTGGATCGACTTTAGTCACCATATCTTTCAGATTGAGCTTATGTTTGGAAAACTTTTGCTTTGGTTTTGCATCAATCACAGCATATTTCTTGTCTTTACGAACAAGCAGCTTTTTTCCATTTGCAGACAACTGAAAGTCATCCACCTGCTTTTGGATCACTTCCGCTTTTTTCTGTGCACGAATATCAATAAAGCTTAACGTTTCTTCGTTCAGCACAAACAGGCCCTGATCATTCGCTGCCAGTTTCTGATAATCTGCAGGTGGCAAGTCGACTTTAAAGATACGCTGCTCCATATTTGCGATATCGATTTTGAGTGGCTTTTTCTCTTCCTTTTCTTTTTCCTTTTTCCCTTTATTGGAAATAATTTCAACTTCGTCACTTTTTGGGGCGCCAGGATGAGGGATGTCTTTGCGCAAAGTGATCCCATAAACCCCCAGACCCTCCCGATAAAGGTAATTAAATTCGAACTGGCTGAAACTCAGATTAAAATCGCGTAGAGAAATAAAGTACAAGTAGTCTCCTTTCGGGTCAAAGACTGGATTTGAATCCTGAGTCATGCCGGAAGTCACCTGTGAAAACGTTTGGTCTTTCAGATGATAAAGCCAAAGTGCATGATATCCATTCTCCCCTTCCTTCGGGTAGACCAAGTGTTGGCTATCAGGTGACCATTGCACCTCATGGATTTTCTCGTATGGAGACTGGTCGATCAATTTTGGTTTCTTTGAATCAATATCAACCACCCAGAGCTTATTCTCAGCATCCGTGAAGGCAAGCTTTTGACTATTCGGTGACCAAAAGGGTTGAAAACGCCATGTTCGGCCATCAAACGTGATCCGCTGCGCAGGCTTTTCGCCTGCCTGATCTTGTATATACAGTTCGTATTCACCTGACTTATCACTCAAATAAGCAATATACTTCCCGTCTGGAGACCAGGTGACGTTCATTTCACGCACACCAGAGGAATTGGATAAATTGCGGACTTCACCTTCATTTGCTGGGACTGTAAAAACATCACCGCGAGCCGAAAATGTGACTCGCTTCCCATCATGGGATATAGAAGCACTATCAATATAAGAAAAGGCTTTTTTAAACCCAGGTAAAGTCTGTTCCGGTAAACCTGAAATTTGAATACTCAGCTTCTGCGATTGCTGCTTTTTGGGGTCAAACCGATATAGGTAACCACCATTTTCATAGACAATCGCATCCGGACCTGCTGATGGCCAAAGCACGTCATAAGTCTCATGGTGCGTCACCTGCTTCGGCTCACCTGATGCATTATATTGAAAAAGATTGAAATGGAAATTTCGGTCCGAAACGAAAAAAATGGAATCATGAACCCAAAGCGGTTGCTGGTCTGTCGCTTTATGCTTTGTAATTTGCTGACTGGTATGATTCTCTAAATCATAAATCCATACATCTTGTGCATGTCCACCTCGATAACGTTTCCAGGTTCTAAAGTCCCTGTCCTCAGGTGTATAAATATATTTATTCCCATCAGGAGATAACATGCCACCCCCAGTTTTAAAAACGGGCAGTGGCTTTTCCATCCCGCCATCGACTGGCACAAGATATGGCTGTCCCATTCGCTTACTATATGGCACACGATTCGCCTTCACGAGAATGTTTTTTCCATCTGGAGCCCAATCTAGAACACGATAATCAAAACCACCTCTTGGCGGCATAACACCAACATCATTGTAATAAGTGAGTTGCTTTAAATCACTCCCATCGCGGTTCATGACATAGACTTGGCGATTGCCGCTGTATTCAGCTGAAAATGCGATTTTCTTCCCATCAGGTGAAAATTTTGGGAATAATTCTTGCCCTTTGTGAGCGGTTAGTCGCGTTGCCATTCCTGAGGCAACATCTGCGAGATAAATATCCCCTGCATGGACGAATGTCACCCGATTTTGATGAATATCAGGGAATCTCAAGATTCTCGCTTCTTCTGCTATTACACCCTGACTTGTCAGGAAAAAGGCGGGAATTGCGAACAATGCATGTTTCATAAGCTTCCTTATTGGTTTTGGTTGTCGTTGAAAATTGGATATCGATAAATCATCACATGTTCCCAGAAAAAGTGTTAATATGCCGCGCTTTTTTGTTGCAAGTTATTTCAGTGACGAACATTTTCCAATGAGATAAACCTTCCAAAGCGAGTCACGATGAATCAAGTCATAAGAACCACAGCAGCAGCCACTGCGCTTTTACTTTTTTCCTTTCATGTTGTTGCTTCAGATACACTTGCGCCTTTCATTGACTCCATGACCTCGACAAAGTGGGGGGCAAGGAGCAACTTATAATCAAAGCCTCCCAACTTTAAATGAACAACACACTTACCCAGGCTTTGCAGTTGCACAAATCCTAAAGTTTCATGAATACCCAACACAAGGGCGTGGCGAAGCCACCTATTGATGGAAATTAGGCGGAAAAATCTCAGTGTTGACTTCTCAAGCTACACCATTGATTTCAATGAAATGCCAGCTCCGCTTCGAGGAGCGAGTCGCGCAGGAAAATATAACGACTATTACAATTTCTTGCCAACTGCGAGGCAAAGGGAAATATTACCTTGGTGAGAATGGTTACGCTGAGTCGTCAAATTTTGAGCTGACGGCTCAATACCAATAATTGGGCTTGAGTCGATACCGCCATGAACGCGGCCTTCCGCTCATGGCCTATTCGGGCCAATTGATCTATCATCAATGTCGTTATTTTTCCGAAAGATCAACAGTCCCTCATTAGACAGCTTCTAATTCCTCAACATAGCGCGCTATTTTCTTATCAAGAATCGGGGATTCCTGCATCATTTCTTTATATGCTGCGCTGAGTTCATCCAGAACGATAGGTGCCTCACCACTTTCTTCTAGATTTTCTAAATATCCCATTGCATCCATGGTTGGTAAAGATGCGTATAAAGTACTGATACGGTCAAAAAAGTTTAGTCGATTTTGATTCGAATCTGAAAACTTGAAGTTATCCTCAACGGTGACTTCACCTTGACGACTTTCTAGCATCTGGCTAAATACTTCCAAAGCTTCTGGGTGACGTGCCAATTCCGTTCTTGTTGATGGATCCAAAATAGGCTCCATGAGCAAGAAATCATTCGTAATTTGAATTTGATGCAATTGTGTTTTGACCGCTTCTGTTTGCACCTGACTATCTTTAATAAATTTAGAAAGCTGGGTAAATTTCACCTTTGCGTAATCAGGCCAGTTCTTTGAATCTAATCCATATTGATTCTTCAGATCTTTCTTTTGTTGCAGCAAATCTGACTCACGTTCTAATCGACGATCGAGTAAATCTT
This sequence comes from Algicola sagamiensis DSM 14643, assembly GCF_000374485.1. Taxonomy (GTDB): domain Bacteria; phylum Pseudomonadota; class Gammaproteobacteria; order Enterobacterales; family Alteromonadaceae; genus Algicola; species Algicola sagamiensis. The sequence goes on from NZ_KB894494.1 coordinate 55,596, forward strand.
GAAGCTTTTGTTCTTCTTGCACCAAAGTTGCTGATTTATCGAACATATCTCTTAACGACTTCAACATATTGCGCTCAGATTTATACGCTTTTGACTCTCCCAGACGATCTTTCCAGCCGAGTGACTGATGGTCTTCTTTTTGCGTTTTCAGTAGTTCCTCAACGGCTGATTTTGCATCCTTTGCAGAATGAATCGGCGGTAATTCTTTGACATCAACAGACGCTGATCGTTGTATTTGCTGAGAAGATGACTCATCAGAGCGATTTGTTTGAGGCATTTTCTCTTGTTGCTCCAGCACTTTATCTATTTCTTTCCATACGGCATATCGCTCATTCATTAATTGCCCTAACTCTTGGATGTCACTGGCTTCCGGTTGATGCAATGATTTCAGCAACTTTATCTTTTCATTAATTTGATCATTGATCTTAAATAGATCTGCTGTATCTTGAATACCCTTATTCTCTAGGGCTTGTCCAGAAAGTTTCGGTGTTGCAGCCACGGTCTCAAGTGACTCAAATCGGTTTAAATATCCTTGATTAAACTGAAATGTTTTCATGGTATCCAAGTGTCGATGAGCTTGGTTCGCTAACTTGTTGCCTGATGAATCTTGTAAACGAGAAACGTGTCCGCCTTGAATGCTCACGCTCCGTTCATCCAACGGCTTGCCATCGCCTTTAAACAAGGTAACGTCGTATTTGCCATCTGGCCGATTACTTAATTTTGCGAATGTATTATTACCGAGATCCACCCCGACAATGTCTTGCCCATTCACATTCATCAGACCAAATGATTTTGTCTCCTGACCGACTTTTATATCTGGTCGACTATCAAATGAGATGGTGACCTGACTGATACCATTTGCCATATACAATTTCCTAAACTTTCATCATCGGTGATGCAATTTGTTGCGGTACTGCTTCAGGATCTTGCGGGAGATCCTTTAACCGCTGCTGCCAAATATCTAACACATTTAAAAAGTTTTCGATCTGAATTGTCATCTCTTCTGTCGAAGGGAAAGGTGCATAAAACTGCTTTTCAAGTAGAAGCTCGTTTGTATGTTCATCAACAGTGAAATACGCACCTTGGGTTCCATTCCCATATGCATTCGCCTTCAAAAGTACTTCTGCGTACTGTTCTAGCCCCTGCCACGTACTCAATGTCGCATAAAGCACAACACCATTTGACTTTGGATTAAACTCAAAACACAACGTAAACTTTTCATCAAACGAAATAGCAATCACACCATTCTCATGGGCAGGTTTAGAACCCATTTGCAATATACGTTGAATTAAACCACCAAATTCTGCTAACACATCTGTCATGGGATTTCCCGCTTTTCATTTCTAGAATTTAAGTAACGTATTTTATAGATTGGTTTCGATATCGGGGCAAATGTTCATTAAAAAACAGAGAGATAGACTACTAATTCATCAACATTGAAAATCAAGATGCCTCTTAGTGCTTTAGAATTAGCATAAATTCAGGTTTAGATTCATACTTTTTTGGTACCCTCAAGCGGAACTACGGAGAAAGTTATGAGCATTTTAACTGAAAACATGTACCAAGAAGCGAAAGAAAAGATGGATGCGCTCGTTGATATTGCACGGAATAAAACGATTAGTAAAGCCGATGCGCTTCATAGTGCAGCAAATATTTGTCATATTTACGGCGAAAGCCTCAATGAGCAGCGTCGATGCGATCTTGAGCATGACTTTGATGAAATTGCAGCGCAAATAGAAAACCTGTAACCATAGGGCCTGTTTATCTTTTCTCAATGGATCAACAGCCCCGAATCAAAGCTTAAAGCTGAAATTACTATCTTACTGTTGGAAGCTCACTGTTATTTCTTTGAGCGTGCTGACGAGCTTTGCCTTATCAACTTTATTAAGAAAAACACCAAGCGCTACTTTTTCTTGATGGCAACATAGAAATACATCAGACGCTTGCCTTGGTGCTTTTTCAACTTGGAAATACGACCATGCCCGTGAAAAACTCAGCTGAGTCTGTCGGTGATGCCGCCCAGATGAAAGCAAGACCTCTGATGGTGTAAACTCTAATATTTCCACATATTGTTGCCGCCTTGAGACAACATAAAAAGCAACCGCTAATGCACCAATCTCAAATCCCGCAAAAGGTAGAATCGGCCAAAAACCAAACCATGAAAATGAGATAGCGATTGTAAAGCACAATAACCCAAGGAAGAGAAGCAGTCGTTGTATGGAGAGCCAGGAAGCTGAACAATTTGCCGAGAGAACGACATGCCCTTCATCCCGTCCAAAATCATAATTTACTTCAACCAATATTCACCCACATGCCCATGGATTTCTTCCCAAAGCATAGTTGAATTTTGTGTTTCTGATGTGCCAAACGCTTAACGAAACGAAAGATTGAAAAGAAATTTAAAAAAGGAGAATGGAGAGAGGGGGAAATCAAAAGGAGCATCGAGAAACGATGCCCCCAGAAGCGATTAACCGCGCTTTGCTGTAAGCGAGCCAAAACGCTTGTTGAAGCGATCAACACGACCACCCGTGTCTAGGATCTTCTGCTTACCTGTGTAGAACGGGTGACATGCAGAACAAACGTCAAGGTGGATGTCTTTACAAAGTGTAGAACGCGTCTCAAACTTGTTTCCGCAAGAACACGTTGCGTTGATTGTTTCGTATTTAGGATGGATATCTTTTTTCATGGAAAACCTCTTTTTCAGGCCGTATCGCTATTCGATCCTAAGCCGAACACCATACGATTAATAACTTAAAATAAAGGCGCGAATTCTAAATGAAGCCGACCAAATAATCAATATTTAATCGATCATTTTGCGCGTGCTTGATTGATCATTTCGATCTGCTCCTTTGAAAGCACGATCGCGCTACCGGGATAAGGTCGGCCAAATTTGTAATCCCAGCCTTTTGGCTGAAAGTCGTTCAGTAACCGGATAAACCGTTTACACACGCTGACTTTTGGGGTAAACCCAAGTCGTGTTGCGTATGTTTTCATGAAATCTTCGTCCACCCCCTCTTTTTTTAAGATACAATAGCCTTCAAGCGAATAGGGGTAAGCTTCCGACGCTGCCGATGAAAAAGACAGTACCAGTATCCCAAGGGCTATTAGACTGTATTTCACTGTTACTCCTCCGGTTTTTTACAAAGTGTAGTCAGTCACTTGCTCGAGAACAAATCTGAGCGATCCATCCTGTTTGGGTCGGTGATACAAAGCTCCTCTATTCTGCCCTGAGAAACAACAACTTTCGAGTATAATTTGAATTTTTTATAGGGATCTCGTAACACCAATGTCGACAGCCTTCTTGCAAGTGGCACTACCTGTTCCTATGCGGACAGTCTTTGACTATAAGACCGATGCATCCGGTAAAATCTTACCTGGTTGCCGCGTACGAGTCCCATTTGGAAAGCGTCAGATGATTGGTGTCGTCGTGGGCACTTCAGACCAACCAAACTTCGATCCGGATAAGATCAAATCGATCGATACTTGTTTAGATAGTTCACCAATATACGAACCCACCTTGTTCGAAGCACTACGCTGGGCAGCAAGTTATTTTCAGGCCCCCATTGGTGAAGTGCTCTTTCATGCCCTCCCCCCACAACTTCGAGAAGGAAAAAACATCTCCGCATGCCGCCCAGAACAAATACAATTGACGACATTAGGAAAAAAACATCTCCTTCATGCTACAGTTCGTGGTGAAAAGCAAAAACTAGCGCTGCAAGCACTTGAAAAATGGCCTCAATCCCGCGCAAAGTTAAAAACACTCGGTGTTTCTCCTGCAACAATAAAAAGCCTGCTGGACAAACAATGGGTCGAAAAGAAAATTGAAACCCCACTATCTTGTGATTTCACACAACTCACAATCCAAGATGAAAAACACCTGAACCCTGAGCAGGCCCTTGCAGTCACAACGATCACCAAACAGCTGGATCGGTTTCAAACCTACCTGCTTGATGGTGTCACGGGTAGCGGCAAAACCGAAGTCTATCTTCAAACCATCCGTCAAGTGCTCGCAACAGGGAAGCAGGTCCTGATCCTCGTCCCAGAAATTGGTCTGACACCCCAAACCTTGCAACGATTTGAACAACGATTTAATCTTCCTCTTTATCCTTGGCATTCCGCCCTCAATGATACAGAGAAATTCACCGCTTGGGATGCAGCCAGAACGGGCAGCGCAGCGATGATCATTGGCACACGTTCAGCCAGTTTGCTTCCTTTTCAAAATCTCGGCTTAATTGTCGTTGATGAAGAACATGATCTCTCATTCAAACAGCAGGAAGGGTTTCGTTATCATGCAAGGGACTTTGTCATTTATCGTGCATGGAAAACTCAGGTGCCAGTGATCTTAGGAAGTGCAACACCAAGCTTAGAATCCCTGTACAATGTCCACCAGCAAAAGTATCAGCATCTCTTGCTCACAAAAAGTGCCATGCAATCTCACCAAACACAATTCGAACTTGTGGATATGAAGCAGCAAAAATTGCATCTGGGTTTATCGTCTCAAGTCCTTGTCGAAATCAAAGCAACACTGTCTCGTGGTGAACAGGTCCTGCTTTTTCTCAATCGACGCGGTTATGCCAACGCGCTCCTCTGTCATGAATGTGGTTGGTTGACCGAATGCAGTCGCTGTAGTGCCTTTACGACCTATCACAAGATCTGGCAACAAATGGTCTGTCATCACTGTAGCAGTACCGCACCAGTACCCCACCAATGTTTAGAGTGCGGAAGTACACAGTTAGTATCTGTCGGTCACGGTACAGAGCAAATTGAAGAAGGCTTGTCAGAACAATTCCCGGACACGACCATCTACCGGATTGATCGTGATAGCACACGTCGTAAGGGAAGCTTAGAAAAACAGTTCTCAGACATTCTCAAAGGAAAGCCCTGCCTCATCATTGGCACGCAAATGCTTGCAAAGGGACACCACTTTCCCCGTGTTTCACTGGCAGTCATCATTGATGTAGATGGTGGTCTCTATAGTGCCGATTTTCGTGCACAAGAGCGTTTGGCTCAGCTCATTGTTCAAGTCGCGGGACGTGCTGGGCGCGCAGCAATTGCAGGAAAAGTCCTCATGCAAACCCATCATCCCGAACATCCGTTGCTTCAAGACCTGATCAACAACGGGTATGCACATTTTTCCAGACTTGCCTTGGAAGAAAGACAAGCTGCGCAATTTCCCCCCATTCGACAGATGGCGCTGGTTCGTGTTTCATCTTTGGATGCCCAAGCATGCCAATCCTTTATCGAAGGATTAAAAGTAGCACTTTCCCCCATCGAAGAGTTGCAAGCATTTGGTCCCATGCCAGCGCTTCTTGAAAAAAAAGCTGGCAAATTCCGCTTTCAACTCCAGATGATCGCGAAAAAGCGTTCAACCATTCAAAAAGCCGCAGCGACATTACTCACTGCCATCCCAAAGCTACCCACACATCGACAAGTCAAATGGTCACTGGATATTGATCCACAGGATCTATATTGAGCGAAAAACAAACTAAAGCAGTTGATTTTCAACTGTTCTTCACATCAGGGCACTTTCATATTCGAAAAAGTAGGTTAGAATGCTCGGATTGGATAGCGCCGTATTTTTCCAAAAATACCTGAAAAAAATCAGTAATTATCATGGCACAACAAGACTATATCAAACGAGCAAAACCAAAGAATAATAAAGCAAAAGCAAAGTCAAACGATCCGCTTTTTCTCATGAAGATTGGCCTGACATCCCTGGCCGTTCTTGGCTTTGCCTATTTCCTTTGGTCAATTAAAGGTGCCGCAAAACAAGCGCCGCAACCACAAACCCCACAACCGACTGTGGTTCAACCCAAAAACGAATTACCTGTTCCACCAAAAACAGAAAAGTGGCAATATGTCGACGAGCTAAAGAACAAAGAAGTCGAAGTTGAGGTAAAGAAAATTGAGTCAAAGGGACCTTACCTTTTGCAATGTGCCTCCCTTAGAAGCGAAGATGCAGCAAATAGGCTCAAAGCAAGAATTGCCTTTGCTGGATTAGAGTCCGAAGTGAGAAAAACCAACGGTGGTCGCTGGCATAAGGTTGTACTCGGCCCATTCGATACCAAACGACACGCACTCAAAGCCAAGAATAAGCTCAAACGAAGCAAAATCTATGGCTGTCTCATCATGCCTTGGACTTGAAAAACGAAACCAAGACACCCACATCAGATTTAACACGAATTTTGAAGAGCATGCACTTGGCGTGCTCTGCCATTTCTTAACAAATAGAAGTGCGCTTATCTATTGAAGTGGCGTGTACATTGACACGTCCAATATCGAGGAATTCACGTGACAACGATTGTATCAGTTAGAAGAGACGGCAAGGTCGTCATTGGTGGTGATGGGCAAGTGAGCCTTGGTAACACCATAATGAAAGGAAACGCAAAGAAAGTTCGCCGTCTTTACCATGGCAAAGTGATTGCTGGATTTGCAGGTGGTACCGCAGATGCCTTCACACTTTTTGAACGCTTCGAAAGTAAACTAGAGATGCATCAGGGTCATTTAACAAAAGCCGCTGTTGAGTTAGCCAAAGACTGGCGGACTGATCGCATGCTACGTCGATTAGAAGCACTCCTTGCAGTCGCTGACGAAACTGCATCTCTCATTATTTCTGGTAACGGAGATGTCATCCAGCCAGAGCATGACCTCATTGCGATTGGCAGTGGTGGTTCATTTGCACAAGCTGCTGCAACGGCCATGCTGGAAAACACAGAATTGCCAGCGAAAGATATTGTAGAGAAAAGCTTAAAAATCGCAGGCGATATCTGCGTTTATACCAACAGCAATCAGACGATCGAAGAGTTATAAAGGAAAGCATTATGTCATCCATGACCCCACGCGAAATTGTTCATGAACTTGACCGTCATATTATCGGTCAAAACAATGCAAAAAAAGCGGTGGCAATTGCCCTGCGTAACCGTTGGCGTCGCATGCAGCTAAATGACACGCTGCGCGCTGAAGTCACACCGAAAAACATCCTCATGATTGGTCCAACGGGAGTTGGTAAAACCGAAATCGCACGTCGTTTAGCAAAGCTGGCACAAGCGCCTTTCATTAAAGTTGAAGCAACGAAGTTCACTGAAGTTGGTTATGTTGGTAAAGAAGTTGAGACGATCATCCGTGATCTTGTCGATATCTCTGTCAAAATGACTAAAGAAACTGAAATGGAAAAAGTTCGTTTCCGCGCAGAGGAGCAAGCAGAAGACAGAATCCTTGATTCGCTCCTTCCCCGCCCAAAAAACACTTGGGGTGATGAAGAAGAAACAGATGATTCCAATACGCGTCAGATCTTCCGTAAGAAACTACGCGAAGGCAAACTCGACGATAAAGAAATCGAGATTGATGTCGCTGCATCACAAGTTGGCGTTGAGATCATGGCACCTCCAGGGATGGAAGAGATGACTTCACAGCTACAAAACATGTTCCAAAACCTATCCAACGATAAAACGAAGCGTCGTAAATTGACTGTCAAAGAAGCCATGAAAGCACTGACAGAAGAGGAAGCTGCGAAGCTGGTTAATCAGGAAGACTTAAAAGAAAAAGCTATCCATAACGTTGAACAGAACGGAATTGTGTTCGTCGATGAGATTGACAAAATCTGTAAACGTGGCGAATCCAGTGGCCCAGATGTTTCTCGCGAAGGGGTTCAGCGTGACTTACTTCCACTTGTTGAAGGCAGTACCGTGAGCACCAAGCATGGCATGGTAAAAACGGATCATATTTTGTTTATCGCATCTGGTGCATTCCAAATGGCGAAGCCTTCTGACTTGATCCCAGAGCTCCAAGGCCGTCTTCCGATCCGTGTTGAACTCGAAGCTTTAAGCGCAGAGGACTTCGAACGTATCCTTACTGAGCCAAATGCCTCATTAACAGAGCAATATAAGGCTCTGATGGCAACTGAAAGTGTAACCGTAGATTTCTCTGAAGATGGCATCAAGCGTATTGCTGCGGCAGCTTGGCAAGTCAACGAAAAAACTGAAAACATCGGCGCTCGTCGTCTGCACACTGTATTAGAAAAGCTGATGGAAGAGATTTCTTTCGATGCTTCTGATAAAGCGGGTAGCGCAATCACCATTGATGAAGCATACGTCAGCAAGTGTCTAGGTGAGCTGATAGAAGATGAAGATCTCAGTCGCTTCATCCTATAATCGCAATCCACTTTAAAGATATATTTTTTAAAAACATAGACTTGAAAGACATATTCTTGAAAACGGTGTACTGAATATCGGCTCCGAAAGGGGCCGATTTTTTTTAGGAGAAACTTTTGAAAGCACAAGTGATAAAGCTGCATTATCATCAAAAAAGTAAAATAATGGATGTCTATTTTGAAGACGATTCCATGTATGGACTTTCCGCAGAATTTCTTCGTGTATTCAGCCCATCTGCTCAAGCGAAGTCACAATCGACGCCTGTCGCCCATAAAAAAGATATCGCTATTGATGGCGTTGTCCCAATCGGTAATTACGCTGTACGACTTATTTTTAGCGATAACCACCAGTCCGGCCTTTACAGTTGGGATTACCTCCAAGAGATTGCGCAAAACCAGCAAACACTCTGGCAGCAATATTTAGAAAAGCTAGAGCATGCAAATGCGAATCGTGACACACAAATTCCAATCCAGTTCAAGCCATAATACTGACCCGATGTTCAAGTAGTCGAGGTTACTCAAAGCTGTCCCATGATTTAGGAAAAAAAGAATATGTTATACTATAACAACTGTGGTAGTATTACGTCTTTTGAAAATGATGAAGTAGGCAAGGCAGAAATGGTACGTCAGGGAAAAAACTTTCTTGATAAAATTGGGATCGCAATTACATCCTTGTGTGCGGTGCATTGTATTTTATTACCCGCCCTCCTGCCGATACTCCCTTTGATTGGTGTCAACTTTCTTGCAACACACGAATTTGAGCATTCTATTCTACTCATCACGATCGTTTTAGGTTCAATCGCGCTCTTTTCTGGCTTCCATCGCTACCACCGCAAGCTGTATCCATTCTACGCGTTTACCATTGGTATCTTTATCTATTGGAATAAAGACGCACTCGGTGAAACTTACGAACCGTTCGTCCTGATTTTTGGGGCTGTATTTATTGTATTATCTCATATTTTAAATATTCGGCTCTGCAACGCATGCCGTGGATGTGACACTCAAGAAAAACATGAAGGGTCATAACGACCCATCTTAGACGGGAGATGGTGTACTAGAAAAGCTCGACATCATCCTCTTTAGCATTTTCCATACGCTCCAATTCTTCCTTATAGATATTCAAAGCTTCATCCATCGTCGCACCCTGCATAATTGCTCTGAACATCAAGCGCTCAGCTTCCATCGTATAGGAGTCTTGAATGCGTTCACGAAGAGAAGCCCACCCTCTTGGGTCATTTAAACTTTCCTCATCTTTCACCAGGTCACTGAGACATAGTAAGCTACCAGAGACATGGTCAAGTCGCTGGCAAAGACGATCATAAAACTGGAAAGCCATAATGGCAGCATTAATTTGATCGTGCATACTTGTCGCAAGTTTACCGATTTCCAATCTCTGCTCTGGGTCATCCATAGGCTTTTGAGTCAATTCTTGAACTCTGAGGCAAAAATCGACAAGCTCACGAAATGAAGTGGTTAATGTCTCAACCGATTTATCTCCGTCGGTCAGTCCAGTATGAATTTGAGCAACAGACAACCCTAATAATCTTGCACTCTCGCTACGAAAACACCACTCTTCAGGAGGATTGCTCATCGAAACGGAACCTTATAATTGACTTCCTTTAGGTTTAGCTCAGCCAGCTTCTTTTCTCAACCTTTACTTGACTTTACCGGGCGGATCCCAAGTAAGTGACAAATCGCATAACTAAGTTCACAACGATTCAGTGTATAGAAATGAAATTGCTCAACCCCTTCCCGCCGTAATACTTTCACCATCTCCATCGCAATATTTGCAGCGACTAATTTCCGGGTTTCCATATCATCTTCTAACCCGTCATACAGGCTGTGCATCCATTGTGGTACATGAACATTCGTAAAACTGGCAAACCGAAGGAGTTGCTTAAAGTTGGTTACCGGTAAAATTCCAGGAACAATCTCTGCATCAATTCCAACAGCTACACAACGATCTCGAAACCTTAAAAATGCTTCAACATCAAAGAAAAACTGTGTGATCGCACGGTTTGCCCCTGCATCAATTTTTCGTTTTAGACTGAGCAGATCTGCTTGTGCGTTTTCTGCTTCAGGGTGAACTTCTGGATAAGCTGCCACTGAAATATCAAAATCTGCGACAGAACGTAGTAAAGAAACCAAGTCAGAGGCATACATTTCTGGCTTTTGGGTACTTCCTTCTGGCAGATCGCCTCTTAAAGCAACAATATGTTTGATCCCAGAATTCCAATAAGCCTTTGCAAGTGTGATCAGTTCTTCTCTTGATGCATCAATACATGTTAAATGAGGTGCCGCAACCAAGTTAGTTTCTGCTTGGATACGGTGGATCACATCATGGGTTTTATGACGTACACCAGAGCAAGCACCATAAGTCACTGACACAAACTCAGGCTGAAGCGGTGCCAGCCGTTCAACTGACTTCCAAAGCATCTCTGACATCTTTTCATCATTGGGAGGAAAGAATTCAAAGGAAACACGAACGTCCCCTTGTACATCCTGAATTCGTCGATTCAATGACTCTAATGCAATTGCTTTTAACATACTGGCTTCACCTTTCCGTTGTCTGCTAAGACAAATTCCCCATCAAAATATAGGGTGTAATTACTTTTCATGATGACTAGGTTCTATTTATCTTTCATTCATGTCGCTGCTGTCAGCTATATCTGATGGCACAGACGTTTCAGATCTGCGATCACACCTGCTGCTGTCACATCGTTTCCTGCTCCTGGTCCCCGGATCACAATTGGGTTTTCAGCATACCTTTCTGACTGGATTTGAAATACATTGTCACATGGCCGGATTGCTGCAAGATCGCTGTCACGAGAAACCATTTCCAAACGAACATTCGCTTGATAACCATCCTTTAAAACTCGTAGACTTCCAACGTAGCGAAGACAACACTTTTGTCTATTCGCTCGTTGATAAAGAGACAAGATCCAGGCATCAATATCATCCCATTGTGAAGCAAGTGTCACCTCAGGGTTTAAGAACTGGGAAGGGAGTAAAGGATCTATCTCGATGTCAGATATGTTCAATGGCACACCCGCTTCTCTAGCTAGGATCAGTAATTTTCGTTGTACATCTCCACCAGAAATATCTTCCCTTGGATCTGGCTCCGTATATCCTAACGATTGGGCCTCTTGAACTAATTCACTAAATCGACGTTGCCCGTCAAACTGACACAACAGCCATGAAAGTGTGCCCGAGAATATCCCCTGAATTTGTGTGATCCTGTCACCTGTCTCAGTTAACTCCTGAATTGTATGCTGAACAGGTAATCCAGCGCCTACCGTCGTATTGGATAAGTAAACTCGTCCTTCATTGCTTAAGCACTCTTGAAGCGTTTGTTCTAAATCGATGGGTTGTGTTTTCCCGTGTTTGTTCGCACCAATCAAGTGACAGCCGGCCTCAACAAGCTGTGGGTATAATGTCGGTAGATCCTGACTGGCTGTCAGATCAAAAAACACGAGATGTTTGCTCTGCACGGCATGGCAAAATTCAACAAGATCACTTGGCTGATAAGACTGAGCATATTGTTGAAAATCAGACAGTGCAGAAGGTATCAATAATCCACTCTTATCGAATATCGCTTGTTTTGAATTACAAATTCCAACCAATTGCAGCGAATGATTTGGCCAATTTGCCTGTAACGCTGACAGTTGTTGTAAGAAAGTTTGACCGACCTGCCCTATTCCAGCGACAACCAGTGCGATCGACTCTTTCTGACTTGGGAGACATCCAAATAACGCGATGAGTGTTTCTGGCTCACACGGCGCATCGAGCAACCATATATATTGATCGTCTGTCGCAATTTCTTTGAGAACCTTCGTTTCACTCTGTATCGCTTGAGCATGCAAAACTGTACTGAGTGCATCAAACACCTGGTTCTCACTATCCTTTCCTCTAACGACTCCGATTAGCGCAGCTTGACCTTCGTCTTTGACTCTTTGAGTAAACACTGTATCAAGGAATGGTTTGAGGCGAGCATAGTCATCTTCTTCAACAAGAAGTTCAATCCGTTCGTGGTCATCAACAAGAACCGCTGGACTTGATGTAAACGCATTGAGGATCGTTTCTTTCTCACGTTGGTTCACATCCTGCAAAACAAGATGACGCCGAAGGTTGGTATTCGTCAGTAACCATTGCTGTTGCGCGTGTCGATTCACGCGAGTGCCCTGGCTTTGAAAACCGAGATCAGTTTGGCGAACATGGAGAGTCAAATCCGACTGGAGCATTGGCTGCAAGGTTTTTAAGTGAATAATTGGGTTGCCTAATCTCGCCAATAAACTCAATTGATGAGTTGACACTTCCGTCAGCCTATCATTGTGCACTTTTCTTGGATCAGCAGCATAAATACCGTCAACATCCGTCCAAAGAACGACATCTTTTGCATCAATAATATCAGCCAGAAGTGTTGCAGTATAATCACTGCCATTTCTGCCAAATGTGACTGTCTGTCCCGCATGATCTCTTGCAATATAACCCGTTACAACAGAGTAGCCGGCAAAGCCCAGGTAAGGCTTTATCAGCGTACGAGATGTGCCAGCGTCAAATTGTCCATTCTCTTGTCTGAAAAAGTCTCTTGCATCCAGCGCACGCGCCGTATTCCCTCGCGCTTGTAAATAGGCAGAAAGGATACGTGATGACCAGTGTTCGCCAAGCGCAACTACCTCATCTAACGTTACACCTTCTTTTAAGATCACATCGCAAACATCCAATTGGATCTGTTCAATTAGATTGTATTGAACGTGTTCTGGTAAAAATAACAATAAGCCGCGTTGATAACTGATTAACTGCGAAATTAAAAAGTCCTGAGATTGCGTTTGCTGGGGTGAATTTGCTTGTATAGATAATTCAGCCAATGCAAGCAGCAGGTCCGTCGTATCACCCGCAGCAGACACGACCACCCATTTGACTTCAGACTGGCACACAAGTGCTGCTACGTCTCGATAATTCGCTGCTGAGGCAAGACTGCTGCCTCCGAATTTAAACACGCGATCGTGACTCATACCTTACCACCAGTTTGCTTGTGCTGCGGAGACAGTCAGCTGTTGTTTGGGGTCACCGCCGATTGCCGGGTTAGCCTGCTCTTGGGTCTGCCGAGTTTGCAGATTCAACGCCTGTGCCAAATCCTGGATAAGATCGTCAGCATTCTCAATCCCAACAGAGACTCGTAAAAGCTGCTCTGAAATGCCAGCGGTCTTCTGTGCTTCTTTATCCATCGCAGCATGAGTCATTGTTGCAGGATGGCAAATTAAGCTTTCAACCCCACCGAGAGACTCCGCAAGTGAAAAGTACTCAAGCGCTGCCACAAAATCGGCTACCGATTGGCCTTCAACCAACTCAAAGCTCACCATCGCACCAAACCCATGTTGCTGAGCCTTGGCAACTGCATGACCTGGATGATCCGCAAGTCCGGGATAGTAAACTTTTTCCACCGCTGGATGCTCAGCAAGAAATTCAACAATCGCTTGTGTGTTCTCTAAATGCTGCTTTAAACGTGGATACAAGGTTCTTAAGCCACGCAACGTCAGATAGCTATCAAATGGTGCACCAGTGATACCAATACAATTTGCCCACCACGCCAGCTCTTCTCCAAGTTCTTTTTCTTTGGCTATCACTGCACCACCGACGACATCGCTGTGACCATTGATATATTTGGTCGTGGAATGAATCACGATGTCCGCACCTAAAGTAAGTGGTTGTTGTAGAACTGGCGATAAGAATGTGTTGTCCACACATACAAGTGCATTGAGCGTCTTCGCATGTCCGCAAATCTGTTCAATATCCGTAATGCGAAGCAGTGGATTTGATGGTGTTTCTAACCAGATCAATTTCGGCTGGAAAATAGATAGCTTTGCAAATATCTCCGGATCATTGAAGTCAACGATCTTCAACTGAAACAACCCGCGTTGACTTGCTGAGGTAAATAAACGATAACTGCCCCCATAGCAATCATGAGGGATCACAAGCACATCTTCTGGAGATAAAAGCTGCGTGACAAGATGAACGGCTGACATGCCTGTTGAAGTGATAATCCCTTTTTCGCCCTGTTCCAACTCAGCTAGCGCTTCGCCAAGTAAATCGCGGGTCGGATTACCTGAGCGAGAATAATCGTATTTTCTTGGTTGATTAAAACCAGCAAAGCTGAAGTTTGAAGAAAGATGAATGGGAGGTACCACCGAACCATGCTGAGTATCGGATTCTATACCTGCACGAACAGCAATGGTTGCTGCTCTTGCGAATGTGGATGCATGTTTCACTTCTGACATATCAATTACCCATGAAGACGTTTAGACGTCTAAAACTTTAGTCAACCTCATGAGAGATGTCAATACGTTTAGACGTCTAAATTTCTAATTATTTGACTGAGCATCTGAAATAGTTACAATTCACATAATCAATCAAGCAAATGAAACAGGTGTTATGGCTAAGTGGAATGGTGAATATATTCACCCTTATGCAGAACATGGTAAAAAATCTCAGCAGGTCAAGAAGATCACGGTTTCGATTCCCCTACGTGTTTTAAAAGTCCTGACAGATGAAAGAACACGGCGTCAGGTCAATAACCTTCGTCATGCAACAAACAGCGAACTTTTATGTGAAGCATTTCTGCATGCATTTACAGGTCAGCCGCTTCCCGATGATGAGGACCTGCAAAAAAATAATCCTGAACTCGTACCAACGAAGGTTCGAAAAATTTTAGAAGAGCGCGGGCTACCGATCCCTGATCTGGATGATTTAGACGCAGTCGAAGATTAACCCTTTCTCATCAATTCTACTCACAAACCATGTCATGCCACCGCCACAAGGATGGCATGTACTGTTCAAGGATGTAGCGAGCAATGTGATTTAAAAGGGAAAGAATGGTGTAGTCGAGTCAGGTCGTTTCAAAGTTTCTCACTTGCTCATCCACCAAGGTGGTCATGCCCATCATAAAAACGGTTTAACCATACACAAAGAGATAATGAAAGTAGATGGATCGAAGAGGTAGATGCATGGAAGAGAATAAGCAAAAGCCGTATCAAGCGACCTTGATACGGCTTTAAAAATCAGAAAATTAAGACTGCATGTAGTTTTTAGGCAACTCAATCTGAGCAACACCTGATTCAATCGCAGCATTGGCAACTGCCAAAGCAACGCGTGAACAAAGTCTTGGATCCATTGGTTTAGGAATAATGTACTCCGGGCCAAACTCAAGTTTATCAACCTTCGAGGCTTTTAAGACTTCAGCCGGAACTGATTCTTTCGTGATTTCACGGATCGCATGTACTGCAGCGACTTTCATTTCGTCATTAATGGCTGTTGCACGTACATCCAATGCACCACGGAAAATGAATGGGAAGCAAAGTACATTGTTGACCTGGTTCGGATAATCAGAACGACCTGTCGCCATAATTAAGTCATCGCGTGTTGCTTTTGCCAATTCAGGTTTGATTTCTGGATCTGGGTTTGAACATGCGAAGACAACAGGGTTTTTATTCATCAGCTTCAATGCTTCTGGAGGTAACACATCTGGACCTGAAACACCAACAAAGACATCAGCGCCTTCAATTGCATCTTCAAGCGTTCTTCTATCTGTATTATTTGCAAAGAGCTGCTTGTATTCATTTAAGTCATCACGGCGCGTATGGATCACCCCTTTACGGTCAAGCATGTAGATTTTTTCACGCTGCGCGCCACATTTTATCAAAAGCTCCATACATGCAATCGCGGCTGCACCTGCACCCATACAGACGATTGTTGCCTCGTGGATCTCTTTACCTTGGATCTCTAGTGCATTCAACAAGCCTGCTGCGGTGACGATTGCCGTACCATGCTGGTCATCATGGAAAATTGGCACACTACAACGTTGAATCAACTCTTTCTCAATTTCAAAACACTCAGGCGCCTTAATATCTTCTAAGTTAATGCCACCAAAGGTGTCTGCAATGTTTGCAACCGTATTAATAAATTCTTCTGTAGTACGGTGACGGACTTCGATATCAATCGCATCCAAGTTCGCAAAACGTTTGAAAAGAAGCGCTTTCCCTTCCATCACAGGTTTCGATGCCAACGGGCCTAAATTACCAAGACCTAGAATGGCTGTTCCATTGGAGATCACCGCAACAAGGTTACCTTTTGCAGTATATTGATATGCATTGTTTGGATCTGCTGCAATCTCGCGAACTGGCTCAGCAACACCCGGACTATATGCGAGTGCAAGATGCTCGACTGTCTCAGCGGGTTTTGTCAGCTCGACACTAATCTTGCCTGGAACTGGATGAGAATGATATTTGAGGGCTTTTTCTTTGAAGTCTGCCATGATGCGCTTATTTTCCTGCGAATTGCTGTTATACGACTTAATTGCTGTTTATAAGACAATAGAGTGAAATTGAGCGATACATTACTCTTATTTCTAGTATTTTCAAGCGAAATTGACAAATTTTCACTCAAAATTGAACTGTTCATACCAGTTAGGTACTCTTTTATCTCTTTTTTATTACTTTCTATCGATTTTAACCGATATTCACATCAGTTCTTTGCACATTAGCAGCAAAAACCGAATTACCTTATCCATACAGATAAGCTGAATTTTCTACAAAAATCAATTTTATTAACGAGATAGTAAAGTAAATTCACAAGAATTTCGGAGTCTCAGAAAAAATAACGAAAAAAAGCAAATTCATGCAGGTTTATGCAATTTTATCGACTACTTTTCAGATTTTTACAGCAAAATACTATTCATTTTATTAAATATGAAGATCTGCTGATCTTTCACGAACCCAGCTGTTACTGGAGAAAAGCATCAATCACGGCTCAAGGAGAGAAGTTTGCTCATTCCAAATAAACAACGAGCAACCAAAGCGTGGCTTTTCAGCCTGTTTTTGGATCACTCAGGAAAGCAATGTGATGAACCAAGAAATCCGTCATAGCATAGTAACCTGAGTGATTTTATTTAATCTTTTATCTTGATTAAAACAGAAGTATCCATTCTCCCCAAACCTCTTTCTTGAAGAGCCTGATACTCACGATCAACTTCTTTGGTAAGCGGCATGTCGAGGTTGTGTTTTTTGGCTTCATCCAGACAAATGCCTAAGTCTTTTCTCATCCAGTCGATAGCAAAGCCAAAGTCAAACTTGTCTTGAGACATGGTTACAGCTCGATTCTCCATTTGCCATGAGCCTGCCGCACCATGTTTCAGTACACCCACAACTTGCTCAATATCCAGTTTGGACTTCTGTGCCAAAACAATCGCTTCACTCAGTCCCTTTAACACACCAGCAATACAGATTTGATTGACCATTTTGCAACGCTGGCCTTGACCATGACCACCTAGTAACGTTGCTTGCTTTGCATAGCTATCCAGCAGTGGAGAAACAGCCTCAAAAATATCATGTTCACCACCACACATCACCGTGAGTGCACCATTCTGAGCACCGGCTTGCCCACCGGATACTGGCGCATCAATAAAATGAATTCCTTTTTCAGCACATGCAGCTGCCAGCTCTTCGGCCAATTCAGCAGAGGTCGTTGTATGGTCGATCATCACGCTACCTGCTTGCATACCTGCCAGTACACCATTTTCACCATATACAACACTTCTCACGTCATCATCATTGCCGACACAAATGGCGACAACATCAGCTTCTTCCGATGCCAGCTTTGGTGTATGGCAATATTCACCTTTATATTGGGATTCCCATTCCCTACCTTTCGACTCAGTTCTGTTATAAACCTTGGTGCTGTAGCCAGCATTCGAGACATGCCCAGCCATTGGGTAACCCATGACACCTAAGCCAATAAATGCTACTTTTTCTAAATTCATCTTCTTACTTCCTATCTTTCCCAGAATTCATTTTTATCTAAATTCTTTCATTCTTGTTGTATTTTCTTTTTTGTATCAATAATTAAGACAGAGTGAGCACGAACACCCTATCCATACATTTAAAAAAATGAATGCTTAATGCTCAGTCAATCGTGAGATCTGGACGACGCCGATAAGAGACCTGTTTTTTGAAAAGCCGGTTAAATACCGTAATTAAGTGATTTGGCCTTCCCAATACTTTTTTCTGGAGTTTGGTTTCTAAATGCAGTGCTGACTTTTCACTTTCATGCCAGGATTCCTGAAACAGCTTTTTTGCGTAACTCATCGCATCAGGAGAACGCTCTTTGATGGTTCGACAAAAGTCCAGCGCATCTTCCATCGGATCATGGCTGACATGTGTCACTAAATGAATGGATTTTGCTTCCGCGGCATCGATCACTTTTCCTGTCATCGTCAGCTCTTTGGCAATATCAATCGGCATGAGTTCTCGTAAGCAAATACTGCCCCCCATATCCGGAATCAACCCCCACTGACTTTCCATCACTGAAAAACGACACTCCGTATGGCTGTAGCGAAAGTCAGCACCCAAAGCAATCTGTAAACCACCGCCATAACAAACACCATGAGTGACAGCAATCACAGGAACGGGCAGCGTTCGCCATAAATAACAGACTTCCTGCGCAAGATTCGCAACCTGCTCTGTTTCATCCCGTTTAAGCAATGCATAGACATTTGCCGGATTTTTGATGACGGAAGGGACATCCAGCCCTGAACAAAAGCCTTTTCCTTCACCACATAAAATCACAGCTCTGATATCACGATCTTCTCGAAGAGATAAAGCCGCATCACGGATCGCTTCAAACATTGGGATAGTCAGGGAATTGTATTGTTCTGGTCGGTTTAAAGTCACCGTTGCAATTTGGTCTTCGGAGATGACTCGCACTAATTCTGACATAAGCATTTTCGTTCAAAAGGAAATTGATGCCTTTGTTTATAAAGGTGAACATGTTTCTAATCAAGGAAATAATCCAAGCGAATTCGTTTTTTCCTTAAATCAAAATTCGCTTTATTGGATCTTGAAGCGGCCAACCTGCTCATCGAGGCCTCTAGAAATACAGCTTAAATTCTCGGACTCATCCGACATTTCCGTCACGAGCTGACTCGTTGCATCTGCCGCATCAACAATCGCGCTAATATTTCGATTCAACTCCTCAGAGACAGCCGTTTGTTCCTCAACGGCAGCAGCAATCTGAGCTGTCATATCCGTAATGTTATTTGTGGCAGAAACGATACTGTCCAATGATTCGCCCGACTTCATTGCACTTGTCACCGAAATCTCACTTTTTTGCTGGCTTTCGCGCATTGCATTCACCGCAGATGCCGTGCCTTGTTGAAGCCGCTGGATCATGTTCTGAATTTCAGCTGTACTCTCAGCCGTTCGGCTTGCCAGTGCCCTGACTTCATCTGCGACCACTGCAAATCCACGTCCCTGCTCACCTGCACGTGCAGCCTCGATTGCAGCATTCAAAGCAAGCAAGTTTGTTTGCTCTGCAATACCTCGGATGACATCAAGTACTGTCACAATACCCGCCACATCATTCTCAAGAGCGTCCATAACACCCGCTGCATCATTCAGTTGTGTCGATAATTCACGAATGTTTTCGATTGAATCCATGAATATTGTTTGTACAGAGTTTGTTTCTACTTTGGCATTCTCTGCGGCTTCTGCGGTCATATGTGCATTCGAGGCAATTTCCTTCGCTGTGGCTGCCATTTCTGTCACAGCTGTTGCCACTTGATCAGTCTCGTGTCTTTGTGCATCAATCTGTCCCTGCGTGCTGCCTGCGACACCGTTCACCATTTCCGCTACACCCGTCAAACGCACAATATTATTTTGAATCGAACAGACCAAGGTCTGAATCTTTTCTACAAATACATTAAATGCACAGGCCAATGCTCCGATTTCATCATTTTTTAAAACTTCAATTCGGGCAGTGAGGTCGCCTTCTCCTTCAGAGATGTCTTCAAGTGCTTTCACAACGCTGAGCATCGGATTCATGACCAGTGAACGAGTCAAAATAAACAAGAATGTCAGTACGATAATGTCCAAGATAACAACCTGAATAAACTTTGAGACCGCTGCTTGCTTTAAGGCATTCGAAATCACAGCATGATCGATATAAATTTCTGCTTTACCAACAATTTCTACTTTATCTGAGCCTTCTTCACTGTATGTCAGCTCAACGATTTTCATCTTTGTTGGATCGTACTCAACAGCCTCTTCAGGTGCAGCTTCCTGCTCTTGAGCGCCTTCTTCTCCCTCTTCACCTTCAGCTTTCGAGTAGACAGTCTCCATCACCTTGCCGTCTTTATCCAGCAACCTGATTTTACTGACAAATTTCGATTTAACCTCGGAACCCATGACAACTTTCAATAGTGCATTCTCATAGTTCCAAATGGCTGGTGGCAGATTTAACTGGAGTCGATAGGCTATCAGATCAAGCGTGTTGTCTTGTATTTCTTCAAGCTCATTACTTTTTGAAAAGTAATCATAAACACCAAATCCGGAAATTAAGGCTGTGATAATGACAAAAGCAACTGCGATAAGCTTGACGAGAATACTCTTCTTCATTCTTACCCCCACATCCTGACGTTAAAAACGTCCACGCAGGACTGTGATCGTTACAACGTATTCATGACATAACAAAAACAATAGTTCATGATTGCCTATATTGAAAATCTTCAAAAAATCTGAGAACAGTACACATTAAAAAATTTGCTGGTTGAGTAAGGTCTATTCGACATGCTTAAACTTAAGCATCAGATACAAAACAAAGATCAGCCCTAAGTCTAAAAACACCAAGTAAAGCAAACGATCAATAAACATGTCGTTCAGTATATGATTCACTGACAAGGGATTTGTGACCACTTTTAATGTGCCGACATGCCGCCCCATTGAGGCATTCTCCGAAGGAGTATAAATTAAGTCCATATGATATATCTGCTGACGTACAGGTGCTATCCAATAATGCAAAGGATGATGTGGGTCGGAGCCATGGGAGCAGCCATGAAGCGGACTACCTTCTCTTTCCTCGGGCTGAAACGAGGTCACTGGCTGCCCATCCCGATCATTAACCTCCAGTGACAAGATCCCAACATTGATCCCTTCAAGAGAAAGAAAAGCCTGAATCTGTTCAATCTCCTGGGTCCATATCTTTGGAGGGATCACGTAACCCAGCCGCTTTTGTAGATGCAGCACGCTGCCTTGTTGTTGTTTCAGTAGATACTTTTTAAGACTGCTGATATCCAGCCAGATGAATAGTCCATTGATCATCGTGATCGCAATCACGGCCATCAAAATGATGAAATTTTTAGCGCCCAAGCCCTCAACCTTCGCACAAAATCCTGATCCATGAACTCAGTGTATACCAAGATTGAAACCCGCTCGTGGTTTCGAGTTGTTCAAAAAGTCACTCGCTGGTAGAATGCGCGCCGACCATTCATCTCGTCTTACAACTACATACTGATGTACACCTGAATGCGTAACCTCACTCAATCACGACGTACATCAACAACAAAGGCAGTAAAAAGTATGAATAATGCACTTCTGTTTATTATCGCCGCGTTTATTTGGGGCTCGACCTGGATCGTGATCACATTTCAATTGGGAGAAGTTGACCCTGTTGTTTCGATAATTTATCGCTACGTACTTGCTGCATTCATCTTATTTGCTTTTTGTTTCCTCAAAAAAATCCCGATGAGATTTTCTCCCTTACAACACTTTCTGATGGCAATTCAGGGGATCTTTATGTTCGGGATCAACTATTGGGCTGTGTATAAAAGTGAGGAGTATATAGTCAGTGCTTTGGCCGCTGTCGTCAGTACAGTGATGGTTTATACAAATGTATTCTTTTCATTTATGTTTTTAAGGCATCCAATCACATCCAATGTTATGGTTGGTGGCAGCATTGGTATTTTGGGGATCCTGTGTATCTTTTTACCTGAAATACAGGTAGACACAAACTCTGATGAATTCTGGTATGGCGTCTTCTTCTCCGTCCTTGGTTGCTCTATTGCGTCACTCGGGAATGTGATTTCCAGCTATAACCAGAAACATGAATTGCCTGTCATCCAGTCCAACGCATATGGCATGCTGTATTCTTCCATTTTCCTCACTTGTATTGCGCTTGCACTTGGCATTGATTTCAACTGGGATAACCGCCCGGAATACCTCTATTCGATGCTGTATCTTGCTGTTTTCGGTTCAATTTTTGCTTTTGGCGCTTACATCACCCTGCTTCGAAATATCGGTCCAGGCAAAGCAGGCTATGTCGTTCTAGTTTATCCAATTGTCGCGATGATCTTCTCAAGCATTTTTGAGAATTACCAGTGGCGAGCTGAGACTTTCATGGGTATTGGGCTGATTGTATTTGGTAATTTGATTGCTATGGGCAAACTCAATGTTGTTAAGCAGTCCATATTGAAAGTGGCAAAGGTGAAAGTAAACAGAGCTTAAACAAGCAGCCGCCAGATATACTGGCGGCTGTTTTTGGGTGAATTGTTTTATGAAAACAACAGTGTCATCGCTTTCACCATAAACACCATAAAATGTTTTTCCATAAAACATATAATTGATTGAATACCATCTCCAGATCCTCCTTATTCGTTGTGGCTCGGAGAATACACACGTTTCATCTTCACCTCCTTATCCGTGATGCATTTTCATACTTAAGAATTAAGTACCTCATTCAATACTTAACACAATTTGGGAACAAATGCCAAATTAAATAGTACTTTTGGTTGATATGCATCAACTATGTTCTATCAAGCCCCTGTTTCACGATAGAAACCGGATCCTGATGGAGAAGCACATCACTGTGTGGAAAAGCTGTCTCAAGGCGCACTTCAATTTCTTCTGTGATCCGATGAGCTTCCACAAGCGGCAGATGATCATCTAATTCAATATGCAACTGAATAAATAGCGTTTTTCCAGACTGTCTTGTTCGAAGTGCATGTACACCATGTACATCCGGATGAGAGGAAGCCAGCGACTCGATTTGCACTTGTGTTACTTCATCCACTTCTCTATCCATCAGTGTGTCTGCACTTTCCTTCGCAACCTGAAACGCAGAAACAAGGAGGTAAACACCAATAAATATCGCAATCAAGCTATCTGCACTTAGAAATCCATAGCCAGGTAAGAGAAGACCAATGATGACGGCGAGATTCATCAACAGATCACCTTTATAATGAACATGATCTGCTTTGATGGCGACAGAGTTTGTATGCTTGATCACCCAGTGCTGTATCAACAATAAGCCAAATGTTACGAGAATAGCGAATACACTCACTGCGATGCCAAAAGGCACATGCTGTATTGTCTCTGGCGTATTCAGGCGTTGCAAACTGTGTACGATAAGTAATACAGACGAACCAGCGATAAACGCGGCTTGTGCTAAACCAGCGATCCCTTCGGCCTTTCCATGACCAAAGCGATGCTCATTATCTGCAGGGCGAACTGCATACGTGATCACCAGAAAATTTAATGTCGACGTCATGACATCCAGCATCGAATCTGTTAAAGACGCTAAAATACTCGAGCTTCCTGTCAACATCCAAGCAATCATCTTACTTGCGATGAGTATGATTGCCGCAGTTATGGATGCGACTCCAGCAACTTTTACCGCTTTTTCGTAGGTCATGACCTGTTGTTAACTCCCGCCAGCAAACCCATGCTGACGCCAGGCTTCATAGCTAATGATTGCAACGGCATTTGATAGATTCAAACTACGACTATTTGGTTGCATCGGAATACGAAGCCGACAATCTTGTGGCACACTTTCGATAATTTCCATAGGCAAACCTTTTGTCTCTGCTCCGAATAATAAGACATCGCCTTGCTCATAAGTGAGCTGATCATGAGGGCGACTCCCTTTTGTCGTGCAAGCCAAAATCCGCTTGCCTGCCATTGCAGTTAAGAATGCTTCGTAATTTGCATGAATGGTCATATTCGCCAGATCTTGATAATCCAATCCTGCACGTCTCAATTTCTTTTCTTCCAAATCAAAACCCAAAGGCTCGATTAAGTGAAGTCGACAACCGTTATTCGCCGCTAATCGAATAATATTCCCTGTATTCGGGGCGATTTGGGGTTCATGCAGTGCAATATGAAACATCAGAAGATCCTAAACAACCAAAAGCAAGGAGTATATCGAGCAGCCTATCTATCGGCAACACTTCAAACCTCAGCCTTCAATTCTCACCGATAACAGGAACAAAGCGCTTAAAAATCAAGCGCCCGTTTTATTTTCCATTTCATATGCTTAGATAGCATACAGCTATCCCCTTTCCTATCACATTGATAAAACATAAAATTGCACCTAACTTTTAGTAAGAAAAACCAATTGTAACGATCCGTATCGTATACAGCGTTTGGAGAGCTTGTCTCAATGAATCTGTCACAGAAGCTTTTAAGTGCTTTTTTCGCAACAATTGTTATCCCAATTGTCATCATACTTGTGATTGTGATTGTCCAGAATCGCAACCAGGCATTGGATAATTTCATGTCTGCAAATGTCCGCGAGGCAAGACAGATTGATTTTGCGCTCAATACTTTCTTCGATGAAATTGGTAAAGACGCCTGTTATTTAGCGAGCCACCCATTTATTCAACAAATGGATGAGACAGTTCAAGACTACAAAAACATTACTGGCTCTGTTCCCTTGAAATCAGCAACCGCTGGCGGTATCGAACAAAAAATCTATGAAGTTTACCGAGACTTTGGGATCACACATAAAAATATTAAATACGTTTATTCTGGAATTAAAACGAATCAATATATTCAATACCCAGCCGATGCCATTGCGCCGCCTAACCCAGGTGAAACTGGCTACTTCCCAACAAAACGTGCGTGGTTCCCGCTTGGAATGAAGGTTGGGCATAACCCAGGACGAACTGAAGCTTATTATTATGCCCCTGAAAAAGCTTTTTTGATTAGCTTTGTCTGTGGTTTTAAAAATGGAAATGGTGTTCAAGCACTCGACATTTCCTTAAGCAATCTGGAAAAAACAGTTGCAGAAGTCAAAATTGGTGAAGGCGGTTATCTCATGCTGGTTGAAAAATCCGGCAAAGTACTCGTTGACCCCAGATTTTCTGAACATGCGAATAACATGATTGAAGAGATCTCTGGTGGTAAATATAAAGAAATCGCCAACATGTCAGAAGGCATCATTCACATCGATATCGATGGAGAAGACTTTCTTGCAAACATCTATACATCAGAAAAACTCGGTTGGAAAATTATTGGCTTGGTCAGTATGGATGAGGTCATGGCTCCTGCGAATAACTTGACCTACACCATCATTGTCATTGGTTTGATCTTACTCGGTGTCTTCATGGCTATTGCTGTGTTCTTATCCAGACGTTTAACCAAACCGATTGCGATGGTTTCAACGGGTCTCGAAGATATTTCGAAAGGCGGTGGTGACTTGAGCAGACGCTTGACTGTCTCTGGTAATGACGAAACAGCCCTGCTGGCAGATTCTTTCAATCACTTCCTAGGTTCTATCTCAAATCTAGTGACTGATATTAAGCAAACAGCCAATCAGGTTAGTCGTTCAGCAGAAAACGCACATGATTTGACTTCTTCTGCAAACGAGTCCATTCAGCAGCAACAAATGGCGATGGATATGGTTGCAACAGCAATAACCGAAATGTCTGCGACAGCCAATGAAGTGGCACAAACCTGTGCTGGTGCAGCGAACTCTGCACAACACACGCAACAATCCACGGAAAAAGGACAGCATCAGGTCGACCAAATGCTCTCTGGGATGCAAACACTTGGTGAAATGATCCAAAGCGCAGCCGATAATATCGTGACTCTCGATAGTGAGAGTGAAAACATCACTTCGATCCTCGACGTCATTCGAGGTATTGCAGAACAAACGAATTTACTAGCACTCAATGCAGCGATTGAAGCAGCACGAGCGGGTGAGCAAGGTCGAGGGTTTGCGGTAGTCGCAGATGAAGTTCGCGCGCTGGCACAACGTGCTCAGGAGGCCACGCAAGAGATCACACAACAACTTGAGCAGCTCCGTTCCATGACTCGCTCTATCTCGGGTGAAATGGAGAAGAGCCTCGACCAATCAGAACGCGCTCTCAATCTATCGAATGAGGCAAAAGCAACCTTTGACTCCATTAATTCATCCATCATTGATATCAGTGATATGAATACCCAGATTGCCGCAGCTGCCGAAGAACAGCACCAGGTTTCTGAAGATATCAATAAAAATATGGAGCAAATCAGGGATGCATCGAATGATGTTGCAGGGATTGCAGGCCAAGTCGATGAAACAGCCTCTGAGCTTCATGACTTTTCAGATACCCTCAATGATTTAGTCGGTAAGTTTAAAACATAAACAAACCGAATAACGTTTCAAAAAAGCGGCTGTTGAACAGGCCGCTTTTTTATTTCACGACTCGCTCACTCCCTTTTATCGACCATTTCACTAAGCGCCCAACCCATTGATTTACTTTTTATTAATGAAATTAATATAGTTAGTTTGCAATTCCTGGTCTGAGCTGTTAGTATTTCGAACGTTTTTCGGACGAGTGAATTCAAGGTATGAAAAAATTAACACAACTACTCGTCGTTACAGCGCTAACATTCATTTCCCATACTGCAGTAGCGGCACCTGATTATTTCGAATGTAAATTCATTCAGCAAAGCTTAGAAGATCTCTATAACGTTCAAAGGAGAGCGTACTTTGAAGAGATCAGTCATTACTTAAAAGGGCGCGAGCAATCCCTCCGAGAGCGCTTCTACCGCCTTTGCTCAGAATACAGCACAGAAAGCTTATCTTTGGCAGAAGCGAACTACACAACGCGTCAGGAGCTAAAAGAAGTCCCTTCTACGACAGAAGCAGGTAAACTTCGACTCGAAGCCATTTCACCAGCGATGGGAAGAAAGGTCGAAGCTTGGTACCAATACTACAAGCAACCACGTGTATGTTCACATGCTGGCAATATGTCAATGTTTGTCGATTGTGTTGAGTTTCGTAAGCAAGCCAAGGAGATTTTCGAGCTTGCCTGGACCATTTACCATCGTGACACAATGCATGCCAGCAACTAATTCAAAAGGCTGATGCGCTAAAGCACCAGCCTAACCAATTGATTTTAAATTATTTTATTCCATTTCGCTTTCTTCAAAAATCTTTCATCAAATTTAACGAACAACCAAATCAATTTTCTTCATTTTCTTCTTTTCTCGATCTTCAGCAGAATAGCTTCCACAGAAAAAAGATGAATCGGGTTGTTATCAATTCTCACCCTATAGACTTGTGAGAAAACCCAAAGCAAAGTGAGAATAAATCATGTATACAGTCATTTTTGGAAGACCAGGATGCCCTTATTGCGTCCGAGCAAAAGACGTTGCAGAAAACCTGAAGAATCAACGTGATGACTTTAACTTCCGATATGTTGATAT
This sequence comes from Algicola sagamiensis DSM 14643, assembly GCF_000374485.1. GTDB lineage: Bacteria > Pseudomonadota > Gammaproteobacteria > Enterobacterales > Alteromonadaceae > Algicola > Algicola sagamiensis. Next base: position 83,043 of record NZ_KB894494.1, read on the forward strand.
GCATGCAGAAGGGATCACAAAAGCGGATTTAGAAAAAACAGTCGGTCAGCCTGTTTTGACTGTCCCACAAATTTTTGTCGATAAAGACCATGTCGGCGGCTTCACTGAATTTGAAGCATATGCAAAAGCGAATTTAGGACTGTACGCGGCTGAAGCGTAACTTGTCTAGACAACGGAATCCCTTAAGTGCATTTCCCGGATCGGCAGGCTGAACTCCCCTTTTTCAGCCTGCCTTGAAAGGAAATCAGAGAACAACCGTTCTCATACTTCAACATCAGAATCCACATTCCTTGATGTTACCCAGTCAACCGCACGGGGGTTGGCTGGGGATTTTTCTTTATCTGATATTTGCATTTCATATTTAAATCATGAAAAATTCAGCCCATTCCAAAATGTTCAATGCAACGTTATGTCATATACAGCACAACTTCCTCAAGATATAAAGCAGATGGTTTCCATCGCGCTCGCAGAAGATCTCGGCAATTTACCAGCAAAAGAAGGGGATATCACAGCAGCTTTGCTACCCGATGCAACCATAGCAACCGCAACACTCATCACACGGGAGCACGGTATCTTCTGTGGCCGAGCCTGGATGAACGAAGTTTTTCATCAATTGGGTAACCAAGTCCAAATCAACTGGTCTGTCCAGGATGGCGACCCAATTCAACCCAACCAGGTTCTTTGCGCACTCAAAGGTCCAGCACGACTCCTGCTGACAGGAGAAAGAACCGCGATGAACTTCGTACAGACACTCTCAGGGACTGCAACGATGACGCACACCTATTGTGAACAAATCAAAGAGACAGATGTACGACTGCTGGATACACGCAAAACGATTCCAGGGATGCGAACTGCACAAAAGTACGCAGTCAAATGTGGTGGTGGTTATAACCATAGGATCGGTTTATATGACGCGTTTTTGATTAAAGAAAACCATATTGCTGCATATGGCTCTATCGAGAAAGCCGTCCAAGCTGCTCATCAGCTCTCACACAATAAACTCGTCGAAGTCGAAGTCGAAACACTAGATGAACTTCAAGAAGCAATCACTGCAAAAGCAGATATTGTCATGCTGGATAACTTTTCTGTCCAAATGATGCAGAATGCGGTCCAAATCAATCAAAATCATGTGAAATTAGAAGTATCTGGCAACGTAACACTGGACACTATCGCTACATATGCTAAAACTGGTATAGATTACATTTCCGTCGGAGCATTGACCAAACATGTAACTGCGATTGATTTATCTATGAGGTTAACATTTTTGAAAGAATGATGATTTCTCATGGTTTTTTCGTTTAAAAATTAACCTTTTTGATAGAAAGTTAAACTTTTTGCATATTTTTGGTTGCTTTTTTATTAAAAATGGCGAAAATATGCAAGCCCCCATTAATCAACTTGAATTAGGTTACGGAGAAGTTGAAGATGAAACGAACTAACCAAGGTTTTACCCTTATCGAATTGATGATCGTACTAGCAATCATCGGTATTTTGGCAGCAGTGGCAATCCCACAGTACAGACAATATCTAATTACAACAGACATCCAAACTGATGTGAATAGCGCAATTCGTACATTCCAAACAGATGTTACGACATGGGCGTCTACAAACGGTAGCATGCCTGACGCAACTCAAGTTGCACAACAACTTGGCTATGACACAACTAAGTTTGGCGTTTTAGCTACTTCAGGGGAAAAAATCTCTAGTATGGCACTTGTTGATGCACCTGATACGACTGATGGTTGGGACGGTATTGCAGTAAGAATTACTTTTGAGAATACTGGTAATGATACTGTTGATACAAAAACTGTTGATTATATTGGAGTACTGAATACGCAAACCGGTGCTATTGCTTGGGGTATAACTCCTACAACTGCAGACCAAGTTCCTGTAAACTTCTTAAATAAGTTTAAGAATGTTGCTAATCTGCCTGCAAACCTTGCTACAGCACTAGAAGGCAAAACTCCTAATCCATAATACGGCTTAGTTATTTAAAATTTATTTAAGGCGGTTGAACCGCCTTTTTTTTTATCTAACAAACTGACTATACTAAGTAAACTCATAAAGAAGTCGGAAGAATCCATCCATGATTGGTTTAATAGGATTTCTCGATGCGCAATCGCTCGTTGATCAAAAAAAGTTAGAGCCGCTCAAAGAGCTCTATCGACAAAGTCCAGCCAAAGCGTTGGAAAACATGATAGACAATAAACTGGTCGATTTTGCGAAGCTTGCCTCTCTCCTTGGTGACTATTATGGTTACCCGCAAATTCAGCTCAAGCACTGCTGTTTTGAAGAACTCTCGGAGGAAGTGAGAAACGAAAAGCTCTGCAAAAAGCATATGGTTTTTCCAATTCATCAACGCGGAAAAACACTCTTTTTAGCCACCGCTGATCCAACAAATTTTTCTCCACTTGAAGATTTCCAGTTTAACACTGGCTTAACGGCTGAGTTTGTCGTGACTTCCGCCGATGAGCTGGCTAATCACCTGGAACAAACCTTCGATAATTTAGATGACACCTTAGCTGGAAGTGATTTGGAAGGCATGGGCGATATTGAAACTGTCGATGAAGGAGAGAAGGAGGGGGAAGGGGATGGCTCTGACGATGCGCCTATTGTTGTCTATATTAATAAAGTACTCATCGACGCGATCCGTAAAGGCGCATCCGATTTACACTTTGAGCCTTATGAGAAGTCATACCGGATCCGTTTTCGAATTGATGGTGTCTTGCACGAAATTGCAAGCCCTCCAGTACAATTGTCACAGCGGATATCTGCCCGCTTAAAGGTCATGTCTCGCCTGGATATCGCAGAACGGCGAATACCACAGGATGGCCGTATAAAGCTTAAGCTTTCGGCAAAAAAAGCCATTGACTTCCGGGTGAGTACCTGTCCGACCCTCTGGGGCGAAAAAATCGTCATGCGGATCTTGGACTCTTCCAGTGCGATGTTGGGGATTGACATTCTTGGATACGAAGCTGTACAAAAAGATTTATATATGGATGCCCTACACCAACCACAAGGGATGATTTTGGTGACAGGACCAACAGGGAGTGGTAAAACAGTTTCCCTTTATACAGGGCTGAATATTCTCAATACCCCTGAGAGAAATATTTCTACCGCAGAGGATCCGGTAGAGATCCAGCTCCCTGGGATTAACCAAGTCCAGATGAACCCAAGAGCTGGCCTTGACTTTTCAGCAGCACTTAAATCTTTCCTTCGTCAGGATCCTGATATCATCATGGTTGGTGAGATCCGGGATTTAGAGACTGCCGAAATCGCGATTAAGGCAGCACAGACAGGCCACTTGGTCCTATCCACATTGCATACCAACTCGGCTCCAGAGACTTTAACACGGCTTATGAATATGGGAGTACCTTCCTATAATATCTCTAGTTCAGTGAGTCTCATTATTGCGCAGAGATTGGCAAGGCGATTATGTGGCAAGTGCAAAGCACCTGAAGAAATTTCAAGAGAAACACTGATTGATACCGGATACAAGGAAGAAGAAGTTGATTCACTGACCTTGTATAAGCCTGTCGGTTGTGAGCATTGTACGGATGGATACAAGGGGCGCCTTGGTATTTATGAAGTAATGAAAATATCACCAACGATAGCTAAAATTATTATGGATAATGGAACTTCTCTGGATATTGCTGAACAAGCCCAAAAAGAAGGGGTGAATAATATTCGACAGTCCGGCCTGAAGAAAGCCGCAGATGGACTAACCAGTCTTGCAGAAGTTAACCGTGTCACCGCGGGTTAAAGAGGATAAGCACTTATGGCAGTGGCAGCAAAAGCAAAAAAAGCGAAAGTAAAAATCCCTGATACTTATACCTGGGTTGGCGTCAACCGTAAGGGAAAGAAAATTGAGGGGGAAATGCAGGGTGGCTCTATTCTAGAAATCAAAGGCCTCCTTAGAAAACAAGGGATCACCCCCTCCAAGGTCAAGAAGAAACCAAAGCCACTTTTTGGGGAAAGTAAAGGAAAAATCACCGGTAAGGATATGGCGACCCTTTCCCGTCAAATTGCGACCATGCTGCTTGCGGGTGTATCTTTAATCCAAGCGATCGAAATGCTTGCGAAAAGCGCACCCACCCCTGCGATGAAATCACTGCTTCAGGATATTTATGCACAAGTCGCTTCTGGCCGGAATATGAGCGAGGCGATTCGGGAGCATCCAGACCACTTCGACGAACTATATTGTGACCTTGTAGCCAGTGGGGAGCAATCTGGTGCATTAGATATCGTATTTGATCGAATTGCAACCTATAAGGAAAAATCCGAAGCTCTCAAGTCAAAAATTAAGAAAGCGCTCTTTTATCCGATTGCAGTCTTATTTATTGCAATGGCTGTCACCGTGATCATGCTTGTCTTTGTTATTCCACAGTTTGAAGAAATTTATCAAAGCTTTGATGCTGAGTTACCTGGATTTACCCAAATGGTCATTAATATCTCGCATGGACTACGTGACAATGCTGCAATTTGGGTTGTGAGTATTGCAGCAATCGTGATTGGATTTAAAATGGCGCATAAAAATAGTGAAAAATTCCGCTATAAAGTCGATGAAATGTCACTTAAAATCCCTGCGATTGGTGCAATATTAGATAAAGCCGCTGTCGCTCGCTTTTCTCGAACACTATCCACCACCTTTGCTGCAGGTGTCCCACTCGTTGAAGCATTAGAATCTGCTGCTGGGGCATCAGGTAATCTCACCTATAAAGAGGCAATCTTGTCCGTATCTGCTGACGTACAAACCGGTAGTCCACTTGCAATATCCATGGCCAGTACCGCCAAATTTCCCGATATGGTTCTACAGATGGTCGGGGTAGGTGAAGAGTCCGGTGCGCTGGATGATATGCTTGCCAAAGTTGCGAGTATCTATGAACAGGAAGTCGATGATGCCGTTGATGGTTTGGCAAGTATTATCGAGCCGATGATGATGACCTTCATCGCTGTTTTGATGGGTGGTTTGATCATTGCGATGTATCTTCCTGTCTTCAAACTGGGCGAAATTGTATAAAGAAAAAATATGCTAGATAACGTTGTATTATTACTTCAAGAGCCACAGTTTCTCTGTGGCTTTATTTTTGTTGTGGGTGCTGTTGTTGGCAGCTTTTTAAATGTTGTGATTTATCGTCTTCCGGTGATGCTCAATCGAGAATGGAAGCAGGAGTGCCATGCCTATTTACAAGAAGATTATCAATTACCTGAACTAGAAAAGCCTTCCCAGCCTTTTAATTTGATTGTCCCAGTCTCTACCTGTCCAAAATGCCAAAGTGAAATCAAGCCTTGGCATAACTTACCCATCGTCGGCTGGTTAATGCTGAAGGGAAAGTGTGCAAACTGTAAAAGTTCAATAAGTCCACGTTACCCAATTATTGAAGCGATAACGGCTATCATGTCGCTGTTTGTCGCCGCTCGTCTTGGATTTGGATTAGAGCTTGTTGTGATGTTGCTGCTCACTTGGGGACTCATTGCCCTGACCTGGATTGATATTGATACCATGTTGCTGCCAGATCAGCTCACTCTACCACTGCTTTGGCTTGGTTTACTCGCTTCAACTGCTGGACTAACGATCTCACCCACAGAAGCAATCATTGGCGCCGCAATTGGCTATTTAAGCCTCTGGAGTGTCTATTGGTTATTCAAATTGCTCACAGGCAAGGAAGGCATGGGCTATGGTGATTTTAAGTTGTTGGCGGTTTTTGGCGCCTTCCTCGGCTGGAAATATATCCTGCTCATTATCTTGCTCTCTTCTTTTGTCGGTGCGATCATTGGCTCAATTTTGATTTACGCGAAACACGACGGTGAAAGTAAGCCTTTCCCATTTGGCCCTTATATTGCCATCGCTGGCTGGATTGCCATTTTTTGGGGAGAACAGATACTCACTTGGTATATGGGCTTTTTCGCTAACTGAATGAAAAGGAAGTAATGTCTCATTTCATTGTTGGATTAACCGGCGGCATTGGTAGTGGTAAAACGACCGTCGGTTTACAATTTGAAGCACTCGGTATCGATAGTGTCGATGCAGATATTGTCGCCAGAGAAATCATGGCGCCTGGTGACATTGCACTGACTGAAATCACCAAGCGATTTGGCAAGCAAATTCTCGACGCCCAAGGGCAACTGGATCGGCGCAAACTACGGGAGATCGTATTTGCAGATCCGAACGAAAAAGTCTGGCTAAACCAACTCACCCACCCACTTATCCGAGCACGCATGTTTGAAGCGCTTCAACAAGCGCAAAGTCCCTATGTATTATTAATTGCCCCACTGCTGCTTGAAAATGGCTTAGAGCAACATTGCAATCGCGTCCTGATTGTTGATGTTCCAGAGTCTGTACAAATCGAACGTACAAGCCAAAGAGATAAAGTTGCAGCGACGCAGGTTGAACAAATCTTAGCAAGCCAGATCAATCGCTCTGAACGATTAAAACGCGCAGATGATATTATTCACAATACAGGGTCAATTGAGCAGCTTCAGGCTCAAGTGGATACCCTGCATCATTCGTATTTATTAAGTGCAAGTGAGAAATCACTTACAAAATAGTGCTTTCAACGTTATGATTAATAAAGCGCGCGAACAATGACCATAACACAATGAACAATTGGGCAATTTACGAACATCCATTGAATGAAAAGTTAAAGCTGTACTTACGATTCGAGCAACTGCTCCTATGGTTGTATGAGTATCAGCCGAATTCTCATGGCGAATGTATTGGCTACTTCAATCGCCTGTTTGATGTCATGACCCTGTTAGAAAAGGGCGACATCCGCACCGATCTGGTCAAAGAGTTTGAAAAAGCAGAGCGTCAGCTTGTTCAATGGTCAGAACATCCCCAAATTGATTCTGAAGCTTTAGAAGAAACACTTCAACAGGTCATCCGCATTCAACGAGACGCGAATGTATATGTTTCGATTATGACTGATCTCAAACAGGATCAGTTTCTTTCCTCTATCCGTGCACGATTTAATATGCCTGCTGGATATTGTTACTTTGACTTACCGCAACTGCATTATTGGGTCAATCAACCTGAATCCGTGCGTCAAAAGCAAATTGAGCACTGGAACCAAGTCCTCTCCCCACTTCATGAGGCCATTTCGCTAGCATTGCAGTTTATCCGCGAACGCGCTAACTTCGAAGAAACTAAGGCCCCAAATGGCTTTTACCAAGCAAGTACCGAATCTGTCGAGTTACTTCGTATTAAATATGATATGGATACTGAGCTTTACCCGACAGTCAGCGGCAACCGTTATCGTTTCGCAGTCAGGTTTATGACTTTATGCAAAGACGAAGGCCGCTCTCACGCGGAAGAGTCGGTTCTATTTCAAATGGCTTGCTGCTAAGATCAGGGCATATTGCTGTAAGAGAACGAAATAATGAAAGTAAAGTGCCCAACTTGCCAAAAAGATGTGGAATGGTCAGCGTCATCAACATACCGACCTTTTTGTTCAAAGCGCTGCCAGCTCATTGACTTGGGGGAATGGACAGAAGAAGAACATGTTATTTCAGAGCCTGTCATTCCCGGCTATAACATAGACGTTGATGAATTCGCGATTGATGATGACAACCCACTGAAGCATTAAGCCCCTAAGTCACATTTCAGCTTTTTTTTGCGGGTGTTGTACCAAGATCACCCGCATTCAACCCTACGTTACCTCACTTATTTTTACCTAATTTCAATACAAACGTTTGATATCATCAACTTTTCTATTCCATTTGACCGATTAAATTACAAGTTATTTTCTTATACAATCCCCGCCGAAAGCAGTACCCAATAAAACAACACATGCAAGGAACTGTTTTATGTTATTTCAAAAAACGCGCGTAATGTTCACTACTTTTTTCCTCTCTCTGTTTTTCTTATTTGGTTGTAATGGAGATGGAAATTCTTCGAGTGAAAAATCAACAGCCACTGGGCAACACGGACAGCTGGTTGTTCAAATCAAGAGTGATAAAGTCCAACCTGCACCATCCGCTGAGGCACTTGTAACCACAGTTGCGGGTGACGAAAAGCCAAAGACGCTTTTGAGCCGTACTGTCGAGCCTGATTTCGATATGAATATTCATTACTTCCGACTGATTGGCAGCGGGCCGGGAGATGCCAATTTTAGCCTTGATACATTGGATAATACGCATGAAGTTAAAGTGAACAATGTGATTATTGGTGATTGGCGCATTGAGGTTGAAGCGTATAATGCGGCAGGTGACTTATTAGCAAATGGCGTTACGTCGACCACAGTTGAGCTAGCGGGCAATGTCAATTCAGAAGTGACTTTGAATTTACTCTCTGGTGATGGGATGTTCAACTTAGCCTTCGACTTAGAAAAAAAGCTCGTCTCTAACCCAGCCTACAAAGCACATTTAACTGACGAAAAAAATAACCTTATCCCATTAGAACTTGTCGATGAAAGCAACGATGATGACACGCATATCAAAATGCGCCTCATCGCCCATCATGCATTAAAAACGGGTTACTATAAACTCATTATCGAGGTCCGTGACAAAGGGAAGAATGGTGATAAAAATCACTTGGTCGCCGGCCGAGCAGATACGGTTCGTATCATCAAAGATCAGCTGACCGATGCAACATATGACTTAAAAGGCGTACCAGGAATTGGCAATTTCAATTTTGAGACAAAAGTGAATTGGAATGCACCGATTGATGTTCAATTTGTAGAAACAGATAAGTATCATGATTCTTTTCACTTTTTAAGTGAAACACCGTTTACAATGTCAGTGGAGATACCAAGCAACGATCTAGATGCAGGTAATATCACCTACATTTGGTATTTATTAGGGCAACCTGTCGAAGTGGGTAAGTCAGAAATGATGATTGATCCCCTTGATTATCCCCTTCCCTCCGATGGAAGTAACTCGATTGGAAACCGCTTTCTACCTGGGCATTATGATGTGGACGTTTACGCCCTCAATGTCGATGGGACTCGGCTAGGCTCCACACGATATACATTTGTCGTCACAGGCGATCCAACGGTGATTGGACACTAATGCGAAAACGTTCACCACCTTCAACGGAGGTAGTGAACGTTCCCTGAATAATCTTTACACGAATCATTTGAACCACACCTTCTTCATTCCCCCCAGCCCTTGCACATTTTCTAACAAGATTTGAGCCCGTCTGGAATTTGCCATTTTGTCGCTTTACAGCCAGATAAAGCGAGCATGGCTGCTCAGATAACGATTTTTTCATGAATGATTACCACTGAGAGGGGCGCACAAAAAATACAGAATGCACCTATAGAGTTTGAATGAGCACTGGAAAATCCCCGCTATTTCGTTAGATCTCGATAGCGGGGAGAATTAGGTTAATCTTTTTGAGGACGCATATGTGGGAACAATAATACATCACGAATTGACGGTGCATTCGTAAACAACATCACCAAACGATCGATACCAATCCCTTGTCCAGCTGTTGGTGGCATACCATGCTCCAATGCGGTGACGTAATCTTCGTCATAGAACATCGCTTCATCGTCGCCAGCTTCTTTTTGATTCACCTGATCACGGAAGCGCTCTGCCTGATCTTCAGCATCATTCAACTCAGAGAAGCCGTTTGCGATTTCACGACCACCAACGAACATTTCGAAACGATCGGTAATGAACGGGTTGTCGTCGTTACGACGTGCCAATGGAGAAACTTCAGCCGGATATTCTGTGATGAACGTCGGGTTCATCAAACGGTGTTCTGCCACTTTTTCAAAGATTTCGATCTGAACTTTACCCAAACCGTAGCTGCTCTTGATTTCAAGACCTAAGTCTTTCGCAACTGCTGTTGCAGATTCAAGCTCATCCAACTGTGCTTCTGTCACGTCTGGCATGTATTTTAGAATCGCTTCTTTCACTGTTAAACGATCAAACTTCTTGCCAAAATCATACACTTCGCCTTGGTATTCTATCTGAGTTTTACCGACAATCTCAGTTGCGATCCCTTGAAGCATTGCTTCTGTCAGGTCCATCAAATCATTGTAATCCGCATACGCCATATAGAACTCAAGCATGGTGAATTCTGGGTTATGACGTGTAGAAAGTCCCTCATTACGGAAGTTTCTGTTGATTTCGAAGACGCGATCAAATCCGCCGACAACAAGACGCTTCAAGTAAAGCTCTGGTGCAATACGTAAATAAAGCTGCATATCAAGAGCGTTATGATGCGTAATGAATGGACGTGCAGAAGCACCACCAGGGATTGTTTGCATCATCGGCGTCTCAACTTCCAGGAAGTCTTTTTCGATGAGGAAGCTACGGATGTACTGAACAATCTTCGTCCTCAGTACAAATGTATTGCGGCTTTCTTCGTTTGCAATCAGGTCTAGATAACGCTGGCGATAGCGCTGCTCTTGGTCTGTTAATCCGTGGAACTTGTCTGGCAATGGACGAAGTGACTTTGTGAGAAGACGAATATCATCCACCCAAACGGTTAATTCACCTGTTTTGGTTTTGAACAGCTTTCCTTCTGCACCAATGATGTCACCCAAATCCCATTTTTTGAATTCTTCGTTGTAGAAGCCCTCCGGTAGGCTGTCACGTGCAACATAAACCTGAATTTTGCCGCTGACATCCTGAAGGGTTGCGAAACTTGCTTTACCCATGATCCGGCGCGTCATCAGACGACCTGCTACTTTCACACGGATTTCTGTCTCTTCCAACGCTTCCTTGTCCATCGCATCGTATTGAGCAAGAATGTCTTTAGAAATATCTTCGCGACGAAAATCATTTGGGAACGCAACACCCTTCTCACGCAGGGTTGCAAGTTTCGACTTACGCTCAGCAATCAGTTTATTGACGTCGGTTACTTCTGGCGTTGTATTTTGCTGGTCTGCCATGAATATTTTCCTATTTTCACTCTCTTACGTTATACGATGCATTGTTTGCATCTTTTCAAAATTAATTCTTTAAAATAAATGCGATCAGGCATACCGCCTAGTCTTGGCGCTTTATAAACCTGACTTTAAGCTGGCCTCAATAAATCGGTCGAGATCTCCATCAAGTACAGCTTGGGTATTTCGATTTTCTACGCCTGTACGCAGATCTTTGATCCGCGAGTCATCAAGCACGTAGGAGCGGATTTGACTCCCCCATCCGATATCGGACTTGCTGTCTTCAAGCGATTGTTTTTCTTCATTTTGCTTTTGCAGCTCTAACTCATAGAGTTTTGCTTTAAGCTGCTTCATCGCTTGATCTTTGTTTTTATGCTGCGAACGGTCATTCTGACATTGCACAACAACACCCGTTGGTAAGTGGGTGATCCGGACTGCGGAATCAGTTCGGTTGACATGCTGACCACCAGCACCTGATGCGCGGTAAGTATCAATACGTAAATCTGCCGGATTGATATCAATTTCAATTGAATCGTCAATTTCCGGATAGACAAATACAGACGCAAATGATGTATGACGACGGTTACCAGAATCAAAAGGTGACTTACGCACTAATCGGTGAACACCCGTTTCTGTTCTTAACCAGCCAAAGGCAAAGTCGCCCTTAAAACGAATTGTGGCACTTTTGATGCCTGCAACATCACCATCAGAGACTTCGATGAGCTCGGTTTTAAAGCCTTTCGCTTCGCCCCAGCGAAGATACATACGAAGGAGCATACTTGCCCAATCTTGTGCTTCTGTACCACCTGAGCCGGATTGCAAATCAATGTAGCAGTCCGAAGCATCATGCTTTCCAGAAAACATACGACGAAATTCAAGCACTTCGAGTTTGCCTTCAAGCTCTTGTAATTCTGATTCTGCTTCTGCAAAAGTATCTTCATCTTCTGCTTCAACCGCAAGCTCAAGTAAGCCTTCCACATCATCTAACCCCGTGTCCAAAGACTCGATGGTTTCAACAACAGCTTCTAATTCAGATTTTTCTTTTCCAAGTGCCTGCGCCTTTTCTGGCTGATTCCAAACATTTGGGTCTTCTAATTCACGGGAAACTTCTTCTAAACGCTCTTTCTTAAAAGCGTAGTCAAAGGTACCCCCTCAGGAGTTCTGTGCGCTCGCCCAGCTCCTTAATTTTGTTCTGTACAGGATTTAACTCAAACATACTCTACAAATGAATTCATATTGAGATTTAATAAACGGGCTATCTTAACGCAATTTTGCACATAAAACTGCCCTTCAAAGAGAAAAAACACGCAAAAAATTTCGTCTATCACAATTGCGCATCGATGGATGAAGCATTGCAAACAGGATCACTTCAATAGAAGGCGCTACTGTGGGTAGAGTGCGTGCACCATCAACTGCAATGATTCCTTATCACGAAAGTAATTGATATCCAATTGATAAGCGGCATGCACCCATTGAACCGTTGCATCTGGCCAAATGGATAAATCTGCATTAAAGTGAATCGCGTCAATCAATTTTCCAGTTTCATGTTCCAAAACAAGCTTCAGATGCTTTTGACCAACCAAACGTTGTTGCACAATCCGGAAATACCCATCAAAAACTGGTTCTGGAAAATGTTGTCCCCATGGACCAGCATAGCGCAACACCTGAGCAAAATCCTTGGACATATCCTCTGGTGCAAGCTCCCCATCAGACAATAGAATGCTCTTTTTATGCTCATCTGAAAGGGCCTCACTGACCTCTTGTTCAAAACAAGATTGAAATTCAGTAAAACGATCGGGTTGTATAGACAACCCAGCAGCCATCGCATGGCCACCAAACTTCTGAATGACGCCAGGGTGACGGCTGTCAATACGCTCTAAAAGATCACGAATATGCACTCCTTCAACCGAGCGTGCCGATCCCTTAATTTCTGAGTCTGATACTTTCGCGAATGCGATCGTCGGGCGGTGGTATTGCTCTTTTAATCGTCCAGCCAAGATCCCTATAATTCCCTGATGCCAGCTTGGATCATATAAACAAATACCATTGGACGCTTCGTGATTAAAATTCAGTTGTTTCAGTGTACTGAGTGCTTCTTGTTGCATGGACTGTTCTATTTCGCGGCGTTCTTTATTGAAGCTATCTAACAAACCCGCTGCATCACGAGCATCATGGATGTTATCCGCGAGAAGACAACGGATGCCAATGGACATATCATCCAAACGTCCGGCGGCATTCAATCGTGGCCCTAATGCAAAACCAAAATCACTGGCAACCAATCGAGATTGAGAACGTCCTGATACTTCGATGAGCGCTTGAATCCCTGGGCGACAGCGTCCTTTACGGATCCGGTTTAAGCCTTGTTGGACCAAAATACGATTATTCGCATCCAGTGGCACAACATCTGCGACAGTTCCCAAGGCAACTAAATCCAGAAGATCAGCTAAGTTTGGTTCTGAACGCTGAGAAAAATATTGTGAATGACGTAATTTAGCTCTTAATGCCACCAATACATAAAATGCCACACCAACACCCGCCAGGTGTTTACTGGGGAATCCACACTGTTCGAGATTCGGGTTTACAATGGCATCCGCATTCGGCAATCGGTCTGTCGGCAAGTGATGATCGGTAATGATCACTTCGATCCCTGCATTTTTCACAATATCAACACCATCGAAGCAAGCAATGCCATTATCTACCGTGATCAAGACATCGGTTCCTTCCTGGATCACCAATCTTGCCATATCTGGGCTCAATCCATAGCCAAAATCAAACCGATTTGGCACCAGATAATCAACGTGATTGAACCCAAATTGTTCTAGGCCAATCTTCAAGACTGCTGTACTTGTTGCACCATCACAGTCAAAATCGCCAACAATCGTCACGCGAAGATTTTGTTCAAGCGCTCGCACCAAGATTTCGACAGCTTTGGGCATCCCATGAAACTGTTGAAAATCAGCAAGTCCCGCAGCTGATAATGCCAGTTCATCACTCGAACTCACACCTCTTGCGGCATAGATTTGTCTTAAAACTGGGTGAATGGACAAAGATAAGTGCGAGTCGTCAACGTGATGACGTCTTTTTATTTCTTTTTGCATGGTGGGAATGGCTGGCTCTCATCGGCTGCGAATACAGCCGATGAGTTTACGCAATTTTGAGATAAAACTTAAAGCGTTTTTTGAATTTTCAGTGTTTGAAGTAAACGCTCTGGTGGCTGGTAACCCGGCAGAAGTGAACCATCACCAAAAACAAGTGCTGGTGTCGCATTAACACCTAAACGCTGGCCTAGCTCAAAGTGCTCTGCAATCGGCGACTTACAACTGGTATTTGCGACTTCTTTTCCGCCTTTTGCATGATCCATCGCAGCTTTTTGGTCTTTGGCACACCATACATTCTTAATCGCATTAAATGCACCGCCGCTTAAACCAGAACGTGGAAATGCCAGATAGCGCACTGTAATTCCTAGCTTATTATAATCGGCCATTTCTGAGTGAAGCTTACGACAATAACCACAAGAGATATCTGTGAACACCGTGACTTGGAATTTCTCATCCTTTGCTTTGTATACAATCATGCTGTCTTCATGATCTTTCATCGCCTTTGAGCGAACAGATTTCATCGCTTCTTCTGTTTCATCTACCGGTCTGCCCCCGGAAACATCCAAAATACGCCCTTGGATCAAATACTTTCCACTCTCAGAAAAGTAGAAAAGTCCTTTGTCGGTCATCACCTGATAGAGGTTACTCACTGGCGATTCACCAATGCTCGTCACGGTTAAGCCTAAATTCTTTGCATGGGTTTTGATCGCATCATCCCTTGATTTAAACTTTTGAGACTGAGTCTTGCCGTTTTGAGTTTTTGATTCATTATTCTCGGCTGCTACAGCAGTATTCATATTTATAGCCAAGGCCATTGACCCTGCTACCATCCATTGCATTAATCGATTCAATTTCATAGTCGGTACCAATTGTTTCTATCTCACGCTCAGATAGACCGTTACAATTCGAGTAAAGTTTCATCAGAGCTTTTACAAACGAAGGATCTCACTGGACCTTCTAGCGTAAATTGCTATTTTGGGCACTTTTGGAAGCCTTACTATATCAATCTACAGCCTGCTTCTGATGAAGTTTTCAAAATCATACTTCTCATTCCCTTTTGGAAACTTCATCAATGGACCCCGAATGTACTACAGATTGAGGCAACAATTAACTTTTAAATGCCGAATTTCATCATTTTCCTCAAAAAGTGATACACTCGCGCAAAATCATTTGTGGTTGATGTGAATATGAAAATCGGTCTGTTTTACGGCTCCTCAACCTGCTACACAGAAATGGCGGCAGAAAAAATACAGAATATTCTTGGAAAAGATCTCCTCGATATCCATAACATTAAAGATGTTTCTCTCTCTCGAAGCGCTGAATACGATATTCTTATTTATGGAATTTCCACCTGGGATTTTGGTGAACTCCAAGAAGATTGGGAGTCGCACTGGGATGATGTTCATGGCCTCGATCTCAGTGGGAAAATCGTTGCACTTTATGGTCTAGGCGATCAACAAGGGTATGGTGAATGGTTTCAAGATGCGCTGGGTATGCTGCATGATGCAATCTCCCCACAACCCTGCGCCCGAGTCGGATTTTGGCCAAATCAAGGTTATGAGTTCATTGCATCCAAAGCACTCACTGACGAACAATCACAATTTGTGGGCCTTTCACTCGATGAAGAAAGCCAATACGATCAAACTGATGAACGGATCGCCACTTGGATTGAACAGATCCTCGGAGAAATCGAAACCATTTACGCCGATTAAAATTTTAAGTAGAAATCCTTGGCCAACGCGCGAAACTCACTTGTATAGGCATTTTCTGCATCACGAATGGTCAGCGCTTCTTCGTTGATAACAATGTCTGAGGGCGTTTTTCGAGAAATCACTTTTTGAAATGCCAGCAGCACACGCTTTGGCTGTTGGCCTGCTCGTGTAAAGACGATACAACGGCTGTGTAATTGAAGATCATTCAAACGTCCAACGTCTTTGAGCGTTTTTTCTGCCTCAATGGGAACAACCAGACACATCATTCCTTCGTCTTTCAACAATAGGGAAGACTGCTGCATTAGCGTGGAAAATGAGAGTTTTTCGGTATGACGTGCTTGTGTTCGTTTGGCACAAGGTGAATGAAGACTTCCTGTAAAATAAGGCGGATTAGACACAATCAACTCATATTGATTTTGTCCATAAAAGTTTTGCAACGATGAATGATGAACTGCAATTCTGCCGCCCCAAGGACTTTCCTGTACGTTTCGTGTTGCTTCCTTGACTGCGTCGTCGTCAATATCAATCGCATCAATGTGAATGGCCTCGAAACGTTGCGCCATCATCAATGCAATCAAACCAGAACCCGTGCCAATATCCAGCACGTTTTGCAATGGGTTAAATTGAGGAGGTTTTACCCATGATCCGAGAAGAATACCGTCCGTATTAACCTTCATCGCACAATGCGCATGGGAGACATAAAACTGTTTAAATTGAAAACCAGACAAACAACACTCACCCTCTTGGACACAACAAGGTATAATAGCCGCTTTTATCAGTCGAATAAATCGTAAAACCATGCACTTTGAAGATCTTGATTTAGATGCAGCCATCCTGGAAGGGATCAAGGCTCTAGGTTATCAAAAGCCGACAACGATTCAACAGCAAGCCATACCAGTCGCTTTGGATGGTAGAGACTTACTTGCTTCAGCGCCAACTGGCACAGGCAAAACCGCTGCGTATTTGCTTCCTGCATTACAGCATTTGATCGATTTTCCCCGCAAAAAACCTGGTTTTGCGAGAGTGTTGATCATGACGCCAACTCGCGAGTTGGCTTATCAAACCTATGAGCAGGCGAAAAGCTTGGCTCAATTCACTGAGTTATCTCTCGGTGTGATCACGGGCGGAATTAACTATGGTAGTCATCATGAAGTCTTGAACAAGAATAATGACCTGTTGATTGCAACACCAGGCCGATTGATGGAATATCTGGAAAACGAAACATTCAACCCGCTTGATGTTGAATTGCTGATTTTAGATGAAGCCGATCGCATGCTTGATATGGGCTTTCTGAAAGAAATGGATCGTATCGCTGCCGAGACAAAGCGACGGAAGCACACTTGGTTGTATTCTGCGACCCTCGAAGGGGCTTCGTTGATTAAATTTGCCCGTCAGATCATGCCAGATCCGGCTGAAGTCTATGCTAGCCCTCCTCGTCGTGAAAAACAAAAAATCCAACAGTGGATCCACTTAGCTGATGATTATGATCATAAGTTCAAACTGTTGGTTCATTGGCTCAAACAGGAAGAAACACAGAAGTCGATTGTGTTTGTGAAAACACGAGAACGCCTTCAAACCCTGATTGGTCAACTGCAAAGTGAAGGCCTCAAAACATGCTGGCTTCAAGGAGAAATGCCACAGCATAAACGAAATCAAGCGATTGATGCCTTTCATCAAAACAAAGTTTCTATCCTCGTCGCGACCGACGTTGCAGCGCGAGGAATCGACGTAGATGACGTCACCCACGTTATTAACTTCGACATGCCACGTAAAGCGGATGTTTATTTGCACCGCATTGGCAGAACTGGACGCGCAGGGAAAAAGGGAAATGCACTTTCTCTCGTTGAAGCCCATGACATGGAGATCCTTTCAAAAGTTGAGCGCTACACCGATCAAAAGCTGGCAAGACGTGTCATTGAATCATTAAAGCCGAAGCACAAGGCGGCCAAGGTTCCGGTAAAGAAGAAAAAGAAAAAGGTAAATACGGCTACACCTGCGAAAAAGCCGAAAAAGCCGAAAAAGCCAAAGAAGAAGTAAATGATTGAGCGCCCTTTTTTTGAGGAGGGCGCTCAACATCACAATAAAATCTATTCAGCTTCTTTTCTTGTGAATACGTATTCAGTCTCTGTCGATAGCGCCGCATCATAACGATATCCACCAAGCTCAAACGCTGTCAGCCCTGATAACTCATTGACTTGGTTTTGAATAATATAACGAGCCATCATGCCACGTGCTTTTTTTGCGAAAAAGCTGATCACCTTATATTGACCGTTTTTCCAATCTTTAAAGACAGGGGTAATGATCGTACCTTGCAATTGCTTTTTCTTCACGGATTTAAAGTATTCGTTCGAGGCAAGGTTAATCAAAATATTATCACCCTGTGCCGCCATGGCTTGATTAACATGACCCGTGATTATTTCTCCCCAGAACGCATACAAATCCTTCCCATGTGGATTCTCCAACTTCGTCCCCATTTCTAATCGATATGGCTGCATCAGATCAAGCGGCTTTAATAAACCATAGAGGCCACTTAATATACGCAAATGTTTTTGTGCATATTGAAAATCTTGCTCACTGAAAGTTTCAGCATCTAACCCTGTATAGACATCCCCATTAAATGCAAGCACTGCCTGCTTTGCATTATCGAGGGAGAACTCAGGATGCCACTGGTGAAAGCGAACCGCATTCAAGCTCGCCAATTTATCACTGATTTTCATCAGGCTACCTATCTCCTGAGGTGACAGTTCTCGACAAATTTCAATCAGTTTTTGTGCTTGTTCCAAGAGCTCTGGCTGTGTGAATGTTGTGGTTTTAGGGGAAGTTTCATAGTCAAGATTTTTTGCGGGAGATACGACGATTAGCATGTGCGCCTCATTATTAGCGAAAGATTGAAGAATGCATGTGCAAATCATATCTATTTACAACGAATGCATCAATGACATTGGCGAAACAAGGCGTGGACAGGCAGGAAAAATACAAGGTTATCTGCTAAAACTAACCTTATTCATTGATGGTTGAAGAACACTCCATGCGCTTGATTTTTTGCTCTCTCATTCTCATGACCTCATTGTTACAAGCCTCGGAGCTAAAGAAAGTCTCACTTGCTGTCGGTGAATGGCCGCCATTTATTGCATCCAAACCTTCCTTGCAAGGCATATGCGTCAATATCCTTTCGGAAGCATTTAAAACGCAGGGTATTGAAGTTATGTTCGAGTTTACATCTTGGAAAGAAGCGTTCGAGAATGCAAAAAATGCAAAAATCGATGGCACTCCACTTTGGTTTTACACCAAAGAAAGAGCAAAGCAATTCTACTACAGCGAGCCAATCATCACGCATAAGATTGTCTTTTTTCATTTAAAAGATCACGAAGAAGCACAGTGGACAACTTGGAAAGATCTTGCAAAGTATCGATTTGTAGGAACAGTTGGCTACCTGTTCAGTCCAAAAATCAGCCCTGCATTTGAAGATAAAACACTCACCTTACACCGGACCGTGAATGATGAAGTTGGTCTCCGTATGATCTTAAAGCGTAAGGCAGATTATACAATTAACGATATTGATGTTGGTTATTACCTCATTCGGACCTTACTCAAAGAAAAAGATGCAAGCGCATTCAGTCACACGAAAAAGCCAATTGACGATGAAGTGACATCACACTTTCTGGTCTCTAGAAAGCATGTTGAATCTCACTCACAACGTGTACTAAAAGCAATCAATGCCGGGTTAAAAGAAATTAAAAGTACTGGACGATATGATGAGCTCCTAAAGAAAAGCCGTTCACCAAAAATGTAACGAACGGCGCGACTTTATCCACAGACATCTGATCTTACAGGGAAAAAGCATTCTATCTTACGTATGATGTTCCTCTAAATACAATACGAACAGATTATGGTTGTAATTTTCCTACACAAAAAGCCATAATATGGTGTTATTTTCAGGTTCAATTCGTTACAAAATTACACAGGTGAATGCATGTCCAATCTTCTTGAGCAACTCAAACAAGTCACAACCGTGGTTGCAGATACTGGTGAATTCAGTGCTATCGAAAAATTCAAACCCGTCGATGCAACAACAAACCCTTCATTGCTCCTCAAAGCTGTATCTGGCAATGCATATGATGACTTAATTGAAGACGCGATCACCTGGGCAAAACAGCAGTCCAGCGATAAAAACACACAGATTGAAGATACATGTGACAAGCTAGCGGTCAGTATTGGTACTAAAATCGCAGGGATCATTCCTGGGCGGATCTCAACAGAAGTTGACGCAAGACTCTCTTTTGATACCGAAAAAACGCTCGCAAAAGCACGTAAATTAATCGCTTTGTATGAAGCAAATGGTTTATCAAAGGATCGCGTCTTAATCAAGATCGCATCCACATGGGAAGGGATCAAAGCAGCTGAACAGCTAGAGAAAGAAGGTATCAATTGTAACCTGACCCTACTGTTTAATTTTGCACAAGCAAGAGCCTGTGCAGAAGCAGGTATCTTTTTGATTTCACCATTTGTTGGTCGCATTCTTGATTGGTACAAAGCGAATACCGAGAAAACTGAATATACGGCCGAAGAAGATCCTGGTGTGTTATCAGTTCGTGAGATTTATAAGTACTATAAAACACACAACTACAAGACAGTAGTCATGGGAGCCAGCTTCCGTAATACAGGCGAAGTATTGGCATTGGCTGGCTGTGATCGCCTAACAATCAGTCCGAACCTTCTGGAAGAACTTGAAGGGATGGCAGGCGAGTTAGATGTCAAGCTAAAACCTGCCACTGAGACACAAGCACCAGGCGAGCGCCTCTCAGAATCTGAGTTTCGTTGGGCGCTCAACGAAGATCCAATGGCAACGGAAAAACTTGCACATGGGATCCGCAACTTTGCTATTGACCAAGTTAAACTGGAAAAACTCATCGAAGCAAAATTATAAGCCGAGTATCGTAGCAGAAGGATGAGACATGACCATCGCTAACACACCTGTCTGGCAGGCATTAACAACCCATCGAGCATCGCTCGATGGGTTTCACCTGAAAAACGCTTTCCAAGATGACCCGAACCGCGCAGCAACCTATACTGCAACTGCCTGTGGCTTGACCGTCGACTATTCTAAAAACCTGATCACTGATGAAACTTGGTCTTTACTGAAGCAATTGGCAAATCAGTGCAATCTGGTTGAAAAATGTCAAGCGATGTTTTCTGGTCAAAAGATAAATACCAGCGAAGATCGTGCAGTTTTGCACACTGCCTTAAGGGACTTTAGTCGACAACCAATTATTGTTGACGGCAAAAACATTGCAGAAGATGTTCAAGCTGTACAAGAAAAAATGAAACAGTTTGTCTCTCAAGTTCATGACGGTACTTGGCTTGGCTACCAAGGCCAGCCCATCAAAGATGTGCTCAGCATCGGAATTGGTGGCTCATTCCTTGGTCCTAAAATCATGAGTGAAGCGCTTTTGCCATACCGCGAAAATAAAGTGAAAGTTCACTATGTCGCAAATGTCGATGCCCACCATATTCGTGATGTGCTAGCAAAGCTTGACCCTGCGACGACTTTAGTAATTATGTCATCCAAGTCGTTCACGACACAGGAAACACTCAATAATACCTTGATTGCTAAACAGTGGCTGCTTGATGATGGCGCCACTCAATCTGACGTTGCAAAACACTTTGTCTGTGTTTCGTCCAATGTCGCAGCTGCATCTGAATTTGGAATTGCTCCTGAGAATATTTTCCCAATGTGGGATTGGGTCGGTGGCCGATATTCATTGTGGTCTGCGATCGGGCTTCCGATTGCATTGGACTTGGGTTATGAAGGCTATGAAGCATTATTGCGTGGCGCTTATGATATGGACCGCCATTTTCAAGAAGCACCAATCTCCCAAAACTTACCGATGATCTTGGCATTGCTTGGTGTCTGGTATATCAATTTCTTTGATGCCGAATCCCATGTATTACTCCCTTATTATCATTACCTACGTGGACTTCCAGCCTATGTTCAACAATTGGACATGGAAAGTAATGGTAAACAGGCAACACTGGACAATGCTTACGTCGATTATGCGACAGGCCCAGTCATTTGGGGTGGTGAAGGAACCAATGGTCAACATGCTTTTCACCAGCTCATGCATCAAAGTCAGCGGATTATTCCTGCTGATTTCATTCTACCATTGGTTGCAGACCATCAATATTCAGAGCAACATGCAATGCTTGCAGCAAATTGCTTTGCACAAACACAAGCGTTAATGGTCGGAAAAACTGAGGAAGAAGCAAAAGCCGAATTGCAAGATAAGGGCTTCACCAAAGCCACTTTAGCTGCACTTTCTGTACAGAAGTTTATGCCAGGAAATAAACCGAGCAATACTATTCTGTTTGACAAATTAACCCCATACCAGTTGGGCACGATCATCGCTTTATACGAACACAAAGTCTTTTGTCAGGGGGTGATCTGGGGCATTAATTCCTTTGATCAATGGGGTGTGGAGCTTGGAAAAGTGCTTGGTAATCAGATCCTGCCTCATTTGGGTAAGGAGGCATCACAAGCTAACTTTGATGCCTCAACAAACCAACTCATCCAAAGGTTCTTAACCGCTAATCGCACATAAATTAAGATGAGCCCTACAATTGGTGGGGCTAATTTTTTCTAAAGCAATCCGTTTTTATCTCAACCCGTCTTTATCTCAAAACGCTTTTGTTATAGCTCCTTCATATTTGTTCAATGTCATACAAATTCAACAAAACCATTTTATTTTGTCATTTACTATGGTATAGCTAACTGGGCAGAAAAAAACCAAAGGAGGCAAAAATGGAAATGCTAGACGAAGTTCTAAGCGTCATTGAGCGCTCTTCATCCAAAAAATCCCCCCCTGCAAAAAAGCGAAGATGGCGCGAAATCGAAGCGCTGAAAGAAAAACACCGTCTTAAAAAAGAACTCCAAAGTATTGACTGCACGCTCGATCCGCAACTGGACGACCTCGACTTTTAAAGAAAAAGCCCGCATTGATAGCGGGCTTTTTCTTTTATCTTATACACATTTATACTTGCCAATTGACGGGTGATTTCCCTAATTGCTCAAGATATTGATTTGCTTTTGAGAAATGGCCACAACCTAAAAATCCACGATGGGCAGAAAGCGGAGATGGATGCGGTGCACGAAGAATCAAATGTTTTTGCTGGTCGATATTTTTACACTTCTTCTGGGCATGCGCGCCCCAAAGGAGGAAAACAACCCCGCTTGTATACTGGTTCACTGCATCAATGACTCTATCAGTGAATTGCTCCCAACCAAGTTGACGGTGTGAATTGGCCTGCCCCGCTTCAACGGTCAGTACGGAGTTCAGCAACAATACTCCTTGCTCTGCCCACGAAGCCAAATAACCATGATTTGGAATTTGAAAACCAGGGATGTCTTGTGCCAGTTCTTTATAGATGTTCACTAAAGAAGGCGGTGTACGTACACCATGTTGTACAGAGAAACACAAACCATGCGCTTGATCTGGACCATGGTAAGGATCTTGCCCAAGAATAACGACCTTCACCGACTCAAGTGGTGTCATACTAAATGCATTAAAAACGTCTTCCTTCGGCGGATAGACCGTGATGCCCTGTTGGCGCCTCTGCTCGACGTAATTCAGCGTCTCCATAAAGTAGGGTTGTTGTTTTTCGATGCCAATCACATCGCGCCAGGTCAGCATAAGTGTTTCTCACTATTTTAAATTCACTGCGCGTATTATATCGATCATAAGACGATCCTTGAACCAGGATTGAATAATTGCGATCAAGATCAAACAAAACCAATATCTTGGTATGAATAACTCGGGATAAATACGCTTTTTGACTGGTTGTTTCCAAATCAGAAAAATCATCTAATACAGCCGCCGTATCCTATCCGATAATTCCTTGGAGTATATAAACATGTTAAGAACCACGATCCTTTCTCTTGCTGCCCTTGCCACTAGCTTTGTCGTCAACGCCAACGAAAATCCATATTTACAGCATTGCCTGATGGATGCACCAAGCACAATGACCTCTTGGAAAGTCAATCCACTCAACGTCATGAACTCACTTGCTCATGCAGATTTGGCTGTTGTTGGTACGGTCACATCAGTTGAAAAGATCAAAGAAGAATTCTATGTCACTGGTGAATACATCAAGGAAGAAAAAGTGAGTGTCTTAGTAACCAATGCAATCTATGACAGTAATCAATGGTTCCAAACATACGGCGGAAAAACAACTGACACAATAGAGCTGACGCTAAGAACACAATTTGGTGGTGACGTTTCCATCGGGCAATATCCGATGGAAAAAGGAAAAAGCTACATCCTGCATACGAAAATCCATGAGCAAACAGGAACGAATCAGTTTAAAGCAACGGTTTATCCATGTGGGCCAACAACTTCTCTAGCAGAAGACCGTGCGCATGAGCATGTCGATATTCTAGATAGTCTCATCAGCGGTGTACTTGTTGTTGAACCACCAATGTAATTTGGCTTATTCAAGCTTATCAGGAAGCGCGATTGCGCTTCCTCTAGTGAGAGACTGAGGCCTTCAATTACAGTAAAAAATCACGCAACGCAGCAAAGTCAGCTGGCATCTTGCTGGAAAGCAGTTCCTTTTCCCCGTAGTATTTCAATGTTTCAGGTAAAGGAAAGTCTTCACCCAAAATCCCTTTAACGGCTTCATAAAACTTCCCTGGATGTGCAGTCCCTAAGAAAACACCGACTTCATCATCACTCAATGACTCTTCCAGTGCCTGATAAGCCACTGCGGCATGTGGCTCAGACAGATAGCCTCTTTCCTTTAATGCTTTAACACTTGCTTCCGTTTGCGCTTCGGAAATCGACATGGATGAAAGTAATGCTTCCATATTCTGTGTTTTCAACAAATTCTCAACGCGCGGCCAGTTATTCGGGGCAGCAACATCCATCGCATTCGATAATGTCGCTTTCGTCGGTACTGGAGACCATTCACCACTCGACAAATAGCGTGGTACGGTATCATTGGCATTCGTTGCAGCGATAAAGCGTTTTACCGGGAGACCCAAACGCTTCGCAATCAGACCCGCCGTTAAGTTTCCAAAGTTACCACTTGGTACTGAAACAACTGATTTTTCTCGCTGCTCTTTCGGTAGCTGAGCAATCGCCTCAAAGTAATAACATACTTGGGCAAGCAGTCGGCTGATATTGATAGAGTTCGCGGAGTTTAAACCTATCGCATCAACAAGTTCTTGATCATCAAATGATTGTTTCACCAATGATTGGCAAGCATCAAAATCTCCGTCAATTGCAATTGTGCGAATATTCTTGCCTAGCGTGCAGAACAGCTTTTCCTGCAGTGGACTGATCTTGCCTTCTGGGTAAAGGATCACCACTTCAACCCCTGGCAGATCATAAAAAGCATGCGCAACTGCTGCACCTGTATCACCGGATGTAGCGGTTAAGATCGTGACTTTCTTGTCCGATTTCGCAGCAAGTAGGCTCTGGGCCATAAAGCGACCACCGAAGTCCTTAAAGGCAAGTGTCGGCCCGTGGAATAACTCGAGGCAATAATGTTTTTCATCCACTTGATGGAGTGGTGCTGGAAAAGTAAAAGCCGTTTCTACAGCCTGATGGAGTTGTGCTTTTGGCCATTCATCGCCAATCAAGCGCTCAAGAATAAGCTGGCTTCGAGCAACAAAGGGCATATCAAGCAGCGCATCCATATCTTCAAATGTTTCCCAGCTCTCAGGAAAATAAAGCCCTTGATTGTTACCAAGACCTTTGAGTACAGCTTGTTGGAAGCTCACCACATCTGCCGCATCTTTTAAATTCACTAATTTCATTTATTCTTCCTCGTACCAGTTCTTGGCGCCTTTTTCAGCAGCGCGACAAATGTGCACAAATCCTTCGTCGGATTGTAGATAATTTTCTTTGAGCCAAGTAACACACTGTTCAGCTCTTTCTTTTTCTCGGCAGACAGCAAATAATGTTGGTCCAGCACCAGAGATGCCGACCACGGTTTCCCCTTCTTGAGTTAACGCTTTTTTCGCCTCAGCAAAGCCTTGAATGAGTGCCGCTCGGTGTGGTTCTGCAACGACATCTTTAAGCATGTCCAGAGCACTCTGTGCATTTTGTTGATAACTGCTTGATACAAAACCTGAAAGATACTGAGCAAACAGAATACTTTCTTGAAGTGACAATTCTTTTGGAAGCACTGCTCGAGAAGCAGCAGTGTTGAGTTTAAATCCAGGGAATGCCATCACCCAGTACCAATCCGTGAACGCAGGCACTTGCTGGAAAGGTTGCTGCTGGCTTGGGACCATCAACTGCATGCCACCAAAATAACATGGTGCAATATTGTCAAAATGCATGGCACCACTGATCCCACCTTCAAGCTGCGCCATGACTTTCATCAGTGCCAAATCATCCAAGTGATCATCCATAAACTGATTCATTGCTGTCAAAGCGGCAACGACCGAGCAAGCACTGGAACCAAGACCACTACCGACAGGTAAGTATTTCTCTAGTTCAATACGTAAAGTTGGCTTCTCCAGCGCTTGACAATCTGGATGGGCAAAATAAGCTTCAACAGCTTTCATGACCAAATTGTCTTCATCTTCAGGTAAATGGTGTACAAAGGGGCCTGAGCAAATCAGTGAATCCTTTTTACCTGCGTGGCAACTAATCGTGATCCGATCTCCCAAATACACATCTTCAAGCGGGGCCAAAGCCAGCCCCAGAGAATCAAACCCAACGCCAACATTCCCAATGGAAGCCGGCGCAAAAACACGAACAGGTTGTTGATTAGAATACGACACGCTTTACACTCCTTGCTGCCAGGACAAGGTTCGTAATAGGTCACCAAACACACCCGCAGCCGTTACCGCAGAACCAGCACCATACCCACGTAGAACCATTGGAATTGGCTGATAGTACTCACTGGTGATCGACAATGCATTCTCGCCATCCTTTATCGCATAAAGCGGATGTTGTGGACCAACTGCCTGGATACATACAACACATCGTCCGTTTTCGATTTTACCCACATAGCGCAGAACTTTATCTTCACGTTTTGCCTGCTCAATCAATTGGTCAAAGTGTGCATCGATTTCCGGTAATTTCTGCATGAAGGTATCCACATCGCCACCGCAATCAGCATCTTTTGGAAGCACAGATTCAATTTGAATATCATGCAACTCTTGCTCCAAGCCAGACTCACGCGCCATGATCAGAAGCTTACGCGCGACATCCATGCCACTCAAATCATCTCTTGGATCAGGTTCTGTAAACCCTTTTTCTTTTGCAACACGGGTTGCTTCAGAAAAGCTCATCCCTTCTTCCATCTTCCCGAAAATATAAGAGAGTGAACCTGAGAGGATCCCTTCAAACTTCGACATTTTGTCACCCGCATTGATCAAACCTTGAAGGGTATCAATGACAGGCAGACCTGCACCAACGTTTGTCTCGTAAAGGAATCTGCGATGATGCTTCAAAGCTGTATTGCGTAGCTCATGGTAATATCCCATTGAGCCAGTGTTCGCTTTCTTATTCGCTGTAACCACATGAAAGCCTGCGGCCATAAACTCAGCGTATTGTGCTGCAATATGCTCGCTACTTGTACAATCGACTAATACTGGATTGACTAAGTGTTGCTCTTCTACAAAACGGGACACGTTCACCAAAGAAAAACTCTGATCAGAATCGTTCAGTGCATTTTGCCAGTTGTTTAAGTCAACCCCACCAGCAGACATCAACATCCGTTTACTATTTGAGATCCCAAATAATCTGAGATTGATACCACGATTGGAAAGCATTGATTTCTGCTGAGCGATTTGCTCAACAAGCTCTGAACCGACGCCACCGCAACCAATCAAAAATACATCAATACTCGGTTTATGGGTGAAGAAGTTTTCGTGGCAAACCCGCACTGCATCCATACACTGGGAGCCTTCAATCACCGTTGAAATGGAGCGCTCACTCGATCCTTGCGCAATCGCAGAGATATTAATGCGTGCTTGCGCTAATGATGCAAAAAACTTTGCGGCGAGGCCTTTCGTGCTGCGCATGCCATCGCCAATCAAAGAGACTATCCCAACATTTTTCTTTGTTTCGAATGGTTTGAGATGGCCTGCTTTTAACTCCAATGAAAAGTTCTCATGCAAGGCAACCATCGCCTTTTCCAGCTGTTCCTGATGAATGCAAAATGAAATACTGTACTCGGAAGATGACTGAGTAATGAGTACGACAGAAATTTTCTGGGAAGCCATCACATCAAAAACGCGGGCAGCCATGCCAACCATACCTTTCATCCCAGGGCCTGTCACACTAATCAGTGCAAGTGATGGTAAACTGGAAATTGCTTTAATTTCACCTTTCTGGCTGGTCTTCGATGAGATTAAAGTCCCTTCTGCGTCTGGATTGAGGGTATTTTTGATTTGGCATGGGATCTGATAACGCGCAAGGGGTGCAATCGTTTTCGGATGGAGCACTTTCGCACCAAAATAGGAAAGTTCCATTGCTTCATCGTAAGTCAGGTACTTGACGAGTTTCGCCTGATCAACAAAACGCGGATCAGCTGAATAAACCCCATCCACATCCGTCCAAATCTCACAAAGATTGGCTTCTAATGCAGCCGCAGTGATCGCTGCGGTGTAATCCGAGCCATTTCGACCAAGAACCATTACCTGCCCTTCTTCAGACTCAGCAACAAATCCAGGCAGGATAAATGCTTCCACTTGATCGTGACGTTCCATCCATTGACGAAGACGCTCACGCGTGAGTTTCAAACACGCAGTTCCGCTCAATATTTCGCCTTCTGCAACGATATTTTTGCGATCAACCAAGCCCACAATTATGCTTTTTTGTTCAACGAAGCATCGCATTGCAGCCACACTAAACATTTCCCCCATGCTCATTAGCTCTGCCTGGCTGGTTTCTGGTGCATGGCCGAGTAACGACATCCCCTGACACAACTCATTAATTTTATTTTTTATTGCTTCCACTTCATCTCGGAGTTGCTGAACCCGTTCAGCATCGAGAAAAGATTCAAACTCTAACGTCAACTCATTCATTCGACGAAGGAGTTCAGCATGCGCTGCTTCCGTACTATCGCCATAGGCCAGTGCATCAATCAAGGCAACAAGCTGATTCGTGACACCAGAAGGGGCAGAAAGCACAGTTGTTGTCCGGCCGTCCATCGTTTTACCAGCAATGATGCCAGAAACTTTCTCAAACATTCGTCCATTGGACAATGATGAACCGCCAAACTTTAAAACGCGCATAGATTTCTCCTTCAACTTAAAAATCAGGTATAAAAAAACCCGTGGTTTTTGAGGCCACGGGTTTTGAAAATTGTATTGTGCTTCACATACACCCAGTCGCCTCTACCCAGTTGGGGTAGTGGTGGTGGTACCTCGTGTAATGTGTGCAAAATTAATCTGTTTCATCCTTCTATAATCGCCATACTTGACAATGAAAGTCAAGACGAAAATTATTTCCCACCAGTCACGCTGGGTAACAATCTACAATTCATAGTTTTTTATATACATCTTTGAGTAGAAGGTGAAGCATACGAACATCTCGATCATCGCAGTAATTCAGCCGATCCTGCATCCATTCGTAGAGTTTTTCTGTCGTTTGAATATCCAAGTCACCCGCAAGATCTGCAATTTTATTTTTTAATGCTTGAAATGGTGCTTGGGCTTGAATTGCTTGTTTTTCCTGCTGAAGGAAGAGCTGCCCCAACTCATAACAGTAAACCATCACTGCTTGAGCAAGATTTAACGAAGGGTAACTCTGCACCAATGGCATATAACTCCAACAATCACAGCGTGCTAATTCGTCATTACTTAGCCCGGAAGATTCTCTTCCAAAGACAATCGCCACATTCGGTTTACTGAACTGACTCAGCTGCAAATGTTCAGCAACTTCACGAGGTGTCCAATAGCTTCTGGCAGCACCACGCTTTCTCGCGGTAGTTGCAATAGAAAAGTCGACGCCCTCAAGCGCAGCATCAAGCGTTGGATAAACAACCGCTTGTTCTAGTAGCTCAGTTGCGCCATGCGCAACCCAATTTGCCTCTTCTTCCAAATGTGATTGACTGTTCACAATTCGCAGTTGCGTAAACCCTGTAGTCTTCATGGCTCTCGCGACTGCGCCAACATTTGCCGCCCTAGCCGGCTCTACTAAAACAATACAAAACTGACTCTGTTCCACGTGCTACATCAACTCTTTCATGAAAATTAAGCCCATTTTTCAAACGAAACCATGTGCTTTTGCTAGACTTATTGAAAATTAGAATATTCTCGGGCCTCTGGGCCTTGGAACATTGTATCGAAGAATATGCGGCTGAGTAAGTTGGATGCAATTTAAAAGTATATCGCGGAGATTACTCACAAATGTTTTATCAGTCTATTTCCTACTGACATTTATCGTCACCTGTGGGCAAATTGTTGCGGAATATCTCAACACAAAAAACCTGATCAATGATGAACTTGCCATGCTGCAAAAAACCTTCAGTGGTTCTTTAACGCGTGCAATTTGGGAGCTCAATACCCAGCAAGCACTCACCATTGCGGAAGGACTATTGGCAATTCCTATGATTGAGGGTGTTGTCGTTCGTGGCGATAATGCCGATGTCCTCACACAAATCGGTAAAATCATCGATGTCAAAGAAAAGTACAGTAATCAGCTTGTTCAAGATGGTGTGATCCTCGAAGATCGCGGCAGTGGCCTTTTCGGTTATACATTCCCATTGATTTTTGAATTCTCTGGCCGCGCAACCCAAGTTGGTGATGTCACACTATTCTCTAGCCGTGAAGTCGTATTTAATCGAATCATGGTGAGTATTCTCTTTCTGATAGGGAACGCAATCGTCAAAACAACTTTCTTAATTGTGCTCTTCCTGATTGCCTTCCGACGATTATTAACGGATCCACTCAATGATATTACCCAGCAGATATCCGAATTAGAATTGGATAATCTTGAAGGCGCTCAAATAAACATCCACACAAAAGATAATAACGAACTCAAAATCATGGAGCAGGCATTTAATAATGTACTGAAAAAGGTAGAAGGCTATAAAGACGACCTACAAGATACACAAAAGCAGCTTGTGGTCACCAATGAAAAACTCGACCAGCAAAACCTGACGCTTGAACAAGATGTTGCCCGTAAAACATCCAATTTAAGTCGTGTCATGATTGACTTACAACAACAGAAAAATGAATTGGAAAAGCAGCAATCCACTTTACAAGATGAGATTGAAAGGCGAAGTAATACAGAAAAAGAATTGCTCGCAAAACAATCCGAACTACAAAAAATTGTGGATGATCTCAATGTTGCACAAGATAGGCTTGTTCAATCAGAAAAACTTGCAGCAATTGGTGGCCTAGTCGCGGGTATCACCCATGAAGTGAACACACCCGTCGGGATTGGCGTCACTGCAACATCTTTCCTTCAGGAACGACTAAAACAACTGCAGATTGCTTTTGATGAGAAAAAATTAAGTGCGAAGGCATTCGAAGCCTTTATCACCGAAGCAAATCAAAGTGTGGATCTCCTCACCACAAACCTGAATCGTGCTTCTGAGCTTATCGCAAGTTTCAAACAAATTGCGGTTGATCAGGCAAGTGAAGCCGTCAGAACAATCAATATAAACGGCTATATTGACGAAATTATTCGCTCATTACATCCAAAATTGAAAAAGACAAACCATCAAATTCATGTGAATTGCCCCGAATCTTTATTGATCAAATGCCCTGCTGGTGCAATTTCTCAAATCTTTACCAATTTGATTATCAACTCAGTGATCCATGGCTTTGAGGGCGTTCAATCCGGTACGATTAATATTGATGTCACAGATGAAGGTGATGATGTTCATATTGTGTATAGCGATAATGGACATGGATTAGATGAAGAACAACTTGAGCAATTATTTGATCCATTCTTTACCACGAAACGCGAACAAGGCGGCAGTGGCCTTGGTACACATATCACCTACAACTTAGTGAAACAAACCCTCGGCGGCGATATAGAAATTTCCAGCAAGAAGGGTGAAGGGTTAACCTACGATATGCGCTTCCCCAAAGAAACCAGAACAGATGACGATGTTTTTGGAGAAGCTGCGAACCCCGATCTTTAAAACTGCCCGAGCAAGTGGACATCCACAGTGATATCTGTTGCCACAACTGGGCTTGATACAGACGATGCAAACACAAGTTGATCACATGCTGGTATCACTTGAATAAAGTTCCCATGCTCATCTTTCTCAAACTTAGCAGTCCCCATGGTTTTTTGTCCGCTGACAAATATCGTATCTATGGTTTGTGCTTGCACATAAGACACACTCAAAAGAGAGCATAAAATCATTGTGTTGGGTTTCATATTGAAATCCTTGTTTAATACATCATGTTACAATTCAAGAGCAATTTCGTGTTTCGTCCGCTAATGATTGCCATCCAGTACATGAATATCTAAACGAACAGACTCAATCACAGTTTTCTCTGGCTGCCCTGGGTGCCCTTGTGTTGGTAGAATCTCAACTTTCAGCTGCTGACACTCACCATGAAACGTTAATGTATTATCCATGAGAAACTTAAGCTGTCGTTTTTTGTGTCTCTCAGACTCTCCTTTACTAAGAAGAACGTTGGCATTCAGCTTTTGATAATCCACTGCAAGGTTACTACAGGTGACATGGACTGCCACCTCAAAAATAAACCTATTCCCTTTTTGATAACGCCATCTCTTTCCCCCGGGGAGACCATTTCTTGGTGGGTAAGGCATTCCCATCCTTTTTTTGTACTCATGATGACCTTTTCCCTCAACAATGACATCGACATCAAACATGAGTGACTGACCAAAATCTCCACTCATATCAAACTCTGCGGTAAAACCACCTTGTGGTGTCTTATCCATCTCGGCTTGAGTGATCCTTGTCCTTTCACCGGTCACATAAACCGTATGCTGGCTTCCATCAGCAAAAACTGTTGTCGTGGTGAAGATGAGTGAACAAGCGACAGCCAGGGAATAGAGGGTCCTCGCATGCACTGCTACAGAGATGTTCAAGCAGACACTTGCCAATATTTTATTGATTTTATTCATCATTCTTTCCTTATCTAGAATACTTCCAATACATGAACATCCAAGTTGATATTGCTGATGCTGGCCTTTTCACGCTGTGGTTGTCCTGTCGCAACATCTTTAAATTGTGAGGGGATCAATTCCACCTTTAACTTTTTGCAGCGTCCGCCGAAGTTTTTCTTTCCGTCCAGCAAAAAGTTTAATGAACGCCGTTTATTTTTTTCTACTTTGCCCACATCACGAAACGTGTTTGCATTCATCTTTTTATAGACAACAGGTATACCACTACAGCTGACTTTGGTTGCCACCTCAAAGTAGAATTTGCCAGACGGCAACGTGAAACACTTTTTGCCAAATAGTTTGATGCAATGCTTGAGGTACTGATTTTGTCCCATGCCGGAGAGGGCTACATCTACATCAAAAAGCAAGGTTTGGCCATTATCACCTGAAACATTGATATATGTGACATAGCCACCTGACCTGGTTTTCGTCATCTGATGTTGTGTTAATTTCGTGGATTGACCACCAACATAGACTGTTTTCGCAGTCACAGCACCTGAGGTCACGATCAGCGAACTGGCCAAAAGCATTTGGTTCAGTTTTTCTTTCATGACTCGCCTTTAGAACTTTTCTAATACATGAATATCTAGGCTGATAGCATCCAGAACTGTTTTTTCTTTCTGTACGCCATCACGATATAAATCAGCGACCTGGATCGGATTCACTTCAACTTTTATCTGCTGGCATGTTCCACCCATTTTTCGCTCATTATCTAATAGGAATTCCAATGTTCGATTTTTATCGTGGACCAGCTTCCCTCTTCTGTGTTGCTCGTTCAGATTTTTCTTCCCATAGGCAATGGCTTTACCATTACAGCTGATTGCGACTTCAATCTCGTAATAGAACATTCCCGTAGGGACGATGCTGCGACGAATTGGGTTCCAAGGTGTACTGTAATCTGTTTCAACTGTTATCTGATGCTGGTTATGCCCTCTGCCAGAAACTTTCGCATCAATATCAAAAATCAACAGATTCCCAATATCTCCTTCCATATCAATGTATGCTGTGTACCCACCTTGCGTGTTCATCTCCATTTGATCCATCGTCAAACGGGAGGACTGTCCGCCAACATAAATGGTGTCAACGGATTCACCTGCGATTGCTTGGGTGAAAGTCAATGGTGCACTAACCAACATCCCTAACATTAACTTTTTCATCTTATTTTCCTAGTTTCATTATTGTTTAAATGGCTTCCAGAATATGAACATAATCTATTTATTTGAGGCTGCCACAGTACTCTTTGACACCACTTATCCCAAGAGGAGGACACATAACAATTTTTTTCATTTAGAACCGTTCCAATACATGCACATCCAGGTTGAGTGTCGATAACACCGTTCGCTCCAAAGGACGATTGCTAGGCATAGGTCCAATAGGGGGGAATCCAACCAATGTCGGTTGAGCAGGGTTGATTTCGACCTTCAACTGACGACACTTTCCATCTGTTCGTTTCGTGGAATCCAATAGGAAGTTCATTTCACGATCGCGTGGTGTTACCAACTTTCCTACGGTCGTCATTTCGTTTTTATTACGTTTTTCGTAAGCGATAGGAATACCATTACATGTCACACTGACTTCAATTTCAAAACTGAACTTGCCTGTAGGATAAACTTTGCAGTTCCAATATCTTTCATCGAAATCAATGGGACGACGAGCAATTTCAATGGCAGCATCAGCAATTGAGCTTGCAGCTCGTGATAAAGGTAAAAAGTCTGGCCTCGGTCCATGGAATGGCTCTGGTCGCGGATTTATCCTTGGATCAAATCGAGGTCTGCATTTTCTTCGAAATTGATTGCTACCCTTCCCTGCTGTTTTTACATCAATATCAAAAATGAGATCTTCACCAATGTCACCTTCAACATCAATGATTGCGATATGATTCCCTTTGGGATCGCGGGGCAAATCTGCAATTGTTAATCGTGTTGCTTGTCCACCAACATAAACCGTACCTGACGACTCTGTGGCATGGAGTTGAGGCGCCACTGCCAACAGCCCACCAATCAGCCCAATCATCGATTGCTTTTTCATATAATTTTCCTTATTTGGCAATCCTAGATGTGCTGCATCAAACACAACACACCTGTTATTGAATGGCATTTGCCATCCACTATTCCTGATGCGCCAGTCGGGTTGAAGCAACTTCTTCAATTTGGCCTGTCGCGGTATCGAGAAAGTAAACCTTACGGAAATAGTCATCAAATGTGACTTCAACCCATAAACTCGACTCTCCAGTGAAAAATGGCTTGAGAACCGGCCAGAAATCATTGCGAATAATTCCAGGACAGGAATCAGGGTGCCGACTCAAACCATTTCGACAAAGTGTCCAGTTCCCGAAATAGTCAAGCTGTCTCGTGATGCGATTCAGTGGGTATCCATCCAAGAGGTATTGGCGATGTTGTTGGTCAGTGAGCTCATCAATATTGAGTGCAGCAAAGTCATCTTGGATAAATAGTGGTTTTTCTTCGCAACGTGAAGGCAGTGTTTTGATTGGCAGCGTGGATTGATAAAAGTCTTCATCCATTGAAAATCGTAGCTGAACAGGTCGGCATGTATCATTCCATTGTGGGATAAATGCCGATTCAATTTCAGCAGGGATCACCGCTTGTGCCAGTTCAGATACATCTGGTTCTTTGACTCGCCAACGTAACGAAAACCAGCTTCCATCCTTCGCGAAGTCTCCCATCGCTTTTGGAAGCTCGAAATGTATCCCTGCTTTCACGTATGAGCCGAACCCTAACCCGTCATATCCGTAAAATCTTTGAAAGCGCTTTGGTGTAACAGCCATTTTTTCTAGATTCTGGCGTGTTGCAGCAGACATCCAGTCAAATAACTTTTCATGAGTATCCAATTTCAAGTCCGTTGCGTGATAAGTCACACGACTGGGTACAATGCATTCATTCTGGAACTCGATCGTGCTCATATCAATCAGGTTGGATTTATCAATCGCATCATCTTCCCATTCTGCTTTAGGCAATTCGATCAATGCAGACGCATAAGACTCAACAGATGCCAAACGCACAAGGATTTCACCGAGTTCATGTTGAATCAGCTGTTCCTGCTTATCATACCATTGCTGCGCATAAGTCATCTTTAAACCAGACACTTCCCCTTCTTGATAATAAAGTGTGGGATCTTGGTCCAAAATCTGGGCTTGAATTTCTGTACAATCGCTCGGGGACACAACAGAGTCCAGTTCACTTTGCTTCAAGACCAGAATATTGACCATTTCCACAGGGTCGACAGGGTCCGTTGGATCAGTCGGGTCTGTTGAGTCAGCCGAATCCGTTGAATACATCCTCTCAACAGATTGATTTGTCTCTGCAATCACCCGCCCATTCGCAAACAATTGCGTCAATCCAATTAAAAAGGCGGCTTGCCATTGAATGTTCATCATACATCCTTCTCTTTTTCTTGCATCAGTTCCTTCGTTGCTTCGCGGATCAGTGCAGCAAGTGCCATTGCTTCGCGACCCAGCTCACGGGACTTTTCCAATAATAAATCTCTTTCTTTTGCGAGCTGCTCACGCTCATAATCTGTGAGTTGATAGCCCTGCTTCGCAATTTCATTCCGTTGTCGCATTGCATCGCGATAGTTATCCATTTCTGATTCCAGCTGTTTAACTTGAAGACGATAGGCGACAACTTCTTCTGTCAAATGTGGGAATTGCTGGATCACATCGTCAAACTGCTCAGGTTCAGCCTCTGGCTCGGCTTTTTTCTCAACCTTTGCCGTGTCCTGATTTGGTTTCACTGATTTTTTTTGGATCTTTTCTTCTACTGGCTCTTCTTGTTTCGCTTGCTGTGAAACCTGTTTGGACTCTGTTATATGCACTAGCTTTGGAGAATTTTCCGATGCCGGCTGTGTGCTTGATTCAGATGAATAAAATACAACAGTTGTTACGCCGGCAATGACTGCACCGATGGTCAGGGGGAGAATGAACTTTTTCATCTGTTTGATAACCTCTTGAAAGTGGTTGAAGGGTTTCCCCTTCAACCAAGTGATAAGTTATTGACACTGATTTCTATCAGCACAAACTTTCATGTTGATCGTGGATGTACCTTGCTTCATGATCCACGTATCTTTGTTATAGTTCTTGTAGATAGTACCGTAGTGCTCAATGCGAGAAGATGTAGAACCTCTTGCTTTGCTGCCGCCTAGCTCTCCAAGTGATTTCAAAACAACAGAACCAAACTTACAGAACTTTTTCCCTTTACCACACATGTCCATGACACCACTTCCCAATGAAGTGAAGATAGATTTATGTTTGATATCAATCACATCTGGCTTAACTTGTTCGACAGTGAATTCCTTTGCATAAATCGCCAGGAACATCTGCCATAGATCGTCATACATCGCGCGTTCAAATAGCTCTTCTAATTTACGTGCTTCTGCTTGGTTTTGTGATGTTGGCTTCTGAGACAAGGTACACTCCATACCAAAATCATCTTTCAATGTCTGGCGAGTATGATCCCAAGAGCGAGTAGATGAACTAAAGAATCCACGCTTCTTCTTACGACCACGGTCTCTGTAGTAAGAATTAACACGGTCAATATTTAATTCACAACGACCACGAATCCGTCCAGGATATGCATTGTAGTTATACGTCAGGCCAATCGCTTGAGTAAATACATAACGGTTTGGGTGTGGCTCATAATACTGACGCTCCACTTCCATACGCGTTGTTGTATGATCATCATTCGTGATTGTGATCTCTTCAAGCTTCTTGGTAAACTCACCACAACGGCCACGTTTGGTAACATAAAACTCATAAGATCCAGAGCCAAATGACTGGACATCTGTCGTATCGAATGCAATCGTATCGCCGCGTTCTTCACGCTCAAACGGCATATCTTTTTCATTCAAGATCGTATTGCTCATTAACGTATCTGCTGAGACTTCCCAAACGTTCTTTTTATAACGACTCGTAAAGCGCTCTGATTCATCTGCACCATTTAGCAATGTCACACCTGAATTCAAGCGAATATTAAACAGGTCCAATTGCTTAATCGCGTAATTGTGACCTGATCCAAGCAATGCGTTAGAAAGGATCTGGCTTTCGTTGGTATAAATGTTGTAACCTGCTGTCGCACGACCAACAATTTTACCGCTTTCCTTATCGAGCAGTTCCAACTCGAAATCAAGCGCTGTTTTGACAACATCACGCTGCATGTCAAAAATCTTTTGATAAAAATCCGCATCACGTGTGATTAATGCCGCAGCTTCAGAAAAAGTCTTATGCCAAGCTGCAAGAGAAAAGTAATTTGACTTGATCTCGTCCTGCTTCTTTTTCAGTTCTTTTTTCCGCTGAGAAAGCGCTTGTTTCTTAGGGATATAAGTTGAAAGAGCATCTCGAATACATGACTGCATCTTTTCTGGTTCAGTCACGAACATCACTGTACAGTTTGTCACCTGATCCGAGTACTCGTCTTTTGCTGTTTCAAGTTCTTCTTTTACTTCACCCATTTGAGTCGACAAGTCGCCCCAGGCAAGCTCAGCAGCATCATAAGCAACTTTCTTCGCAGCATTTGCTTCGTTCAACTCAGCAAGTTTTTCATAAGAAACCATGATGCGGTCTAAGGTCGACGTATTCTCATACGGGATGGCATATTCGTACTGGAACAAGTTGTTTACATAACGACCTTCTTTCAAAGCCACTTCAAAATCAGGGCCATCTGGCAGGCGATAGGTCCGGTTCGTCATTGTCATCAGGTCAGAACACATTGGACCGGAATCGTCGATCGCATGGTAATAACCATTGATTTCTTTCTCATTCACAGGTGCGACATAAAGCGTTTTTGGCTCTTCATTATCCTGAATAATATCACCAACACCCGCTGGTGTTTGAATGCCCCTCGCATCCAACGGGTTTCCTTTTCTTACATCCGGTAA
Source organism: Algicola sagamiensis DSM 14643 (assembly GCF_000374485.1). GTDB lineage: Bacteria > Pseudomonadota > Gammaproteobacteria > Enterobacterales > Alteromonadaceae > Algicola > Algicola sagamiensis. The sequence goes on from NZ_KB894494.1 coordinate 121,691, forward strand.
AGCTGAAGCTGTACCACTTGCTAAAATTGCAGTAATTGCAACACAAAGCGCAGGTTTCATCTGTGTTTTCACAACAAACTTCCTTATAGATAGACCAAATCGGCTATCGGATTATGTTTATTAAGACGTGCTTAACAAAACAAACGTATCGATAGTTATTTTAATGAGATAAATAGTTGTTTACTTTTTGGTAAAGCTCTTCCAGTTCTTTCAGGTCTCCTCCTAATTGAGTGGATTGTGTTCGTAGCCAGGCAATCTGCGAATCAAGCTGATCACGGATCGCCTTCAGGTTATCGGAATTGATTCTGGATTTTTCTTCGATGATGTCGCGAACATCTTTTAAGCCTGCAACGCAGGATTGAGAACTGCTGCCTGCACCACATTGGTTTTCGAGCGTTCTTCTTGATGTCTCAAGCTCAAAAATCATCTGCATAATGCCTTTTTGTGTAATTTCATCAGCCTCAGAAAAGAAGCGCATCAGAAATAACTTGGCCATTTCAATAGAATCAATGATTTGTATGTAGTCAACAGTGGTTTGTGCCTTATCGAGAATTGCTTCAAGCTGTGCATCGATTTTCTTTTGCGAGTCGAACATCAGTGCAAAGAAATGCGGTTCTGGGTAAGCAACAAATGTTTCCGTTTGCATCTTGCAGCCCGGCTTCATCGCTTGAAACCCATACATACCTTGGATCCCATCCAGCACAAATGAAGCTTTCGCATAATCATGCGTGAACGTCGTTGATTGTATTTGGTGCTGACGAGAGGCACCAATCAATCCCTTTTGCTTCACAATGTTCCCTTCTTTCACAGCGTAGGAAAGATTGACCGGACGCAACGACTCACAGACAAAGCTGTATTCAATGTAAGATTTATAAAGCGCCTTTTTAAAATTCATTTCCGTGTTGTTGTTTGCAACTTCCAAGTAGTCTGCTTCAACCGAATTTTGTGTGATAGAACAAGGTGGAATGTAGCGATCACCATTTGCCATCGTTCTTTTTTTACAGGATAGTTTCGCATCAAAAAGCACATCTGCGTAAGAGAAAGGCGCGCAGACAAGCGCCGCCAGTAATGCGACTGACTTCAATTTCATGATAATTTCCTAGGTTGTGTTACAGTTGATCGAGTGTTGCTGTCAAAGCAAGTTGTTTCGAGCGTCCTTGGCTATCCACCAGCCGAACAACCATAGTGATGGTTTTATTATTGGCATGACAGCCAGAATAAGCGGACTGTCGAAATGAAAGAGACAGTGAATTTAGACCATGCGTTCTCCCCACTCCCGCAGGTAACAATGTACCGCTTTGCGTCGACAACTTTGTGATTGTTGGGAAAAGGTCTTGAAGTTGAACAGCCGAGGATGGTGACCAGTACATTCCGTCATAGGCCAGATATTCGACGTAGATCTGTTGTGGGTCATCTGAGAATTGATGAAATTGATTATCCAGTTTCCAGAGTAGCTTTGTCGTTCTATCTTGAAGGAAAAAGTCAGCATGAGAAATGTCTTCGAACTCCTCAGAAAGGTGCTCCATTTGGTCGGCAATTTCCGTATAACGTGCCATGAGTTCTGGCGTGCTACCAATCTCGTAGATTTCTGAAATAACCACGTGCAGCTCTTGTCTTAGTGCATGCAACTCTCTAGGGATCTCGTTTAATCTCGGTGTGATCTGATGCATTTTTTCACACAGTAGAATATCCTGATTATCGAAAGTTCCAAGGTAAGTTTGTGCTTCAATCACTGCATCAGCTTGCGCTTTCATTTGATTAAAATAAGCCTGACCATTTTGATCGTGCTGTAAAAAAGCAACACTGATGACACTTTCAAACCGCTCTAAGTCTCGTCTGTCACGACTGTTGACATAGTGACGAGAAGCTTGGCGGATCATTTCTGAAATTTGAGGAACTGAATACCCAGCGCGTTTATCCATCACCGTATCTTCCAGAAAAACATACTTCAATACCTTCGACTCATCGACGAGCAAATCAAGAGTTTCTTCAAAGTGTGTCAGACGTTGGTCAATACCTTGGAAAAAGCTCGGTGAATCATAACGAATCGTGTTGTAACAGATCTTGTCTATACAGGCATGTAGCGATACATCAACATACTGATTCAATACCTGAGCTTTTGATAATAAGTATGCTTGGCAGTGCGCAGGTAGTTGCGAAACATTATCTGCAAATTTCTTCAAACGTTTATTGAGTGAATTTGCCCTTCCGCGCCCAATTTTTGCAGGATCAGAACGCTTGAGGAATTGCCACATAAAGAGCTGGGTTCGCTTTAAACGTGCAAGCTCGTTCTTCAATTCACTTCGATCACGACCTTTATAAAAGGGAAACTTATCAATTTTTTTATGCAATTCGGTAAAACCAGCATTCATCTGATCTTCCAGATGCAGCCCCAGCGAATAACGGAGGAAGGTTCCAGCCTCAGCAAGTGGGCGTGTCAAACTTTTCGATGAATCAAGAATATCCATACGAAAGTTTGTTTTCTTCACGTTTTCATTGGAGTGAGAAAACCCATTACTGACCGGAAAGCGGATATAACCCTGATATAACTGTTTATACAACGATTGCTGCACAACGTGGTATTCAGATTGGAGCTGGTGGTGGGACAAGAGATCTGAAATATGGATCCATTGACTTCCAGCACGCTGCTGATAACTTGGTGCGTGGTTGAGTAACTCTGAAGTTAAATCGCAAGGGAGTTGCATTTGTGAAAAACATGCAGGCTGAAACGCTGGGTCTGCTGTTGCACATCTGTCTTTGCAGCTATTTTGGTCAAAGTCGTAGTAACAGATTTCCGGGGTATAGTGGGTTAATTGAACTTGTAATGGACAAGTTTGGGCAAAACTCGTTTGAGCAGTCACTGTCAACACAAGCAATGTGCTCAGACGAAAAAGTATTTTCCTTACTCGCGGCTTCAGTAACACAACTTCATCTCCTATCTCTGAAGTGCTTCCATTGTTACATTAAGTTATTCCTCTCAAACACCAGAGGACAGATAAATAACAGCCATTGCACTTATCTAGTACTTAATGAGTATCTAAAAAAGATACTACATGAACTGAACATTCCGTTTAAATACGAATATATAACTATTTTATTGACTTAACATAACTATTTAGAATTAATAAAAATCAATCGGCAATAGATTTAACCTTTAAATTCATTTGGTTACATAAATAAAGGTCATGTTACAGAAACAAGATTTAGTAATAAAAAATATTACGAATGGTCGTATTGAAAGAAACCTATGAGCTGTTGAGTAGAATACAGTGAAAAAAAGGGCGATAGTTTCGCCCTTTAAGATTTGATATAACGAATATCCACCCGTCCGGTGATATTGCATAAAAGCTCGTAGCCAATCGTATTGGCAAAGGTTGCGATTTTTTCAATGGGTAGTTCAGGCCCCCAAAGAATGACTTCATCGCCAACTTTATCTTGGGCATCTGGGCCAAGATCAATACAGATCATATCCATAGAAACACGGCCTGCGAGTGGTACTTCGCGGCCATTCACATACACTGGCGTGCCTGAAGGTGCATGTCTTGGGTAGCCATCACCATAACCAATGGCCACGACAGCAATTTTTGTTTTTTCGTTGCTCTTCCAAGTTGCACCATAACCCACGTATTGACCCGCTTCTACTTCCTTGATTGAGATAATACTTGAAGTCATCCGCATCGCAGGCTCCAGGCCATGTTCAGGCCCACAACACCCTAGCATTGGCGAAACACCATAAAGCATAATGCCAGGGCGAACCCAGTCTCGGTGGGCTTTTGGCCATGCAATCACCCCTGCTGAATTACACAAAGAAAGCTCTGTCGATTTGGTTTCATTGATCTCATCAAACACAGTGATCTGCGCATCAGTCATCTGGGATCCGATATCATCCGCACAAGGGAAATGTGTCATGATACGAATAGGCGCTTTTACATTTGGGCTTTGAGATAGGCTCTGATAAAACTCACTGCACTGGGAAACCGGGATGCCAAGTCGGTTCATTCCTGTATCAACTTTTAACCAGATTTGAATTGCCTCTTCAAGCGCCGCTTCTAAAAACTGACTCAACTGTTCAGGGGAATGGATGACAGATTCTAATTGATATTTGTTGAGTAACGGAAGGTGATCTGGCGTGACAAAGCCTTCCATGAGAACAATGGGTGTCTTTTCTACCCCACCTTCACGCAGTGCAATCGCTTCATCAATTCTTGCGACACCAAATGCATCGGCATGATCTTCCAACGCTTTCGCAACAGGCAGTAAACCATGTCCATACGCATTTGCTTTGAGTACCGCGAGTACATGGCTCTTGGGCGCTAAACGCCTGACGCGCTCTAAATTCAGTTGTAATGACTTGAGTCGAACTTCGGCAGTCGCTGTTTTCATGGAATTTAATATTCATCCTCAAAAGCAGGCCCAGCATAATTATCAAATCGTGAGAACTGGCCTTGGAACGTTAAACGGGCTTTTCCAAGTGGGCCGTTCCGCTGTTTACCGATAATGATTTCAGCTGTTCCTTTATCCGGTGTATCTGAATTGTAGACCTCATCGCGGTAGATAAACATGATCAAATCCGCGTCCTGCTCGATGGAACCTGATTCACGCAGGTCCGAGTTGACAGGTCGTTTATCCGCACGCTGCTCCAATCCACGGTTTAACTGAGACAAAGCGATGACAGGAACGTTCAATTCTTTCGCCAATGCTTTCAAAGATCGAGAAATTTCTGCAATCTCTAAGGTTCTGTTTTCTGTTAAACCCGGGACTGTCATCAGCTGTAGGTAGTCGACCATGATCATACTGATCCCACCATGATCCCGGGCAACACGACGCGCACGTGATCGCACTTCTGTCGGCGTCAAACCTGAGCTGTCATCGATCATCATTTTGCCATTTTCAAGCAATAACCCCATCGTTGAAGAGAGTCTTGCCCAATCCTCATCATCAAGTTTACCTGTCCTGACTTTGGTTTGGTCAATACGTCCAAGGGAGGCAAGCATCCGCATCATGATCTGTTCTGATGGCATTTCCAGAGAAAAAATAAGCACCGGTTTATCATTGGTGAGCGCTGCGTTTTCACACAAGTTCATCGCAAACGTCGTTTTACCCATAGAAGGTCGGGCTGCGACAATGATCAAATCCGATGGCTGCATCCCATTGGTCAGCTTATCAAGATCGGTAAATCCACTCGATACACCTGTGACACCATCATGTGGGCGCTTGTAAAGCTCTTCAATTTTATCAACTGTTTTTTCTAGGATGCTCGTAATCGATTGCGGACCTTCGTTCGAATTTGTTCTTTGTTCTGCAATCTTAAATACTTTACTTTCTGCCAAGTCGAGTAACTCATGACTTGTTCGACCCTGTGGATCGTAACCCGCATCTGCAATTTCGTTTGCAACACCAATCATTTCTCGAACAACAGCACGTTCTCGAACAATCTCCGCGTAGGCGATAATGTTCGCTGCACTTGGTGTATTCTTTGCAATTTCACCGAGATAAGCGAAGCCACCTGCATCTTCAAGATGACCATTGAGTTCAAGTGCTTCTGTGACAGTAATGAGGTCGATTGGATTATTTTTTTCCGTTAATACGGACATCGCATCGAACACATAACGATGTGCGCGATGGTAAAAGTCTTGGCTAACCACGGTCTCTGCGACTCTATCCCATGCCTGGTTATCAAGCATGAGGCCACCGATCACTGATTGTTCGGCTTCCATTGAATGGGGGGGTACTTTAAGCGAGTCCAGCTGTGGATCTTTTTTGGCCATGACGTTCTATATTTTTTGCTGATTGAAACGAAAGCTAACACCTTCAGTCATGCTTTTTCAACCATGGTTTGAAGTCTGTTTTCTATCTTTTTCTTTTACAACGAAAAACACCGCCCAAAAGGACGGTGTTTTCGAAGACTTTTTGCCAATTAAGCTTCTGCGATAACCGCAAGCTTAACTGTAGCAACAACGTCAGAGTGAAGCTGAACGTCGATGTCGTACTCACCCGTTTCACGGATAGTACCAAGCGGAAGACGAACTTCTGCTTTCGTAACTTCAACGCCTGCCGCAGTGATTGCGTCAGCGATGTCACGTGTACCGATAGAGCCGAACAACTTGCCTTCGTCACCCGCTTTAGAAACGATAGTAACGTCTTCAAGTGCACTGACTTTCTCAGCACGTGCTTGCGCCGCTGTTAAAGCGTCTGCAAGTTTTGCTTCAAGTTCAGCACGACGTGCTTCGAACTTTTCTACGTTTGCTTTGGTTGCAGGAACTGCTTTACCTTTAGGGAACAAGAAGTTACGCGCAAAGCCAGCTTTAACGCTTACTTGATCACCTAATCCGCCAAGGTTGGCGATTTTATCTAGAAGAATGACTTCCATTTTGCTACCCCTTATTAACTAGGATGAACTCTCGCCAACTGATTACTTATGTAGATCAGTGTATGACAACAACGATAGGTAACGTGCACGCTTGATCGCACGCGCTAGCTGACGCTGGTATTTAGCGCTTGTGCCAGTGATACGGCTAGGAACAATCTTTCCGCTCTCTGTCACGTAGTTCTTTAGAGTAGCAATATCTTTGTAATCAATCTCTTGTACGCCTTCTGCTGAGAAGCGGCAGAATTTACGACGTCTGAAAAAACGAGCCATTTAACTCTTCTCCTAACTTAACCTTTCGATTTGCTGAGCATGTAAAACCAATTTTGGTTGTTGATTTTTTCCTTCATGACGATGGATAAATCCGACAACCTGGACTTCACTGCCCGCGTTCAATTCACTTGTGATCGGTTGAAATTCAACCCCACTGGCAACCACTTCGATACGCACATACGCTTGACGCTGCATCTGCGCTTCCATCTGCATTGAGCGATGCTCAAGAACAAAATGGCAATGTGGAATTCCTGCGGGACTCTTTGACTGCCTTGGAGACTGCGTCACGTGTCCTTTGAGAACCAGTTGGTTTTCAATCACAAATTACTCTGCTGCCTCTTCAGCTGCAGGCGCTTCTTTTTTCTCTTCGCGGCGCTCGTCACGACGGTCATCGCGGCGATCATCACGACGCTCTTCTCTCTTGCTTTCATCTTTTGCAAGTGGAGATGCTTCAGTCACTGCATTATCTGTACGGATAATGAGGTTACGAAGAACCGCGTCGTTATAACGGAAAGAAGTTTCAAGCTCGTTGATCACCTCAGAAGGTGCTTCAACGTTCATGAGCACGTAGTGTGCTTTATGAAGCTTCTCGATTGGGTAAGCTAGTTGACGACGACCCCAGTCTTCAAGACGGTGAATCGCGCCACCCGCTTCAGTGATAGTGCCAGTGTAACGCTCGATCATACCAGCGACTTGCTCACTTTGGTCCGGGTGAACCATAAATACGATTTCGTAATGACGCATTATTGCTCCTTACGGTTGTTAAGCCTCTTGACTGGACTCAGCCGGATCCGTTTTGAGGCAAGGAACCAACGATAGTGGCTGATAAGGGCGCACATTTTATATGGTTCGAGGAGGGATCACAACTGAAATCAGCCCAAGTAACGAAAGTATGATACTTGGGCCATTTTTTAGTAGAAAAAAGTATTATGAAAGACGCTGGCGAAGCACCTCGAACAAAACAATGCCTGCCGCAACAGAGACGTTTAAGCTGGAGACGCTGCCTTGCATGGGGATCTTCACTAAGTCATCACAGATTTCCCGTGTCAGACGGCGCAGGCCAGTGCCTTCCGCCCCCATCACAATTGCAGTCGGGCCATTAAACTTCGTGGTATACACCGTTTGATCGGTTTCACCCGCTGTTCCTGTGACCCAGATATTTTGCTCTTTTAACCAACGCAACGTTCTTGCTAGATTAGTCACTTGAATCAATGGCACTGTCTGCGCCGCACCACAAGCGACTTTCTCAACGACAGGCGTGATCCGTGCAGATTTATCCTTCGGGACGATCACAGCATGAACACCCGCTGCATCTGCACTCCGTAAACAGGCCCCTAAATTGTGCGGATCTGTCACAGAATCTAGAACCAATAAGAATGGTACATCGACCTGACCTAGAATTTCTTCCAGATCAGACTCAGTCAAAGGTTTTAATGGCTTGACCTTTGCCACCACGCCTTGATGCTGCTCACCACGCGCTTTGTCGTCCAGTGCCTTTCTTTGCATAAACTGAACGGAGACACCAAAGCGGCGACCTTGGTTGATGATTGTGCCGAGCTTTTCATCATCTCGGTTTTTGAGCGCATAGAGCTCAATTAAGCGCTCTGGCGCATGTTTCAGGATCGATTCGACGGCATGCAGCCCAAAAACCAAATCTTGCTGACTCATGAATTAATTACCTTTACTCTTTGTTTCATTGACTCGTTTTCGAGCATTTTTTCCTGGACGCTTCCTTTTCTTCGCCGGTTTTCCTTTTTTCTTTTCTGTGCTGCCCGAACGGCCTTTTTCTGCAGGCTTACGCTTCGTTTTTGACTTCTTTTTCTTTGGCTTTTCGTCTTTGGCCTTACTTCTTGAAGGCTGATCCCTCGATGGGACTTTCCCTTTACGAAGCGCTCTACGCTTTGGCCCCTCACCCTCAACAATTTGATCCGCCGATGATGAAGCCAGAACAAAGTCGATTTTACGTTGTTCAAGATTGACAGAAGCAACGCGGATTTCAACCTTATCACCCATACGGTAAACTTTACGCGTTCGTTCACCGATTAACAGGTGACGCTCGGAATCATAGAGGTAGTAGTCATTTTCCAATGACGTCACATGCACAAGACCATCAATATGCAGATCAGAAATACGCGCAAAGAAGCCGAAATTCGTAACCGAGGAGATCACTGCTTCGAATTCCGTCCCGATATGATCTTGCATATATTCGCACTTCAGCCAATCCGCTACTTCTCGGGTCGCATTATCCGCACGTCGTTCCGTCATCGAACAATGCTGACCTAAGTTGTCCGCTTCTTCAACGGTATAAGCAAATGCGCCTGTGCATTGCTGCTCTTGAGTTTCCAACACCGCTTTAATGGCACGATGTACCACCAAATCTGGATAACGGCGAATTGGCGACGTAAAGTGAGCGTATTCCGTCAATGCCAAACCAAAGTGGCCGATATTCTCTTCTTGATAAACCGCTTGCTTCATCGAGCGCAACAACATGGTTTGAATCAGTTCGATATCTGGACGGGTCGAGACTTTTTCCAGCTCAGTCATCACTTCAAGCGGGGTTGGTTCATCTTGTAATTTTGACTCAACGCCCAATTCACCAAGGAATGCTCGGAAATTCGAGAGCTTTTCTGGATCTGGCGTTTCGTGGACACGATAAAGTCCTGCTGCTTCATGCTTTGTTAAAAAGCGCGCCGCGCAGATATTCGCAAGGATCATACATTCTTCGATGATCATGTGTGCATCATTGCGAACGACAGGCACAATCCGGTCAATTTTTCGGTGTGCATCAAAGATGAAACGCGTTTCAAGCGTTTCGAACTCAATCGCACCCCGCTCATGGCGATTGTGTTTCAATGCTTTAAACATGCCGTGCAACTCATACAATTGAGGCGCTAGGTGGTCATATTCTTGATGTACACGCTTGTCACCTTGTAGAAGTGCGGACACATTTGTATAGGTCATTCTGGCATGAGAGCGCATCACTGCTTCGTAGAAACGATAGCCAGACAACTTGCCCCGCTCACTCACGGTCATCTCACACACTAGGCACAAACGATCGACATCTGGGTTCAAAGAACATAATCCGTTGGATAAGTTCTCAGGCAGCATCGGCACAACCATATCCGGAAAATAAACCGAATTGCCACGATTAATCGCTTCTTTGTCCAATGCTGAGTTTCGCGTGACGTAGCTGCTCACATCCGCAATTGCGACCCTAAGACGCCAGCCGCCGCTACGCTTTCGTTCACAGTAAACCGCATCATCGAAGTCACGGGCATCTTCACCATCAATGGTGATGAGTGGTAAATCTCTGAGATCAACTCGTCCTTCTTTTGCTGACTCGGGCACTTCCTTGCCGAATTTATTCGCCTGCCGAGTCACTGCCGATGGCCATTCATGCGGGATATCATGATTGCGTAGTGCCATTTCGACTTCTAGTCCTGGCGACATATGCTCACCAAGTACTTCCGTGATTTTGCCTACGGCATTGACACGCTTAGAAGGTCGTTGTGTGAGTTCTGCAACAACAACCTGACCATGCTCTGCTTTGCCCTGCTGACCTTGAGGGATAATGATATCCTGACAAATTCGATCATCATCTGGCACGACTACCGCAATCCCATATTCAAGAAAATAGCGTCCGACAACGGCCTCTTTTCGTCCCTCAATCACTTGGACGACTCGGGCTTCTAATTTGCCTTTTCCACGAGAACCCTCCATGACTTTTGCAAGGATCCAATCACCATGAAGGAGTGATTTCATCTCATAATGCGGAATGTAAGCATCACGCTTTTCGCCATCGATATCTAAAAATCCATGGCCATCACGATGTCCGATCACGGACCCCTTCACCAGTCCAGCTTGTTCTGGGATGGCATAGCGCTTTGCACGATTGAAGAAAATTTGCCCATCACGCTCCATCGCACGCAATCGATATCGTAACGCTTCTTGCGCTTCTTCATCATCACCAAGACCAAGTTCTGAGGCAAGTTCAGGAAAATTTGCAGGCTTTAGACGGGATTCCAGGCATTCAAGAATATACTCACGACTGGGGATTGGATTGCCATACTTGGCTTTTTCTCTTTCGTAAAAAGGATCTTTTTTTGACATTAATAATTATAACTTATTCATTTTTAAATCTTTTATAAAGACCGTAGTCTTTATATTCATGTGTTGTGGGCAACGATTGGCATGAATTATACACCTTTTCTGGCTCTTGCCACGACACTTGGGGGCATATTTTGTGCAAGTGACTCTAATAATCGGCGAATTTTTGCATGTAGCTTTTTGTCATCCGTCACTGTGTGAAAGAGCCAGCGGTACACTGCTTCATATTCTCTTGGGCTGCCATGACCTGCTACATAGATTTCAGCAAGGCGAACTCGTGCGGGTAAATTGCCAAGAAAAGCAGCCTCTCTGAGATACATGATCGCACGTTTCAAGTCTTTTTGGACAAGCTTACCTGTGTGATAGTAGCGTCCTAACTGTTCAAGCCCTGCTGGTAACCCTTGCGCAGCAGCCTCTTTCATCAAATACACACCACGCACAACATTTTTTTTGACACAAACACCATACGCCAGCATATCACCATATAAAAACTGATAACTCGGCAGTTTCATGATCGTGGCCCGCGCCTCAATGTCTTGCAGTAATTGACAATCATCATCACGCACACGCTTTAAATGCTTGTTTTCATTAATGAGCTCAATGAGTTCATCCTGCGAGTAGATTTGTACTGCGCCATCTGACGCTTGTACACTCCGCACACATAGAAAAACAATTATCACCAGAAAGAAACATTGAATTTGACGCACCGCAATATCCTCATCAAGTATGCTCATCATGAACATACAAAATATATGCCATTACATCTTATCTACAGTAGTTTTTTGCGATGTGAGATGAGTCAGCGCAGCATTGATGAGAGGATCGCGGCGATCTCCCCAATCTGCAACAATGGACTCTTCAACACGAATATCTGGCGCGATCCCACCTTGATGATAACCGGCCTCATTAAGGGCATTCGTGATCTGGAAATTGATCGAATAAACCATACTGTCGCATATCTGCTGAGGATACATGCCCATAGGCTTACCGCATGTATTCGTACCGACAGTTGTCACTTTGATATGATCTTCAAAAGGCTTCAGTGAGTTGATCACCAATTCACTGGCTGAACATGTTTTTTCTGTCGTCAGAACCACCAATTCTTTGATATTCAACAACGACGAGCCTTTTGCATCAAATAAGATTTCTGTTTGGTGATCCTTCAAGTTTTCATTAAAAGTATATTGTGCGAAACGCTTTCCATGAACCGGAGCTCCTCCAATTTGGGAGGCAAGTATTGCAGCAGCAGAAATAGAGCCACCAGCGTTATAGCGCAAATCTAAGATCAGTTGATCAACACCTGCTAATTGTGCCAACGCAATATCCAAATCCTCATCATTCTCTGCGATAAAAGCATCATAAGCCAAATAGCCAACCTGCTGATCTTCTTCCGAGAAAATCTTTGTCTTTTGGACAGTTTTTAAAGGAAATACGTCTTGCCTGATAATTGCACTAAAATGTCGGCCATCTGGCTTCTCCCACTCCAGATAAAGTTCTTCTTTTTCCAATTGAGATAACAGTGATTCTTCCTGTTCTGGTTCGAAGTATGCTTTAATGGGCTTGTTGTTGACAACAACGATTCGATCACCACGATCCAATGTGACTTGCGCAGCTGGGCTGAAAGGAGAAACCTGAGAAACTTGGAGGTAATCATCACCTTCTTCATGTACCACATAAAAACCAAAACCTGATTCTCGGCCTTCAACAAATTTATCAGTATAAGTCTCGATGGGTGTCACATCGCTAAACACATCTACTGGGTTTCTCAGGGAATAGAGTGTTTCTTGCAATGATTGATCGGGCTGTGCTTGAAATTGCAATGGTAATTCTTGATTCCAATAATAACTGTGTTGCAGATAACGGAAAAGCGCGTCATTGGCTGATGCCTTCGATGAGCAGTTAGCAGCGACTTGCTGAGAAGGAGCCAGTACACTGGCAAAACGCTGTTGCTGAGCATTTTCGTTTTGTTTTGGCGAGTCGTCTTCCTGACCACACCCCGTCAGAAAAAGCATCGCACACAGCATTGCAAACTTATTCATCACTATCCTTGACTCAATCGCCTCAAATAAAACCCCTAATCTAACACTCTTCTGCTTAAAAACAAAACCAAAGCGCACGCTACTTGACGATTGGACTAGTATTATTCATAAGAGTTCTGAACGAATGGGTAAATTTTGCTCCGTTACATATTGAAAGCTTTCATATTTTCATTCTTTTTCTGGGTTTTCTCCTTGGCAGCAAAAGAGATTACGATCAGAGCAGATGAATGGTGCCCCTATAATTGCGTACCCGGGACTCCAAAGCCAGGCGTACTCATTGAAATCGCCAATATTGTATTCGAAGAAGCGGGGCACAAGGTCAAGTACGATACAATGCCCTGGAGTCGTGCCATCGCACTTACACGTCAAGGTAAATTTGATGCGATTGTCGGTGCATATATTGATGATGCACCAGATTTTGTTTTTCCAGGAATTCCTCTTGCTCACGCCATTGATGCATTTTATACACTGCATGGGAGCACATGGACTTACCAAGGTATCGAAAGCTTAAGAACCGCAGAAATTGGCGTCATCAAGGATTATTCATACGGTGAGAAAATGGATGCTTATTTTAAAGAAAGAAAAGGCAAAAGTGTCTGGTATGCAGCTGGCGATACGCCATTAAAAGACCTCATTCGGATGATGGATGCTAAGCGAGTCGACGTTTTAATTGCAAATCGCTGGGTCATTGGGAATCACTTCCAACGCCATAGGATTCAAGCAAACCAATATCGTGAAGCAGGTGTTGTGTCGTTAGAAAATGTCTATATTGCCTTCTCTCCAGTCAAACAGTCATCCAAGATTTATGCAGATATTTTGACGCAAGGCTTGAAAGATTTAAAGAAAACCGGGACCCTAAAGAGGCTACTCACCTCGTATGGGATCCCGAGTTTGGAATAATGAAGCTTATTTCAAGTTAATGAAGAGTTCACTTCATTAAAAACGATAATCCATTGTCATTTTCGGTATCGTTAATGTTGTGTGAGGCTCTGATTCTAGAGTCCTAATACTTGACTCAGCAGGGCAACTTCCATTTTCTAAACGATAAATAGCAGCATTCAGCAATGGATCTCCTTTTTCACCAGAAACTCCCCAATCTGCATGGATAGAGTGGTCGCTATATTTACACGAAGGTGCAAAACCTGTATTCGCATAATTTTCTTCATTGTTCGCATTGACGATACGAGAGTTAATCGCATAAACAACACTGCTACACATAAATTGAGGGATCATTCCAAATGGCTTACCACAGCTTTTGGAACCAACCGTGATGACTTCAATATCAGATGGGTATGCTCTTAACGCATTAATAACGAGTTCACTCGCAGAACATGTGCTGCTTGATGTAAGAACAACCAGTTTTTTCACTGTATCAAGTGTCGTGTGTGTGGTCCCAAACTTTCCATCCGTTGGGTAATTTATATCTTCAAAAACTGATGTTACTTCTTTATTATAAGTAGAAGAAAATGAAGGTTTACCCTTAAGTTGCCCAGCAATCTGTGATATCAGTTGGTTTGCAATTGCAACGGAGCCTCCGCCATTATATCTCAGGTCCAGAACAAGACTCTCAATTTCTTGTCCCCTGAATATCGCAAATGCAGACTCTAGTTCAGATTCTGACACAGACTCAAAAGCATTAAAAACAAGATAGCCGGTTTTTTCCCCGGATTCGTTTACTTCAAGCAACTGAGTTTTAAAAACAGTCTTTATTTCGTAATCCGTTCGAGCTAGATTGCCAACTTTTTCTGAGTCACTGACATCCTTCCATTGAATATTCATATGATTCAGTTTATTGACCCATCCTCTGATGAAGTATGCTTTTAGTGAATCTTGGTATCCTTTCACTTTTTTTAGCTCACCCACAATCTGGCTAATTGTTTTTCCTTGAATGTGGGTGATCTTATCACCTCGAACTAACTTTCCATCTGCTGGTGAACCAGGGAATATCTGACGAACTAACAATTCATCGCCAGTATTAGACATTTGGAAATCAATACCATAGCCACCTTTAAGACCATCGATGTCAGACTTTTTAAACGTTGAATAATCCACTAAAGCACTAAAGTTATCCTTATCTTTTGCGAGCGCTGTTTTACTATTTTTATATGCAATGATTGATGCAAGTGCATCAGACATTGACTTATTTGCATATGAGTTATCTAACTCTTCTGGAAGGTCTTGATTCCAATAATAGCTTTTCTTTAAGTATGCGAGCAGTGTCTTGTTTTTCTCCATTTGTGTAGAACAACTCGGCGTCACATCAAGCTGGTTTCTTAAAAACTTCAATCCATCCGGTACATCAGAATCATCTACAACAACACCATTATTATCCAAGCCTGTTTTACCCGAATTATTTTTATTGGCTTGATCATCCATTGTAGAACCACCCTTACATCCCACTAAACCAAGGGCCAATAAAACAGCTAAAGATACTACACGCATTCAGTCACTCCCAAAAAAGACATCCTAATAAAAAATCACCAGGCATCTTATCAGAAAGCGAATAACAATCAACCAATGTATGTATTTATTGTTAAAAAAACCTCTTTTAAACAGAGATGTTTGGACGGTAGCTTTAAAATGGATTAACAACTTTACCCATAAAGTTCCGTTATCGCTAATAAGATTAATTGAGTTGCCTTGTGATTCGATGCATTGGATGCCCATATGGATAAAATTCGATGGATGTATCTTGTGCTGCTTCTTCAAAACGTCTGAAGTGTCTTGGGGACGTAGAGCAATCATTTGTTTCTAAGTAATTAATGCCTTCTTTGAGCAGCGGATCATTCAAACTGCCCCAATCTGATGTGATCTGATCCGTCACCTTACAAGAGGGCGTTAATCCTTTAAAGAGAAATTCTTCTCCATTATCGTCGTTATTGTTCAAAATAAAGTTAATTGCAAATACAGTTGCACCGCAAAATTGCACGACCTGTTGTCCCACTGGCTTACCACATGTCGAATCGCCGATTAAGGTGGTATTCAGCTCGCCAGGGTAAGCTGAAAGCGCATTCAACACAAGCTCACTGGAAGAGCATGTTGACTTTGTCGATAGGATCACAAGGTCATCAATATTCAAAGTAGCATACTGACCAAGATCGAATTTTGCTTCTTTGTTTTCTTTCGCGCGTAAGTCATTGAATTGCTGTTTATAGAAAATATTGCCTGCTAAGCCAATTCCACCAATACTGGCACTCATCTTGTTGGCTACATCTACAAATCCACCAGAGTTGTATCTCAAATCCAGGATCATTTTTTTGATATTTTTGTCAGCAAATTCTTGAAACACAGGTTTGAGGGATGCATCGGATAAGCCATTAAATGAATTGAAAACCAAATACCCTACATCGCCGACCGTCGAATCAATCACTTGATGATGTAAGACTGGTGTATCCTTCACAGTCGCTGTTTCAAATGTTGCTTCCTTGGTCTCATTTGATGGTGTTCGCCACTTCAATTTGACTGATAATCCTAACTTGCCACTATTTTTAATTTTCGCCCAAGTATTTGTCCCTGATTTGACTTGTGCAAATAGTGTTGCGATCGGAACACCATCAATTTCTGTGATTGTCACGCCGCGTTGTAAACCACCTTTCTCTGCTGGAGAACCGGGAACAACATATCGGACCCGAAATGTATCATTACGCCTGTCTTCGCTATACCCATACCCAAAAAAAGTTTCTCCAAGCAGATTGCCAGAACTGAGTTTCTCTTCTCGTATAAAACTAAATTTATCTTCCGACCATAATAGGGATTTAAATGCGGTTCCCATGGTTGAATGTGCACTGGCATCAAAATTGGAGGGAATTCTCGTATTCCACAAATACTTTTCCTGCATATGCCGTTGTAGGATCTCATTCGCTTCGAGAATTGAGCCACAATTACCAGGAGGTGTTTCCGAGCTGCCAGAAGTGCCACCTGAGGTCGCAACATTATTATTATCAGACCCACAAGCGGCCAGAAAGCTCAATAAAACAAGAATATAAAGATGACGCACGAGATCGTCCTTTTCTGATTTGACTGACTATCAGAATGACCGTCTCTGAAAAAAAATTCAACTATTCATCAATGAAAAGCAGAGGGGATAAATGGGGTAGGACAACTGTGCCACACAAAGCGGCACAGTCTAGATCACAGATTAATCCTGAAAAGGATTGACCAAAATCATGGTCTCATTGCGATCAGGACCCGTTGAAATAATATCAACAGGGACTTCTGTCAGTTCTTCGATGCGCTTGATATAGTCACGCGCTGCCTGAGGCAATGCATCAACATCAGTTACGCCAAACGTGTTCTCAGTCCAACCAGGCATTTCTTCATATACAGGCTGAATGACTTCATAGCCTTCTGCTGCCATTGGTGGTACTTCAAGGATCTCGCCATCTTGTGTTTGATAACCAACACAGATTTTAAGCGTCTCCAAACCATCAAGAACATCCAGTTTTGTCATGCAGAATCCAGTGATACTGTTGATTTGAATTGCACGGCGCATCGCCACAGCATCAAACCAACCTGTACGACGCTTACGTCCCGTCGTTGCACCAAACTCATGCCCTTTCACACCTAGGTGCTGACCGACTTCACAGTCGAGTTCTGTCGGGAATGGACCTGAACCAACACGCGTTGTGTAGGCTTTCACAATACCAAGCACGTAATCTAAGTGACATGGGCCAAAACCACAGCCCGTTGCAACACCACCTGCGGTTGTGTTCGATGAGGTCACATAAGGATAAGTACCATGATCGATATCTAATAAAGTGCCCTGGGCGCCTTCAAATAAGATACGCTCACCCGCACGGCGTGCTTGATCAAGCGTATGCGTCACATCAGCGACCATCTTCTTGAAGATAGGTGCGTAGCTTAGTGCTTCTTCGAGTGTTTTATCAAAATCAACTGGCTCAGCTTTGTAGTACTGAGTCAATGCAAAATTATGATAATCCAAGATCTCTTTGAGTTTTTCCGCAAAAAGTTCTGGGTTAAATAAGTCACCAACACGAAGGCCACGACGTGCAACTTTGTCTTCATACGCTGGACCGATCCCACGACCAGTTGTGCCAATTGCTTTATCGCCACGAGCTTGCTCACGAGCAGCATCCAATGCGACATGATATGGCAGGATCAATGGACAGGCTTCGCTAATGATGAGCTTTTCTTGGACCGCGACCCCGCGAGACTCAAGCATGGTGATCTCTTTCATCAACGCATCTGGTGCGACGACAACACCGTTGCCAATCACACAAGTGACATCTTCACGAAGAATACCTGAAGGGATCAAATGCAGGACTGTTTTCTCACCATCGATGACAAGGGTGTGACCTGCGTTGTGACCGCCCTGATAGCGGACGACATATTTGGCTTTGTCTGTTAATAGATCGACAACTTTACCTTTTCCCTCGTCACCCCACTGCGTGCCGAGGACAACAACATTCTTACTCATGGTTGTTACACTGTCAGTAAATTAGGCGGGGATTCTAACAGAAGATCCTATTCAGGATCATCTGTTTTATTGCATAAATTTAATGCGTGTCATCAAAAAGACGCCAACTTCCTTATTCTGCATGAAATTTATTTTCTCAACCTCACGTCAATTGCCGTGATGAAAAATCACCGTCTAATTTCTTCACTCCGATTAATCAAACGAACAGTTTTAAATATAGAAGCAGAATGAGTAAATAGGTCCTATTGTTCTTTCATTAATGTCGCTGCTGAAAAAGGTGGATTTACGAAAGTTCAACAGACCTTAGGATCTCGGATCTGTATTCATCTGCTTCTTTCTCATGATCTACACTGACAAAAACAGTAACAGGCCCGCTCCCAAAAAAAGCATGGCTCTTCCCATATTTTGCAACTGGGCTGTCTCTAACTCAGCGATCATCTGGATCAATCCGCGCCATTGTTCAGGGAAGAATGCCGGCCCCAGCCCTTCAAGGATTAAAAGGAGTGCAATTGCACCAAGGACAATCTGTATCATGGGTAAGCTCATTTTCATAAAAAAGGCTCCAAACGGAGCCTTTCTGATTCATGATTAATTTCAAAAAACAAAACGTGAAAAAGCGATTATTGCTTTCCTCTTGCGTCTTTCATATAACGGAAGAAATCGCTATCTGGCTCAATCACCATCACATCGCTCTTCGTATTAAAGCTCTTCTTATACGCATCTAAACTGCGGACAAAGCTATAAAACTCTGGGCTCTTTGAAAATGCATCTGCGTATGTTTTGGCTGCAATCGCATCGCCTTCACCACGAAGCGTCAATGAGTCTTTCTGAGCTTGTGCCAGCATCAGCGTGATTTTCTTATCTACACCAGCCTTGATGACCTCCGCTTTTTCGCGGCCTTGTGAGCGGTGTTCTTTTGCAACAACTTCACGCTCTGTTCTCATTCGCTTATAAATAGAGTTACTCACTTCTTCTGGAAGGTTAATTTGCTTCACTCGCACATCGACAATTTCGATACCAAGATCGCCAGAACCCTTCTGAGCCTGCTCCATTGCTTCTTCCATCAGTTCGCTCCGTTCACCAGAGACAATTTCACGGATTGTTCTTGTACCAAACTCCGTCCGTAGTCCGTTGTTCACCTTTTGCTTAAGTAGGCTTTCCGCATTGCCTTTTTGAGCACGTGTTGAAAGATAATATTGCGCAAAGTCGCTCACACGCCACTTCACATAACTATCAACGATTAAGTCTTTTTTCTCTGAAGTAACAAAACGACCAGCCTCGTCATCCAACGTTTGTAATCGAGCATCGATTTTCTCAACACGGTTGATAAATGGAATTTTAAAATGCAACCCAGGCTCAAAGATTTGTGGCTTTTCTGTCGCACCGACACGGAGTACTTTACCAAACTGGATCACAATCCCTCTTTCACCTTCTTTCACAACAAAGATCGAAGATAAGAAAGTTAGTAATACTGCAAATAGGAGGATGAGTGTTTTCATATTCATTTAATTATCTCCCGTCACGATAAGAACTACCACGGCCATAACTCGTCGTCGGCTTCGTATTCACCCCTGAAGTTGGTGCATACTGTGGCTGCATTGTGTGGGAATCATGTCTTAACATCTGAGAATTTGAAGTCGCATTACCGCGCTGAATAATTTTATCCAACGGCAAATACATCATGTTACCACCGTTTTTGGTATCAACCAGCACCTTTGAGGAATTCGACATCACCGATTCCATCGTTTCCAGATATAAGCGCTGGCGCGTCACTTCCGGTGCTGCGGTGTATTCAGGTAGCAGCTTGCTAAAGCGTGCCACTTCACCCTGAGCCTCCAGGATCACACGGCCTTTATACGCTTCTGCTTCTTCAAGAATACGTTTGACACGTCCACGTGCTTTTGGTTCTTTCTCGCGCTGATATGCTTCTGCTTCACGAATAAAGCGCTCTTCATCTTCCTGGGCCGCAATCGCATCATCGAATGCATCTTTGACTGGCTCTGGAGGACGTGCGTCTTTAAAGTTCACATCAAGAATTTGTAAACCAAGTTGATAAGGCTCGATAATACTTTCAAGTTCTTTCCAGGTTTTTTGGCGAATATCTTCACGGCCGGTCGTCAAGATTTGATCCATCGTCGAGTGACCAATCACATAACGCAGGGCACTATCAATCGCCTCGCGAAGGGAATTATCTGCATCCGTCACATTAAACTTATAGGCTTTCGCATCAAGGACTTTATATTGGACTTCCATCGCAACATGAACGACATTCTCGTCCTGTGTCAACATATCGCCTTTCGCCATTTTATCAAGAACAGATTCTGTATCGATCGAAATGACTGTGTCGATAAAAGTAGGCTTCCAGTGAAGGCCCGCGTCGACAAGGGTATTGAATTCTCCAAATCTTAATACAACGCCTTTCTCACGTTCTTTAATCGTGTAAAAACCGCTAATACCCCAGCTGATTAAGCCAATAATTAGAAGTAGCGTCAGGCCGACACCACTAAATGAAGTGTTTCTTTTGTTTCCGCCACCGAAAACACCACCAAATTTATCACCCAGCCCCTTAAAAATTTCATCGAGGTCTGGTGGTCCCTGGTCTTTATCGTTTCTTTGTTTCCAAGGATCGTTATTCTTGCCGTTTTGATTTCCCGGCTCATTCCAAGCCATAGTTAACTCCACTCAACGGAAAATGAATGATTTTCAAAAGCTTATTATTAACGCTATGTTTCACACAGACATGAATCTTCGTTCATGCGATGAAACATTGACCCCAAAATAACAGGCTTATGACTGTGAAATAAAAGTCTCGATTTCCGGCCCGTTTTTCTTGACAAGTTTCTGCCACTCCCGCGACTGTAAACGAACATCCAAGAGCCAGGAGCCATCTTCCTCAAAACTTTCTTTATGAATGCAATTTAACTGATACAGAGCTCCCACAACATGCCCGAATCTGGGCGGGATTTTCAAATGGTAGTTGACCATCTGATGCCCCAGTAATTCAGAAATTGCTTCCAAGAGTAATGAACACCCTGCGCCCGTTTTCGCAGATAGCCATACTCTTATCGGAATCCCATATTCATTACGATCAATATGAGGTTCATATTCTTCAACCGCATCAACCTTATTAAAAACTTGCAGTTGAGGCAATTCATTCGCTTCAATTTCTTCTAAAACAAGCTCCACTTGCTCAACATTTTCTTTGCATTGCTCATCGGAAGCGTCGATAACATGCAATTGTAAATCTGCTTCTTTTGCTTCTTGAAGCGTCGCTTTAAACGCTGCGACAAGATCATGCGGCAAGTGACGGATAAAGCCAACCGTATCTGCTAAAATGGCAGTGCCTATATCCTGTAACTCAACTTTTCTCAGCGTTGGATCCAATGTTGCAAATAGCTGATCCGCAGCGTAAATTTCAGAGTGGGTAAGTTGGTTAAATAAGGTGGACTTTCCCGCATTGGTATAGCCCACCAAAGAAATCGTCGGAATTTCCGCGCGATCTCTAGCACGACGGCTTTGCTCCCGTTGCCGTTGAACTTTTTCCAGACGTTTTGTGATGGATTTGATCCGGCCACGTAAAAGTCGCCTGTCTGTTTCTAACTGGGTTTCACCCGGGCCTCGTAAACCAATCCCACCTTTTTGCCTTTCGAGGTGAGTCCACCCTCGAACAAGGCGAGTTGAAAGGTGTCGCAATTGCGCTAGTTCAACTTGCAACTTCCCTTCATGGGTTCGGGCCCGCTGAGCAAATATATCAAGAATCAACCCTGTTCTGTCTATCACGCGACATTTACAGAGTGTTTCTATATTCCTTTCCTGCGAGGGAGATAAAGCATGATTGAAGATAATAATATCCGCCTCATAATGCCGAACAACCTCTGCAAGCTCATCAGCCTTACCCCGCCCAACAAAATATTTGCTGTCAGGTGAAGACCGTGAAGCAGTCAGCACAAAAAGTTCTGTTGCACCAGCAGAAGATACGAGCATTTTTAGCTCATCTAAATCTTCCCTATCGTTTTCATCCGGGAAATCAACATGCACAAGAATTGCACGTTCCCCAGCTTCATACCGCTCAAACAACGAAACGTCCCCTGTTACATACCGCCAGATTGACCTTCTTGGTCGTAAGAACCACCGTTACCAGAACCTTGCTGATGATGTGACACTGCGCGAGAAGGAACAACAGTTGAAATCGCATGCTTATATACCATTTGACTCACTGTGTTCTTTAATAAGATCACAAACTGATCAAAAGACTCAATCTGCCCCTGAAGTTTGATTCCGTTTACTAAATAAATTGAAACGGGAATACGCTCACGACGAAGCGCGTTTAAAAATGGATCTTGTAATGATTGGCCTTTTGCCATCTCCGGATTCCTTGTTGTTATATTTTCAATTAAACCAGTTAATTGAATCTTCTATTGTCTAAAAAAACTACCTTGCCTTTTAGCTTAGCGAAGATAGAATGCGTTTCAAGTTTTCACTGTTTCCTGTCTCAAGACGTTGCAGTTCGGGCCATCCACGCAACCAGGTCATCTGCCTTTTTGCAAGCTGGCGCGTTGCCACAACTCCTCGATAGACCATTTCTTCATAGTCAAGTTCACCCTGAAGATAGTCCCACATTTGCCGATAGCCGACACAACGTATTGAGGGTAAGTCTGCATGTAAATCACCCCGTTGAAGTAATTGTTGAACTTCAGCTTCAAAGCCTTGTTCCAACATGCAGTGAAAACGTTGTTCAATTCTTTCATGGAGTTCTGACTTTTCTTTTGGAGCAATCGAAAACTGCAAGAATGAATAAGGTAATGGCGCGGCTTTTTGAGCTGTCAATTCGGTCATGCTCTGACCTGTAATTCGAAAGACTTCAAGCGCACGATTGATCCGCTGTGGATCATTTGGGTGAATCCGCTGTGCTGAAAAGGGATCCACACGTTTTAATTCATCATGCAAAGCAGACCATCCCTTTTCCTTCGCTTCTGCTTCTAATACAGCACGTATTGCCGAGTCTGCGGAAGGAAGCGGGGATATTCCATCGACCAAAGATTTGAAGTACAACATTGTACCACCAACCAATAACGGAATTTTACCCCGTTTATGAAAATCGTCGATTAAATTCAGCGCATCTTTGCGAAAATCTGCCGCAGAATATGCTTCTGCAGGGTCAATAATATCAATCAAGTGATGTTGCGCTGCAGATTGCTCTTCTGGCGTTGGTTTTGCAGTACCGATATCCATACCGCGATAGACCAATGCCGAATCCACACTAATGATCTCCGTATCCAACGCTTGTGCAAGTTCAATCGCCAGCGCTGTTTTCCCTGAAGCGGTCGGTCCCATCAGGCAAATTACAGGAAGTGCTTGACTCAAGCGATCACCTCTTCAGCAAATGTTGACTGAATCAATGTTTTCATATCTACCTTACGGCCACATTGTTGATAGGCCTGTTTAAAATCTTCTGGTACGAGTGTCTGTAGCCAGTGTTCAAGTTGCGTTTTCTTGAGCTGGCGATGTTTTAGCATCCAGAAACCAATCCAATCCACCAGTGATGTTTGGTCGGTCTCCTGCATTGCCCACGCCAGCAATCCAGCACCAAAGTCTGATAAATCCCCACCGGAAATACAAGCAGGAACCCGTTTCAACAAGATATGGGACTGCCCGGTTTCAATTTCAATACCTAGTTGACGGAATAGGGTTTGACTTGTATCGAGTGATTCAATCTCGATGTCAGTCATTGCTATTTTTACAGGTAGTAATAAAGGACGAGATTTAACTACCTTATCATCTCTAGTTGCCTCTTGTCTGAACTTTTGCTGAAGCACTCGTAATCCATCCACAAGCCATAACTCACCATCAAATGTACAAAGCAGATACCGATCTTTAAGTAACATTAAACCTTGAACATATTCCTGCTCAACCACAGCACTTGTCACCACATTTTCATTCAATGCTTCCAACGCTTGTTGATACTTTTCTGGCTGAAAATCTCGTTTGGATTGATAACCCGAGCCTGACGAATAGCCTCCGCCACTTTGATATGAAGTTGACTGAAAGCCAGTTTGGGGTTGTGAATGTGCCTTTAATTGAACTGATGGCTGAAAACCTTGTTCAATATTCGTAACACCTGGTGTTTCATCTACCATCGCTTCTTGATTGAATTGCAAGTGGCCAGACATTTGCTCCAGCACGCTTTGTACCGTTTGCACAATTAAATCATGGATCAACCTTGCTTCATGAAATCGAACTTCGTGTTTTGCAGGATGTACATTCACATCCACATCACTTGGAGGCAAATTCACAAATAGAACAAAATTCGGTTGGATCCCAGCAGAAAGGTATCCATCAAAACCCTGACGGATGGCATGGGCGATCACTTTATCACGCATCATTCGGCCATTCACATAGGCATACTGAATATCACCAGTATTACCACAGTAATCCGGCGCAAGAAGCCAGCCCGATAATTCAATACCATGATATTCCTTTGAAAACCTGATTGCATGCTGTGCAAAAGTAGAACCACAAATACTGGACAAACGCTTTTGAATTTGCGTTTCATCAATCCCCTGACGAAGTTGATGAATTGTTTTGCCGTTATGGGTCAGGACAATTGAAACATCATGACGAGCTAGTGCAATGCGCTTAATCAATTCATCAATATGCTGGAATTCGGTTTTCTCGGACTTCAGAAATTTCCGTCTTGCTGGCGTATTAAAAAATAAATCGCTGACTTCAATGGTTGTGCCAACTGGGTGAGCTGATGGCTTCACAATCACATCCATATCTCGACCTTCTGCATAGGCCTGCCATGCTTCAGACTGTTCGGCTGTTTTGGATGTGAGTGCCAACCTGGAAACAGAGCTAATACTCGCTAATGCCTCCCCTCGAAAACCAAGGCTCAAAATCTTTTCCAAGTCGTCTAGACAACTCAGCTTGCTGGTCGCATGCCTGCTCAGGGCTAAAGTGAGTTCATTTTTAGCAATACCAAAACCGTTGTCTCGAACACGAATGAGCTTAATGCCCCCTTTTTCGATATCAATCTGAATCCGAGTCGCACCTGCATCAAGGCTGTTTTCAACAAGCTCTTTGACAACTGATGCTGGCCGCTCAACGACTTCGCCCGCAGCAATCTGGTTGGCGAGTCTGGCTGGTAACACTTGTATAGGCATGGTGATCCAATCTTTGTTGTTCTTGTTATATGACGGAGTTATGAATGCGGGATATCCAGAACCTGGCCGATGTACAGTAAATCAGATTTCAGGTTATTTGCATGCTTAATCTTGCCAACAGAAACGTTATAACGTTGTGCTAATTTCGATAAAGACTCACCAGAGCGAACTTTATGCTGACGTAATTTCAGCTTGGTTAAAAGTGTACCCGCCGGCGGCGACTTGATAAAATAACGCTGAATCGATTGATTAATGGCCCCCGCCAAACGATATTGGTATTTTCTTGATGCAAGGTTTTTGGCTTCTCTTGGATTTGACATAAACCCTATTTCCACCAAAATCGAAGGAATATCCGGTGACTTCAATACAGCAAGGCTTGCAGCTTGTGGCTTACGGTTATGCAGCCTTGTCACTCCTTTGAGAGACTTTAAGACTTCATCCGCAACTTCATAACTAGTCGTAATCGAGTGATCCATCGACATATCCAACAAAGTGCGCGCAAGGTATTTTTCATTTTGTGTGTCTTTAATGACTTCTGCGGCACCACCGAGCAGTTCCGAGTGCTTTTCTCGTTGCTCAATCCACTTACCAATCTCAGAGTTCGCACGGCGAAGGGATAGCACCCAGACAGCAGCCCCACGAGGTTGAGGTGATGTGAACGCATCCGCATGAATAGATACAAAAAGGTCCGCTTTGCGTTTTCTCGCAATATCTGTCCGCCGATTCAAGTTCACATAATAATCACCTGTTCGGACCATGAAGGCTTCAAAGCCTTTTTGTTGATTGAGTAATGCTGTTAGACGTTTCGCAACGGAAAGCGTCACTCTTTTTTCATAAACACCATTATGACCAATAGAACCAGGGTCTTCACCACCATGTCCTGCATCAATGGCAATGATAACATTTCGCTCGGTATCCATACCTCGCGTGATCACTTCCTCAGGCGCTTCTTTCATGAAGTCAACGACTAGACGATCGCCGTACGGCGCAGTCGGTGCGAGCGCAAATACAATCGGTTGTACAACTTCTTTCAGATCGAAAACAACGCGCGTTGAGCCTTTGTATTTTGGTTTACTATACCGCACGCGTTTGATGAGATCGCTTGAGTTCTTTAATTTTTCCAGGGCAGTTTTATCCACCGTTGATTTAAAATCAACAACAAAACGCTCAGGATTTTTTAAGGAAAAATAACTGAACTTCGGGGTTTCCTTCATATCGAAAACAACCCGTGTTCGCTCTGGAGACGGCCACATCCGCACAGACTTGATTGCATTTGCAGCCCAAGCCGAAGAAATAAAGTTAAGCGTCAATAGCCCTATTATTGTTAGCCAACCACGTCCACTCATAAGATCAATTCAATTTTTTTATGACTTCCAAACCACGCGCTGTTTTTGCCTCAATATCAGCAACGCGTTTTTCCCCTTGATAATTCATCGTCACCATGAGATCGGGTTGCGGGATCAAATCCCCCCCTTTATCCGGCCACTCCAGCAGACACAGATTACCTGGCTCGAAATAATCCCGGATCCCCATAAATTCTAGTTCATCTGGGTCAGCAAGACGATATAAATCAAAATGATAGATTTGAAGTCCTTGAATGTCATAAGGTTCGACCAGTGTATATGTTGGGCTTTTGACAGCCCCCACGTGACCTAACCCTTGGATAAACCCACGAGATAATGTTGTTTTACCTGCACCCAAGTCACCATACAGAAAAATGACAATTCCTGACTGACATGCCGAGGAGAGTTGCTTTCCAAGGGCAACGGTTGCCGTTTCATTTTCAAGATACTTCTCAAATTTCATCTTGCCGATTCCGGATTGACTAACTGTCTTAAATAAGGAAATAAATCTGACGCGATCATACCGCGCTGTCCCTGGCTAGACGCCAAATCAGCCGCAGCTCCGTGCAAATATACACCAAGTGCTGCTGCATCTTCCAGTGGCATTCCTTGACCAACAAATGCACCAATAATCCCTGAAAGAACATCCCCCATCCCGGCTGTTGCCATACCTGGATTTCCACTGTGATTGACCAGACATTGGCTTTCACTTGCAATGATTGAACCCGCACCTTTAAGCACAGTCACCGCTTGGTGCTGTTGCTGTAGTTGCTTCGCAGCAGAAAATCGATCGGATTCAACATCCTGGGTGGATTTTTTCAGCAATCGAGCCGCTTCACCTGGGTGTGGCGTGATCACGGTATTTCGTAATTTTACGGGCTCTGGTGCAAAAGCGATCAAGTTTAACGCATCTGCGTCCATGACGCGATACTTATCGAGATCTAATATCTGCCTTAAAATAGAAATTGCCCAGTTATCTTGGCCCAGCCCTGGTCCAACAACGATCACATCCGCTGCTTCAAGTAATGCGGTTGCTTCTTCTCCATCTTCAATCCCTTGTACCATCAACTCTGGTCGGCTACTCACGACAGCCGCAATATTATCTGGATGAGTAAGAACAGAAACCAAACCAGCCCCACATCGAAGTGCAGACTCTGCTGCTAAACGGATAGCGCCAGGCATCCCTTTATTTCCACCGACCAGAACAACTTTCCCACACATCCCTTTGTGATAAAACTTTGCTCTAGGTTTGAGTTGTTGGATCAATTGCTCTGCATTCGAGAACTGTGCAGAAGATTCGACTTGTTTTTCAAAGGTTTTGTTCAATCCAAGTCCTGCAAAATAGATCTGTCCAGAATAATGTGGACCAAAACCGGTGACCAAACCTCGCTTCAACGCAATAAATGTGACCGTCATATCCGCTTCCACTGCATCCGGCATCGGCTGCCCACAATTGGCATTCAACCCCGATGGTACATCAACTGAGATGATCATTCGGCCACTCGTATTCATCCGTTCAATACATTGCAAATGTTCTTCTCGAAGATCCCCTGTCAGCCCAGTACCAAGCAATGCATCAATAATCATGGCATCAGAGTCCCATTTTTGTGGGAATTGTTGGCTTTCTTTCCCCCCTGCAACCAGCCATGCATCTCGAGCTTGCTTTGCTTCACCTTTTATTTTTTCTACATCGCCCGTTTGGATCACCTCGACCATCCGTCCAGCTGAATCCAAGCAACGTGCGACAACATACCCATCCCCACCATTATTCCCAGTGCCACAAATTACATAAAATAATGTGTTTTCATGAGCATGCATTAATGCACAGTCCACAACTGCCTGCCCAGCAAGCACCATAAGTGGATACATTTGGATATCAACCAAGGCCGCAACATCCGCTTCGTTTTCTCGAATTTGTTCTGCTCGATACAGCTTCCGTGGTAAATTAGTTGTAATTGTTTTCATGTAGGTCCTGATCCGATGCCGTCTTCAGACATTAATTATCACCAATTAGCCCAAGACATCAAACAGTGGGGTCATTCTCTGGGGTTCCAGCAGGTAGGCATTGCGGATATTGACTTGACGAAGCATGAGGCACAACTACAAAAGTGGCTGGATAAAGGGTATCACGGCAACATGGATTACATGGCTGCTCATGGTATGAAGCGTGCCCGCCCAAACGAACTTGTCCCTGGGACTGTCCGTGTGATTAGTGTTCGAATGGATTATCTTCCTCCAGATGCGGGATTTGCCCAAAACCTTAAAGATAAAAGCAAGGGTTACATCAGCCGTTATGCACTTGGTCGCGACTATCATAAAATGCTGCGTAACCGTTTAAAAAAACTCGCGCAGAAAATAGAATCCCAAGTTGGAGCACTCGGCTATCGACCATTTGTGGATTCAGCACCTGTTTTGGAGAGACAACTTGCAGACAAAGCTGGGCTTGGGTGGACAGGAAAACACTCTTTGTTGATCCACCCTAACGCCGGTTCCTGGTTCTTTTTGGGTGAATTATTTATTGATCTCCCACTCCCAGTTGATCAACCCATCGAAGAAAAGTGCGGCGCTTGTGTGGCTTGCCTAAAAATATGCCCCACGCAAGCAATTGTGGAACCTTACGTTGTCGATGCAAGGCGCTGTATCAGTTATTTGACGATTGAGCTCAAAGAGGCAATTCCTGAGTCGCTCAGACCCCTTATCGGAAACAGAATTTATGGTTGCGATGATTGTCAGCTGATTTGCCCTTGGAACCGCTATGCCCAGATCACCGATGAAAATGACTTTCATCCAAGACAACATTTATCACAACAAGATCTACTCACCTTATTTGCCTGGAATGAAGAAGCGTTTCTTCAACGTACGGAAGGATCACCTATCCGAAGAATTGGCCATGAGCGTTGGCTTAGAAATATCGCGACAGCGCTTGGAAATGCACCTTATGATGAAGCAATCATCAATGCACTCGTCCAATCGTCTGGACAGTACTCATCGATGGTCCAAGAACACATATCTTGGGCGCTGAAGCAACAGCAGGATAAAAAACAATTGGCTACTTTACCTGATCGCAAAAACCAACGTCTTGTCCGAACCATCGAAAAGGGGTTACCTCGCGATGCTTAACCTTGACTGGCGTTACGTGAGTTTACTCAGCAACTCTTCAATATGGTAAAAGGCAGCTTTCACATCCAATAACATGTCTTCCTTTCCTAACGCTTGCTGGATGGTCTCATCCAATGTTTTGACGATATAAAGCTCCTGATCTTCATCCAGTCCCATGCCCGGAATATGCTGATCAAAGTCGCGCTGTAATTTACTAAACACTTCTACGTTCTGTGCATGAGATTGGTTGATCATCATGACCAGATCTTCAAATCTATCTTTGATTTTATGAACGGTGTCTTCCAGAAGTTCCTGTTTTCTATCTAGGCGAGCACTTGTATCTAATGAAATTAATGTTTGCTCAGTGACACCGACCAAAAAACAAACATGATCTCTCAGTCGTCCAACTTTCACCGGATCATTCATCGGTAAATTCAACATTAAGAGACTGACATTTGTGTAATTGATTAACAACCTGGGTGCAAACTCATAGATACGACCTTTGTGGCGCATCATTGAAAGTAATTCCACAACGATCGGTGAGCAGGCTCCGTCCAGTGAATAATTCGTTTCTTCACCATGAATACGAAATTGGATATTGGATTTGATCCCGAATGAATTGAGGGTTTGCATCAATGCCTGTGCTAATTGCTCCGGGCTTTCGATTTCATGGCAGTGCTCAACAAACTGAATTACCACCCCCATTTCACTGGAGTTTGCCATTGCATTGAATGCAGTTTCTGTCGCTGTTGTTACTTGCTCTTCTAGGGATAAGCGCTTGTCGATCATATTGAACAGGCCATTTAACTTCGCTTTTAATTCCTCCTTCGCAAATGGCTTAACAATATAATCATCAGCACCAGCTTCGTAACCTTGTATCCTTTCATCTAAATTGCCTCTGGCGGATACAAACATGACGGGAATATCACTCGTCTTTGGGTTGTCTTTGAGTTTTCGACAGACCTCATAGCCATCCATTTCCGGCATACTCACGTCCAATAAAATGACCTCTGGCGTATTCAGCTCAAGATGCTTCAAACAGGCTTCACCACTATCTACGCACTGTAGCTCATATTGATCAGATAAGATCTCTCCCATGATCTCGAGGTTGAATGGTTCATCATCCACAGCAAGTACACGATTCTTTTCCATAATATCCTCTGTAAGAAAACCCTTTTTCGGTACACACTATCTTAGTCTATTCTCTTTCAACCTGCTTCTTGGACCTGTACCTCTTTTTTGGGGAGTACAAAGGTGAATGTCGCGCCTTTATGCTCGTTATTGGTTGCAAAGATTTTTCCGTGGTGCAGCTGAATCAACTCCTTACAAATGGATAGACCCAACCCAGTCCCACCAGCCCCTTGATTGGTCTTACTGCTTTGCACAAATTTATCAAAAACCTGGTCCAGCTCTTTCTCAGGAATCCCCACACCTTCATCAATCACACGGATACACAATGAATCACGATCTCGACCGTAGCACCGAATATAACTGTCTTGAATTTCGATTTTGATAATTCCGTGATTCGGAGAAAACTTAATCGCATTCCCAATCAGGTTTCTTAGAATGAGCTGAATATGCTCCTGATCACACCAGACTTTATCGTCCGATGCTTTTTGAGTCAGAATGAGCTGGATTTCTTTTTCTTTCGCCAATGCCATAAATTCTGATTCTGTCTGACGGATCACTTCTGTCAAAGGATAATAGCCTGGGTAGAATGGAAACTTCCCAGCTTCCAACTTGGATAAGTCCAATAAGTTATTCAGAAGAACAAGCAATCGATTACCACTTGTCGTGATCCGGGAAAGGTATCGCTGCATATTTTCCCGATCTAATTCAGGATCCGTCGTACTATCATGAGCAAATCGAGCAAAGCTCAAAATGGAATGCATGGGTGTGCGTAGCTCATGGGACATATTGGCGAGAAATTCCGATTTACTTCGGTTCGCTTGTTCCGCCGCTTCTTTTGCATGTTCCAATGCTTGTGTTCTCTGCTGTACCTTCTCTTCAAGAGAAAAGTTTTGTTCAGTCAACAACTGCTCTCTGTACTTGATTTCTGAAATATCCCGCACTATCCCAGCAAAGTAATAGCGCCCGTGATAATCGACCCGATTACAAGATAAAGACATCACCGTTTCCACCCCAGAAGTGTGCAGCGTTTGTATTTCACAACTAAACTGTTGCTCTCCTTTGAGTTGACGGATTTGTTGTAGCAATGTCTTGAATGAACAACGAGATAACAATTTTCGGATTGAACAAAAAACAAGGGATTCTCTCGATAAACCAAAAATGTATTCGCAAGAAACATTCGCCTCCGTAATACACCCTTTATCATCAACGAGGACGATTCCATCTGGCGTATTATCGAAGATCACGCGAAGCAGGATATCTTTTTCAACCAGTGTATCGACCGTTGTTTGTAATCGCTCAACCAATGCTTGATTTTGCTGCTTCAACATTTCTGTTTGCCAAAGCCGATGAATTGATTGCAACAGCACATTTTGATCAATTGGCTTTTTCAACACATCAGACACACCAAGCCGGATGGTTTCAATGAGAGAATCATGACTCTCACGGCTGGTCAGTAAAATACACTGACAATCTGGATACTGAGTTTTTACGAGACGAAAAGCTTCCAAGCCATCGAGTTCTTTCATATGAAAGTCACAAATGAAAATATCATCAGGAGATTGATGCCGAAGTGTTTCTTCCAAGCTGGCCAAATCATGGATAGAAGTGACTTGGATCCCAACATCAATTAAACATTGCTCTATGGGTGCCAATCGTTCCTGCACATCATCCATAAGGAGTATTTTTGGTAAGAGGAAGGCCTCAATTTCCTCAGGCAAAACAATGAGGTTCTGGATCACATCCAAAATCTCCTTATTGCTCAGTGATGGATAGATCACACTCGAGTCAGGAAATACACCAGATAAATTCGTGATATGGGCCTGGGATGATTGTTCTGGTAGCAACAAAATGATCTGATACTGCTGACTGGCCTGTCGGAGTTCTTCTGCAAGTGCTGGGTTGATCATATGATCCACCGCAACAAGCTGATAAGGTGTCAGAGAGGGGACTTTTTCCATCTGGCGATGGTTCATCAGGGTCACTTGAAAGCCCTGTAATTCGAGTAAATGTTTTAGACGCATCGCGAGTAAAGATGCGTTATCCAAAATCAGGACTTGAACATCCATTGCGCTATTCTCTTATGCCTAACCTTTTAGAGAATAGCTTAGCAGGTTGGCTTATTTATATTGTGTCTGGCATTTATCACAAAAAACCGTATTTCTTTGTCCAATCGTCTTTCCTTGTAAGTTGGTTCCGCACTGATAGCATGGCTCTCCTTTACGGCCATAGGCATTCAATTCCTGTGCAAAATACCCTGGATTGCCATCTGCTTTTGTAAAGTCTTTGAGCGTTGTGCCCCCTTGCTGGATTGCAAAAGCGAGTGTTTCTTTAATCTTGTGTACCAATACCACTAATTTTTCTTGGGGGACTTGCGCAACGATTGATTCTGGATGAATGTTTGCCTTAAACAGAGCCTCTGTGGCGTAAATATTACCAACACCAACTACGACTTTATTATCCATGATGAATGGCTTGATTTTCGTCTTACGGCCCTGCACTTTTTGGCATAGATAATCCGGATTGAAATCGTCAGTCAACGGCTCAGGACCTAGCTGAACAAGCAGGTCATGTATTTCGTTCTGTGCCTGCCACAAAAATGCACCGAATCGTCTGGTATCATTGAATCGGACAACTTTTCCTGTCTCCATGACTAAATCAACATGATCATGTTTTTCAATCGGTGTTGATGCATCGACAACTCGCAGCTTGCCTGACATCCCCAGATGAAGGATCCCTGTTCCTTTTTTGGTTTGAATTAATAAATATTTTGCTCGACGTTCAACCGAAATGACAGTCTGACCGATCATTTGACGAACATCGTCTGGTATCATCCATCGCAGTTGCGGTTGGCGGATCACAATATCAGTAATTTGGTGGTTTAATACATGAGGGCGAATGCCCATACAGGTTACTTCAACTTCTGGTAATTCAGGCATGATTTATTCTTTTAAAAGTAGAGAGTCGACGTCATCAGGCATTAAGCGCAACCATCGCTCGGTTTGTGCATCGTATATATAGGTGTTCTGTGCGATTCGATAGACATACAATTGATAGCCATCTGTACGACCCGCTAACCAGGCAACCACCACTTGATCCGGATCCGAGCGATCCAAAAGTTCTGACGGTAATTCGCCTTTAACCATGACAACACCAGATATTGACTGCCAAGCCGTGGTCAGTTGATGTAGCTCTGCCTCTGAGGTGTCCTTTCGCCCAGGCTGAATGCGCCATGCTTTGCCTATGCGTTCAATGCTATATGGCGGTAATTCAAGCGTCAGGAGCATGCTCTCTTCTGGAAGTAGTTGCTGGCTTTGAGGTTCACTTTCGAAGCTAAGCATTCGATGATGGAGTCCATTAAATAAAAAAATCATGATCAACATCGAAAAAATCAGAACATTATTCCAACCTTGCCGACTCAAACGCAGCATCTTCGAGCACCTATGAAAATACGAAAGAAAAGTTAGTGGGGAGTATATCGAATTTTTGATGGGGTTTCTGTAGGACTTAAGGAAATTCTCTGGGATCAAAAAACCCGGCAGAAGCCGGGCTTTTTTTGCAGAAATCTTATTTGATTTTTGCTTCTTTGAAAATCACGTGTTTACGAACCTTAGGGTCGAACTTTTTGATTTCCATTTTTTCTGGCATCGTACGCTTGTTCTTCGTCGTTGTGTAGAAGAAACCAGTTCCAGCTGTAGATACTAAACGGATCTTATCACGCATGGTTCAGTTCCTTATACTTTCTCACCGCGAGCGCGGATTTCAACTAATACTGCATCGATACCTTTTTTATCGATGATACGCATACCTTTAGTAGAGGTACGAAGTTTTACAAAACGGTTTTCACTTTCAACCCAAAAACGGTGTGTTTTTAGGTTTGGAAGGAAACGACGCTTTGTAGCGTTGTTCGCGTGCGAACGGTTGTTACCAACTGTTGGACGCTTGCCAGTTACTTGGCATACTCTTGACATGTCATTTCTCCAAATTACTTCTGCTCGAGCAATTCTTCACCCTTTGGCCAGTTCGTGCCCCGGGAATAAGATAGAAAGGGCGCAATTTATACACGATATTCAGCCAAAAAGCAAGAAATAAAACGATGCTCATCTGCGCCTCAGGTGCGCTATTTTACTCCGTTTTCCTGATTTTTCACTTGTTTATTTCAACAAAGATAAATCTCGTTGAAATTTCGTGGAATTATTTTGATCAAGCATAGCTTATCCTACGAACAATTTATCACCTTTGCACAAGACGATTTATCGCTATCCTCCCTCAGTGAATCCACGTAGAATAGTCAGCAGATCCGATACGATGAGTAACGACTGATGGCAGGCTTACACGGTAAAAAAATCATTCTCGGTATTTCTGGCGGAATTGCCGCTTATAAATGCGCAGAACTCACCAGACGACTCAAAGAACAAGGTGCACAAGTGCGCGTTGTGATGACCAATGGCGCAAAGGCATTCATTACACCACTCACCATGCAAGCTGTCTCTGGAGAGCCTGTCAGTGATGATTTGCTCGACCCCGCAGCGGAGGCAGCCATGGGGCATATTGAGTTGGCAAAATGGGCCGACTTGATATTAATCGCACCTGCTTCTGCGGATGTCATTGCAAGAGTGGCTCACGGCTTTGCCAACGATTTGCTATCAACGCTTGTTCTGGCAACGGACGCACCTGTTGCACTCGCACCCGCCATGAATCAGCAGATGTATAAAGCACCAGCTACGCAAACAAATCTTGATCTACTCAATACGAGAGGTTTTTTGCTCTGGGGGCCGAATGCCGGTGACCAAGCTTGTGGTGATGTAGGCCCTGGCAGGATGAAAGAACCTCATGAACTACTCCATGAAATCCAACAACATTTTCAACCGAGTGCACAACCCCTGGCTGGTATTTCTGTTTGCATCACAGCAGGCCCAACACGTGAGGCGCTTGATCCTGTCCGTTACATTACTAACCATAGCTCTGGCAAGATGGGTTTTGCACTAGCCAAAGCGGCTGCGGATTTAGGTGCAAAGGTTGACTTAATTGCAGGCCCCGTTCAACTTCCAACACCAGCCAATGTGACACGTGTGAATGTTCAGAGTGCTTGTGAAATGTATAAAGCAGCCCTTGAGCAAGCACAACAGAGTGATATTTTTATCGGCTGCGCTGCGGTTGCGGATTATCGCGCCGCTGATGTTCAGTCACAAAAAATTAAAAAATCCTCTGACACACTATCGATTGAGCTTGTGAAAAACCCAGACATTATCACAGAGGTTGCCGCTTTAACCAGCAAACGTCCCTACACCATTGGGTTTGCCGCAGAAACACAAGATGTCGCACAGTATGCGAAAGATAAGCTCAAGCGCAAAAATCTTGATTTAATATGTGCAAATAATGTGGCAATTCAAGGACAAGGCTTTAACGCCGACGAAAATGCACTCACGATCTATTGGCAGGATGGCGAAGAAGATTTACCATTAGCGGCTAAATCGACCCTGGCGCAAACATTGATCGCGTTTATTTATCAGAAATACCAGCAGACAACATGAAACAAATCGAAATTAAAATTTTGGACGACAAAGTCGGCACACAAATCCCACTTCCTACTTATGCGACTGAAGGCAGTGCAGGTATGGACCTTCGCGCATGTCTTGATGAAGCAGTAAATATTGCCCCTGGAGAAACACAGCTTATCCCGACAGGTATTGCGATGTACATTCGTGATCCACAACTTTGCGCAACAATTTTACCGCGCTCAGGGCTTGGTCATAAGCATGGCATTGTCTTGGGTAATTTAGTGGGTTTGATTGATTCCGACTACCAGGGCCAATTGATGGTCTCTGTGTGGAACCGAGGAGATAAAACATTTGAGATCCAGCCGGGCGAACGTATCGCACAAATGGTGATCCTACCTGTCGTACAAGCCAGTTTTTCAGTCGTTGATGATTTTGAAATAACCGACCGTGGTGAAGGTGGGTTCGGACACTCAGGGCGCACATAATCTGCGTACAAACAGGATCACGAACATTAGCCGTAAGGAACAAACATGCCAGCAACACGCCGTAGCAACCGAAAAGAAGAAATTCTCCAGTGCCTCGCACATATGTTGGAGACCAGTCCTGGGCAGCGCATTACGACGGCGCGTCTAGCATCCGAAGTCGGTGTTTCGGAAGCAGCGCTCTATCGTCATTTTCCCAGCAAAGCCAGGATGTTTGAAGGATTGATTGAATTTATTGAGGATGCCCTTTTATCCAGAATTAATATGATCCTTCAAGAAGAAAAGCAGACGCTACCGCGTATCCAAAAGATCATGCATTTGATTTTGGCATTTGCTGAGAAAAACCCAGGGATCACACGTATTCTGACTGGAGATGCGCTGATGGGAGAACAGGAACGTCTGCGAGAGCGAATTGTACAACTATTCGAAAAACTCGAAACACAGTTAAAGCAGGTCTTACGGGAAAGAAAACTACGCGAAGGCAAAGGGTTTGAACTAGAAGAAAGTGCACTTGCCAACCTTCTATTGGCTTATATTGAAGGGCGAATCAATCAATTTGTCCGTTCAAACTTTCAAAAAAAGCCAACAGAATTATTCGACCAACACTGGGAATGCATGCATCAACAATGGCTATAAAGCCATTGTTGCATTCATCATATCGTCTAAAAATACGCAATAATTGACGCTGCCCAAACCACACCTGCAAGAACAAGAGACAACGATACTGCCTGCCGCTGACCCCATATCTTTTGCTTGACCAGACAACGGGTGTTGCTCCGTACTGACACGGTCAGTGAGCGCTTCAATCGCAGAATTCAATAATTCAACGATCAACACCACCAAGAGCGTCGTAATCAGGCCAGCCCAATGCAGTACGGATTGCGCCAATACAAAAGAAAAGGGAAAGAAGATCGCTGCAAGGAGCAATTCTTGGCGAAATGCGGCTTCTTGTTGAAAAGCCGTACTCAGTCCTTTCCAGCTGCAATATGTTGCTCGAGCAATTCGCTGTAAGCCCTTCCCATTTGGTTTAAAACTAACGCTCATATTCCTGGCATCTGTACGATTCTTAAATGGAAATTCCAAACTGATCGCGATAGGCTTTCACAGATTCAAGATGTGTTTGATGTGTGTCACTCTTCTCAAGGTAAGACACCAAGTCCGTTAAAGTAATGATAGAAACAACTTGTGTTGCAAAATCACGTTCAATCTCCTGAATTGCCGATAGCTCAGCTTGACCTTTTTCCTGACGATCCAATGCAATCAATACACCCGCTAACGTCGCATCATTATTCTGGATCAGCGTCATGGACTCGCGAATTGCTGTGCCAGCTGTGATCACATCATCCACCAGCATAATACGACCATCTAGCCCATGCCCTACTAAATGACCACCTTCACCGTGGTCTTTCTTTTCTTTACGATTAAAGCAGTATGGCACATCTTGATCATGATGATCAGCTAAAGCAACAGCAGTTGTTGTCGCAATCGGGATCCCTTTATAAGCTGGACCAAATAGAACATCATACTGGATCCCTGCATCAACCAAAGCAGATGCATAAAAACGACCCAATTTTGCAAGATCTCGCCCCGTATTAAACAAACCTGC
This sequence comes from Algicola sagamiensis DSM 14643, assembly GCF_000374485.1. Taxonomy (GTDB): domain Bacteria; phylum Pseudomonadota; class Gammaproteobacteria; order Enterobacterales; family Alteromonadaceae; genus Algicola; species Algicola sagamiensis. Next base: position 160,236 of record NZ_KB894494.1, read on the forward strand.
ATTGAAGAAATAAGGACTCTTACGGCCAGACTTCAAAGTAAATTCACCAAACTTAAGCACCTCTTTTTCAAGGGCGAATTCGATAAATGCTTTTTGATAATCTTTCATGATTTGCCCTTATGCGAGAACTTGTTTCTGGATATCGATGATTTCACGAATGGAATCTTGTGCCAATGACAGCATATCTTGTAGTTCTTCGTAGGAGAAAGGCTCGCCTTCAGCTGTCCCTTGAACTTCGATGAACTTGCCCGTCTCTGTCATGATCACGTTCATGTCTGTTTCTGCCTCAGAGTCTTCAACATACTCTAAATCAGAAATTGGCGTGTCGTTATAAATACCCACAGAAACCGCCGCGATCAGGTGCTTGAGTGGGTTATTATTGATAATCCCTTTTTTACGCATGTAGCTCAGGGCATCCACTAGCGCAACACATGCTCCAGTGATTGAAGCTGTACGAGTGCCCCCATCAGCCTGGATCACATCACAGTCGATCGTAATCGTGTTCTCTCCCATTGCGCTCAAGTTGACCGCTGCACGAAGTGAACGTGCGATCAGGCGTTGAATTTCCATGGTACGTCCCCCCTGTTTACCTTTCGCAGCCTCACGTTGGCAACGGGTATGGGTTGAGCGTGGCAGCATTCCGTATTCAGCCGTGATCCAGCCTTTTCCTGCTCCCTTCATAAAGCGAGGGACACCTTCTTCAACCGTTGCTGTACATAGTACTTTGGTATTCCCAAATTCAACTAAAACCGATCCTTCCGCATGAAGTGTGTAATTACGGGTGATCGTGATTGGGCGGATTTGGTTTGGCGTTCTTCCACTAGGGCGCATGAAAAGTCCTCAATGTCTCGTTAAATTCTGGGCGATAGTATAAAGAGTTGAAGACTTTCTCGCTATCAGCTTTTTTGAAAATCCCATTCCTGGATTTATCCCGGCCACATTTCGGTTATAATGCAGGTTCTAGCGTCCAATGAGAAAGAACAATGATTTATAGCATGACCGCATATGCGCGTAATGAGCGCAAAGGGGAATGGGGAAGCGCCGTTTGGGAAATTCGTTCCGTCAATCAGCGTTATCTGGAGACTTTCATCCGACTACCAGAACAATTCCGAGCGCTTGAACCAGTTATTCGCGAACGTATTCGTAAAAAACTTCAGCGTGGTAAAGTTGAAGTCAACTTAAAGTTTCACGAAAACCCAGCCGCGGTTGGCGAGCTACAAATCAATCAATCTCTTGCAAATCAACTTATTCATGCAGCCCAGTGGGTCAAATCACAGACCAACGAAGGTCAACTCGATCCATTGGAAGTCCTCCGTTGGCCTGGTGTGATGGAAGCTGAAGAACAGGATATGGACAGCATTCAAAGCGAACTCCTATCTGGCTTTGAAACCGCATGTGACGACTTTTTGCAAGCACGAGCAAGCGAAGGTCAAACGCTAGCGGATCTGATTCAACAGCGACTTACAACCATCACAGAGCAAGCAGTAATCGTCCGTGGCGAAATGCCAACGATTATGCAATGGCAAAGAGATAAACTCACGACAAGACTGGAAGAGCTTAAAACTGAAATCGACCAAACACGTCTAGAGCAAGAACTGGTATATCTCGCCCAAAAAGTCGATGTCGCAGAAGAGCTGGACCGTTTAGATTCCCATGTGAAAGAAACCGGAAAAATCCTCAAAAAAGGCGGCGCATGCGGCCGACGCCTTGACTTCATGATGCAAGAGTTCAACCGAGAAGCAAATACCCTCGCCTCAAAGTCTATCTCAGCAACAGTGACTGCGGCAGCGGTTGAGTTGAAGGTCTTGATTGAGCAAATGCGTGAACAGATCCAAAATATCGAGTAAGCAAATTCGCCGATCTTAATCCTTCCAATATTTTACCTAAAACCCCGACTTTTCGGGGTTTTTTACATTTTACTCCGTTGATTACTGGAATTTGAATGTCCTGACCAAAGTAATTTCCAAGCGGCTGCATTTGTGGAAGTTGAAAACTTTCGTTCTGATGTGCACCCTGACAAAATCTACATACCCTAATTTGCTCCTGATATGTGGCTTTAATTATGAATACCCCCGCAATTATTAGGAATACTACAAGTGATCCAATCAATATATACGACAATAAATAGTCAACTTTTCGAGCATATTTTCTGGCTAACCAAACCGTCGGTAGTTTTTCAATATTCATTTTAACGGCCATATAGTTGCGACAGAGTACGCTGAGCACCTCAGTCCAATTCCTTTATCCCAATCTTGTGTTACTCCATTTTCTTCACTAATTTTCTTATCAAGAAACTTTGCAGAAATTTTGATGTGTAAAACAATACAAACCATGAAAATTAATAGAAGTGCGATACAGATTACCGCACTTAGAAAGTCTTCTTGAGGTACTGTATTATCCATACCAGAAGCGTTATAAAACAAAGAAATACAGAGCTGCTAACCCTGAAAATGAAATCATCATCATGATCACAAGCATAAGGGCAAAAAAGTAATCTTTTGCGAGCATATTTCACGGCGTATTTGTTGTCAGGAAATAGAGGGTGATCAGCTAGTCTTTTGAAAACGAGAGCCATAGCGAGATTAATCAACACGACACCGAGACCGCCTTCCCAGCTTGATACGATTACACCTTCCTCATCATTGACTTTCTGCCTCAAATATCTAATTGATATTTGTGAAAAAAGGATAATAAATATTCCCCATAAAAGAGTGACGCCACCAAAAGAGAAAAGGGCATAGCTTCTTATTGCAGCTCATAATTTTCCATCGCTAATCCCACCAACTAGTACTGCTACTCGCATTATAAACTTCCTCCGCAAGAGCTTTACCAGCTATGTCCCCGGCTTTACTGGCAGCAAATCCTGCAACCAAACTACCGACAATTATGATTCCCCATCCGACAGGCTTTAATGCGACCACAGCACCTAAAGCTGCACCAGCTGAAACAACCGCACCTCCAGCACCAATACCAAATAGGGCGCCTACTGCAAAACCAGTCGTTTCTTTCACAGCTCTCTTCTGCCAGTCAGCACCAGCTTCTTTGTCTTTCAGAACATTCGTCACTCTCAGACCTGCATCAATGACTAAAGCCCCTTTGCCAAGATTCGAAACAGTTTTACTGAGTCTACTGAGCTTTTGTACATCTTTTCAAAAGCACCTGCTCCGGCACCAAACACACCAACGCTATCACCTTGCCAGTTACTTTGCACATAAGGCCAAACACTGTCTTCAAGAAAATCAGCAAGTGCCAGCGCATTTTCTGTTCCGCCACAACATTCGATGAGGCTAATGAATCCTCTGCGATCTTCCGGACTAAAGTTTTGCAAAGAGCGCATCACCCATGTTTGTTCTTGAGATAAAGCACCAAACGCACTGTTGTATTCTGGTCGGCAAATGTAAGCCGTCCCAGGCATGATCATATCACCTGTAATATGTGGATTATCTATGCGAAATAAACTGATTTCTTCTGGTGTAGAACAAGGTAGAGGGGATAAGCGTCTTTCGATGAGCAATTCTGCGGCTGCCATTGTCATTCTCCTTTATATAGCATTCCTAGTGAGAGGCAGAATTATACCCCAGAGCAATTAACAATCTAATCAAATATTTGTCTTAAGAGAATTGTTTTTATTAACTTTTTTATGAGAATTTTGATTCATTTGAAGCGTTATTTGTGAGGATGTGGAAACTCCCCTTCCTCGCAATCAGGTATCCTTACATCGCAGATCCCAGCAGAGTTTCTCTACGATGATTCTATCACCCGATGCTTTCTACCCATATTGGCCAAATTTTCTGGTTGTTTATACAAGTTGGTTCAGCCATCATTCAGGGATCTCATTATAAAATACGTAACGTGTGAAGTTGCAAGCCATCCATTAAGTTGGTCAAACTTCGTTCAAGGAAATAGAGGTGCTCATGTCTTTTCGGTCAATTTTTTTAGCTGCTTCCGTTGTGTTGAATGTTATTTTAATCCTTCAGCTATTTTCGCAACCCATGGATTTAACTGCACCACAGGAAACACAAGGAAATTTCATTGAGGAAAAAGCATCGGCCTTACAAACCTCAACAGCAAACAGCGAATCCGCACCTCCTCTGCAATGCCCACAAAAGGATATTGCTCAAACAACTGACAATCATCAAGCGGATAGCGATCATGATGAATTTGATGGTTTTCTCTCCGATCCAGATATGCTGGAAGGCTATAAAAATCAAATTAGAAATAGCTTAAAAATCAATTATCTAAGGTTTTTTGAAAACAATCAGCTTTCTGAGCGCCAAAAAGCCGCCCTGTTAGATCTGCTTACAGCACGAGATAGTATAGGTCTAGAAGGCCCAATGGACGATGCATTAATGGATCAGGAACTAGAACGGCTAAAAATGGAGATGGATTTAGTACTTGGACCTGAGTTAAGTGCACAATTAAAGTCATTTGAAGAGCTCCAGAGTGCACAATGGTTTACAGTCAACTTGCGTCATATGCTCAGTGATACAAATAAACACTTTACCGTTGATAAAGAACGTCAGTTAGCAAACATTTACCTCGAGGTAGAGAAAAAGTACATCCGCAGTGAGCAAAATAGCGACAATAACTTCTCTGAGTTATCAATCACAGAACAGAAAAAGCGGATTGACCAAATGCATCATGAATTACAAACCCGAGCTGGGCAGATCCTCAATCAAGAAGAACGTCGCGCACTTGGTTATCTGATTGAACAACAACAGCTCGACTGGCAGTTAGCCATGAAAATGGATGAGTCGAACGAAAGCCAAGAAGAAGCGAATGAGCATTAATACACAACCATTCTCCCCGATATAGTCACCACAAAAATGAGTATACTTTGATTATTTATGGTGGAAATGCTCATATGGGTGTCAGGCGTTATATTTTCGGATTTCTATTTGCAGCTGTACCACTGGTCATACTCTGGTTGGTCGTGATCCAACCTCTTATACAAACCATGGAAGCTCAAGATTGGCCTGCTGTTACTTGTATTATCGTCCAAAATGATATGAAAGTGGAATATGGCTCCGAAGGCGATGAACTCTATAGCTTAGAATTACGGTACGAATATGAGCACAACAACATCAAATACCAGGGAAACAGATATGACTTTATCGAAGCAGCAATCAGTGCATCATCTGATTACGAGTCAATCGAAGCAATTATCGAAGAATATCCGCCCGGGAGCCAATCAATGTGTTTTTTAGACCCACTAAACCCACAAGAAGCGGTGTTAAATCCTGAAATTCGATGGGGAAAATTCTTGATTATCACCGCGTTTTGTTCTGTCTTTCTCGTCGTTGCTGCGCTTATTATCAAATTTGGAAAATAAATACCTTTAAGTGGGTCGCTCTGAAGGGCGTGTCCAAATAAACCAAGTCACCCCGACCATGATCATGATGATCACTAGTTTGATATAAATAGAAAATGTTCCCCAAATCATCGGATAACTGATAAACAACACCATTGTACTGGTTGAAAGCATCTTCGTTTTTCGTTTGATCACACCATATCGCTGCCAATCAATGATAATTGGCCCAAATAGACGGTGTGCCAGCAACCATTCATGTACTCGCTCGGAAGAACGAGAAAAACAAACTGCAGCTAACAATACAAACGGGGTTGTTGGTAACAAAGGCAGAAAAATACCAATAAAACCCAGTCCCAGGCTTATCCAGCCGCTGATAAAATAAAATACGCGTCCCATGTCTCTAACCACATAGCTATTCTTTTTTAATGATATCAGTAAAAAAGTACTTTTCTAATCCGTAAAAATTCTATAGAATCCACCACCTGCTTGTTGCAGGTTTCTTATCGATGGTGGCTGTAGCTCAGTTGGTAGAGTCCCGGATTGTGATTCCGGTTGTCGCGGGTTCAAGTCCCGTCAGCCACCCCAGATTTCCCTCGCTTAAATTAATTCCCTAAGATTCGTATCTTCCTAGATCCTTACATGTTTCTGAATACTTCTTACAACCTTTGCCCAAGGTCCACCAAAACTGCCATCTATGGATGCACTTACCTGTGCTTGTTTATTCAATAACGTCAATCTAGATTGTCTTCAATGCTACCCTTCCAGTTGAATCAGCAGCTTGTCCAGATCTTGATTAATCTGCAATGCTAGATCCTTCTCAGCTTGCAAACGGGTTTCGTCCATTTGACGAATTTCTTTCTTTGGATATTTTTTGCGAGCAGTATGTGTCGGCATATCCTTCACCACATCATACATCTGAAAAATACCCGGATAGGTTGCCTGATAATTTGGTTTTGGTGACTCAATTAAATGATCCAATAAGACCCAAATCCGCAAACAGCCCTCCGACGATTCACACTGTGCCTGTTGCATGGCTTTGGCAATCGTCGTGATACTTTCTATCAGTGTCGCATTTCGCGCTTTTGCCGCAGCCGCTTGTTGATCATTTTGTTGCTTTAACTGCATGAGCAAGCGGCCTGCGTAAAATGCCAGTCCTGCAATGATCAATAAACCAAGTGAACCCAATATCCACAACATGCATGAACTCCGTTACTTTTTATCGTCATCCAACCACTCAGACCATTCATCCTGAGAGTTTTCTAAGAAATCATCCAATGCATTTTCTGTATCATCCTCATCGTCTTCTTCCTCAATGCCCAGAATATCCATCAATTCCTGATGACGCTTTACTTGGCGCTGGAAGTACTTCGCATCTTTACCTTGCAAAACTTCTCCAGAATCCTGACGATCCATCAAATCCAGTAATCGCATATCCGATTCGATCATTTCCAGTTCTTTCTCTGGTGGCAAGTCTGGCGTATTGTCGACTTTTTTCAAGACAACCTGAGGCTGAAAATCAACATGCTTTTCTTCCTGAACAGCTTGCAAAGCAATCGGCTTTTTACTGCCATGACGTTTATCATTTACGGATTGCTGATTATTTTTCGTATCAACATTCGCTTCAAAAGCGCTGTTACGAGACCCAGAATTCAACCCCTTACGCTTTTTTACGCGCTTTTGCTCTTTCGCCTGCTGATCGAGTTGTTGGCGAGATACCTTCGGCGCAATCCCAATACCGGGCTTACGCGTTTTCTTATGTCGAGTCATAATTTCGTACTACTTAGCTAAACTGTCCGCTATTTTACCTGAACCTGACAATAAATTCGTCTATTTTTCTCACAGCGTTTATCATCAAATTTCCAATCATAAAATGGCTATTTTTATCTCACACTATTTCATTCGCTCAATTACATAAGCTCAACTAAAATATTGACAAATGACCGTACCTGATACAAGAACTTTGCACATCATTACCCGTCGAGCGGTCTCACGAGTCTTTAGGATGAGAGAAATAACATGAAATTCTTCACCAACTTGAAACTTCGGTGGAAACTCGCAGCCATTGCAATATTCCCCGTACTCTGCCTTTTATTCTTTGCAAAAATCATTATTGTGAAAGACCAACAGTTAAAGAAAGAAAGTCTGATTGTGAAAGAAGTTGCGGCATACGCAATCAATGCAAGTTCACTCGTCCATGAGTTGCAAAAAGAAAGAGGATATACAGCAGGTTTTTTAGGTACACAAGGAAAGAAGTTTCGACAAGAGCTACTTGAGCAAAGAAACACTGTGAATGAAAAAAAGCAGAATTTGCTCCAGTTTTTGAAGACGTTTGATAGAACACAAGCGGGGGATTACCTGAATAAGCAGTTGAATATCGCAGAAAAGATGTTGCGCCAACTCCCTCAAAAAAGGAAAGAAATATCAAACTTACAAATATCAGGAAAAGAGGCTCTGGGATATTTTACCAAAATGAATTTGCAGTTTCTTTATTCAATCAAACAGCTGCCTAAGATCACGTCAATTGCAAAGCTGAGCAATGAAGCAACTGCTTATGTCAACTTCCTCAATAGCAAAGAAAGATCAGGTATTGAACGTGCCGTTCTCACTAACGTTTTTTCTAAAGACAGTATTGATAAAAGTACTTTTAATCGAGTGATTTCTCTATCGACAATACAAGATGTGTATCTCAATGTATTCAGAACTCTCGCATCCAAAAAACAAATCGCATTTTACGACGAGATCATGACAGGTACACCAATCATAGAAACCAAAAGAATGCGTGAAGTTATTGAAAGTGATACTCGTCGAAGTAACTTTGGGATTGACCCAGAATACTGGTTTCAATTACAAACCCAGAAAATTAATTTGCTTAAAAAGGTTGAAGACAGACTCTCTGAAGATCTCGAAAAGCTTGCAGCTCAAATTCACGAAGACATTTCTACTGAGCTTTATAACTCTTGGGTCATGACCATACTCTCACTTTTGGTAACCGTAGCCTTTATCTACTTTATCCAACGTCAAATCAGCGTCCCAATTTCCCGCGCGGTAGAAGTCTCAAGAGCGATCTCTGATGGAGCACTAGACAATCATATTGTCATTAAGTCAAATGATGAAGCAGGCCAACTACTCACCGCATTGCAAGAAATGCAAAGCAAGCTCAAAGAACAAATCGAGACAGAGCGAAAACAATCTGCAGAAAACAATCGTATTCGTCAAGCTCTGGATAATGTCACTGCAAACGTCATGTTAGCGGATGAAAAGCTCAATATTATGTATATGAACGACATGGTCAAAGACATGTTCCAGAGGAATGAGTCTCAGTTCCAGAAAGATCTGCCGCAATTTAGCGCGAAAAAGCTCATGGGTACAAATATTGATACTTTCCATAAAGATCCAAGTTATCAGCGTGGCATGCTCAGGGACTTGAAAGATACACATATCGCTGAGATCACCATTGGTGGGCGCATTCTAAAAATCATCGCAAACCCTGTCCTTGGTGAAAATAAAGAACGTCTTGGTACGGTTGTGGAATGGATTGACCTCACAGAGCAACGTGATGCGGAGCAACAGGTTGAACAAGTCATTAATGCTGCCAGTGCGGGCAAACTAGATGTCCGATTGGATACAGCAAGATTTGAAGGTTTTATGCACACCCTAGCAATGGATATTAATAAATTGCTGGATGCAATCGTTGGACCAATCACTGTTGCCGCAAATAACATAGAACAGATTGCGAGAGGAGATATTCCGGGTCCTATCACTGAAGATTACCAAGGGGACTTCAATCACTTAAAGAATAACTTAAATACTTGTATTGATGCGATTAACCAATTGGTTTCTGACACAAACAGACTTGTAGATGGTGCAATTGCAGGTAACCTCTCCGTGAGAGCCGATGCTGATAAACATCAGGGCGACTTTAAAAAAGTCGTCGATGGCATGAATAATACATTGGATGCTGTCATCAACCCTCTCAATGTCGCCGCATCTTATGTTGATCGCATCTCTCAAGGTGATATTCCAGAGCTGATTACAGATACCTATCAAGGTGACTTTAACCTCATTAAAAATAACCTCAACACATGTATCCAAGCGATTAACCAACTGGTCTCTGATGCGGATGGCCTCTCCGCTGCTGCTATCAAAGGCGAATTGTCTGCACGGGCTGATGCCACTGTTCACCAAGGCGACTTCCGGAAAATTGTCGAAGGGGTCAACCATACATTAGATGCCGTCGTTGGACCACTAAACGTTGCTGCGAACTATGTTGATAGAATTGCCAAAGGTGACATTCCTGAGCCAATTACAGATGAATACCGTGGTGAATTCAATCAGATTAAAAATAACCTGAATACCTGTATTTCTGCCATTAACCTGCTGGTCTCCGATGCAAATCAGCTCTCGGAAAGTGCAATCCGTGGTGAGCTATCTACTCGTACTGATGCTGATCAACATAAGGGCGAGTTTCGTAAAATTGTGGAAGGTGTCAACCATACATTAGATGCCGTCGTTGGACCACTAACCGTTGCTGCAAACTATGTTGACCGCATCTCCAAAGGAGATATTCCTGAGTCAATCACCGATGAGTATCAGGGTGAATTCAACTTACTCAAACGCAACCTCAATACCTGTATCGAAGCTGTAAACTTGCTTGTTGATGACTCAAACCAACTCGTCGAAGCCGCAGTGGCCGGAAAGCTTTCATTCCGTGCAGAGAGTTCGCGTCACCAGGGTGAATTCCGCAGTATTGTTGAAGGGGTCAATGAAACACTAGATGCGGTCATCAACCCACTCAACGTCGCAGCGTCTTATGTTGATCGCATTGCTAAAGGTGATATTCCTGCACCCATCACAGATCAATACCAAGGCGACTTCAATCAACTCAAAGATAACCTCAACACTTGTATTGCTGCAATCAACCTCCTGGTTTCAGATGCAAATCAACTCTCCGAAGCTGCGGTTGCTGGTGCGTTGTCAACACGAGCAGATGGACAAAAACACCAAGGGGACTTCCGCCGGATTATCGAAGGGGTCAACCATACCTTAGATGCCGTTATTAACCCACTCAATGTCGCAGCTTCTTACGTCGAACGGATTTCTCGCGGGGATATTCCAGAGCAAATCGTTGATGCATATCACGGTGAGTTTAATCAAATCAAAGATAACTTAAATACTTGTATTCAAGCAGTCAATCTCTTGGTCACAGATGCAAATCTCCTCGCCAACTCAGCAGTCTTAGGACAATTAGATACCCGAGCCGATGTGACTTCACACCAAGGTGATTTCCGCCGAATTGTTGAAGGGGTGAATAGTGCACTCGACGCCATGGTCGCACCAATCAATGAAACAAAAGATGTCATGACCGCCTTATCACAAGGTGACCTGACATGCTTTGTTCATGGAGACTTCAAAGGCGACTTTGCGGTACTCAGAGACTCAGTGAATCGCAGTATTCAAAATCTTCAAGATCTCGTCAGAAAAGTTTTCTCATCCGCGCGCTTGATTGATGAATCCTCCAACGAAATCGCCAGTGGTGTGTTAAACCTCAGCCAACGAACGGAAGAGCAAGCATCTTCACTGGAAGAAACGTCTTCATCCATGGAAGAAATGTCATCAACCGTCAATCAGAATGCTGAGAATGCAAAAGTTGCTAGTGAACTTGCGCAAGCAGCACAAGATAAAGCCAGAGTGGGTGGTGATGTTGTTGGCAAAGCAGAAAGCAGCATGTCAGAAATCAATGATTCCAGTAAGAAAATAGCAGACATCATTGTGGTCATTGATGAAATCGCATTCCAGACGAATCTCCTTGCGCTGAATGCAGCAGTCGAGGCTGCAAGAGCAGGTGAACAAGGCCGCGGCTTTGCCGTTGTCGCAGGGGAAGTGAGAAGCCTGGCGCAACGATCCGCAGAAGCAGCGAAGGAAATCAATGACTTAATCCGAGAAAGTGTCGGTAAAGTCGAAGACGGTTCGAATCTGGTCAATGAATCAGGCGCGACACTCAAAGAAATTGTTGAAGCTGTCGAGAAATCCACAAAAATGATCGCCGACATTTCAACTGCCTCCACAGAGCAAAGTGCTGGCATTGAGCAAGTGAAAAAAGCCGTGATGCAAATGGACGATATGACCCAGCAAAATGCAGCACTTGTTGAGGAAGCGTCAGCCAATAGTGAGTCGATGGCAGAGCAAGCGAAGACGATGATGGCGTTGTTATCCAGCTTTAAAGTCACGGATAACAGTGCGAGTACACACTCAAGAATCAGCACCGACTCTAACAACACATTCGATCGCACAGCCGCCGTCGTTTCTTAACTTCAATACAGCCAGTCACCTGCGTTGTGGCTGGCTGTAATGGCCAAGAAAACTCATTGGATCGAAAATAAAGATAGTGATTTAACGCTGGCAGTAATAAGCTTTATTCTTCCACTTGGACATGTATTGATAAATACAGTTTCCTTCAAGATAAAAAGTGACAACGTCATTCGACTCATTATTGAATTGAAAAAAGTCTCGACCTGATTTACTGACTTGCAGTGGGATCCACTCAGTGACAACGGGTTCGCCATCCACCACGACATGATTTCGATAACCTTTTTCAGAAAATTCATAAATCACAGACCCAAATGCAGACTGAAATGATTGCCGTTCTGCATCAGGAATATCTGGATTTTGCAGCAAAGATTCCATCGACTTTCTCTCGTGGGATTTCCACTGCCCTATCCAAAAGTCAGCAGGTGTGGGTTCACTGGTTTTTTCGCACCCAGCAAGTGGCACTATCCCAATACATATCAGCGCAATGCGTAGCATATTTAAGTGATAACAATCTTCTATACATGAATACAAGCCTAGCCTGATTCTTCATGCACCGCTATGCATCCATGCTATAGCAGTGCAGATCATTGTCTCTGAAAAATCAACAAGTCCTAGTTTACATATTCGCGACATGCGGGTGATGAGAGATCAAAACTTAACTGCCCACCAATTGAACCACGAACACAATCGATCGACATATATGTTGATGCATTCACCTGCTCCACACCACGTAATGTGATATGCATAATTTCAAGCGGTGAATTTAACATCCGCCAGTAATTCGCTTTCAACAGAAAGTAGAGATCCGAAGGGATCGGCCTTGGCGGCTCTGGATCACAGAAAATCGGTGCGCGCACTTCCAACGCGTTATCATCTGTACGCATCAGACAATCGCAACGACGTGCGGCTTCATCCATGGCCATCAAACGATCATCACATGGATTAAAAGGAGGAACGCAATCGACTGCCATTGTGCCAACACCATCATAAGGACGCATACAAGGGATATCACGCTCAATCAATGCCTTGCTGATCGTCAATAGCCCATTGATAGGTAATGTTATGTCCATCGGCAATTCCGGTGTTGGGCGTTCAACATGGCGCATTCGATCATCATTTGGGAGTAGACGATCAATTCTACCTGCGTCACGTCCCCACTTTCGACGAAGCGTATCTGGATCGAGTGGAACATAAGGTACAACTGGATTGATAGGATCCGCTCTCTGCACCATATCCCGGATAGGCATTGGACGAGGCTTAATTGGGACAAAAAGCGCTTTCCGCAGATTCTGAATCAGCTCAAATTGAACACGGTTCTTCTGTCTTGTGCTTTGTGGCAACTGAGATAATTCGCCATTCGATTGAAAATAAAGAATTGCGAGTCCCTTTCTTCCATTGATCGCATCATTTAAAAGCGAGTCAATCAAGCTGGAACGAACCTGCCAACGTGTGTTTCTCACTCGGCTGATGAGATAGCTAAGCACATCCGGCCAATAAATAGTCACTCTTGCATCTTTGAGCGTCGTATTCGTTTGGAGGGTCCAATCCGTGATCACTTGGATCTGTGCATCCCAGTTTGAAGCCGTATCCAATAGATTTTGCACGACATCATCCCAACCCGGCATTGTCTTTGCGGTAAAAGGAATGATTTGATTAACAGCACCACCTGATGGCGTCATCGCATGGAAATTCATGAAGAAATCTAACTCGCGCCATTGACCATCTGAGTCCACAGCACGACAAATCGGAATGTCCATATTTCCCCGAGGCCCCGTCCAAGACTCCAATTCACAGTTTGCACTCAGCAATCCGTCGTTCCCGACTTTAAACCCTGATAATAAAAATTGTGAATCTGCACTGGTCGCTTTTGCGGGTCGAATGATAAAACCTTTCTGCTGTGCTTCCTGATTAAGCGCAGAAATATGGCCCGCAATCCCTGCAGTAGAAAATTCACCAGAGAAGCTCAAACTGTTCATTCCATTCATTGGCCCATCGGTTAGGGTATAGTGGTCGACACCAAATTGAGGACGTCCTTGTACTGGCCTGATCCCACCCATTTTGGGAATATACCAAATTAAGTTATCCTGATTTGAGTCCGCAAAAAGATGAAATTGCCTTTGGCGATCTACACTAAACAGCCCCATCACATTTCTTACTTGGGGGCTGACAGGGTTCGCAGAAGATGGGAGTGCACTCATAAAAAGTCCGAGTAAAGCTAGCTTCAATAAAAAAGCCGCTGCGCTGAACTTCGCGCTATATTCCTGTAACGTATTCATAGTCAATCCTGATTGCTTCGTTTTTTCATCACAACCTGTGTTTTTTCTTGCTCATTTGCACATAACAACACGCCATTCGGATCGACACAGCCTGACTTTAGCCATCGACCAACCATTTTCACGAAAGGAGCAGGAAGCGGATCACCAGTCATCGGCATCCCTGGCTTTTTTGCACCAATCCCAAATTGCGCTTCATAACGTCGTGTCGCCAAGCGAAAGTACAACTCTTCTGGGTTTCCTTGTTGTAACCAACGTTTTAAGCCACGATGGCTCGTATCAAACTGCGTCTGTGCTCGCCCTTCGATTTCATGACAATGGACACACCCTCCATCTCGCCAAAAACGCCCCCAAATATACTGCTTAGCAACTTTTGGAATGGGTTTTGAAGAAAGTGCTTCCCAATCTTTCTGAACCAGCGCAACAGCCTTATCCAGCTTCATCTCCTGCGTTTTTCTTCGTGATTGAAAGTACGCCCGAAGTGATGCCGCATCCTTTTTAGAAATATGAAAGGTCGGCATTTGCCTTTGCTCGGGCGATGCACTTGGACGGACGACTTTTCCATTTACATACTGATGAATCCAATCAGCGGAAAATAAACTCATCGCAACCGCGTTGTATCCACTCATTTGACTTGTCATATGGCAAGATTTGCAAGTGCTCTCAAAGATATGTTTTCCCTGCTGAATAGAGGATTTCGTATCGCCAAGAAGCCACTGTTCAAACTGATTCAGATCCATCTTTGATAGCTCCGGGTAAGCCATCATCTGGGGTGCCTGACATTTGTCTTGTTGATCACATTTGCCATGCGGACGCTGTAAATATGCTAACAATGAGTCTGTCGACACACGCGCAGGTTGTCCCGGCTGGGAAATTGGCCATTTCGGGGTTGTATGGTAGGGTAAAGGCGACTTACCAAGTTGCTGAAGCTTTTTCTTTCGAACAGGCAGTCCGTAAAAGCGCTTATCGACAATCCCTTTTCCGTAAGCAACAGCAATCTCGTTGATTTCCTGATGACAGCCAAAACACTGAGCATCAGACCATTTTCCAAAGCCAGTGGGGTAAGTTTCCTTAACAACGTCCCTTGTTTCAGTGTGGCAACCACTGCATTCTTCCAGCGTGCCAGAGAACTGATAAGGACTTGGTGACAAGGCAATACCAGCACTCAGTGCAAGTAAAAAAATCATTCAGTACCCATATTCATCTCAACGATCACTTCACCATCTTGTGGCGGCTCGATGACATAGAGCTGATCTGCCATAGCCTGCTCAAGAGAAGCCTCTCCATCGGTGGATAGCTGAAAAAGATCCATAAATTTCTTCCATGAAGGGTAATCTAACGGTGTACTTGCATCCGTGTCGTCCCGGTATAAAGCTGTTGGAAATTGGCTGGAATAGAAAGCAATTTCATAAGGCTGTCCTACGAGCTTTTGTTGCTCTTGATCAACCGTCAAAGCGCCTTTTTCAATCAACTGGCCTGCAATTCTTGGCAAGTCCATATACACTGCTGGAAGGTTTGGCTTTGCAATTTTATACTGAATTTTAAATGCTTGATGTGTCTGTAAATATTCAACCAGTTCCTCTTCATCACCCTGTTGCCCTTCCTGGTACTTTATCGCCAATGAACAAAGTCCGGGATAATTTCCTCGTGTGACCCGCGTGCTGTAATACATTCTCATTTGCGTCAATTTATCAATCAACGCCTGTCTCGGTTCACATAAAATGGCATCTTCTGGCAGAACATTTTCACGTTGATCATAAACGCTGTTATCACGAACAAAGTCGTTATACACAGAGCTATCGTGACTGGCAGGATAAGCACGCAATGTCACACGACGGATCCCCCAACCAGCATTACTGGGACCAACGATTTTTTGCTGAATATCACGATACCAGAACACACCTCGATTTGAGGTGGTTTCTTTTAAGGGCGCGAAGACAAGATGTTCATTTGAAACTGCCTGATTAAAGTCGATGTCATTTAAGGTGAGTCTTGCAGCATTTGC
The DNA here is from genome assembly GCF_000374485.1 of Algicola sagamiensis DSM 14643. GTDB lineage: Bacteria > Pseudomonadota > Gammaproteobacteria > Enterobacterales > Alteromonadaceae > Algicola > Algicola sagamiensis. The sequence goes on from NZ_KB894494.1 coordinate 176,134, forward strand.
TTCAAATCCAATTGCCGCTACCTGAGTAAAGAGTAATGCCGCTATTGTTGTTTTTATTTTCATGGTGTTCCTCCATAACAATCACAAAGTATTGTCACACCTTAGTCTGCGTCCCCATACGCAGGACCATTGACGGGTGCGCCTAACGCTATTTTTGATTCAAAAAAGGCACTTTGGGAGAGTGCCTTTTACAGATTAACCCTATGTTGGAAGGTAGAAGGGCTCTTATTCCATGCCAGCGAGCTGACGACATGCTTCAGAGTCAACATCCCAAGTGACTGATGTACCAAAGCCACCAAGAACACACTGAACCGTCATGTTCGTGCTTGCATTGTGAACACTGCTACCTGGATTCCAAGAAACGTAACGCGTTTCGTTGCGCTTGAAGATCAGCTTCTCGTAGTTTGCACGGAGTGTGAACATCGCCGTCGCTTCAGTATCAACACGCCCCAACTGCGACTGACCATAGTCACGCATTTCGTTAAATAGCTCGTTTCTCATTTCCTGATAAACAGCATCAACGACATTATCGAATTGCTCATCATTGATTGGCTCAGGCTTGTATGTACCATCATCATGGAGATATTCAACTGTGATACCTGATTCACCATTCTGGTTATCGAGCAAGCGACGGAAGAATGTCTGGACTTCGATATCAACACACGCATTATTGTGGATACCAAAGTAAGTACTTGCTTGTTCAAACGTACGTGACCAGTTGATATTGATCCGAGCGACACGTGTTTTACGTAACGTTGTAAGTTCCCATTCTGTCACAGCCTGGAAGTTTGCATCCCAGTTTGATCCCGTTTCCATCAGGTCTTGAATTGGGAATACCCACTCTGGCATGGTGACACCTTGGAATGGAATATTCTGAGATACAGAACTAGAACCCCGAGGTGTTGTTGCACGGAACTTATACATAAAGTCCGTAGACACACGCTCACCATCATTGTTTAGTGCTGTACAGACAGGGATTTGCACTTCACCATTTGGCCCTGTCCATGTTTCTGTATGACATTCCGTATCAATGCGGCCATTATTACCAACAACCAAATCCGTCAAAAGGAACTTTGTCGTTGCCTTTGCAGCAGTCGCAGGAGAAACTCTCAACCCTTTCGCTTGGGCTTCACGCTCTAATTGACGTAAGTCACCGATACCACCTGTTGTATCAAACGCACCACCAAAGTGAACAAGATCTTGACCTGCAAGGAAGCCAGTCCAAGGTGCACGAGAATACACAGAGAAGCGAGGGCGAGGGTTACCTGTATTAACACCCGTTAACGCGATCTGACCTACTTTCGGCACATACCAGACCAAGTCACGATGATCACTATCCGCATATATATTAAACGCCCGTTGCATGTCCACAGAGAACTGGCTAGCCATGTCTCTTTCAGATGGATCAAGTGGGGCAGAATAAGCGGTGAATGGAACAAGTGCAGCAACAGCAATAGACAATAAAGTTTTATTTGGCAGAGATTTCATAATCACTCCGTTGAGTTGTGATATTTTCAGTTATGTTTACACATGGAACCTCTTTTGTGCGAAAACCATCCTAATTCAGTTCATAATAAAGTCAATCATCCCAAATAGTTACAAGATTTTTTCAATTAATGATTTTTAATTAATTTACGACCTAAAAATACCGTCAAAACCCCCTTTCAATCCTACGAATGGCGGAGTCTAAGAGCTTTTTGAAAAAATCTTTATGAAATTTTCATGATTTGAATCAAAATGACTCTTTATCCGTTTCCATTCTTTATATGGATTGATTTTTTTGGATGTTTTGTTCAAGATATCAGCGCTCCCGCACAAATCTCTCAAAATCCAAACCAATAAAAGGTAGTGTGATGAAACATAACCGATTTAACCTCTCCCTTGTGATGAGCACAGTCCTTCTTGCCAGCTGTGGTGGTGATAATAATGATACTCAGATCAAACCCGGTGCATTGACTGTTCAAGCAACTGGTTCGCTTCCGTTTGCTGTTGAATTAGAGCTTGGCAACGAAACAAAGACTCTCACTTCAGGAAAAACAACGTTCTCGGAGTCTAACGGGCAAACACCACGCATTAAGTCAGTTGCAGGCCCTCAAGAATGTGAACTGCGTCCTGCTGCGAATAATACTGTTGATATTCGCTGTGATGAATACGTTGTTGCTTACAGTAAGGTACAACCACAACAAATTGCGAATAACCAGCGGGTGACAAAGACACAAGCCGTTTCAATTGACCAGGTGAACAGTAGAGAGGATCAGGTCGATGGTAGCTCACTCACCTTCTTCGATGATCGGATCTGGTTTAGTGGCAATATCAATGCTTATCAAGGCTTAATCAGGAATGGGCGATTGAGCACGCTCGATCCAACACAACAAAAGTTTATTGATTATTTTGTCAATGGAAATGTATTGTACGGCCTCAGTGCGAGTAATGGCGTCTTTCAATTGAAAAAAGACGAAGAAGTTTGGACCAATGTGATTTCTGATAAAACCCCATCAGCTTCCAAGTTTTACCCAAGCGGTGGCAAGCTTGCTTATGTTCAAAAAAATGGTACCAACTTTTTCCTAAAACAATTTAACCCTGACACTCAAACGACACTTCAAGTGCCGAGCGAAGCAATTCCAAATACGAAAACACTTTCTGATCTGGGACCAGTCACACTAAACACTGATGGCGGAATCCAACGTCAAGTCTTACTCTCGGTCAATCAGTCCAACGAATGGTCTATACAGGCTATTTTTGGTGGTAAATTCAATAATCTGACTTTCGCTGAGCCGCTGAACAGAAGCTATACGGTTTGGAATGAGACGACTCTGCTCTCAACCAATGTCAATGGTGCAAATCATGTTCATTTCCTGAAAATGACGTCAAGCCCAAATACATTGAGTTGGGAGAAGTTTAACAAGGAAGAAAATATCCGATTTGTGGGTGGTAGCGATCAACTTCTTATTCTCACGGATGAAGATTTTCAAGACAGAACCATCTTGAAGTCGCTCTATGTCACCAATGAGGATAAACTCACCGCAGCCAAGATCGCTCAACATACTGGCGTCGCGGAAGATCAACTCCATGTTCAACTCCACAAAAGAGAAACAGCAAACGACACTTATCCAGCTTCTCCCATCAAAAGCATGCATGGTTGGATGTTATTCTTTGCAGGTGATCTTGCAAATGGTCAAGCTTGGCTTACGGACGGTAAGCTGGAAAAGATGCGTAAAATGGGTAACCCAAGAACCTGGTCTGAATTCAAACATTTGAAGATCGTCGCGACAGGGAAAGAAGTTGTGGTTGTCACCGATAATAACGAGCAGATAGTTGCACAAAAATAGCTTTGAAAAAAAAGCCAGATCCCGGCGGTTTCATGATGAGACCGTCGGATATATCCCAGCGAAACTTTATTCAAGGAAGAGATTTATAAAAATGGCGTAACCTTCACTTTCCAGGAAACCTGGTCACCATTAAAACGGCTGCCTTCTTGCTCTGACACTTCACCAAATGTCAGCTCAAATTGTGGCAAGTTCATGAAGAATTCATTACCATCTTTTTTAAGGATCAGCCAACCATCTACTTTGACTTTTCCTGTATCCGTTTTCTTCACTTTATATTTGACGAACCGCTGGTGATCTTTCGTTAAAGCAACCGTTTGTGAATCTCCATCAGCAATCACCACTGTTTCTGGGCCAAAGCGTTCCTCGCCAACTTTTAAAGTTGTGGTCAGGTTGAAATCTTTTGCGCTGACAACAGTACTGATTAACGCAGCGCCAATCACACATAGTTTTTTGAACATATCGAGATCCCACCAAAATAACACTCATCCTATCGAAGCGATGTCCTTCCTACAATGAGACCAATGGCTGAAATCACAGTTCCTTTGACAAAGAACAAACACATATTTATCACTTCAATCAGAAATAATCATGAAATTAAGTGCCTGAAAAACATTCAAAAAAAGGCAACAAAAATATCAATTACGATTCATACTTATTTGGCAACTTAGGCACTTTTGCGTCTCTCGATGGCAATTTAGTGGGATCAAAGAACCACCAAGTCACCCATTACTTATCGTTGTGTTAGATGCACTGTTCACAGAGCTAGCAAGGAAAAATAATGAAAAAAAACCTCTCACGCCGTGACATGTTGAAGTTGATGGGTATTGGCATGACCACGCCATTTACATTACAAGCAATGACAAAATCCAGCCCCTATGCCGACTATTGGTGGCAAGCAGCACCCGAAGATTTAAATACCTCACTATCCGAGGCTTTTTATCCCTGGGGGATTGCTTCTGGTGATCCAACACCAACAGGGGTTATCTTGTGGACTCGCTTGAACCCACAAATCGTTAAACCGAATCACCTCGTACTCTTTCAAATCTCCGAAGATGAACACTTTCAAGACGTCATGCTCAATGCACAAATCGCTTCATCAGATATTAGTGTCGACAATGACTTTACCATCCGGATCGATTTGAATGGCTTGCTGAGCCCGAATAAGTTTTTCTTCTATCGATTTATCTATGATGGTGTGCCAAGCGAAACCGGACGTTGCCGTACCTTGCCTTATGCAACACAGTCCATTGAATCCATGAAGTTTGCTGTTGCAACCTGTCAGGATTTTACGACAGGCTATTACAATGCTTATACGAAAATTGCAGATGAAGATGTGGATTTTGTCCTTCATCAGGGTGATTTTATTTATGAATATGAAAAATTTGGTGGATTTGAACATGCGATTAAACGCCCCTTGAGCATGCCAAGTGGCCATAAGAAAGCACAGACTATTGAAGATTTTCGTTATGTCTATAGAACCTACCGTAGCGATAAACAGTTGCAAAAAGCGATGGCTCGACATACCTGGATCCTGATTTGGGACGATCACGAAACGGCAAATGACTGCTTTTGGGATTACGAAAATGACACACTTGGCTTACCCGAAAGCGATGGACGAGCAGGACTGGCACCGGATGAAAAAGAACAACTGAAGCGAGATGCACAAAAAGCTTGGTTCGAATATGTTCCAGCCCGAGTTCACTTCGATGAACGTGCTCATCACCCCCATGATGCTCTCAAGATCTACCGCAACTTCCAGTTTGGTGACTTAATTGATTTATTCGTTACCGACAGCCGCACCTATCGAACAGAGCCGCCCTGCCAAAGAGGTTCTATTCCTGATCGCCTGAGTTGCCGTGATTATCTCAATGAAGGATATACGATGCTCGGCCATGAACAGCGTGACTGGCTACTGGATGGCATCACAGGTTCAAATGCCACCTGGAAGCTTTGGGGTAACCAAACAATGCATGCACAACTCGCAATGACATTGTTAGGCCACCAATGGCTCTATCCAAACCTGGATCAGTGGGATGGGTTTCAGCATGAGCGCAAATATCTCATGCAGAAAATCAAAGATGCGGATGTTGATAACTTTGTCGTGCTCACGGGCGACTTTCATTCATCCATGCTGTCTTACCTGAAAATCGACTATAGCAATATCTTTAATTGGGATCGCCGAAATCTTGTTGGCATTGAATTGATGACTCCTTCGATTACATCACCACACCTCGATGACATGGTCAAAGAAGTCTCAAACCTGGATATCCGTCTAAAGTCGCTGGTCGGTGGGACCATTCGATTGAATAACCCGCACATTAAGCACTTTACCAGCTCATTTTATGGCTACGCGAAACTGACAATTCATCGTGACCATCTGCAATGGGATGTCTATAGCATTGATAAATTTGTTGAAAATCACACTCAATACAGAACCCTGGAAGCTTCCTATACTTACGATCCCCAAAGGATGTGGCTGAGAAAAAACTAAAAGTGAAAGCAGCAAGCAATCATGCTTGCTGTCCTTTGTACAATCTCAGGCTGATGATGTTGCCAGTTTTGCCTCAAAGATATTGAGGACCAAGTCATGTTTACGGAACACAGATGATATGACTGAATCGAAATGTGCTTCTTGAAGAATTCGAGTAATTTCCACAGGGTCTTTGAGTAATTGGTTCGACTGTGATTGCTGCTCTTCTGTAAACTCCAATTCTTGAAATGCTTCGCTATTTTTAAAGTCCATCTCATCCCAATTTTCGTCAATGATCACAAAGCGGCCACCAGGTTTTAAAACCCGCTTTATCTCAGCAAGTCCTTCCGAAACATTTTGCCAATGATGAAAAGTACTGACAGCAATCGCCAAATCGACTGTTTGATGTTCAAGTGGTATCAGCTCAGAGCCCGCTGTATAAAGCTCAGGCAATGGCTGCGTATCAACCAAAGACTGAGTCGCTAATTCGATCATTCGTGGTGTTGGATCGATACCAACAATACGCCCGTGAGGGACTGCTTTTGCAAATTCACCGAGGACAGTACCGCTTCCGCATCCGATATCTAAAATGCAGTCATGTTGTGTTGGGCGACAAATTCCCACGATTTCGTGGTGTACCGGACAGTCGCCAAAGTGCTTCACATACCAGTCCGCTGTTTTCTTATTCCAGAGTGCCTGTGAGGATTCTTGCATTTGTTCAGTCATCATTTATCTCCAACCAAATATGTTAGTTTGTCTAACTATATTTAAATTCACCGTGACGGTCAAGATGATTTTTTATTCAATTCATTACTGGTTGGTGATGGCTGTTCAACGTTTTGTACATTGACATTTCACACGTAGCCTTTACCATCAATACGAATAGAAACCAATAAATGACTATATGAACGTAAGTGAGCAGCTACTTCTTTTGCATCGTTTGTTAAATAAAAGTTGGAATGCCGAAGAACTTGATTTGAGCTATAACGAATTCGAATATTTACACTGTATTCATGTTGCAGAACAAGTCGATCCTGACGAATATGATATGCAACATGACGACAGTACACATTTGTCATCACTTGCAAATGATCTACAAGTCAAAAAATCATCTGTTAGCGTCATGCTGAATAAATTGGAAAAACGAGGGCTAACCCAACGAGTGACTTGTCGTTATGATGCGCGTGCTCAACACATCCTGACGACAGAAAAAGGACGTGAATATCTGGCAAAAGCGGCACAATCCATTTATGAAACGAAAGAACAGCAGCTAAAGCAAAAGCTGGAGCCTCAGGAGTTTGAACAACTCAACCAATTGCTTCACAAAGTACTTAATACTTAAAGTAAACCATATCCTGCTCAAGTCGATCCGCAGCGCTGGACACTTTACCCGCTGAGTTTCCGGTTTCTTGAGCACCTTCCTGTGTTTTTTCAGCAATCAAGTTGATATCTTCTATCTTGCTGGCGACATCTGTCGTCAGGCCCACTTGTTCTGTTGCCGCCGTCGAGATTTGACGATTCATCTCACTAATTGTGTCAATCACGCCTTGAATATTTGAAAGTGCTGAATGGACACAATCGGTTTCTTTGACACTGTTTTCCATCTTATCCACACTCTGCATCATACTGAGTTGGGTTTTCGATGTGGCTTCTTGAAGGTTTCGAATGGTTTTATGAATTTGTTCTGTTTGTTGCTGGGTTCTTTGGGCTAATGTCCTGACTTCATCAGCGACAACCGCAAAGCCTCGTCCCTGCTCACCTGCACGGGCTGCTTCTATCGCAGCATTCAGTGCTAAAAGATTTGTTTGTTCAGCAATATCGTTAATGGCAGAAGAAACCATTCCGATATCTTGTGTATCCTGAACAAGCTGCGCCAGAGAGTCTTTCGATTGCAGTAACTCATCCTGCAAATGTGTCATCAATTGCTGAAGCTTTTCAACCAGTCGGCTACCATCTCCAGCTTGATTCAACGCTTCTGAAACAGACTCAGCAGCAGTTCCGACCGCAGATTCTATTTCTCCAGCGGATTGTGTGATCTGACTCATGGAATGGTGAATATCAACAGCACGCTCTTTTTGCTCAGTGACGTCTTCAACCGTTTGTCCCGTCACATCCACCAGCTGCGTTGCTGAGTGATTTAAAACTTTGATCGCTTCGTTAACTTCACCAACCAGCTTTTTCAAGCGGCAGGCCATATGATTAACATGATCCGCAATGTCGTTCATTTCGTCTCGACCACGCACTTCCACGCGCACAGTGAGGTCGCCTTGATCGATATCTTTTACAGCCTTTTTTAAGCGCTGTATATTACCAACAATTGAAAAGTACATCCCTAGAAATAGATATAAAGCAATAAAAACAAATAAGAAGGATAAAGAGAACGCCAACCAACTGATCTTATTCGCATAGTCAATTCGGAATTGTAGCTGCTGCTTTAACGTTGGTTGTAACTGCATCATGAACGATTCAACAATTTGGATCACATGATCACCTTTAGCCATCAGCGTCTTCGCATTTACTTTGATTTCATCCGCTTTCAAGAAGTTAGCAACGATGAACTTGTGCAATGCAAACAGCTCTTTTTTCGCATCCTGCCAAGGTTTATTGAGCACCTGCTTCACCGCTGGACTATTTTCCATCGCGGTTTCAATCGCGGAATCCAAGCGTTCGATTCTATCTGGAAAAAGTTCAGCATCTTTGAGCAGCTGCTTATACAACTCAGACTCAAACTCTCCTTTGGCTGCAAGAGCTACACTCGCCATTTGTACATTTGCGAGTTGCATGAGCAGCTCAGGTCCTTCAGAAACCAGCGTTCGGATCAGATAATTGGTATGCAGCTCCAAATCTAATGATAAATTTGAATAATTTGCAATGTAGGCGAGTCCTTTAAACATGCCACGAAAAGTTTTTTGATAGTTTCCTTGCACAGGCATATCAATTTGTGGCGCATGATGTGGCTTTTGTTTGGACCATGAATTCATCGACTGATTCAGTTCACTGATTTTCTGTTCAATTTGGCTTTTTTTGCTTGAAACAGAAACACCTTCTCTTTGGGCTGCTGCATTAATTTGTTCAGTGGTTACCATCGACAATATCTGCCAAAATTCAGCCACATGAACCAAACCATCCATTTCTTCATCAGTAAAATCAATGGTCTCACGGAGTTGAAGATAGAGTAGGTTTTGAATAACGATAAGAGGAACAATAAAAACAGCACTGATCAAAACAAATTTTATAGAGTATTTCAGGTTGCCTAATAGTGACGTTGCGGGACTCGTCAAATGTTGTAACCAGCGCATGATTGCCTCAGCTTAATTCATCAGATAATGTCCTATCATCCCTCCTGCTACCGCGGCACCGACCCAGTGATTGTTTAAAAACGCCTGAAAACAGGGCTGCCGTTCCCGCTCCCAGGTGAGTTTGTGTTGGTAAATCATCAATGTCAGCGCAACAAGAAGACCTATGTAATAAATAGCAGAAAATTCAAATTTTTGGCCGATATTTACCATGGAAATAAGAAAGAGTATCTGACATATACCAATTGCTAACTTATCGAGTCGACCAAAGAAGATGGCTGTTGAACGGATGCCTATTTTTAGATCATCTTCCCGATCCGTCATTGCATATTGTGTGTCATAGGCAACCACCCAAATCAGATTTGTAATGAATAGTTGCCAGGCAACCCATGGCAATTCAGTTTGGATGGCTAGAAATGCCATTGGGATCCCCCAGCTAAACGCAGCCCCTAATACAACCTGAGGGAAATGCGTATACCGCTTCATTAACGGATAAGTTGCCGCCAGACCAAGCGCAATAAAACTAAACAAGATCGTCTGTAAATTTAAAAAGAGAACCAACACAAAAGAAACTAGGATCAGCAGGAAAAACAACTGAAGAGCTTCTATCGGCTCAGCCCGACCACTGGCAAGCGGACGTGCTTTCGTTCGTTCCACTGCACCATCAAAATTTCGATCAAAGTAATCATTGATGACACAGCCCGCAGAGCGCATAAAGAAAACACCAAAACTGAATATCAGCAACATGGATACATCTGGGTGCCCATCAGATGCGAGCCAGAGCGCCCACCAAGTCGGCCACAGCAACAAATACGTCCCAATTGGTTTATCAGCACGCATCATTTGAGAATAGGCAGTGCGATTCTGCCAGGTCAGTTTAATCGCATTCATATGCAAAGGATCCAGGAAGAAAGACTTCTGTCACTATCATCGGTGATTGTTTTAGTTCAAATACTGAGCGTCTTGCCCACAGTGGTTCTGGTTGTAAGTTTTGGCCTTGGAGCATAAGATGAGACGCACAGATTTGAGCAATTTCAAATGGATGTCGAATGAGCTGAGGATCCTGAAAAATGACTTCCCCAAGTGGCAATTCACCAAGTGTCTCCAGTGCCAAGTCTATCGTGGATAAAGTCTGTAAAGGAAAAATACTCTGAGCAAAAACTTGTGCATGTTGATCACACTTCAATATCACTTCTCGGATCATCGCATGCTCATCACTTAAACCCAATCTCGTTTGCTGATCAGGAGTCAGAATACAGTCTCGCGTTAATTTGAGATCAATCGAAAACTGTTCACACTGCGCTTTGAGTTTCTTCGTTAAAGACCCTTTATCCAATAGCCAAGACATCAGGTGAGCCGGCAATGACAGATCATCAGATTTTTGCCAAGATTGCGCCATTATTGTGGATATTGCTTCGCTGATCATGTCTCTACCATCTATACAACTTGTTGTCACACCATCAAGTGCATTATGATAGCAAACTCCAACGGCAGGATCGTCAAGAATTTAATCTAAAAAGGAGTACCCTACGAGATGCATGCAGATATCCTCATTATTGGTAGTGGTTTGGCTGGATATACATTAGCCAAAGAAATCCGGCGTCTCTCTCAAGACATTTCAATCTATATTCTTACACAGGATGATGGTGCTTTTTACTCAAAGCCTCTACTCTCTAATAGCTTTTCAAAACACAAATCCGCCGAGTCCCTTGCGATTAAATCAGCAGAAATGATGGCTGAAGAACTCGATGCCACTGTACTCCCAAAAGAAACTGTCCTATCCATCGATCGTCAGCGCAAATCAATCTCAACATCCTCTCAAACGATAACTTACCAGTCTCTTGTGCTTGCTTTAGGCGCTTCCCCTCGTCAGCTATCTTTACCTGAAGCGATATCAGATATGACATATTCAGTAAATGATCTAGAGGATTTCGCGGCGTTTCAGAAACAACTAGAAGATTGCAAAGCACCACTTGTGATCGGTTCAGGACTTGTCGGTTGTGAATTCACGAATGATCTGATTAAAACGGGTTACGCACTCAACGTTGTCAGCATGGATAACTATCCACTCCAACAGCTTGTACCAGAAAAAGTCGGTCATCGTTTACAATCTCAACTCGAATCAGAAGGTGCTCATTTTCATTTCAATACAAGAATCACATCTGCAAGAAAAGAAAATCAGCAAACCATCGTTTCTCTAGAGTCAGGTACTGAGCTACCTTGTGATCTTGTCCTTTCCGCTGCCGGACTCCTTCCCAGAACAGAGATTGCCAAAAAAGCAGATTTATCTGTCAATCATGGTATTGTCGTCGATACCTTGCTCCAAACATCCGAACCGGATATCTATGCCTTCGGAGATTGTGCAGAAATCAACGGATACGTCATGATGTATATCGAACCCATATTCTTAAGTGCAAAAGCATTAGCGAAAACGCTGACGGGTACACCAACGCACGTTTCATTCCCGGCAATGCCTGTCTTGATCAAAACACCATCTCTTCCTTTAGTCTGCCACCCTCCCCTTCCTTCTTGTGAGGGAAAATGGCAATTTGAAGAGCAAGGTAACGATATCCGTGCTATGTTCTACGATACGGGTAAGCAATTGAAAGGGTTCGCTTTAACGGGTTCCTTTGTGAGAGAACGAATGAAACTCGCAAAATCTCTACCAGGTGTTTTCGCCACACCCGAAAACAGCGCTGGAAACGGCAACTAGACCTAGCTATGATAATTCTAAACGGATTCAATGCATGAGTGTCATGAAACTTCTGATACGTTCATTAATTGCGCTATGCTTAGCGATGACAATTTTTCCCTGCCATGCAGATAAGGAAAAAAAGAATTACGCCTATTTTGGGTTTGAGCCAGATATCATTACCAACTATATCAACAATAAACCAAAACCAGGCTTCATTCGTGTCACCGCAGAACTCATGCTAGAAGACCTTTCCTACCTGCCTGTGGTCGAACATCATTCCCCATTACTTCGCGATGCTATCGTTGATATTTTAAGCAAAGAGACTGAGGACAAAGTCAAATCGCTCGTGGGTAGAGAAAAAATCCGCAAGAAATGTGTCGAGCGCGTCCAAAAACTCATGAAGGAAGAGACAGGCACCAAAATGATCAAAGATATTTTATTTACCAAATATCTTTATCATTAAAAATCTTCTATATAGTTATTTGGATTAAAATAATTAATCTTAATCTATTCAATCGAATATAAAGCCTCTTTTTCTTGTAATGGAGTAAATCTTCACAGCAAAGAATGATCAACATTTGATCACAAAATTAAAAAATAAAAGAAACAAAGAGTCTGATTAGATAACTCTGTGAAACATCATATTAGAATAAAATATTTTCTTTAAAAACAATCTTTTTTTATTTGAATAATATAAAATCACAATTGATCACTTTTCAAACAAATTATCCCGTGTTAGCCTCCCGCAACTTCGATCAAATATCGATCAATTTCCGAAGCAAACATTCTGAGACGTTAACATGCTAAACAAACTCACATTTGCATTTTTAATAATGCCCATCCTGATGATCACTGGATGTGGTGGCTCAAATAACAACACATCAAATAAGAGCACCACAGCTGGAGTCAAACCAGAAATAAAACAACCAGCACCGAACAATACGGATAGTACAGATAAAAAAAATCCGAATAACAAAGACAATCAAACTGAGTCTAACCAAGAGAAAGAAGTGGAGAAAGATTACTTTGTTCGTGTTTATTCGCATTTCTTCCAGACAGCAGTCGTTGAAATCGACTTCGATCAAAACAATACAATTGAAGAAAACGAAACATCGCCAGTGGCGCAGCAAGTCGCAGCTTTCAAATACACAACAAATGGAGCGCTTGAAGCACTGAAAAATAACTTTATTCAGGTTCAATTCTCGCAACCAAATGATAGTGTAGATGCTGACTATATTCAGCATATGACTTTATTTGCTAATCCAGGAAAACAGCTGGTTACACCACTCACCACTTTCCAAGTATTACAAACGAGTCTTGCGACTGATAAAAGCTTTGCCTTTCCTGAAGAATTTTCTCTGATGCTTGATGTTGATTACATAGCGCTTATCAAACAAGCGAAAGCCGATCTCGTCACAGCACTTACTGCAAGAGATACAGTGCGTATTGAGGCATTGCGCAAACAGCTTGACCAAGCGCAGTTGTTACAGGCAATTGCAATGAATATCGAACTTAACCTTTCAGAAGCAGATATTCTAATACTAAAAAGCAATCATTTGGAAAGGTATGAGCCATTATTTATTAAAATGAAAATGATTGGTGATGCTGTCATTCATAAAGCCGCAGAACTCAAAGCGGATCCGCTAAGAAATGTTGACTATTCGAACATCTATGCAAGATTTATCAACCCAAGCAATATCATCACAAAAATGATTGATACGGACGATCTAGATGATTTTCAAAGTCAAATCAATGCTTGGGCGAATCGCTATCATCTTGATACAGAAACCCTAAATACGAAACAACTTTCTGAATTCACCCTGAGCAATGCCCAGTCGCTGACAGAAAATCTTGTCAATTATCCCATTGAAGCTTTTGAGTTTGAAATGATCAACACGATTGCTGAAAAGATGCAAGTGGTTTATCAGGAGCGACCGGGAAGACTTGCACCGGTTTTCACACCTATTTCTCCAGAAGATCAGGCGCCGATTTTATCCGAGCTCTCTCATAAGGCGAAAACTTGGATCTGTGGCTCTGACTGTCAAACACAAGCGCTGAAAGCCTACCGTGATGAAGACCTGATTATTTTTATGAATCAGCATCGCGATATGCTCATCATCGAGTTTCACAATACCAATGATCAGCTGATTTATTTTGCAAAAACATGTATCGAAGACAAGCCAGAGAATTGTCCAACCGGACTCATCGAAGATCAATACTTGATCACACGTGAGGATTTTACGTGGCATGTACCAGTGCACGACAATATAGAACCATTTGAAGCTTATGCAGCACAAGTTGTTGGTCAACTCGACTATACCGTCAACTTAAAGGTTAATTTTAAGGAAACGTCTTCCGCTCTGGAAAAAGTGGTATTTACTCAAACCCAAAATGTCCCTGCGAATCAAGGACTCAGTATTCAATACAAATTAACAGAGACCTTTGCAGATGTAATGGTTCTGGAAGGCTCTACGATTCGTGCTGCTGTCATGAAGTATCAACAAGGTACACATGATATTCATCATCGTTATTATGATAGTTTAGATTTTGATGCACGTTATTTCGCTGACAAGCACCAAATCAATTTATTGAATATTCACTTTTTTGATCGTGCAAAACGCTTTGGTGTTCGAATCTTCACACAAAACGAAGATACACTGACGCAGCGATTCCCTATCTTGTTTGGCCATAAGCGCCTTGGTGAGGTATTCGTTGAAGATGGCGTATACAAAATATCTTACACAGGCTATCAAGAACCTCTGTTCTCACAAGAGTAATTTTCACTCAAGCGACAGTGAATGTTCAATGGCGGTTGCAAGGATGCAACCGAAATTTAAAGCAAATAGCATTTATTTATTATTTTAAGTGTGTTTTTCTTTTTTATTAATTATTTAGAATGAATAATGATATCCTCTCCGGCGCAAAAAATATAAAAAGGAGAGCATATTGAATACCCAAATCAACACTCAGGAAACACCCCCTTACAATACCACGACGCTGACCGAGCATCCACAAACCAAAGCATTCACCGTCTATGCAACATTGGTTGGACTATTAAGTGCAATCTTGCTCAGTAGTAACTTCACAGGGCTCAAGCCAACCGAGTTATTTGGCACAGGTTTGATTATTCCCACTGCCCTGATATTTTACCCGCTGACTTATATCATCAATGATGTGATTACTGAGTTCTTTGGTCTGAGCATGGCACGCCGAGCAATTTTTATTGCATTTGCAGCCAACATATTTTTCTGTGGCGTGATCCTCTTTGCATTGCAAGTCACTCCCATTTCTCATTGGGATCTGGATGAACAATATACCGTGATCGGTGAGTCTGTTCTGAGCGTATTTCTTGCATCGATGGTTGCTTATCTCGTCAGTGAGCACCTCAATGCAACGTTGCTCCACAAAATTAAGATTCTCACCAATAGCCGTTGGCTGTATTTACGTGTTTTAGGAAGTACTTTACCAAGTACAATCATCGACAGTGTGATCTTCTGTACTATCGCATTTTGGACATTATTGGGGCCAGAAATTGTGATGGTTATGATCGTATCGCAAATTATTGTCAAAACTATTTATACATTGCTCACGATTCCAATGACCTATGGTGCACATCGTGTCATGCGAAAGGTCCTATAAGACGAAGGTGTGTTCTTTTGAGCACACCGTCACTACATGTGAACGATCCTAGCCTTTTGTATTGATTTTCCTATTATGGGTACCAAAACTTGCCAAATTGAGCGATCCTAGCCTACGTAACATATAACAGACTGAAATAACTTATAACCTAATTGCATAATTGCGGAGCGAGGTATATCAATGACCTATATCAATCCAGCAAATGAGCAAACCCATGAAGTCTATTTGGATGCCAATGCTACAACCCCAGTGCTTCCTTGTGCGGCAAGAGCCGCAGCAGAAGCAATGGCGACGGATTTCGGAAACCCTTCAAGCAGTCATGTCACTGGTCTTAAGGCAAAACACCTTCTCGAAACGACCCGTGGACTGATTAGTGATTACATTGGAGGAGCTGCTGGCCATTTGATTTTTATCAGTGGCGCAACAGAGGGAATACAAACATCAATTCTTTCAGCCTTAAACCAAGGTAACTCTTATCCAGATACATCTCAGAAACCATGTTTGATGTATGGTGCAACAGAGCATAAAGCAGTCCCTAGAACTTTGAAACATTGGAATCAGATCTTAGGATTCCATGCTGACGTTTTAGAAATCCCGGTGGATCAAAACGGCCAGCTTGATCTGACATTTATCGAAAAGCATATGCCTCATTGCCACATGATTTGTACGATGGCTGTGAATAATGAAACAGGTGCCTATCAAGATCTCGACAAATTAGAATCAGTGATCCGAGCAGGGAATCCAAATGCGCTTTGGTTAGTTGACTGCGTACAAGCACTCGGTAAATTGAAGTTGGATCTTGCATCTACAAGCATTGATTATGCTGTTTTTAGTGGGCACAAACTTTATGCACCAAAAGGGATCGGCATACTTTATCAGCGTAAAACAGCACCATTCACTCCCTGTATTGCGGGGGGCGGACAAGAAGAGGGCCGCCGTTCTGGGACTGAAAATCTACCAGGTGTCGCTGCACTTGGCGCAATTTTTCGAACACTTCTAGACCCTGAAGACACCACATTTCACCCCGATAAGAAGCTCCACGCGTATCGTCATCAATTGGCCGAAACCCTAAAACAGGCATTTCCAACACTTGTATTCAATCAAGACTTTCAGCTCTCGATCCCGACGACGTTGAACTTTTCCGTCAAAGGATTCTCCAGTAAAGAAATGATCGACTTATTTGATGCAGCAGATATTCGAGTCAGTTCGGGTTCAGCCTGTAGCTCGAAAGTCACTCGTAGCTTCGTTCTCGATGCAATGGGAATTGAAGCATGGCGGAGTGAATCAGCGATCCGCATGTCCTTTGGTCCTGCCTCAACACAAGCCGAGATTGACTTTGCCTGTCAGCGAATTCAAAAAGCATCCGATGCATTAAAGGCGGCTTGCCCTTTTATCTCTGACCGCGCCTATATTGAAGAAACACATGGTGTCGATGGATTAATCCAATTGAAGTATGGGGGGAGTTGCTCGTGGTTGCTCGTTGATCAACATGCCCGTGATTGTGTCATTGTCGAACCAATTGAAGAACTCAGCCCACGATTAGAAGCTATTATTCGCCACCAGCAGCTCACCGTTCATGCGATTTTAGATACCCACAGTCATGCTGATCATACCTCCTGTGCTGAAAAGCTCTCAGAGATCTTATCCGATCACATACCGACTCATATCGATTTACAAAAGGATCATCTTGGTTGGCCTGAAACGCACACAGAACAAGTGGTACTCTCCAATGATATCAGTGTCCCTACGCTAAAAGTCGGACGTTACCATCTTGCCCGAGTTTCCACGCCAGGACATACACAGGATAGCCAAACATATCTTGTATCCAGCCAAATAGAAAACCGATGGAAAAAAGAGGATATTGCTTACGCTTTTGTCGGTGATACGATTCTCATTAATGCACTCGGACGAAGCAACTTTCAATGCAGCTCCACAGCATCAATGTATCGTTCTTTATTACAGCTTAGAGCCATTTTAGATGATGAAACATTGCTCTGTTGCGCACATGATTATCAAAATGAATTCGTCACCAACCTCAAAACCGAGCAATGCCATAACCCTTTACTCCAAAAGATTTTTCAGCACCCACCGATGTCTCTTGAACATTTCATTGTGCAAAAACAACGTATTGATGCACAACTCATTGATCAGGAAGGTGAAGAAATCATGTGTGGCCAATACACTGGCATGATAGCCGATTCACCCATGCGACAATTAACGGGTGAACAAGTTCTCGATGAATATGGTGATCAGTGCTTACTCATTGATATACGTGAGCCTTATGAAATCTCTTTATATCAAGAGTCACATCCGCTCATAGAACAAATTGAAAGAGTAAATATCCCCCTCACGAAGCTGACACAATTCATTGGGGATTATCAAAGCCAGCCAGAACTGCAACATCGGCCGCTTATTTTCATTTGCCGTAGTGGCAATCGCAGTGCACTGGCTGCTAGCACACTCAGGCGGCTTGGCTATCACAATTCTGCCCATATCATGGGCGGTTATGCATTAAACGAAGAAAGCCTGACTCAGGTTGCATGATGTTTCCAAGCGCCATATCATGATGGCGCTTCTTCTTTCATGGCTTAGGCTTGTCGTATGAAAACGGTTTGACTAAACTCTACCTCCCAAATTTGTCGTATTATTGAGTCGTTTTTAACATGGAAAAAATAAAATATAACTTGTCATGCTTATTTATCTTCCTTTTCATCTCGATTACTCTGCCTGCTCAGGCCAATCAAAAAATCATTGAAGCCCTTCAATTTGGCTCTGACTATATTAATCCGCAACTCTCTCCAGATGGGAAGCATCTTGCTGTTCAGTATTTAGATGAAGGTGAATATAAGCTCGTTATTCTCAGCACTAAAGATTTTCAGGTGAAAGTAAATCTATACGGACGTTCCAGCCTGAGTGTGGGTGATTTTCACTGGATATCGAATAATTCATGCGAAACGCTTAAAAACTGCTCTAGAGCAACAGAACCACTCTTTGGAGTAGTATTATCGTAGTCGTGAAGGGCATGGATTCCGGGATCACGACAATCGAGTGGAACACTTCAGCCAAGTTATTGCTTTTATTAAGAAAAATATTTAGGTCAAAACTCATCTAATCGAGGGGATGTATAGCCGACCTTTGAGTGAGCTATCACATCACGAAAAACTTCATTCCAGTAGGTTTTATCCAAGCGCTCACAATGTGGTGGGCGCGCATTTTCTAACACGACAAAGTTTTCTTCCATAAATCGAAGGACATCCTTATCTTCAAAAGTAGTGGGCTCTGAACTATCTTTTATTCGCATCACCTGATGCTTCATCGCTTCAATCTTTTGAAAGCAATCTGGATTATCAGGGTATACTAACTCTTCTAATAGCTGATCAAAGTTCATTGTTGGCATCATATGGTGCCGGGCTATCCAAAAAGCACATAACTGAGACCAGATTACCTCAATTTGTGATTGAATTGTCACCGTTTCAACCTCATCAAATTGCCTTGCTCTTTTGAGGTAAGCTGAAAATGCGTGAGCGGGATCAAAACCTTCTCCTATGTGCAGTTGGAGCCATTGACCAAAATAATCCGGTCCAAGTTGGTGATTAGAAGCCAAACACTCCAATACATTCAGATCACTTTTTGCAGCCATGTAGAGCGCTTTTTGAATATCAATCCCATGGAAATGTAATGACTCAGTTTCTTGAATTTCCATTTTTTGTGCTTCGGGGAACACTTGGTAATACCAGGTCGGTGCATGGGTATAAAGGAATGTCACATGTAATGGCTGTTCCGGCTGACCATATCCCCAGGCACGTGGCCCAACCTCAGCCGCTAACAGGATCTGAATCTCCAAATCATACGCTAGCTGATCCAAGCTTTGGATGATATCCGTCTCCTTCAACATCTCTGGCATATTGGATTCCTTTAATCACAACCCACACTTTAATCGTATATCTTGCGTCTAAATTTTCACGTAAATTTTTCGATGAAATTGTCATAATGAAAAGATACCAGGTGATATCACTGCTCTTAAAATCAATGAAAACTCACTTCATATGCTTGCCATTTCTGTTGCTGCCTTTTCTGATATATTCAGTTCAGGCTAAAATTCCTCAAGTAGAGTTTCGATTCGAGGGCGCGTTTGAAAAACCACAAAAAAACAAGCTACGTCAGTGGCTTCGGCATGAGCTCAAGACGGTTCAGCAAGGTGTGGGGTTCTTTCCAGAGCAGCAGATTTTTTTCTTGATTAAACGCGCAACACATAACCGAGAGCCTGTTCCCTGGGCATATGTTGAAAGAGCTCAGCCCCCAGGAGTGATTTTCTATGTCTCTCCTACTTTTTCAATGCAAGCATTCTTGAACGATTGGACAGCGGTTCACGAAATCAGTCATTTATTGATCCCCTATCCGGGCCAATCTGGGACCTGGTTCACGGAAGGACTCGCAACTTATTATCAAAATGTACTCCACGCGAGAAGCGGTATCTTAAGTCCAAAACAAGCATGGCAGAAAATTCAGTCAGGATTTCGTAGAGGATTGGCTCAAACGAAAAAACAAAAAAGTGATTTTTTACAAGCCAATCAACACATGCATACTTCTCGAAGTTATATGCGTGTCTACTGGACAGGCACTGCATTTTTCCTCGAAGCAGACTTTCGATTACGAACACAAACACCAGACTGGACGCTCGATCTTGTCCTCAAGGAATTGAATACTTGTTGTCGTCATCAAAGAAAAGTTTGGTCAACAGAACTGCTTATCCATCATTTTGACCAGATCTCTCATACAAAGATTTTTTCATCACAATGGCAAGCATTCAAACAAATGAAAGGGTTCCCAGATGTAGAAAAGTGGTTACTTCTTCAAGATATTTCTCATAGAAAGCAGGAACCAACTCGGGTAATTTCGGCAATATTCGCCCCCCAGAAATGACCAGAGGGGCAAATAAAACATATGTGATAAATCTTATTCAAATGCCGTCACAAAGTCCAAGTACCAATGGTTGAGTTGTCCGTCATTCATCACATCGGTATCTGAGACTTCCAAGACCCATATCCCTTCAACAGGTTCGCCATTCATCTGGCTTAAATGACGCATATCAATCTGTAGGTCTTTTGCTAGACCACCACTGTTTTCTTGAAGTACAACGCGTGTTCCTTGTGGTGAAGTTAAGGTAACGACCAAATCATTCCGCCAGCTATGACTGATATCGACACTCACATGCAGAGAACGGATCACCCCACGCTCTGGGACAGGAATTTCACTGCGGATTGTTGATTTATCCGGTAGTGGTTGAGCAACAGCATTACCCAATGAGAATTTTTGAATGGGAGTGAGGGATCCCGCAGGGACGGCTCTTGGAAGAAATTGCCAACGCTTCAGCATCCCTTCTCCAAATGGTGATGTATCAATCACTTTTAAGCCCCAAATCCCTGCGGTATTCATTCCTCGTAATTCTGGCAACAGGTATCGCTTTTGAATATTACTTTTGATCCCACCTGTTTTTTCATGCAGTGTGATCGCTTCACCGTCTGGTGTAATTAATTGAACAATCAATTCACCCCGCCATAAATGAGCGATATCGACTTCAACTTCAGCATCCCAGATTTCTGCATTCAGTGTAATCGGTAATTCTGCAACCAACCCATGTGGGTCATTGTCAGGAATAGGTTTTTCTGGTGTATGAACAAAGTGGAATGGGCGCGTCCCTTTTGGCAATACTTCCAATATCAATGTCCGCTCAACAGTTAAGTCGCCGCTTTCTCCCACCACCATCAATGTATAGTTATCAACAGGGACAGAGTCATTCACTGTAAATTTAATCTTCGTTTGCTCACCCTCACGCAACCTTGCATCATCCAGTGTCGCCGTCACACCATCAGGAATATGCAAGATTGTTAACTTTGCTTCTCCTGACCAGTCAAATAATGAGCGCAAAGATAATGTCATTGCACTGTTTGACCCTTGCGCAATCGCATGAATATCGTCAGAAAAGTCGATCACAAAGCTTGGTATTGGATCCGCATATTCTAATGCGCGTGCAAGATTTAATCGGCGCCCTTCAGGAACCTTATCGAAAAGATGCGTGAGCTTTTCCGTAGAGTCGTAAAATCGAGAAATCAGCGCTTCTGCGGTCAGATCTGGCTTTCGTGCTAACATTAACGCGAATGTTCCCGTCACCATTGGCGCAGCCATGGATGTCCCACTTAAGCTTGCATAACTATCTCCAGGAACAGTGGAGTAAATCCCTGAGCCAGGTGCTGCGACATCAACCGTGACCTGTCCGTAATTAGAGAAGCTCGACAATTGATCAAGACGATCGGTTGATGCAACACTCACTATGTTTTCTAAGTCATATCCTGATGGAAAATGAATCGTTTGATCTGTATTTCGCCCATCATTCCCCGCAGAAGCAACAAAAATAATATCTGCCTCTGCAGCACGTTGTATCGCTTCTTTGAGCGTTTGGCTATCTCCACCACCACCCCAACTGGCATTAATCACGCGAATCGGCTGGCCATTGGCTTTGAGTGCGATCATATAATCTAAACACTTCACTGCATCCGCCACAGATCCAAACCCGCTACTCCCGATAAAGCTGCAACCTACCATCTGCGTTTGCCAGTTTACCCCAACAATGCCTTTTTCGTTGTTGCCAGTAGCACCAATAATCCCCGCAACATGGGTTCCGTGACGATTTGTATCCATTGGATCAGCAGTATTTTTTAATGCGCTGATCCCGTAAATATCATCAACATAACCGTTTTCATCATCATCGATTTGGTTATTGGGAATTTCATTTGGGTTTACCCAAATATTCGGCGCAAGATCTTCATGCCGATAATCAATACCCGAATCAATGATTCCGATGATGACATTTCGACTGCCTTGATGGATCGCCCAAGCGCCAGGTGCATCAATATCCGCACCCACAATACCGCCCGCGGAGCCATCGTTTTGGAAAGCCCATAAGCGATGAAAGTCGGGATCATTGGGAACATCTTCCTGCTTTAATAGATAGTTTGGCTCGACATAAGCCACATTAGGCTGTTTTTGATAGTATTGAATCAGCGCCTGCACCGATTGCGTTGATGATGCTTTCACAACTTTTAATGTCGATGAAAGCGATGAGCGTTTCGCTACCGCCAACGGTGCAGGCGAATGATAACGGACGATCACTGAATCAATCACTGGCTCTGGTGGATCATTTGTTGCTGCAAAGACAAGAGATGGCAAGCAGGCCAACGCAAAGAGACTTATTTTCATGTGTATACCTTAGTTTTTATATTGGGTACTTTGAGGATCACACGTTAATGATAATAAGTCTCACTTGCAACAATTTGTTAGAACTGCCTTTTAAAATTGACTACGGATTGTCCATAAATCTGAGAACAAAGGTTGAAAGAGCGTCGTCTTCAAATATTCCGCTCCTGCTGAGCCACCTGTACCAGATTTACTGCCTATCGTGCGTTGGACCATTTTGACATGTCGGTAGCGCCACTCCTGCAACCCTTCATCTAAATCAACCAGTGACTCACATAAGCCAGCCAGATCAGAATGATGCCGATAAACATCCAGTAATAAAGCTTGTAATTCAACACTTTCCTTCGTTGGTTCATCAATTGGCGCTTCAATTACTTCCGCAGGGATTGCAAAACCCCTTTGTAAAAGCATGCCTAAAAACTCTCGCCAAAGGCTTGGTGCCTGCAAACGCTTTTCTAATTTTGCTAAAATTTCTGGCTCTTCTTTGAACTGAGTCATAAATCGACGGTCTTTTTTTCCTAGGAAATATTCCAGCTCTCGAAACTGATAGGACTGAAAGCCACTTGAATTAGATAAAAACTTGCGGAATGAAAGAAACTCAAGTGGGGTCATCGTATCCAAAATATCGACCTGATTGACCATCGTTTTGAGAATTTTAAGCATTCGTTTCAGCGTATGCTGTGCTTGATTCAGCCGATTTTCTCCCAATAGATGAACCAACTTGCTGCCTTCATGAAGCAACTGCTGGAACCAAAGTTCATAAACTTGGTGAATTGTAATAAAAAGCAATTCATCATGCTCTGGTCCATCAGAAAGACAATGTTGCAAAGAAATCAGTTCATCGACTTTGAGGTAACTCGCGTAGGTAACATTCATGGTTTTTTCTTCTAGTTATTGTAAAGGATCTGGTTGTTTTTCCGTCATTTGCTATGATGGCTTGACTAAAAAATATAATAATCGGGAACAACCATGTACCGCCAGTACTACCAACGTTTTTTATCTGCAAACAAAGATGTACAACATTTTTCCTGTCACAGCCATCACTATTGGCCGGATGTAACACGAGATGGCATGCTAGAGTATTGGGATGATTGTGCCAAATATGTAGACGAAAAATGGAGCCATTTTTTTCAGCATAAAATTCCCCAAACACAAAGGCTGATCGCAGAAAACCTGAATATATCAAATCCAAGCCAAATCACCTTTGCCCCCAATACGCATGAGTTTGTTTTTCGTCTGCTTTCTTGTCTTGATCTCAGAAAACCGCAACGGATCATTACAACCGACAGTGAATTTCATACTTTTCAGCGCCAAATAAAGCGACTCAATGAATGGGAAAATATCGAAGTGATAGCAGTACCTCAGTCACCTGTTGAGACTTTCGAATCTCGATTTTGTGAAGCCTTACATGAAGACGCTGACTTGGTTTTCTTTTCGCATGTTTTCTTTAATTCCGGCCATATTTGTGGTGATCTTGACAAGATCGTTAACCACGTCAAAAACTCGGACACGATTGTTGCCATTGATGGCTACCACGGATTTATGGCAATCCCAACAGATTTAGGCAGCATTGAAAACCGTGTATTTTATATTGCTGGCGGCTATAAATATGCTCAAGGTGGTGAAGGTTGCTGCTTTATTACTGTTCCTACAAACTGTGCGCTCAGACCTTTGTATACAGGCTGGTTTGCTGAATTCAATGCACTCGCTGCACCACGTTCTGATCAGGTCGCCTATAGTTCATCTGGATATCGGTTTGCTGGAGCAACAATGGATTATTCTGCAATCTACAGGCTTCATGCGGTTTTATCGCTGTTTAAAAAAGAAGGGATCAGTGTGTCGCAAATTCACGAATTTATTCAGCAGCGACAACAACTGTTTTTAGCACATATTGATACATTGGATCATCCCTACCTCAACCGCCAATCACTGCTTTTCCAATCAGCAATGGATCATGGCCATTTCCTCACATTTGTTCTGCCATCTGTTGAGATTGCCGATCAGCTACAGCAGCAGTTAAATACACATATGATCCAGACGGACTGCCGTGGAGATAGACTTCGTTTTGGTTTCGCACTGTATCATGATGGGGATTATGATCTTCGACAAGCATTTAGCTAATTCCCTGACTAAGCTAAGTGAGGGAATTGTCCCAACTCGCCAAGAAATGTTTCGATGATAAAACGGTATGGTTCTCCTTGATGTTGAACCAGGTTGAGCTGTACTGTTTCACCATTAGCCTGAGAAAAACACTCATATTTTTTTGCAAAACTAGTTCACACATTTCTTCGATAGCCCTATTCTCTGGCACAGGGAGGTAGATCCACGAACTCGCCAAAAGCGTTAAACCGATACTTGTGACCTGGGTCAGATCCAAACGGTAATCAAAGAAGAGCACCTACGTAAGAATGGCAACAATGGGATCAATATCACAAACAGGAAAACCTATGATGAATCATGATAAAACTAGCTACACAGCTATTTCACTACTTAGCTTTTATAAAACAGATGCTTCATAGGCAACATGGGTAAGATAATCATTGCAATACCAAGCCAAGTCAGTGCATCAGGAACTTCATCGAAGCCAATCACACCAATGAGCGCAACGAAGATCAGCCCGGTGTACTCCGCAATTGATATATGAGTCGCAGGCGCACGTCGATACGCCGCTACAGCGCTACCATGGTAACCCAACGTAAATAATGAGCTGAGTACAATCAACATCAGTATGCTGATATCCATGGGCTGCCAATAATACACGGCTAAGCCAAGTGATACAGGGAGTGAGAGTAAACTCGTCCAAAAAAGCGTCGTAACAACGGGCTGACTTTGTGGGATCTTCTTAGAACAGACATGAAACAATGCCAAAGTCGTTGCACAGCCAAGTGCAAATAAAGCCGCCCAATGAAACTGAGATGGGCGTAATACAATGATAACTCCCATAAACCCAAAGAGTGTACCGAAAACCTTTGTCCAAGGAGGGCGTTCACCAAGAAATAAGAATGACAATGGGATCATGAGTAGCGGGGCGGCGTAAAAAATGGCATTCGCAGTCGCAAGGGATAAATAAGTCAACGCAACGACCATACAGCAGCTTCCAATAATCACCAGATGTGCGCGGAATAACGTGATTTTTAAATTCCCGACGGCTCGGGCTGGAGCACTGTTTTTCTTCCAGATAGGAAATAAAAGCAGTACACAAATGCACTGTCGGAAAAAAATATATTGGAATGGGGATATTTCTCCCCCCATCATTTTTACGGCAACATCAGAAAAAGAAGCGAAAATATTGCCAATCACGAGGATCAGCATGGCTATCTGAACTGGTGAAAGCAAGCCACTCATGATTGATGCAGCCGCATATCCACATGTGGGATCCCATCTTCAAGGTATACATCGGTAAATGCTTCGAATCCAAAAGATTGATAGAAATTCAATAAATATTCCTGTGCTGCAATTTCAATATCGACACCAGGCCAAAACAACTCACATTGTCTGATCGCTTCGCGCATCAACGCCTGCCCTGCTCCCGAGCCTCTCGCATCTGGCGATGTAACTACTCGTCCAATACTCGCTTTCTCAAATACACTTCCAGGTGGCATCAGTCGCGCATAAGCAACCAGCTTGTCCTGTTCATACCCACAAAGGTGATAAACACTCGTGAGTTGATCGCGATTGTCTAAGTCTGAAAATGGACAATCTTGTTCAACAATAAAAACATCCACTCTGAGTTTCAGTAGATCATATAACTGGTGCGTCGTCAGCTGACTAAATGGAAGGCATTGCCAATTCATGAAAGCGTCTCCGTTAAATAAAAACGACTTTACAGACATTGCGGAACTACCGCATTAACCTTTGTTAAGCTGGCTACGTTTTTTGATTCGGCTTAAGCTGATTGGTGTGATCCCAAGATAAGATGCGATTTGATAATCTGCCACTTGTTTTTCAAGTTCAGGATATCGTTGGCAAAATTGTTGATATCGTTCTTCGGGTGAATGAAGCAACATAAAGCGCTCTTTAAACTCTTTATGTAACAATTGTTGTTCTACGATATGACACCAAACACGGGGAAGATGCGCGCGCCATTGATGCAATTCATCCACAGATACTTTAAATAAAGTACTCTCAGATAAGGATTCTAGTTGGAATAATGCTGGTTGTGACTTTAACAAGCTTTCAAAACCAATCAGGAAGTCGTTTTCCCAATAAAACTCTTTGATGAATTGCTTTCCATGATCGGTGAAATAACTCGCCTGACACACACCTTCAATGAGAAAAAATACATGTGTCAGCGACTCTCCCTGGCGGATCAGACATGTTTTCGCTGGTATCTGTATTTGCTCCGATTGCTGGAGTATTTCGTTTGCTGTATCTCGATCATGCCCGAACGCTTGTAACATGGATAGAAGGGATTGTTCGGGCATCATGGCCAATTACTTTTTACTGGCGAAGTTTTTTTCCAGTGCTTTTTGCAGCGCTTCGAGTTGTGTTTGCACTGTTGCATCAACAAGACCAATATCTGTTTCCAGAATACAACCCTGATCTCGAATGCGCGGGTCACCTTCCACATGTGCAAAACTCACAGATGGATACTCTGATAAGATCATATGCAATTGTTCTTGTACAGAGGAGACATTTTCAGGAGCGACCCGGAACTTCACTTGTTTTTCATCACCAATCGTTCGAAGCGCTTGCTTGATGATCTGACGAGAGACATCCGCGACATCCAACTCACCCAAAATCTGGCGCATTCCATCAATGACCAGATCAACCATTCGCTGTTCGACGGATGCAAAGAAATTGATAGTTTGGCTAATCACAGCGATCTGCTGCTCAGCAATTTCTATCTGGCTTTTTAAAAGGCCTTCCTGATAGCCACGTTCTTTTTCTTTTTCAAAAATCGAAGCGGCTTCATCTTCCAGTGCTTGTTTTCTTTCCTGCGTTTTCACAAGCAAATCGTGTAACTCATGAAAAGTATCGAACTGCTCAGAAGAAAGGATTTTGGTTTCTTGTGAAAGCGTTGCTGCTTCACTATTTAGTTGTATAACGCGTACCATTGCCCAAGTGATCCTTTAGTCAATCGTTGAAGTTGCTGCAACAGAGCAGGCCCATTGACCTGAATTTTTCCTGTATAGACAACTGCTTTTTCATACCATGTTGCTGGGAGCTTCAAAATAAATCGAGACACAATACTATCAGGTAAATGCGATAGGGATTTGATGATAGCCGCATAGATGACCGCTATCATGCACTCAGCATCATCTGGTGAGTCACCTGCTAATTCGAATGCAGGTTCAATACCCATCGGGGAGAAAGCAGCACGGTGCATCGCAAATTGGTAGGCATCCTGACCCAGTAATTCCAGTGCTTGATTAAGCTTTTCTCGGTCGATCGTTTGTCTTAATGTCTCGTGGAAAACAGTCGCTGCTGCATATTGCAGCAATTGCTGGACAACTTCCTTTGGCATCAGCAGAATAGGTTCAATCTCAGGTGTTGTCACATCCTGCCATTGCCCAAGGTGGGGATACAACTCCTGAAGATATTCTGACAGTGTGAACCTTCCCGCAGGCTCATTAAGAAGCCGATGCAGCATATCTGCATGAGGAAGTCGATCCCACCATGTGTCATGAACAATGGTCGGATCAATTCGATGAAACTCAAGAAGTTGGGTTAACTTAAGCATTTACTTGTGTACTGAGTTCCGTGGATTCTTTTTTCTTCTGCTTAAACTGTAAGAACAGAAAGACATTCGCTGCAATGGAGAGTAAGGTGATCAAGCTCCACACAATCACCATCCACCAAAAACGACCTTCAGAGTCTGGCGCTATTTTTAAGTTCATGACGTTGACATAGTTTGGCTCTTCCATGCGATTATCAAATTCATGCAGCGGGAATAACGCAACGGAGACTTGTTCGTAGTTCAATCCTTCAATCGCATTGCTGACCATTAATTTAATTTTGGGGATTTGGTCCTCAAGGGAAATTTCCGGTAAATGCTTGATGAATACAGATGCAGAAGGTGCAACCTTATCTTGGTTCTTCGCTTCTTCCGGAAGGACAATGTGCACACGTGCTTTTGTTACCCCATCGATCGCATTCAGTGTTGCTGATAGATCCTGAGACAATGCATAATTGAATCGTGCACGCTCTTCTGTCGGCGAAGAAATAAGGCCCTCTTTTGGGAATATATCACCTAGGCTTTTAAAATTATCGCGAGGAAAACCATGACGTTTGAGAACTTCGATTGCGGCTGCCACCTGCTGTTCTTCAACGAATAACGTCACTTTCTTTTCTTTCGGTTCGAGTGTTTTATCCACAGAAAAGCCGCCCTGCAAAAGGATGGCATACATTTCATTCCCTTCTTTCTGCTCCAGTCCGGAGTAGAGTTCTGTTTTACAGCCTGCTAGTAGAAAAAGCAGGCTGATAAGCACAAAAATGCGTTTCATTACTTACTATTGACTCTTCAGTAGTGTATCTAGGTTCTGTGTTGATTTGCCAGCTGTTTTCGCCATCAACTCTTGTGTCATTCCCAATTTTTGCACTTCAAGTTGAAGTTTAAGCAATTCTTGATGTGACATTGTCTCAGTTGCAGCCACTGACTCATTAATGGAAGTAGTATGGTTGTTCATGCCAGCCTTCAGGTCCGACAGTCCTTCCAGAATTTTATCTCCCATACCAGGTTCTGGCGTTTCCTGCACCTTGACTTCAACCACTGTTGGATCATTTTCTTCCATTAAATTGGTGAATTGATTCGCATCAGCTTCATTAACCGGCTTTACAGGTTCATGAATACTATTCGTCAAACTTTCATGGACTGCCTGAGCAACTTTGGATTCAACCATGGTCTACCCCTCCCGTTGTGATACCTCATCAGATAGTGATTTCGATAATTCAACGATTGCTTCATCTTCCGCATTCAGCGCTTTATCAATATGATCATGGCACTGATCCCACTCTTCCAACATCATATGCGCCATAGACTGTAACGCATGAATGAAGCCGCTATCATGAGGATCATCTGTATGGATCTGCTGTAATAACCCTAACGCGGCTTCAGCTTGCCCAAGCTCTAATAAAAGTAAGACCCGCATGATTGAAGGCGCAATATTCGTTTCACGATTTTGCTCAATACAAGCGGATATGACCTCAACCGAAGCCGCATCCTTTTGTCCAGCAGCAATAAAGCCAATCTCTGCGAGCGTCTGTAAATGTTCTCTGCTCATTTCCATCGCAATGATTCACCTATATTTTTTGGATTATTCCAGAAATCAGATCTCCGAGCCTTTTTAGTATTGAACTTTGTAGCTCTAGCGCTTGTGTATACTCACCCATCGCTTTTTGGAACAAAATCAAGTTGCCTGGTTTGCTAAAGTCCATCTGTGAGGCATCTGTCACCTTCTGCTCAGCTGCATTGGAGTTATCAGCCAGTTTTTGTGTCATGGCATCTAGGTTTACATTCGTCATATCGTATCTCCCACTACGTCTTGTGATGATTCTGCCAGCAATTTTCAATCACTTGAATTGCGGCTTCGACTGCTTTCAAATCAACTTGTAACGTTTCAAACTCTTGTGGTGTTACACCTCGATCCATCTTTTGTTTCAGCTGGCCATATAAAGCGCTGAGTTCATCCTTTTTCTGACGAATGAACTCGCCAGTATTATCTTGGGCTATCTTCTGCTGCAAATTGGTCAGAAACACTTTTTCTGTCATTTTGTGATCTCATGTTGATGGTGATGAGCTCATCACCCTTCTTTAAAGTCACTTTATCAAGAGAAATGCTCTCTACAATAAAATCCGTATTGAGCCATCCTCCTTCGGTAATCTTTAAACCTTCTTTTGTGATGATATAGGGCACACGCCCTAAGCTTACACCACGGATCCCAAGTGCGTCTTTACTCAAAGGGACGACCGAAAAACCTAATTCAGGTGGCGTATTGTATTCCTTTCTATATAGCTTCAATAATGCAATACGATCCACTCTTGCGATAGCAACCCCCTCACTTTGGATCATGATCTTGCCTTCTTCAGGAAGGATCCGATTACCCTCTAGACCGAGTGTTTCCAGTTGCTCTTTCAACCAAGTTGTACGTTGTTCCAACGTTTCAAACTTCGCATGAATATTTTTAACTCCCTTAATATCTCGCTTGAGCTTTAGGAGCAAGCGTTTTGCCTCTGCTTGATCCCCAATATACCCATGCAAAATAAAGTCACCGAGTTCGTCACCTCTTGTGACTTTAATTCCGTGATTGTCTGTTGCTCCTAGTAAGTAACGAATATTCTGTAAAAGTTGCGAATTTATTTTAACATCTAAACTAACGGGCTTTCTTTGTTGTAAACTCAAACGCTGAAGAGAACGATAATCTTCCTCTCTTTCTACATAACCGACAACCACACTTTTTTGATTAACCTCTTTAACAATTAGACCCTTCCATTTCGGATCCGATGTTAATAACGTCTGTAAAGTCGGCTCATTTGATACTTTATGTTGTGATTCCTGAGTTGAGAATATTTCAAAAAACCCAATAGATAGTATGAGTAAAATACAGCCAATTGTAATATTAATTGCAATCTTTCTTTTTGACTTGGAGCTAACTTGTTCAATTTCAGCTTCTTCATCCTTCCCTTCATCTGAGGACTCTTTGTTATCGATCTCAGGTCTTTGCGGTTCTGGTATGCTGATCTCTGGCCACTCCTGGTCTGCTTGCCCAGCAGCAAAAGCAAAATCACCCACTGCAATGACATCATAAGCCTTTAAGGTGTATTCCTCATCTGAACAAAGCTGACCATTGATGAAAACTTCCGAATTCTCTGCCAAATTTTTTAAGCTAAATATTGCTACATCAAAATTTAGTTCAAATTGGCTATCAGCAACACTGTCGTCACTAATAACTATATCACTGTCTATAGAGCGCCCAAGCGTATACTCCCCTGTTGTTAGGCGAAGCTCTGCTCCTTTATGTTTACCAGAAAGGATTTTAATTAAAACAAGTGCTTGAAACGGCACACCCTGCATTATTGCTCCAAAATTTTCAAACGTTCTGCGTCGTTCAGATATTGCGTTTCATTTGGGATATGCATCTCTGAACTGACAAGTCTCGGTGTAATAAGAAACAACCGTACCATATTTACGTGATTTGTACTCGTATTTCTGAATAATGCACCGACTAAAGGCAACTCACCTAATATAGGCACATGGTTTTCAGACTCGGTTTTAGAGTCGAAGTAATAGCCTCCAATCAGTAAACTTTGCTTTGGTCGGACAACTGATTGTGTCGTGATCATGGTATTACTGATAATGGGTAGCTCATCAACTTTATCTACTTCACGATTGCCATCTTCAATATGAATATCTAAACGTATCGCCTGCCCCTCATCCTGTTGGATGTGTGGTGTCACTTTAACCACGGTCCCAACAGAAACTTCTTCCAAAGCGACTTCCCGCTCCCCAGTTAATTTGACGAAAAAGGTACTGCTACTATCCAATACAGCTTCTTCATTATCGAGTGTTAAAACAGAAGGACGAGAGCTGATGGTCGCTTTTCCTTCTTCCGCAAGCAGATTAATTCGAGCAAGAAAGTAACTCCGGGTATTACCCAACACACTTGAGAAACCAAGCCAGTCGCCACTCATAATACTGAGTTGCCCAGGTTTTCCTTTCACTTCTGATGGATTTTCACCGAATCTGAAGCTGCCATCATTCCCGTAAGTTTCCCAATTAATCCCCAGTTCTTCTAAGTTGTCTGCCCGGATATTGATAATTGAGACATTCACTTCAACTTGCTTCGTAGGCTGGTCTAGTTGCTCAATCATCGAAGCATAGAGCTTTAAACGCTCTTTCGTGTCTCCAATGATCACTGAGTTCATTCTTGGATCGGCCTGAATAAAAGAAGTAACAGGCTGTATCTGAGCTTTCTCCTTCATCGGAGTAGGATTTTGTACATCAGCTCCTTTTGCCTTTTCTCCATTGTGCACTTGACCTAATGCTAACAAGTTATGAGGTTTCGTATCTGGTGAACTGATAGCCGGTGCTGGCCTCGTAGCCTGCTTTAGTAGACTTGCGATACCTGGGATCAAGCGTTCTCCACCACGATATTTAACTTTCTTATCATCAGCAAAAGCATACTTTAATGGGAATACTTGAATGCTAAACCGACTTTGTTCATCACGGCTGACTTCATTATCTAGTAATTTTGAAGTTTCATTGACCAGTTCGATGAATCGAGGCGGACCAGAAATGAAAACCAAACCTTTTTCTTCGATCGCTGTCCAGTGATTTCGTTTATCCCACCAGGGTAGAAGACTCAGTAACTGGTGTAACTCTGATGGCTTAAAATACTTCAGATGTAATACCAGGTTGGCAACTTCATCCGCACGATAAAAATACAGCGCATAACCGTCGAAGTACCAGCTTAAATTTGAAATCGATGAAAGTTGTTTTAAAAACTTGACCGCACTTTGTCTTGGGAATTCACCATTAATTTTAGAGTCAAGCTTTTCACTGACAATGGCTGGAACACCAATACTGGCTGCAAAGTCTGATACGATTGTTTGAAGGGTTTCATCACGCGCTATCAAACCATATGGTTTTGATTCCCACTGATTAGCAAAAGCTTCGCTCGCAGAAAAAATAATAAAAAGAAGTAACGCCCAAAGGTACTTCATGTTTTCTCCTAGGGTTATGGTCGAATCATCATCGCTGGTACAACAGCTTGCGGCTGAAAACTTTCAACTGATTTAAACTGTTCGACAACATTGACGAACCGATTTAAATTTTCACAGAAGTCATCGAGCTGCATTTGACCAATTTCAAGGCTTGAAGCTGCATGTAGATATGGTGTTTCTTTATCGAGATATAAACAAACTGGGAAATATTCTGTTGCGGCAAGAACCTGACGAGCACAGAGCTTTAGTGTCTCTCCACGGTCATTTTCATCTTCTGGCAAGAGGATGACATCAACAGAAAAATAGAGTAAGTTTCCATGCTGAAATACACTCACTTCCGTATCATCGACTTGAATTATCCAACGGCCATCATCATTAGATAATTCAGTATCATATTCTTGGCTAAAATCTCTCATCAATAAAGTCAGTTGGTTTGCCATAAGTACCCTTAAATACGTTTGGTCATCGTCACAATATTACGATCATTTGCGCGACTGTAGTGGATATCATCCACCATTTTTGTGGCAAGAAATATACCTAAACCACCAGCATCACGCTCTTCTAGAGAAGCATTGATATCCGGTGTGTTTTGACCTAGTGGGTTAAAAGGGATTCCCGCATCAACAATCGTGACTTCCAAACTGTTATCTTGTTTCTTATCGCACGCAAGTTCAATCTCACCTGGGGGAGGTTGATAGGCGTAACAGATAATATTAACAAGTATTTCTTCCAAAGCGAGTTCCAGTTGCAGGCGCTTTTCATCATCAACACCAAGCTGGTCAGCAAACTTTCCAGCATACTCCAGTAAAGTATGGAGATTATCCATCTTGGCACTACAACTCAATTTCTTCTGTACTGGCATTTGCCTTATAACCCCTTCACGCTCAGAACATAATAATGGCGTAATATCTTATTGAATGAGTAACAGCATCTCATGAATAGTTGCATACTTTTTCAAGAGTAGGTTTCGAACAACGGCACCTACTCCTCAGTATGGGGCACAATTCGCCAATGTTCATCCTGATATATCCAAGGATACCACTGTCGAAAACAGCGCCGTGTGTGATTATCCACTTCATTACCATGATGTGATGTACACAACTGAATGTTTGTCCATAACATTTTGTCAACCTGACGCACTTTCACAACTTTCACTTGATAAGTGATATTTTCTTTTTTTGAATTTTCTAAATTCAGTATGTTCACTGTACGTCCATGTGGTTGAACAACGCATTGATGATATTCCGGCATTCTTGCATCCAATTGGAATAGCATCAAAGCACATGACTTTATTTGAGACATTGCTATCTGATAGTCCGTTTTGTCCATCAGGCTTGTTGAATGACAACCAGATATTAAACACAGCACAAATACAAATTTAATCGTTCGCGTTCGCCGCCTTAGATACTTCATCATATGCTTCTCCAGGCCACGGACAACCAATGTCATAGTCAGACTCTTGATTATGATAATCAAACAGTAACATTGTAATATCGTCACTTTGCTTTGCTTCACCACTAAAGTCTTTCAACTGACTCAATAATGAGTCCAATGTAGCACAAGCAGAACCATGGTAGTCGCGGTAGAAATCTACCAGTGCATCTTCTCCAAATAACTCTTGTTTTTCATTGAGTGCTTCCGTCACACCGTCGGTGTAAACTAATAACGAATCGCCCGGTAAGAAGTTGATCACATGGTCTGATAAATGCGGATCCGGGTCGACCCCTAAAGCAATATTTCCATGATTTGGCAGCTCCAGCACTTCTCTTTGCTTATTTCTGTATAATGGTGGGTTATGGCCAGCATTGCAGTAAGTCAGCGTACCGTCTTTTAAATTGATGTGACCCATAAACATAGTCACGAAAACACAGTGTTTATTCTTTTCACAAAGTTTGCGATTCACAGCTTCTAGGATCTCTGCTGGGCTCATATTCGGGTCTGCCAAAGATTGACATAGCGTCATCGTGATACCCATATACAAAGCTGCGGGTACACCTTTATCTGCAACATCCCCGACAACAAAGAGAATGTGATCCTCACTAACACATAATATATCGTAAAAATCACCACCAACATGCCGAGCCGGACTTAAATGAGAGCTGATATCGATCAACTCGTGAGACTGGCTCATATCCTTATCTTGCAACATGCTCATTTGGATACTACGTGCGATTCGTAGCTCGCTATCAATTGCCTGCTTACTGGACAACGTTTTGTTTAAGTTGTCGATATAGCGGATGATTTTCTTTTCCAGCGTGATAAAGGATTGAGCAAGAGTGACGACCTCATCCTGCTGGCTGGAACGGATCAACTCATTAATTTCTTTTTCTTTAGATAGCGGCCGACTAAAGTCATGCTGGGTCAACGCTTCAGCAAATTCATTTAGTTTTGTGAGTGGACGAGAAATATGCTGAATAAAGATATAGCACAGACCAACGGCAATGAAGAATAATCCAGCGCCAAGTAAGATTTGCTGTACAACCATTCCTTGTGCATGACGTTTTATTGGATCGACATCTAAGCCAATATGAACACGCCCTAAACGACCTTCATCAATATCTGCTGTTACATCATATAAATGTGGGTGGTCTTCATGCTCCAGTTGGACGAGTTCGCCACCAATATTATTGCGAATAATTGCCTCAATTACATCAGGTAATTCGTCGTCAAAAGTGTGAATAAGAATTTTATCTTGAGGTGTCGTGATCACCACATAGCTGACACCATTAATGGTGTTTTTGTATTGTGTGGCAGTCATCATAAGATCAGAAAGTTCTTGATTTACGATGAAGTTGTCAGCTGCATTTGCTAACCCTGTAGCTAATGCACGCCCTTTATCTTCATATTCTGACAATAATGTACTATACAGCGCCCAACCATTAAATCCTGAACGAATGATCGTAAATGAAAGAAATATAAAACCAATAAAGAGAAACGCTTTCTTAAACAATCTAGACATAGATCTTCACTAGGCCCTCTGATATTTCGGCTTACAGAAAACAACTCTGTTCCTGTAACTCATTGAATCCCATAAGTTTACTAAATATTTGTACTTTCTAACTTACTTAGGATAACAAATTACACGCTTTCAAATAAATAGCTACTCGAAAAAAGCCCAAAAAGCGCTCAAATATTGTAGAGTTTCAGTTTTTAGAAGTTTCTCTGTGATACCGGATAACAGATTGCCTATGACTTAAACTCGAAGCATAGCCGTATTGTGACTAGGCATTTCCTGTTCAAATACATGCACTGCCTTATTTTGTACGCTTGTAGATGAGTCTGTGACTTCTTTTACTCTCCCTGCGACCTCTTTAGCAGGTAACCCCTTCGATGTCGTCATCATTGAAGAAGCGAAGTCAGTAATTGACTCATCTTTACCTTGAATTAGGGAAAACGCAATTGATGCAAAGTCAATTCTTTTAGTCACAAACTCTGCTAAATTTGCAGACGCAAGCTCATCAAGTCCCTCTCGTTGGAATAATTGCTCTAGCGCAGTGGTTAGTTCCGCATCAGAAGTTGCATTGAGTCCTGATGAGATCTTAAAAGCGTTATCTACAGTGTCAAGGTTTCTGGATGAGGCATCAACACTTGCTTCATTCATATCAAAGGAGCGCCAATTCATCTGATGAAGACCAAGAGCATCTGGCTTAGATTCATTATATAACTGATGAAGCACGCCGATGGATTGCTGTACTTGCGCAGGGATCAAGCCGCTTTCAGATAAACGCTCACTTGCTTCTTTTGGATCGATAGAACTATTGAGATCTCTGTCTAGTTCCGCAACTGCAACGACCGACATTGCACCACTATTTGGTGATGAGAGTGTTGGTACAAATACATCTTTTGTATTATCACTCGCGTAATGTTGTTCAAACTGTGTCGTATTGTTTGGCTTATCTGCCTTTGGTCTTTCAATTGGCTCAATATTTGGACTTGGATTTACATTAAAGCGCCTATCAATTCCAGAAACCATATTCTATACCTTCTCTACTATTGAATACTTTTATCTAATAACTGAGTAACACCAACTCAAGAAAGGTTGCAAAAAAAATCAAAGTTCAAATGAATCCCCCAATGTTTGCCGTAAGTGCTTCCTTGCTCGGAATAAACGACTTTTAAGATTACATACACTTACATTGAGTTGTTGTGCTGCATCTTCATAAGATAAATTCTCAATACACGTGAGGACAAGTGCTTCTCTTAGCTTATGGGGTAGTTGTTCTATCGCATCCGCAACAGCGGCCATTTTTTGATCGCTCGAAATACTTTCTTCAGGTGCTTCATCACCTTCCATGATTGCGAGCTCATCTTCTGTTCCGAAGTCATATTTATATTGTGCGGAACGATTGAAATGATTTCTAGTTAAATTTAATGCGATTCCGAGGACCCAGGTTGAAAAATTAGACTTATGTTGAAAGGATCCAATACTTTTTTGAACTTGAACCAATGTGTCCTGAACGAGATCTTCAACATCTTCTCTATGCTTTACACGTTGTTGGATGAATGAAAAAATTCTTGATTGATATTGTTGTAGAAGGCGGTTCAATGCCACTTGATCGCCCTCAACCGCAGCCTGAATTAAGACATCAGGAGATTGTCCTCCTGCTGTTTTGCGAGGATGGGAAGGAGTGGAAGAAGCCACAACTTCATCTGATTGCATGAAAATCTCCTTTATAGGTAAACTCAACGACATATTTACCTGCTCAGATACACATAGGCACGAAAGTCAACTAACCCCAAACAAAGGCTTATCGACTTCCGCCCTCGAAATCCTTATTTGATCATAATCCAATTTTTCCTAATGGTTGGATTGTAATCTCTTGAGTTAATTCCTGATGTGAAAGAACTGAAAGTTCATATATTTCCATCTCAAGTAATTTCCGAACATATCGACGAATATCCATTGATGCCAGTAATACTGGTTTCGATGACATATCACCCAAGTTTCCAACGGTTTGCTTTACAGCAAGAACAAATTGATTCGTCGTTGAGGGATCGAGTGCAAGATAAGCTCCCGACGACGTCTGTCTTATTCCATTCCTAATCATATCTTCGGTTGTGTGATCGAGTAAATAAGCAGGTAGTATATTCTGTCCGTTACTAAATTTGTAACTAATTTGACGACGCAAGCTCCCTCGAATATATTCCACCAACATTACGGTGTCTTTTTCTTTCGGTCCCCATTCAACCAAAGACTCCAAAATTGCACGTAAGTTTCTTATCGAAATATCTTCAGAAACAAGCCGTTGAAAAATTTCTGTAATCTTTTGTAATGGCACAACGCGTTGTGCTTCACGTGTTAATTCACTAAACTTACCTTCCATTTTCTCCATTAGGTAACGCGTTTCTTGTATACCAATAAAGTCTTCAGAGTATTTTTTCAAGACCAGAGATAAGTGATAAGACAGCATTTGTACCGGAGTTAAATAGCTAACCGCAGCACGATCCAGCATTGCTTGCTGGTCCATACTCACCCAATGGCATTGATGCGCAGGAAATGCTTTACTATCCGCTTGTTGATTGACGTCCAAAACAGAAAGTGATTGTTGTTGACCAATGACAAGTAAACTTTCCGGACGGAAACGCCCTCTTGCAATCGGAATTTCATGCAGCATAATCACATATTCGTCGGCCATTAATTGATGATTAAAGCGCAAGTGCATTCCTGGAAATGGGACGCCAAGATCTAAGTAAAGGGCACGTCGAACACGAAACAGTTCATCATTTAATTGCTGACGACTCAAATAAGCTTCACAGTCTATAGAAACATCTATCATGAGCGGAACAGTCATTGAAAACTCATCAGCTTCTTCAATCGCTCCTGTTTTTTGGCCTGCTTGGCTTGCAGGGGCCATTGCAGGCATATCATCAGGCATATCCACATCAATATTGGATGCGCCTTCCTGGCGAAGAAGGTAAAAACCCGTTCCTCCTGCCAGAAGTGCAAGAGATATAAAAGTAATTTTAGGGAAACCAGGGATCATCGCAAAGAAGAATAAAATGGCACCACCAATCAGCAACGCCTTTGGTTTTGATAATAACTGGCCTCCAATATCCGAACCAAGATCCTGGGAGTCTTCCTGTGTCACACGTGTAACGATAAATCCGGCAGTGATTGAAATGAGTAGTGCAGGGATCTGCGAGATCAAACCATCACCAATGGTCAGGATTGTATAAATTTCCAGTGCCTCTCCTGCTGATAAACCACGCTGTGTGATACCGATACTAATTCCACCAATGATATTCACAAGGATAATGATCAAGCCAGCTATCGCATCTCCTTTTACGAACTTCATTGCTCCGTCCATCGAGCCGTATAGCTGACTTTCTTTTTCAATCACATTCCGGCGTTTGCGAGCTTCTTCCATATCGATAACGCCCGCACGCATATCACCATCAATACTCATTTGCTTACCTGGCATCGCATCCAGTGAGAAGCGAGCACTTACTTCAGCAACACGTTCTGAGCCTTTGGTAATCACTAAGAATTGAACGATAGTGATAATTAAGAAAATAACGATACCAACGATCAGATTACCCCCAACAACGAAGTTACCGAATGTCGTGACAATTTGTCCCGCATCTGCTTGAAGGAGAATCAGCCGGGTTGTCGTAATGGATAACGCTAAACGAAATAGTGTGGTTAAGAGCAAAACCGCAGGGAAAGAGGAAAACTCCAACGGCGTCGTAATATAGACGGCCAACATGAGCAGGATGACAGATAGCCCCATGTTGGTTCCAATGAGAACGTCAACCAATGCCGTAGGCAATGGCAGGATCATCATAAAGACGATTGCAATCAACAAGATTGCGAGAATAATGTCTTTTCTTTGACTCAATCGTGAGGCAAAGGAATTAACTACCTGTAAGCTCATCAATACTCCGCATTCTAACAAATCGCTTTAAAGAAATAGCCGCAAGATCTTTTTCATCCCGAGCGAGATGGATCCGGCTTTCCAACAAGTGAATAAATGGCCAGTGATCTTCTGAGAACTCCGGCAGCTGACGGATCTGGTGAACAATTTTATATGCCTGATCCACATCGTTCGTCTTAAGATAAACAAATGCCAACATCCGCAAGCACTCTAAATCATCCGTTTGCAGGTGACGCAATGCTTCTAATAATGTTTTTGCGTCTTCCACCTTATCCACTTGCAGATATAAGTGGCTTACCAATTTCATCCAATCCGAGCACCAGGAGCGGGGTGTCAAAGCCATGAATTACCCCTTTACTAATAACTGTCGGTAGCTGTGCAATATATGCTGGTTTTGTTGTAAGTCTTCAACCAATCCTCGGGCTTTCTCGAATAGTGTCTTTTGATTTTCATCAAGTGCTTGAGACTTTCCCTCATCCAGCCATTCTAGCGTTGCAACCATGGACTGATGGAAGTTAGATGGTGTTGCTTGACGAAGAGAAGCTAAAGTAGGAACTAAACTTTTCATCAGTTCTTGGTCTTGTGGGTTTAGAGGAAATAAATCCGCCAGATGATTACTGACAGCCTCCCCACTTGGTTCAAAGCTTTTTTCTTCAGGATAAAGCGATGGCATTCCATCAGTTTCTGTATACTGAATACCTCTGCTCGTCTGGGGAGCTATTCTGATATCACTCATGCTCAACGCTACCTTATTGGGCCCAACTCATACAATTAAGCACATATTTCATCTCTGAAGTATGTGCTGCTTTTTGTTTAATCTCTAGGAAAGGTTTAACTCGCCTTTTGCTATATCAATGGAGTCATATAATTTCAAAAAGCGTTGAAACCCAGTCATCTCAATTACGGAACGAACTGT
The DNA here is from genome assembly GCF_000374485.1 of Algicola sagamiensis DSM 14643. Taxonomy (GTDB): domain Bacteria; phylum Pseudomonadota; class Gammaproteobacteria; order Enterobacterales; family Alteromonadaceae; genus Algicola; species Algicola sagamiensis. The sequence continues at coordinate 217,271 of NZ_KB894494.1, forward strand.
TGAGCTCGCATTCGCAATCACTAAATTTCCAGCTCGCGCATTCAAATCTTTCACTGCCATTAAAAGAACACGTAATCCTGCACTACTAATATATTCTAGGTCATCACACGCAAGTATTATTTTACGCTCCCCTTGGTCGATTGACTCTGTCAATTCATTACTTAATTTTTCCGAAGATGTTGCATCTAAGCGTCCATTCAAAGAAACAACCATACAATTACCATCTTTATTTAGATTAATTTCTAATAAGCCCATTAGCCCTCTTCCAAGTTCTCAAAACACTGATTCATGCGAGATATGACATTCTCTAACATCGGCAGTGTTACGTCCAGCCTCGACAACAATACGGTCAAAGTTAGGCCATCCTGTCCATGCCATCCTGGCATAAGCATAGGGTGTGGATTTTGATGAAAATGACTTTGGTATAACATTTGTTCCAGATGGGTGATACTTTGATACGCAGGTTGGGGATCACGTAACGTAATCGCCAACCCTGTATCTACAATCTCAAATGTCATTTGTCTTCCAGTTTCAAACATTAAAGTTTGATTGTGGAAGTCATCTTCGATAGACAAACCTATCGTTGCAAAGTACTTTTTTACTGTTTCCTGCAGCATGTGTCTATCATGATCCGTCATACTCATCTTCTTCTTCATATATAGCTACGTCCAAAGCATCTTGAATCGTTTGTATTATTTGCATCCGAGCATCCAGATCATTAAATACCTTATGCTCAGGTAACTCTCTAAACATTTCTTTTAGCTCTTGAGTAAAGAGTACCTCTGCTGTTTTATTCGTGCCACAAAATGGGCGAGCATAATCACGCACACGGTCTTCCGATAACCACTGTTGCCCAAGTAAAGAAACTGTCGCGTTCATCAATTCCAAGCCGTCTTTTTGTGGCAAGTTCAGCTCTGCTGACTGGATCCGACCAATCACTCGATCACATCGCTCATGCATTCCTTTCAGTAATCTTACTGTTGTTAAATCTGTCACAACAGCTTGTAATTTCTCTTTACTCATTGATGGGCCATTCGAAGACATATCAGCACTTAAACCTTTTAGTAAGAAATCAACTGCTGATTCGAACTTCTCTTTCCCATATTCTGAATAAATTCGTTTATAGGTATCAACAAAACCACCATAATCCAATACAGAATCACGATAGAAAGAACGCAGGGACTCTGCAGTACCTAATGGATTTTCTGCCTTTTCAAATGCAGCACCAACATCAACGACATTAATACCAGCCTTAACTGCACTTTCTTCAGCAGCTAGCAGGTTTTCTTTTGCCTTTCGAATTGTTTGTGCTGTTACCTCATCACCTTTGTTTTTCAGCGTTTTTTCTAGCGCTTCAAGCGCTGCAAACTGATCACTCGGGTCATTCGAAAAGTTTTTTACCCAATCTAATATCTGTCGGGCGTTAGAATTCTTCTGTTGTTGCAGCTCTTTGACAAACTGCGCAAGCTTTTGTTGCTTTTCTCGACCTGCAACCTGCTTCAAATAGAACTCGACCTGTTCTACCATCTTGTTTTTTGCATGACCTGACTTTAACTCGCGTTTACCAAATTCTTTTTCAGCTGTTTCGCTCATTTTCATCGTCAGCTCTTCGCTTGCCGATTCAATGAGCGAACGGGTATTCACATGCTGTGTTACCGTCTGATTATTGAGTACACCAGAATTTTGTTTTGCAGCTTTATCCGCATCGACATGGTTGGACTGAGATTGTCCACCGCCAACGGTATGTAATAAGTCACCCATTGTCTTCACCAACTCCTCAGGCCTAGTCTGACAATCACTTAGTGCAGTGGTTACGCCATCAAGCCATTTATTAAAAATTACACTTACTGATGGGTAACGTATCAATAAATTTAGTTGCACTTTGCCCTTTTTTTTTCTGAAAATAGAAAATATCGAAAAGGTAGTAGACAAAATCCCCACCTTACTCTGTATAATTTTAAGACCAACGCATTATTGATGCTGATGGTAAGAATTACTTTTTCACACTTCAGGAGTTCTATGGAGCATCTAAACTATATCCCGGAAATTATCGCTCAGACAATTGAAAGCACTCGGCTATTAAAAGCTCGAGGCCGAGTGACACGAGTCGTCGGAACCATCATTAAAGCATCTGTACCCGGTGTACAGATCGGTGAGTTTTGTTATTTACAAAACCCGGGAGAATCCGAGCAACGGCTTGCAGAAGTCGTTGGCTTTTCACAACGCGATGCACTATTGACACCAATCGGTGACATGTTAGGGATCTCTTCCAACACACTCGTGATCCCTTCTGGACATGCCCATCAAGTTGGGGTAGGTCCCAATTTACTTGGTCGAGTTCTTGATGGTATGGGTAACCCAATGGATTCCAACGAGAAAGGTCCACTAACTGTAGAAACGCATTATCCTGTGTATGCTGAAGCTCCTGACCCTGTCACAAGAAAAGTCATCGATCAACCAATTGGCCTTGGTGTCAAAGCGATTGATGGTATCCTAACATGTGGAGAAGGGCAACGCCTTGGTATTTTCGCTGCCGCGGGCGGTGGTAAAAGTACCCTGCTTGGCATGTTAGTCAAAGGGTCGGATGCAGATGTGATTGTCATTGCACTGATTGGTGAGCGTGGCCGTGAAGTTCGAGAGTTCATTGAACACGAACTTGGTCCAGAAGGCATGAAAAAGTCTGTTCTCGTCGTAGCAACATCCGATAAAAGCTCAATGGAACGTGCTAAAGCGGCTTATGTTGCGACAGCAATTGGCGAGTATTTTCGTGACCAGGGCAAAAAAGTATTGCTACTGATGGACTCAGTCACTCGATTTGCTCGTGCACTGCGTGAAATTGGCCTTGCAGCTGGCGAGCCGCCCACACGTCGTGGTTATCCACCTTCTGTATTCGCAACATTACCCAAGCTGATGGAACGAACAGGTAACAATGACAAAGGCTCTATCACAGCACTGTACACAGTCCTCGTCGAAGGTGATGATATGACAGAACCAGTTGCTGACGAAACCCGTTCAATTCTTGATGGGCATATAATTCTATCCCGCCAACTGGCAGCTCAAAACCATTACCCTGCAATTGATATCATGGCCAGTGCCAGCCGTGTAATGAATGCAATTGTAGAGCAAGATCATCTTGCCGCATGTGGTCGCTTACGAACGATGATTGCAAAATACAAAGAGAATGAACTACTGATTAAAATCGGCGAATACAAGCGTGGCGCAGACCCTGAAGCTGATGAGGCCATCCAGAAAATAGACGCGATTAATCAATTCCTTCGCCAAGGGGTAAACGAAAGGTTCAGCTTTGATGAAACGATACAGCAGTTGCTTAGGATCTGATCATGTATAAGCAGATCCAGGACATTAAAAAGAGAAAGCTGGATACTTGTCGCCAGGCAGTTAAATCCTGCCAGCACAATCTGCACCTCGCAAATATTAAACTTGAAGAGTCGAAAAAAGCACTAGAAGACTATAAAATTTGGTGTAAAGAGGAAGAAAAACGTCGTTATGCTGAGCTCATCGATCAACATGTGAGTTCACCGGAGTTAGAGCAATTCAACCAGTCCGTTGCTCTCATGTACAGTAAAGCGGCGGAGTATGAACAAGCGATTGTCAATGCTGAAAAAGAAAAGTCAGACACGTTTAAAAAGCTCCAAGCAGCCGAAAAAGAATTGGGTCATGCACAAAAACAAGTTGAAAAATTTGACCTACTAGAAGAAGAGCATCAGAAGATATTGAAGGAACAAGCAAAGGTTGACGAAGATCAGGCTATGGATGAATTTCTGGATAGTTATCGAAAACGGGAGTGAGTTATGTAACTTTCGTTCTTCGATAGTTACTAACTTTCAAATATGACGTATAGAGTGAGTTTATTGAATGAAGTCTCCATCATCCCAGAGTATTTCAACTGCTCAACCTGCAACAAATACTGATGCAGCGCAAAGTCGTGCTAAAAAACCTGCTGAGCAGAGTGACGTCAAACGCTTTGAAAAAGAGCTTGAAAACAAAAAAAAACAACCTGGTGAAGAAAGCAAGGGGGATAAAAAGGAATTTACTCCAACGGAACTGTTACAGATGCAGCTCACCGGCGGACCTCATCAACAAACGTCTGTTGAAAAAGTCACACCACAAGCTGAAAAAGCAGGTCTTACAGTTAAACTTCCCAGTGATTATGTTCAGCAAGTCGTCAGTCATATTCGCGCAGGCGTTTCTGAGCTCAGTAAACAACCTGTACTTGAATTAAAATTTCAGCAAGACTTATTGCCAGAAACAACACTAATGATGCGTAAGGATAGTGGTGTTCTATCGCTACAATTCCAAACTGCATCGCCACATTCATTACAAATGATCCAGGCAATGCAAGGACAGCTGAGTAGTTCTCTGACGTCCTTACAGCAAATCACAAAAGTAAAAATAAATATCGAACCGGTCGCGAGTGCAAAATCTGCTGACGCGGACCAGCACTCACGGGAGCAACATGGACATTCATCCAATTAACTTAAAACAAATTCATCCGGTCAGTGCGCAACTGAATAATCTGATCACACGTTTAAACCGGCAGCTGACCTTTTCCGATCAGCAGCAAGCGTCATATCAGCTAGCCATTCGAGGATTCGAAACAAGCCAACCCACCAATAATGCAATGCTCTGGCAGGTCTCTGGTGGTCATGGCCGCATGGAAATAGAAATAGAAAAGCGACTGACTGATGTGCTCTTTTCTCCCCTGACAAATACAGAACAATATCAGCTTCTTCCGAATGCACTTCGAAAAGGCGTTTCTCGATCTGTGTTTGAACCTTGGGTACAGTTATGCAGCGAACGACTCGGAACAAGCGAACTAAAGGTTTCACCGCGTAAAGCGTCTGAACACAACCCAGACCTGGAATATTCACTCCATTTTCAAATCAAACTTGAGCATACCAGTGGTTGTTTCACACTTCATGTGGATGAAGATGCCCTACAATGGGTGACTGAATTACTAAAATACTGGCCGAACAGAGCTGCAAACTCAGCAGCAACACTTCCATTTCCAATGCAAATTCGCATCGGGAATACCAGCCTCTCTCAAGGGGAGCTGAAACGCCTCAAATCTTCAGATATTTTGCTCATTGAGCAAGCTTTCTATACGCCGAACGAACCCCAAGCTGTGTTATATGCAAAACAGCGGGCCATTGGCTTAGTTTCTATTCACAATAATCAACTGCGCTGGATCAATACAATGACAACTGACAACATAGACCCGACCCAAGAAGGTGAGACAATGACTTCAATTGATGAGCTTCCGGTCGAGGTGCAATTTGATTTGGGTCAAAAAACAATGACACTGCAACAACTGCAAGCACTCCAGCAAGGCGAAATCCTTTCGCTAGAACTCCCAGCCGATGCACCTGTCACAATCCGTGCAAACGGAAAGTCAGTTGGTCAGGCTGAGCTAGTTCAGGTCGGTGATCGACTGGCTGCGCGGATCGTTCAGTGGTCATTGGAGGACGAATGAATTTACCTGATCCGTTTTACCTGATCCTAGCGCTATCTTTGATGGCGCTAGTCCCGTTTTTAGCGGTGATGTTAACATCATTCGTCAAAATTGTTGTCGTTTTGTCCTTACTTCGAAATGCTTTGGGTGTTCAGCAGATCCCACCCAATATGGCATTACATGGCTTAGCGATTATTCTGAGTATTTATATCATGGCACCTGTCGGTTACGCGATTGCAGATATCGTGACCGCCAATCCAGTACAATGGGATGATCCCGCTGCACTCAAGGAAATACTCATTCAGGCAGCAGAGCCTCTTCGAGAGTTTCTCAGTAAATATTCAAGCGAGGAAGAACGTCAGTTTTTCCTACATACTGCACAAAAACTCTGGCCTGAAGAAATGGCAAATTCCGTCGATGGTGATCATTTTCTGATCCTTATTCCAACATTTGTCGTCAGTGAATTAACTAGCGCATTCGAAATCGGCTTTTTACTTTATTTGCCATTTATTGTCATTGATTTAATCGTTTCAAATATCCTGTTAGCAATGGGAATGATGATGGTGTCGCCGATGACTATCTCTTTGCCATTTAAACTCCTCCTGTTCGTATTGCTCGACGGGTGGGCGAAACTCATTCACGGCTTGGTGTTATCGTATCAATGAACGAAGCAGAAATTATTCATCTTACTGAAAAAGCGCTGTTACTGGTGTTGGTGCTTTCTTTGCCTCCCATCATCGCAGCGTCCGCTGTTGGTACACTGGTCAGCTTGATCCAAGCACTGACACAGATCCAAGAACAGACGCTCTCATTCGCGATTAAACTAATTGCGGTGACGATCACGATTTTCCTGACAGCCCGATGGCTCGGGGTCGAACTGTACAATTACAGTGAGATTATTTTCGATCAAATATCGAAGATATCCGGGGGATAGATGTTCTTTAAAGAGTTTGAGCACGCCATCATTACATTTGCTTTCCTCGTTCCTCGAGTGTTAGCAGCATTTACTGTCCTGCCTTTTTTAGGAAAGTCAATGCTCGGGGGTGCGATGACACGAAATGGTGTCGCGTTTGCGCTGATCATCTTCATGTTTCCAGTCGCGAATCATCAAATTGAGCAAATCACACACCTTTCACCCACGATGCTCTCATTAGTCTTATTTAAAGAAATTTTAATTGGTATCTTGTTTGGTTATATTGCCGCCATCCCATTCTGGGCTATTGAGTCAGTCGGTTTTTTTATTGATAACCAAAGGGGAGCAACCATGGCATCCAGCATGAATCCTCTCTCCGGCTCACAAACATCACCGCTTGGGATCTTGTTAGTCCAAGTCGTGGTCACCATCTTTTTTGTCGGGGGGAGCTTCTTATTCTTACTTGGTGCTATTTATCAAAGTTATATCGTTTGGCCCATCTTTAGCCCATTTCCACAATTCAATGATGGAGCGGCTTTGTTGATGCTTGGACAACTTGATTACATCATGTCTGCTGCTGTTTTACTGGGTGGACCGATCATCATAGCCATGTTTTTATCTGAATTTGGCTTGGCACTGATTAGTCGATTTGCACCGCAACTGAATGTATTTTTCCTAGCAATGCCGATTAAAAGTGCGATCGCTGGGTTTCTTCTGATTTTTTATTTGAAATTTTTGTTAGTGCAATGGCAAAAAACTTCCGAGCTTGGACCTGGGCTCATTGAGATTTTACAAGGCTGGCTGGTCTAAGAGTAAGAAGTGAGAATGTATTATGAGTGAAAAAACCGAACAACCCACCCCTAAGAAGCTGCGAGATGCCCGTAAAAAAGGACAAGTCGCGCACAGTAAAGAGGTCGTTTCTGCCGCTTTGATCATCGCGATCGTCGGCTACTTTATGGCGTTTGGCTCATATATTGTCGAGCAAATTAAGGCAATTATCATTTTACCGACCTTATTCATCAATGCGCCATTTGATCTCGCACTCAAAGAGGTGATGGAAGGCATGGGGAATGCCTTGATTGCGATTGTTCTTCCATTGATTGGCATGGTTATGGTTGTTGGGATCATCTCTAATTTCGCCCAAGTTGGGCCATTACTTTCTTTCGAATCTGTCAAACCAGAGTTGAAAAAGCTCGACCCCATTCAAGGGGCCAAGAAAATATTTTCGATGAAAAACTTTGTCGAATTTCTCAAGTCTGTCATAAAGATTTTGTTACTTTCAATCTTGATTTACATCTCTATCCGTGCACATTTGGGGGAATTGTTCAACTTATCCACATGCGGTGAACAATGCTACCTCCCCATGATGGGCAAATTGATTATGGAGATCATGATCTATACGATTTTTGCGTTCGTGATCATTGCTGTCGCTGATCTGGTTTTTCAGCAGAAGCAGCATACGAAACAGCTGATGATGTCCAAAGATGAGATCAAGCAAGAATATAAAGAATCGGAAGGGAACCCAGAAATCAAAGGTAAACGAAAGCAATTCCACCAGGAACTCATGCAAGGCGGTGGCGGTGTAGCTGCGGGTGTGAAGAACAGTGACGCGATTGTCGCCAATCCAACCCATGTCGCCATCGGCATTCGTTATAACAAAGATGAAGCACCTTTACCAAAAATCACTGTCAAAGGACAGGATACACTTGCGAAACGGATCAAAGAACTCGCACGAGAGTATGATATCCCGATTATTGAGAATGTCCCATTAGCGCGCGGATTGCTCGCTCAAACCGAAATTGACGATTATATTCCCAGCGAATTTCTTGAGCCTGTCGCCGAAGTATTGAAGTGGGCGAAGAAGCTCAAAGAACAACAAGATAACTCACACTAAAGAATGAATTCACCTCCCTAAGTTGTGAATATGACTGACATATTCATGCAACATTTTGCACCAAAATGGGCTTTTTATGCCCCAAAATGAAACATTTCTGAATAAATATCATTGACTTTGTCTAATATTCAGCTAGTTTGATCCCTTAGCGCTCAGACTTTTATCTAGAGCGTGGAAAATAAAAGCGATAAAAATATTTCTGAATCAGGAAAATAGAGGCCAGTTGTCAGCCGTCTATCGTGGGGACGATAGTGACTGAATCTCAACAATAAATCCTGACAGAACATCAACACAACAAAAACAACAGGGTTAAACAGGTGATCACATGAAGAAGAGTCTTTCTGTACTCTTTGGGATTCTTGCGCTTGTTTGTTCGTCATTCGGTCATGCGGATGACTATACACAGACAAAATATCCCATCGTCCTCGTTCACGGCGTATTCGGTTTTGATAGTATCCTCGGTGCCGATTACTTCTATAAAATTCCTTATGAAATTCAGCGTAGTGCCGCAGGGCAAAAAGTCTTTGTTGCTTCAGTCTCTGCCGCGAACTCCCATGAAGTACGTGGTGCACAACTTGCTGAGTATGTTGAAGAAGTCCTCGCCATTACACAGGCAGAAAAAGTCAACTTGATTGGCCATAGCCAAGGTGGACCAACATCGCGATATGTGGCTAGTATGTATCCTGAAATGATTGCATCGGTCACCACCGTTGGCGGTGTGAACTGGGGATCACCTGTTGCGGATGTAATCCGAAAAATACCAACCAACAGCTTACCAGAAACAGTCATCGCAGCTGTCGCAAATGGTGTTGGAAAATTAATCCGATTCCTTTCCGGCTCTTCAAGCGAGTTACCGATTGACTCCGTGAATGCGCTTAACTCATTGACAACCCCAGGTACGCTGGCGTTTAATCAAAGATACCCTGAAGGCGTACCAGAAAGATATTGTGGCGAAAAACAGGCGCTTGCAGAAAATAATGTTTACTATTTCTCTTGGAGTGGTGCCACTGAATTCACGAATGTCTTTGATCCAATAGACTATGTGTTTAAAGTCACAGGACTTGCATTTAATGGTGAACCAAATGATGGCTTAGTTTCTGCCTGTAGCTCACATTTGGGTTATGTTATCAACGATAGTTACGATATCAACCATCTCGACCAAATCAATCACTCATTCGGAATGTCTGATCTGTTTGAAACGGACCCGATAACTATCTATCGCAATCATGCAAATCGTCTCAAGAATTACGGGTTGTAAGCTATGCGAAAGCGGATTTATCTTGGGGCTACTCTTAGTAGCCTCCTGCTATGCGGGTGGCTGTGGACGGAACAACCTGATGCAAGTGTGAATCGGCCTGAACAGGAAATTAAGCCACAGTCCATCACACAAAGAGAACAATTAAAATCCCAGCATAAGGTCAACATGGATGGTGCAGTCCAAATGGATGCATTTCGAAAACTGGTGATTAATCGCCAGCTAAAAGACTTTTTTGATCATCTCATTTCTTTATCGGATCCACATGATCTGAGTCACATCAAAAAGCTACTCTCGGAATATGTCACACGCCATCAACTTTCCCCCAAAGCCGCATATCGCTTAAAAAAGCTGTTTGATCAATACCTGAATTATAAGCATGATTTAGCCTCCTACCATCAACACCCAGTCATTGGCACCGAGCAAAACCTTCGAATGATTGCTGATCAACTTGATCAAATTAAACAATTACGAATGCAACATTTTTCACCTGAAGTCTATGCCGCATTTTTTAAAGAGGACGACGAATATGATCGCTATGCCTTAGAGCGACTAAGACTTGCTCAGGATCCCAGCCTTGGCCCCTCGCAAAAACGGGAACTACTCACACAGCATATCGAAAAACTCCCAGAAGATATGCGTAAAGCCATTCAACCTTCCCGCCAAATGGCCAACTTGCATGAACACATGAAAGGTTCCAATTTTGATAATAATATTGATGAAATTGAAGACCAATATGGTGTCCAGGCCACAGCTCGCTTGCAACAACTTCATAAAAAACGAGCAAACTGGCAATCCCGGGTAAAAGCTATCCACCAACAAATTCAAAAAACGCAATCGAGTGACTATTTGAGTGAATTAGAGAAACAAGAGCAGATCCAGGCACTCAAAAAAGAGCAATTCACAGCAAAAGAAATGCGTAAGCTTGATGTTTATCTGAGGAATTGGGAGCAACTTGGTAAGTCTTAACCCTTTTCAAGTTCACGCATAATGACAAATCAGTGAAAGTTCCACATGATATAAATATAAATGGTGGTTCTTATCAATTTTCATCCATTTCATTCTCCTTTGGCTCTATGCATTTGAATCACATTCTATTTGGGAAGAAACCGATGACGAATAAAAATTCATTGCTTCACAGTCCATTCATCTTCCGTTCAACTTCATTCAGGTAGAATCCACCAAGTTTTTCTGAATCGTTATGTCGCTTCAGTTGTGTATCATGGGTTGTCGTTATGCTTAAAATAAATATAGTCCCACAGCTTGTTGATTTTCAAAGAATCCGCCTCCTTTGGCTTTTTTCATTAATTCCATGTGTTTATCTCTCAATTTCTAATATTATCGCAGCTGGTGATCGCGCTTTCACGTTCGAAGAACAGAGCATGCTTCTCCTTTTTGTCATGTCTACGATTGGCTGTCTTTGTTACATATTTAGCTTGCGTTTTCTCAACCAAAAGATATGGTTTTTGATTTTTATGGGTGCGGTGTTCGTCGTGATCCGGATGATGATCATTGGCTTGAAGCTGCTGGAATTCCCTTCTTTTGAATCTGGTTTTCAGTTCTTTGCCAGCATCATTATCAGTAACTGTAGCTGCGTGATGCTTTACCTTTACACATTCGAGTCTGATAGTCTCTGGCACAATCCATCTTAATCATTTTCACCCTGTATCTTCAACGACTCCTTTACCTTCTGAAAACGTGAAGTCCGAGTTTGCTTCGTATGAAACATTTGTGTTGCGTCGCTGTCCAATACTTCGATTTGGCAATGCGATAAAGTGAGGATAACCATGCGTAAAATATTCATATTTTTATTGGCATTACCCAACACTGTATTTGCAGGCTCGTTTGAAAAAGAAATTGTGCAAGCAGCTTATGAGCGCACAAAACATCAGGTTCGTTATGATGGTACCTATCTTAAAATCCCCTATCCGAATGGTGATGTGCCCAAGAATATCGGTGTCTGCACTGATGTGGTGATCCGAACCTACCGCCAATTGGGCATCGATCTACAAAAGCTGGTCCATGAAGATATGCGAGCAAACTTTTCTGCATACTCATCCAAGCAGATTTGGGGGCTAAAAAAACCAGATACCAATATCGACCATCGCTGTGTCCGAAACTTACAGGTTTTCTTTCAACGACATGGACAATCACTCAAGGTGTCGCAATCTTCACAAGATTATCACCCTGGCGATCTCGTTACCTGGATGCTTCCCGGTAACTTGCCTCATATCGGAATCATCACGAGCCAACATGACCCAATCACGGGTACTCCTTTAGTCGTACATAATGTCGAGCAAGGGCCAAAGCTGGAAAACTTCTTGTTCAATTACCCAATCACTGGACATTACACATTCAATCCGACTGAAGTGTCTCAACCGAAAAAAATCAAATAAAAACAATTCACTCTTTCATCCTATTTTATCAAAAAGATGAAACTCACTTCCTTTTCATGTTACTTAAAAGGAAACAAGGAAAATAAAATCAGGTGATTTATGAGTGTTCCAAATTCAATCCAAAATACAATGATTTCCCCAAGCAGCCAGCAAATGGGAGTGCAACATCATTCTACCAATCCAACAATGGTCCGGGTTGATCTTACTGAATTACCTCACGGCCATCAGATTGATGCAACTCAGCCAAAACATGTCATGGGGCTAGATCTAGCAACTAAAGAACTCTATGATTTCGACGAAGTACAGTATGATGATGCAGTTTATTCAGATGATGATGAGCAACAGAACTTTGGCGACTTTATGGCTCAGTTCAAGCAAGGAAAGAAAGGTAGTGTTGACTCCATAAGTGCGATGAGTGAAATCAGCAAAGGCTCTCCTCTAGAAGCAGCACAAGGAGCCTTTGAAAAACTCCAGCAGGAACTACCGAAGGTGCCATATTTACTGGTTGGTAGTTTGGCAGCAGCGCAATATGGCGGTATTCGTGCACCTGAAGACGTGGATGTCATCGTTCCTAAAATGGATCACCTGAATCAGATCGATACAAAAATGAGTAAAGATGATGATTCCGCTTTTGATAATTACTCTTACAAAAGCCAGACCATTAAAATGAAAACCGTCAGTGATGGCACCCGCGTAGATATTGGCACCAGTGCAATGTACTTTGCCACTGATGGCTCTGGAAACATTCAAGGAGAAGATTACTCAACTGGCATGGCAACGAAAGAGCTACTGCTTGCAGCTTACCTAGTCAGATTTGATGAAGACGGTAAGCAAGACGAAGCACAAATCAGAAGCATCATCGACTACAATGATATGCAAAAAGATGATTTAAAAGATATTCTCGTCAAGCTTGATGGCCAGCAGCACAAAATTGCCACTGAACGCTGGAATACTTTCTTCGATTAATCCATGACGAAAGGAGCACAATCTGCTCCTTACTGATGTCACTTATGTCGCGTACTTTGAGTGTACTCGCTCAGGCTTAAGCTGACAGTTACCCACTTTCGAAGGTGACTGTCCGTTTAGATTTGAGTGAGTACAGCTATTCAAGATCACCGAGATCGAATGAGCCAACATCATCTGGCATTGCCAAGACATTCGGTCGCTCTCCCATTTGCTGGAGAATCGCTAAATGAGGCATGATCTCTAGCTTTTGCAGGTTATCCACGCTATGGCTGCCTCCCATGCACAGTGCTGGCACAAACCCATAGACTTCGTTTGCTTGAAGCGGCCCAAGTTTTTCGAGTGCTTGATGAAACAACAACGCTTCCTGTTCATCCGTCAAATCAAAGTGTTCTGGATCGGATGCTAGAAAGAACGATCCCATCGCCTGGTCTTGTGGCTTGGGTGAATCTTCGTATTGTTTAATTTCATCCGCAAAAATGTGATTCATTGGACAGGAGATCTCAAGCGTGCGATGACTTTTTTCACCCCACACATACAATTCGCCGAAAGCACTTCGTGCAAACACATGGAACGTATCCACCTCATCAAGTGGCGTTTCTACTAACCAAAGATCCAAGACAAACTCATAGTCTTTTGGGTTGACGAACCAGATCAATCCTTGAGCAAAGGAAGTCTGACCGAATTCCTCCCAAAATTTAAGAAGCATCGGGGGCATGACCCCCGAGTAGGCTTCCAAAACTTCTGGCGCAACCTGTTCTGCATGATCTGGTTCGCCGAATTCTTCTAAAAAGCAATTGATTTCTTCAATCTGCATCAATTTGGTCCTCTGGACACTTCTAATTTGACATTCATTCTTGCACCGCCCTGGCCATTTTTCATCGCGTTTGCAACCGTTTGATCAATGTCTGGCAGTCGAGATCGCCAGCTAGAACCAATTGCTGAATTAATCGCGGCTTCTATGTTTATTCCTCTCATTTTATAGGTTGTGCGTGTTTATTGGAACACTGTAACGATCAGACCATTGATTGTCGTTTGCTGATTTTAGAACTGAGGTTGATATCCATGCAAAAATCAATACTTTGAGTATTAAGGAATCAGATTCAACTGAAGTGATTAAAAATGAAGGTTTTTCAAAGAGAGAAGCGCACACTATGTTTGTTCAGGTGCGCTTATTTTGTGACTCAATTCAAGGCTTAATCGCTAAAATATCCGTTTTGAGTAAGCCTAAAATTTCTTCTGCGGTGTTGCCTATCACTGAGCCTTCCAGACCACGGCGTCCCATCATGCCAAGCACGAGAATGCCAATTTTATGTTTTGCGGCATTACTGAGCAGTACTTTGTCTGGCTCACCGACCGTAATATGGAAGTTTGCCATATCAATACCGAATTCTTTAGAAATTGCTTCGAGTTTGGGTTGGATCTCTTGCTTGACTTCTCTTTCTTTTTCATCTGGATACACAATCCCGAGATCACGTAACAACCTTGGCACGGTGATGGTATAACAAGCGTGCAGATCAACCCCCAGGACTTTGGCGATCTGCTGTGCCTCAGTCAGGATTTTTTGATTGAGCCCTTCTTTTTCTTTATTTGTGGTTTCCAAGTCAATCGCAGCCATCACATGTTTTGCTTTGCGCCATTGCTCTTCCACAGCAATAAAGACTGGCGCGCCGCATTCTCGCAACAAATGCCAATCTGTTGGAGTATACGTCATTGACTCTGAACGATGACCTGTCTTGACGACCATACTCACATCATGAATGTCGACATAATGATTGACCCAGTTGTGAATATGTTTTTCCCAAACCAACTCATGAGTGACCTTGATGTCTTTTGTAATTGTTTTGGTGAGGATCTCGCTCGATTTATCTTCCAGTCCTTTGAGCACCTGCTCTTTGATGGCCGCAGCGTTACTGCCCCACTCTCGCAATCTGGCATAACAAAAGAAGACAACATGGATCGGCACCTGATAGGCCAAAGCGAGTTGCTCAGCGTGTTGAATAGCAATAGGGTTATGATCAATTTCATCTGCGATAACAAGTATGTGTTGCACGCCGCTTTCCTCGCTTCTTGGTCGAAAAATCTAGGTATCGTTTTAAGTGTAACCAAAGATGACTGCACTATTGGTGATATTCATCAAACTTGGCTCAATCTCTCTTCATTAAGAATCAATTGCTTAGCATCAACATGCAATCCATTAACTCGCTGAATTTTAGAAAATTTCTTCAAAAATACCCAACTAAAGACTGAAATTAAGCAAAAACAATCCATAGTTTGTTGACAAACGTAAAAGTAAGCGTTAAGGATAGTATCAATTGAACAAACTACGGGCAGTCCGCCGTGGAACAACTGGAGATCTTTCCTGTGCCAAGTCCATGTAAAGGAATATGCCAAACAGATAATCAAGGGTACTGTATCGGGTGTTTCCGCTCCCGAGACGAGCGTTTTCATTGGCAAACGCTCAGTGACCCGGAAAAACATCAAGTTTTGATGCGCTGCCAACGCCGTGCAAAGACAAAAACACGTCAGGTCAAAGCACAACCGATCTCTCTTACACCACAACCGGTTCAAGCTAGTTTATTCGATTAGAATAAACTTATCTGACCCCCAGCATTTTCTGCACTTGGCTGCCATAGTAATCCATGACCAGCTTGTTAAATTGCTTCATAAAGTCTGGGTTATTCTTTAAATAATCCTTAGAAATATAAACACCAAAGGGTTTGGCCCGTTGCACATGAAAATTAAACCACTTTTCATCAAATCCCTGCTTCCGGTTTGCTTCTAAAAATACACCTTCCGATAAAAACACCGCATCCAGCCGTCCGCGCTTTAATAGTTTCACTAACGTCATCGAATCTGAGTTACCTTCTACATTCGCATAGCCTTTCTTTTTTAACCACAAATATGTATTCGCTTTCAGATGACTGGCAACGCGGATCCCTTTGTCTTTGAGATCAATGACCTTACGACCTTCTTGCGGAGGAAGAAAAAACCAGTTCCAGCGATTGACGGTGACAGGTGCAGAAAATACAGCGACTTTGTCCCGCTCATCATTCTGTGTCGCCAGAAAAAATCCATCAGAACGTCCTTTCTCAATCTCATTGAGCGCTTTGCCGTAATTCGGGACAACCCTAAAATCAAAAACGACCTTCATTTCCTTCAATACTCTAGAAACCTCTTCAACACCTTCCCCGATGATTTCCCCTTTGTCATTCAGGTAGGAGTAAGGCGGGAAGTTCGGCAGCGCAAAATGCAACTCCTGATTTGCAGCGCAATTTCCGCTTAATAATAGAAGTAATAAAAGCAGTCTTCTCATCATTCATATCAATTGATGGCAATATCCTCAGACTAGCACAAAAACAAAATTCTCCTTGATTGTGAGCATGTTGACAAAATATTCGTTCCGAAAGAAGAAAACAGGTTAACTTCCTTAATGATAATGGTTATCATTAGCATTATTTTCTAAGGACCACAAAAGGAAACGCGTTTTGCAACGTTCGTATTTGGCTCTCGTTGTGCTTAGCAACTTGGCGCTCACCCCGTTTTATTCATCCGCAAATGATAATAAAGAAGAACCGACAGAAGTCATCGTCGTCACTGGGACCAGAACCGAGAAGCCACTGTTGGAAACCCCGGTTCGTACAGAAGTGATCACACAGCAAGAGCTGCAAAAGATCCACGCCGCGAACTTGGAAGAGGCACTGAGATTTTCACCCGGCGTCGTGTTAAGAACGCTTCGTGGAAAAACCAGCTCCGAGGTCTTGCTACAAGGCTTTAGCGGAAACCGCGTGTTGATCCTTATTGATGGTGAACCTGTCATTGGCACCGATGGTGGTGCGGTCGATCTCGGCCAAATCCCAACTTCCACAATTTCGCATATCGAAATCGTCAAAGGCGCCTCCTCAGCCCTCTACGGCAGCGCTGCAATGGGCGGTGTGATTAATGTCATCACAAAACGCCCAGAAGATAACCCAGCAGCCATCGTCAACCTCACGGGCGGACGATTCGATAATAATGTCGCTTATAAAGAACGTTTTGGCGCACACAAATGGCGTGGCTTTACCCAGTTGTCCGGCAGCGTTGGCGCACACCAAGCTTCTATTTCCTTTGATTACAAAGATATCGGTGGGTTTGATTATTTGCACCGAGATAACATCAAGCTGCCAGAAAACCATCCTTTGTATAATCACTATCGCACCATGACGTTTGGAAATAATGGCGAATATGGCAACAAACGTCAGTGGTCTGGAAAATACTATTACACACACAGCGAACAATTCGAGTGGTTTGTGAAGTCTTCCTATTATGACCAACAATTAAGAACCGATTATGCCCGTCAGGTCCCAGGTTTTGGTATCTTCCGTGTTCGTCAAAAGACATTCGATATGGAGCGGACACACTTTACTGTCGGGAATAACTTTGACGCTGGTGACTGGAACGCACAATCAAAAATCATTTGGGAACAAGCGAAAGACCATCAGCCGGATGATGATATTCAAACCGCATTTATTGATTTATCGAATGACGCAACCCACGAGACTAAAAAGCTCGAGACAAACTGGAGCTACTTTGGTTTCAAGAATTTCGAAGTCGTTTATGGCCTGAGCTGGCAAGAAAAAACGCTCAAAACGACCAAATCAACATTGGATACGGTCAACCAAACCATCAAGTCGAAGAGTCAGCTCTCTGATAAAGCAAACCGTTCAACAGAAGGTTATGTCCAAGTCGAATGGGATATTTTGCCAGAATTTACCCTACTTACTGGTGGGCGTTACCAACATGACAGTCAGTTTGGTTCACATTTCAGCCCGAAGCTCAGCCTACAATACCGCTTAGAAGATGTCGCCGGAGCATTATGGAACTTCCGCCAAAGCATCGCGCAGGGCTATCGTACCGCAACACTGCGTGAGCAATACTATCTATTCGATCACCGTGAAGCAGGCTACTTAATTGCAGGGAACAAAAACCTTGAGCCGGAAGAGAGCCTGAACTTTCAACTCGGTGCAGAGGTGATTTGGGGTGCAGTCACTGTTGATGTGAACTACTTCTATAACGAGATAGAAAAGCTGATTTCCGCTGAGTTTGATGCCAACTTATCCGCAAATTCCGTTAATTTGTATCATACAGATACCCCTGTCACGGTATACCATTACAAGAATATTGACGAAGCAACGACACAAGGTGTTGAAGCAAATATCACTTGGCGGATCACCGATAAGCACAAACTGCGTGTCGGACAAAGCTATCTAGACAGCGAAGACAAGTCCACAGGCAAGCCACTGAAGAACCGACCAAAACATCAAATCCAGGTCGCATTCGATACAGAGCCGTTTTCCTTTCCGCTCAACTTGAGTTTGCGATACACCGCAGAGAAAGACTCATTTGATAGCGCAAGGACAAAAAACAACGGCATGCAAAACTGGAACCGCCTCGACTTCAAAGCAAATTACCAACTCGATGATGCGTGGCGCGTGTACGGCGGCATTGATAATGTCGGCGATCAACACAGAGACTACCTGGATTCTACCGATATTCGTCCAGCCCAAGGTCGTTACTACTACCTTGGTGTGGAATTTAAATGGCTTTAGGGGAAAAGCAAATGAAAAACGTACTTCTATTTTCCATCTTGTCATGCAGCCTGCTTAGCGGCTGCGGCCAAAGTGGCGGAGACTCAGCAGGAGATCTCCTCAATGATTCACCAACAGCGCCAGATCATAAGGCGGATGAGAATGGGGTGTATACAGTCTCAGCCAAGCCTCAAGGTGAAGATTTTGTTTATTTTAACTTTGAGACTGGAGAACAGTGGCCAAATGAGCCAACCGATCAAGATTGGCACATGAAAATTCTTGGTACTAATGTCCTATTAAACGTCGACTCAAATGTATCAGGTGCATTTATCATGCAGCCAGATGGTTTTTATGATGAAGATGGAAAAGAAGTTGATTACACCTTCGCAACAGAAACAGCCCAATCTCAAGAAGAAAGCTTTCTTGCAACAACGATCGACTCAAAAAATTTAAAATTCCAACGTGACCAGCTTGAGCCAATACTGAGCACACACTATTGGCAAAACAACCTAGAGCAATACCCTAATGCGTCTGTTAACCCTGATCATTGGTTTATGGTCACCACACCGCTCAATAACTCAGGAAACCATTCTGACTATGGAATAAAATTTCATGTTAGCGAATTTGATTTCATTTCAGCAGACAAGTCATTGACGATTGAAGGCTATCACACATTAGAAGACAAGAATTTCGATCATTCAAATATTAAAGAAATTACCTTCAATTGGTCTGGGGAATCAACATCTCAATGTGTCAATATCCAAACATGGCAAATTGTTGATTGTAATGAAGCAGATGCTATTTGGCATATTCAGATGAAAGCAACACCAGAGAGAGCCGACTTCTGGCTTGGTAGGCCTGACAGCACTATTGCAAAAAATACTATCACAGGAGTGTTAGGGACCTATTTACCAGGTCACCAAGGAGGCTATCCAAACATTACTGAAAGCCAAGACACGAAGTTAAGCTCTTTCCTCAGACAGGATAAAATGAAAAGTGTCTTTGGCTCACACTCATGGTATTGGTATACAGGCTCTTACACTTCTGAATATATCAAAGCTGGTATTCGTATTTTTTCTAATTTCAGTCTTTACGCTGTAAAAACAGAAAATGCCATCTATAAAGTTCAGGTGTTATCTTATTTCAATGCTGAAAACCAGCCTGCACACCCAACATTCCGCTACCAAAAAGTTGCTGATCTAAAGGACGAATAATATATGAACATTAGACAAACACTATGTGTCCTAGCATCGGTGACGCTCCTTGCTGCCTGCAATGGCTCCACCCCCGATGTCGGCAGTGAGCAAGATCAGCAAACACAAACGCTTGAAAAATTTAATGTTTCGGTGTCACTTAAAGATGTTGAAATAGTTGAGCAACATAGCCTTGAACTTAATCCTGTTATTGCAAAGGATGAACGTATTCAAGGATATTCTTGGAAACAGCTTGGTGATAACCCCACAGTAAAGCTCATACTTGAAAATACAGACCAGCTCAATGTAAAAATCTCAGCACCTGAGATCGACTTTCTTACTGCAGTACCGGTTCAATTACAACTCACCGTAAAGGGACCAAGAAACTCTGAGGTCAAAAAGAAAGTCAACGTTGTCGTTCATCCAATATATCAAATTTCGGTAAAGGTAAACGAAGATACAATCACTTATGTCGATCTGAAAAATCAGAAAACATACGCTCCTAGCGATATTAACCCTGATGAAACCAAGTGGCATATTGCTTTTCGAGGTAATAACATCATTATGAATGGTGGAACATCAGGTTCTGGACAAGTAAAAGGAGAATTGATACCTAACTCTGCACAACGTCCTAAAAACTCATTTTTAAATATTGACCAAGACACAATCAATCAATTAGAAATGAAGGAAGATCGCTATTTACCAGCACTCAGAATGGATCAGCTGTTATTAGGTGACTGGTGGATGCTCTATGGAAATACAAATCACATCGTCGCTCCTGATATTGATAACAATGGTGTCCGTATAACGAACTACACAGCGACTCAGCTCTCCCAAGACATAGGAGTCCATATTGGAGACTTATCAGGTCAAGATCTTGGAGAGTTTCCTCAAGCAGTAACCCCTTTATTCTCTCAAAAGACTGAACTTATACCAAACTTAACTTTATTTCGTATAAAATCACTTAATGAAGCTGAGCAAACACTATCCATTGAATCAAAATCACAGATTTTTTCTCCAGATCCTGGGTATATTGAGCAATTAAAAGGCATTTTTCATGGCCATTTAACTTTTTTCTCTCAATACGACCATGTTTCTAATCAACGGCTTCCTTTTAGCCAAATTGAAAGCAAACCTTTCAACATCAAACTTCCTACACGAGGCAATAAATTGTGTTATTCACTCGCCTATCAGATTGAAGTGGATTGTGAAACTGATCGTTCAGTTTCAGCTCAGGATAGGCTCTCTGTTGATATCAATGGTCAACAAGGACTCAATTCTACTCAAGAAAAAGAATACCTTTTACCTTTATTAGAAGAAGGTCGGTATCCATTCCTTCATGGGTATGGTTGGGATTTTGTCATCTCAAACGAAGAAGGGAATTATCAGATATGGCTCAATTCAGGTGGTTCTTACCTTGCCTATCAATACCAAAAGATATCAACTGAGCCAGAGATCGGTAAATTCTTTCCATGGGGAGCACCACATGGCAATGGTACTGTACGAGTACTCGGCCCAATTCAGGACGAAGCACTTTCAGAATATGATGCAGGCCTAACGAATAAAGAAATCTTTATTCAAAATAAAGCCTCAAAAGAGGATAACTTCTTTATTAAAATGACAAGTGATAAGTCTGGGTACCTCGACAAATATGCCGTACAAGCATTCAATACCTATCTATTCAAGGATGAAAACAACCTGTACAAGCTTCAGATCACACATATCGATAAAAAATCCAATATTTCATTCCGATATAGTAAAGCTGGGGCCAGCTTATGATGCGCCTTCTCGTTATTGCGGGCTTACTTCTCACTATCTTAGGCCTCATTATGCTCAATCAAAGCCAAGATCCCGAGAAGAGTCCAGTTCTTCATGACAAGGTGAAACCAAAAACTTTTTCACATAATGATACTGTTCAAGCTCAAGCAGAAGAAATTCTTTCCAACAGTAATTCAGAAGGGGCTAATCCTACTATAGTGAGCAACCCAGAGCCTGTTCTTATTGACTTTCGAAACGACAAAAATCGTAAAGAGCAACTGACACTCATAAAATATGCAGTAGTCCATGAACACAAAGATATGACTCAGTGGCTTGACTTAAGGGCTGACATGGATCATGGCCAACTCAATGGCATGATTGTCGACTATGGCATTGAAAAGAAATGGCTCTACTGGCTTGGATTCCAACCAGGTGATCGGATTATTGAAGTCAATCATATGCCCTTAAATGATCTAGGTACAGCAGAACAAATCTTGATGGAATTGGTTCAGCAACAAGAAATACAGTTATCAGTTCAAAGAAAAGGGAAACAAATCCAGATTCTCTTTGCTCTGAACAATCTACCTGCCGATTTATCTTCGGCACAACAACAATAAAGGAAATACGCATGTTAAAAATGACACTATCTGCGATTGCGCTTTCTGTTCTTTCAGCCACATCAACTGCAGCAACAATGACAATTGATGCAACTGATGCGGATGAGTTTGCCTATGTCAATCTTTCTTCTGGGCAGGAAACAAATGCAAATGGTACATGGCATGTTGCGTTTAGCAAAACTAAAGTAAAAATCAACGACCCTCTGAATGGAAATGGAAATGTAAAAGCTGCACTCGCTGCAACACCAAGCGGTTTTTATTCAAACGGGCAGGCAAACCAGTCTCGCTTCGTAAATGCAACACCTTCTTCAGAGTCAGGGGTTTATAATAGCATCACCTCAGGCAACGGCTTGAACTATGTACAAAGTGTGCCTACACCTGCGATTAAAACAAACGATTGGCTATCAAATGGGCGTATTAACTCACAAAACTGGTGGGTTGTTCGGTCAAGCGATGGCACCGATCAAGGAAGTGCAAGCTCTGGAAGACGTTTTGCTAAATTTCATGTAACACAGCTAAGCAGTAATTCAGTCACTCTAGAGTATGCTTGGCACTCCAATCCAAATGGGAACAGTTTTGGCTCATTAAAGTCAATTTCTGCAACGGTGAATAACGCTGGAACATGTATTGATTTTGATGGAAGAAAGCCTTTTTGGGGAAGCTACCCAGGAACAGCTAGAACTGTCGCTTGTACTGACTCTACATGGGATCTCAAGTTAACCAAGAAAAATGGCCAATTCCAACTATGGACAAATAGTGGTGTTGAGAATGCAGGTTCAGGTTTAGGTAAAGCACTTGGTCCTATCGATAACGCAAAGGCACTTGCGATGACGAATGGTAAGCAAGATGCAAACACTGGGCGTGATATTACAAGTTATTACAAAGCTGATAGTGTGGAAGCGAGCCTTTTCACTACAAATAAATGGTATCACTACACTGCATTTAACACGAGCGGCGGCGCAAGCATGCACTCTGTTTACTCTAACTACCGTGTTTTTGTGATCCGTGATGCAGCCAAAGGGAAAGATTATAAGTTGCAAATCATGAGCTACTATAATGGCACACCAAGCATGTTTAATGGCACGGCTGGTACCATTACTTTCCGCTACGATGCGTTGAACTAATCTCAAAAGTGATTGCTTAGACTCAATCCATTCTTCTCTTTGAGAGAACAAGGCCGGAAGTTGCAGTTCCGGCCTTCTTTGGCTGCATCATCGCAGTGTAACAAACCCGCTTAATAAAAATCCAGACACATGAGCTGGCTGGGTTGATTGTCTTTATTCACTTCCTTCTCAATACGCCAGCCAAATCGTTGATAATATTCAACATGCTCCATTGTTGCTAAGTACAAGGTTTGTGTGCCTATATCTGCTGCGTGATCGGTGGCGATCTGTAATAGTGCTGCGCCGATCCCCTGCCCGCGCATCTCATCTGTCACATATAAACCACCAAGCACGAGGATCTCGCCTGTTTCTTCATCCAGCGTGTCTCTTTGCAGTGCAACACTTCCTATAACTTTGCCACCAGCTAAGGCCAGCCACATGATGGGAACTGTATTCTCCACCGCAAAATATTGCTGAAAGTAAGACTGGTATTGAGATAACGGCGTCTCAGACGCTATTCCCCATTGTTGATAATGCCACAGCGCTACTGTGTTTAAATAGCTGGAAGCTTGAAATGCTGGTCGAATAATCAGGTCCATGAAATCGCTCTTTACTTGTACACCTTCACGAATACATCTTCACGAATACGTCTTTTATTTAGCCGAATTCTGCCATGAAAATCAAATCGATTCTTTTTTGTTCAGCCAAAGTTTGGTATATTCCTCGCTCATTTGCGAGAGATGAGAAGATATTGTGGAGTGTCGTTTAGGTTGTGGTGCCTGTTGTATTGCACCAAGTATTTCCAGCCCAATCCCTGGTATGCCTGAAGGGAAAAAAGCGGGTGAGCGGTGTATTCAACTGGATGAAAACAATTTATGTAAGCTTTTTGGAAAGCCGGAACGACCCAAAGTATGCGGATTATTTAAGCCTTGCCCGGATGTTTGTGGGCATACGCAACAAGAAGCCATCACGCTCATCACAGAGCTGGAGCAGCTCACTTAGCTGCCCCATAGAGTCCACAAAGCCAGTTACTCTGGCGTATGGTACGCTTGGCTCAGGTCATGAACTGCGTCAATAAAGACTTTCGCATGCTCCGGATCAACATCAGGTGTGATCCCGTGGCCGAGGTTAAAGACATGGCCAGTGCCATAGCCGTACCCATCTAAGATCATCTGGACTTCTTGTTGAATGCGCTCAGGTGGTGCATGTAGAACCGCAGGATCCATATTGCCTTGCAACGCAACCTTATCCCCAACGCGTTTGCGTGCGTCATGGATATTCATCGTCCAGTCGAGGCCAATCGCATCACAGCCTGTATCCGCAATTGCTTCCAGCCATAGACCACCATTTTTGGTAAACAGTGTGACCGGAACTTTGCGGCCATCCGCTTCACGGGTTAAGCCTTCAACGATTTGCTGCATATACCCTAACGAATACTCTTTATAGTCGCGGTGAGACAGCACACCACCCCATGTATCAAAGATCATAACAGACTGAGCACCCGCAGCAATCTGCGCATTTAAGTAAAGCGTCACAGCGTCAGCAAGTTTGCTCAGTAGTAGATGCAGTGCTTCTGGCTCTTGATAGGCCATCGTCTTAATTTTGGTGAACGTCTTGCTGCTGCCCCCTTCAACCATATAAGTTGCAAGCGTCCAAGGGCTGCCTGAGAATCCAATTAAAGGCACATCACCATTGAGGGCTTTGCGGATGGTTCTAACTGCATCCATGACGTAACCAAGCTCTTGCTCTGGATCGGGCACTGGTAATGCAGCAATATCCATAAAGTCTTTGAGTGGTCTTTCAAAACGAGGCCCTTCGCCCTCTTCGAAATAGAGACCCAAGCCCATCGCATCCGGGATTGTCAAAATATCACTAAACAGGATTGCTGCGTCCAAAGGATAACGACGCAATGGTTGAAGCGTCACTTCACATGCCAGCTCCGGATTTTTACATAGCGACATAAAATCACCCGCCTGGGCACGCACTTCACGATATTCTGGAAGATAGCGACCAGCCTGACGCATCATCCAGATTGGCGTACGGTCAACAGGTTCCTTGAGTAATGCTCTAAGATAGCGATCATTCTTCAATTCGGCCATTGGGATTCCTCGTTTTATTCATCATTCAGCAAAACACGGCAAGCTTTGGGTGAGATACGCTGAATATAGCCATTTTTTTCGGGCGTTTATTGTAGCATAGAGTGTTGTCCTCTGATGTCACTCAAATCAAACAAATCCTGTTGAAAATCGGCAAGATGCATATTTATTTATTTTTTTGAATGGCACGTATTTTCTGGGGTGTACCGAAAAGATAGAGTTCCAACACTAAAATAGGTGTTGCAACCTTTTTTCGTATTTGCTATAACTTCTTTCGCGCTAGTGAAGAACTACAACACAAAGAAGCTCGGTACACGGGCCCTCTATGCACTTAAACACCTTCGGCCACTCCTTGGAGTGGCCTTTTATTTTCTGAATAACCATTCACCTTCTATTCGACCTACACTGACTTTTCTTTTTGATTTCATGAATGATCCGTCCCGAAATGCTCACATTTGAAGGGTGATTTGGCAGGTCATTTAATGCAAACCAGGCCGCTTCTTCAATTTCACCCGGCTGAGGAACGATCTCTCCAGAGACATAGTCTGCGGTAAATCCAATCATTAATGAATGAGGGAAAGGCCAAGGCTGAGAGCCAAAGTAACGAATATTCCTGACCGTCACGCCGACTTCTTCCATGACTTCTCGCTCTACGGCCTGCTCCAGCGTCTCTCCAGATTCAACAAAGCCAGCCAGTACTGAGAATCGATCTTTCGGGCTATGCGGACCACGCGCCAGTAATATGTCTTTGCCTTTTTGGATCCCGACAATAATGCAAGGTGAGATCCGTGGATAACAGCGATGGTGGCAATGCTCACACAGCGTTGCTAACTCTTCTTCAACCAATGCCATCGCTTGGCCGCATTGTCCACAATACTGATGGGTCAACAAGAATTTATTGACCTGACATGCTCTGGCTGCAAGAAAAAAGAGCTGGTCATCAACTGCGCCTAATAACTGGCGAATATTGACAAAGTGATCGGCCTCATTGGGGGCATGTTGATATTGAATGAGGACACAGGGTAAATCTTCATGATGACCAATGACATGGTGGGGCATATCTTCAAGGCCATCAAGGGGAAGCATATCAATGGAACAACACGGCACACCAGTTGTGCTCTCCCACATCCATATTCGATGATCAATACAGACAAACCACCAAGCTTCCTGACCTTCTGCAACAGATTGACTATGCTGGATCATACTTTCTTCCCTCTTGCTTTCGTCTTGTATTTCAAGGATTTTACTATTTCATGAGCAGAAGAGCTATAATAGCAATACGCCTTTTTAGGACGTTCCTATTTGCGGTGAATTAGGATATGATAATTCAGCAATGAGCATCCCAGGCAGGAGACTACATATGCTTTCAAAATTAGAAAAAGCACAGCAACGGTGGGGAGGCGCAAATGCCACCATTGATGCTTGGCTCACTGAGAGGCAGGACGTACTCGTCCGATATTGTCAGCTTGCTGGCATCTCCAAAAACGGACAATCCCTGCACTCTGCACCGACACAATCCGATATACAAGCTTTTTGCCAAATCCTTGTTGATTATATCTCCGCAGGTCACTTCGAGGTCTATGATCAAATGCTTGAGCAGTCTAAACCTGACAAAATCTGCGATCTCAAACAGGACATTTACCCCAAGATATCTGCAACAACTGACTTGGCCTTAGACTTTAACGACAAATATGCGGAGTTAAAGCAAGAGGATGTGCTGGAAAACTTCGATCTCGATCTTTCCCAGTTAGGACAAACTTTAGAGCTGCGGTTTTCACTGGAAGATCAACTGATTGACTCGTTAATGACAAAACAATCCGAGCCCCAGTAATCAGACATCCCCTGGGATCAACAACACGACTGGAGTAATAAGGATCTTTACTTCAGCTGTGCGGGCGATAAAACCGCTTCAATCTGCCTGCCTTGCACAAGAAATGCCTCAGCATATCCAGCCACCTGCTCGATAGACAATCCTTCCACCCGCTGAGGGTATTGATTGAGCTGCTGCCAGTCTGCGCCAAGCAAGTCTAACGTTAATAAACTATTGAGCCACCAGTCCGGGCGTTGTTTTAAGGCTTCACGCTCCAATACCGCTCTTTTCTTTTCATCATCCAAAACAATCATCGGGAAAGAAGCAGAGCGAATATTTGAAATCACCGTTTTAGCCGCTTGGATCAATTCCTGCTGCCGTGCTGGATCACAGACAAACGAGATATGAAACTGGACGTGCGGCTCAGGAATAAGACTCACCTGATAGGTTACATCGTGGCTGTAAATTCCTTTTCGCTTATCACGCAGCTCTGTTCTGAGCTGCCTGATCAGGATGTGTTCTAAGTGATCCATCCCTTCGATATCTTTCAAAGACAATTGCTCTGGGCTGACGCTAAAGTACAATAGAATAGATGCTTTATCTTCTGTCGCATAATCACGATAAAACTGAAATTGCCCTGACTCAGAAGCTCTCAATATTGGGTCGGGTGTTTTTTCGACATGTCCTTTTGGTAACGGTGCCCAATAGGCAGAAACACTTTCTTTAAGTTTATCCTTATCAATATCACCCACAACCCAGAAAGTCGTTTTATCAGCACCTGCAAAATAGTCGCGGTGCAACGACGAAAAGTCTTTCACCGTCAGTTTTTTCAGTTGCTTTAAATCAATATCTTCGATACCCACTTTTGCGAATTGATTAAATTCATGCATAAAACGCATATGCGGGTTTTGCTTACTTTGCTTATCAAAATACAACATCCGCGTCTTTGCCTGATTCAGCTTTCGCTCTTCAAAACGTGGATTCATCATGGAAAGGTAAGACAGTTGCATTAAAGAATCGAACGAATAACGACTCGCTTGTCCCATAAAGCCACGCATATCCTGATGGAAAAAATACGCAAAATTGAGCTGATGTTTTGCAAGTGCTGCTTTGAGTTCTGTATGTGTTAAATCGCCAACACCGGACTCAAAAGCAAAAGTTGACATATAACTGGCACCAAGGCTCGTCCGCTTATCCAGCGCAGCGCTGCCGCCACGCTTTTCGATTCTGACGTAAATGTAATTTTTATGGCCTTTCTGCTGTTTAAAGAAAACACGGCCGCCGTTACTCATCATCCATTCCCAGGTATCGATTTCTGAATGAAATGTTTCCGAGAGGATCGTGCCGCCTTTTGGTTTTTTCTGGAGAAGCGGTTTTACCGTTGTCGCAGCAATTGCTTTAGTCTCAATCGAAATCGGTTGTTTTGCTGCTCTTGAATACATGCCAATCAAGACACTTTCCGGTACTGGTTTTGCGCTAAAGTGGGCAAGATAAGGTGTAGGCCGAGCTGTCATTTCACGAAATTTCTTATCGATATCTGATTTTTCAAGCCGACGAAAAAACTCCGTCTGTAACTGAAATAACTGTAGCGGGTCTAAATACTGCTGAAGTGAGAGTGAATCCCAAACAAGATTTTGTGCTAATAAAGCAGAGGTGCGGTCTCCCCGGGAATTATAAGCACCAATAATATGCAATAAACTCGCTTGTAAATACTGGGTGATATCCCGCTCTTCAAACCCTTGGCCTTGTATATGGGTGAGCAAAGACACCACATGCTGCAATGCAACTTCCTGCTTCCCTTCCAAAGCTGACAGATCAATACGCAAAAACTTCTGACCGCTTTGGAGCTGATGAATTTGTGAATGCAATGAAATAATACTCTCTGGGTGGTGCTCAGCGAGCTGATTCAAACGGTTTTGAAGGAGTTGCTGTACCACAGTTTGCAAAAACAGCTGCTGGTATCCGCCAAATGTAAATAAATCAGGTCCAGACAAGGGATACAGCAATTGGAAGAACTCGCCCACAATGAGTGGATCAGCAATATTCAATGCAGGTGTGTCACTCAGTGCCTTTATATCACTTTGCTGCTTGCGAGGAGAAGAAGCTGTGTTCTTCATTGATGAAAATGTTCCCCTTACTTTCTCAAACATCTTGTCGGCCTGAATATCACCAACAATCATCAAATGCATATTCTGCGGTTGATACCAGGTTTGATAAAAGGCTTTTAATTTCTCAGGTGTTGCTTGTGCAATGCTGTGACCTGTACCAAGGGGGGTTTTCTGGGTGTATAACGAATCCGGTTGCAGCCAGTGAAGATAAGCTCGTTGAACACGATCCTGAAGTGTATTACGAAAACGCCTTTCTTCCATGATGGTCGCTTTCTCTGATTCAACTCTATCAGGTGCGAATGTAATTTCAGTCGCCCAGTCACGTAAGATGGCAATTGCGGTTTCTAGAAGTTCATCCTCGGCAGAAATCGATAAATGATAGATCGTATGTTCGTAACCCGTGAAAGCATTCGTGTGTGTCCCAAAGTCACCGCCGATCTGGTGAATAAACTCAGTGATTTTATCTTGTGGGAAGTGAGTCGTCCCCTGAAACGCCAGATGCTCAATGAAATGGGCATACCCAGCATGGGCGAGATCTTCTTGATTCGCGCCAACTTTGACGAGCAACCGCAACTCAACGAAGTCCGAAGGTTTCTCATGGGGGGCCAATGAGATATTCATACCATTCTCCAGCTGGTGATGAATAATATCCTTCGATTTTGGCAACGGCGACTGTTGGGTCAGATGTGTAAAAGGTTGATTTACCTGACGCTCCTGAAGCGTCGTACAGCTTGTGATTAAAAATAAGATCCCACAAAACAAACAACGGAATAACGACATCTACAATACTTCATGAAAATACGACTATCTACCTACACTAGTCTTGGATGTCTACTTTCACAAGCGAGTGAGATAGAAAAGTACCGGTTTCATATTTGGAATATTGGCTTGACTCAAGAATGAAAAAGAGCTGCCGAAGCAGCTCTTGTTGAGGGTAATAGATTGGTTGGTTCTATCTTTTTTATGAACCGAATAAACCAGAGAAAAAGTCATTAATTTTATCTGTAATCGATTTTTTCACTTTTACAGCAAGTGATTGCTCCGATGTATTCCCTTCTTCATCAGACACAGAGACGATAACACGATATTGACCTGCTTCAGGCTTTCTCGTCAGAGTGATATTTCCGCTTGCATCGATTGCGAATAAATCACTACCTGATAAGCTAAACGTTAATGCTGGGGCATCAGCAAGTTTTGATTCAGCTGTGACTGTAGCAACATGCTGGCCTGCTTTTGCATTTGTTTTTAGCTCAGCAAGAACAGGGAGATCAACCGTCGGTGTTTCATCGATATCCTTCACTGTCACCGTCACTTGAGCGGCTGCTTCCAAGTTAAGGCTATCCACTACGGTTACATTGAGCGTGTGTGTTTCTTCTGTCTCGAAATCAAGACGAGATTTCAGTGACAATGTACCGTCTTTAGCCAATGAGAACAACGCATGGTCAGCCATCTTGAAAGATACGATTGTCGCCCCCCTCTCAGAAGCCTTCGCCGTTAGCTGTGCAACCACTGCGCCTTGGCCAACAACGGCTTCTTTGACTTCAAATTTAAGCTCGCTTGTGAATTCTGGTTTCTCGTCATCCGCATTGGATACTTCGACTTCGATCATCGCCGCTCGAGAAGCCACGCCATTATTGTGTGCAATCACACCAGCATGTAGCTTTTTCGTTGTATCCGCGTCCAATTCACCTGTGACATAGATTTTACCTGATGTATTGATGCCCAGCCCTTTCACTTCATCAACAAATGAGAACACGGCACCATCAACATCATTTTCATTGGCCAATTCAACCTGGCCAACTAAAGTACCTTTTGCTGCTGCTTCAGAAACTGTGAACTTCTGGCCTGATGTGATTTGCGGTTGTGTTGGATTGTTTTCGAACGCAATCACTTGAGTTGCCTGACTTTTCGATGCCAAGATCACGCCGTTTGCAACACCATCCGTATCCATCGTCATTGTTTCGTTCGCGCCTAAGCTACGAATACCGCGTCCAGTGTCATTCGCTGAAGCTGATTGTGTTGCAACCTTGCCTTTCGTCGGCGCAATCACTGCTGTTGCAACCACTTCATCCGCTTTACCCGTTGGACGGAAGTGACCAAACTCATGCTCAGCACGGTAGCGTAAGTCAATCGACTTATTCAGATCAGAGACAGACATATTGATGCTGCTCAGACACTGAACCAATGTGATCACATTGTTGCCCGTCGCATGGATAAACTCCCCTTTCCCATCAATTGATAACTTATCGAATGGACGGCTGATGGTGATTGGGTAAGTCACATCTTCATCTTTTTCATGCTCATCTTGATAATATTGCCATGTGTAGTCATACGCGCCATCACGGTTTGTATCGATATCCACAGAGAAGTGCGCCAGGTGTGGGTGAATGACAGATTTGTCCATCACAAAGCTTGCCTGAGCAACCAAGGAAGAGCCACCACAAACAGGTGCTGCCGGATCATCTGCGTATACATCGAATGCAACGGCACGAATATCCTGTTCTTGCATGATGTCCTGCGGATCAGCAGAAAGTAAATTTAGCGGCACAAACTGAGCATCAAGGCCATTTGTATTCTTCAAGGTGATCTGATGTGCATTCGCAGCCGTTTCAACCGTATTCACGTCAATCAGCGCTTTTGGTTGTGGTAATGCGTGATACACTAGGTGAATTGCTTCTTTCTGTTCACCTGATGCTTTTAGGATGATTGCACCATCAAGCTCTGAGTCTGTCAGATTTGCATGGTAGCCATCAAATACATCAGTCGCATTTTTGGTCGAATCCAGTTTCCACTCCGGGAGTTTTGTTGGATCGATGACGAATGTCACTTCAAATTCAGCTTCACCTTTCGCAGGAATCGTGATTTCTGAAGTGTTGAACGTCACCTGGACGCGGTCTTTATCATTGGCAAATCGATGTTCTGAAGATAAGTCATATACTTTGTCAGTATTGGCGTAGTTTTTCACAACAACCGTACGTGTCAGCGTCTTCGTATCAGAAACAGCAAAGTGACCGAGTGAAATCGCAGCTTGCTCATTCGATTTATCCCATGCAACAATCTCAGACGCAATGGCTTTATCAACGTCAATCAAACCACTACCGATCAGGGATATAGGCGCAAGTTCTGCATTTGGATTTTTCTCAAGTGGTTCTGCGTGGATATTTAAGTTTGCTGTATTCATGAGAACAGCTTTGAGTTCCATCGCTTTTCGGCTTGGGTATTTTTCACGAAGTAAGCTTATTGCGCCGGAGACAATTGGCGTCGCCATAGACGTACCATTCTTACGCACCAACTCGTCACCAGAGCCAACTTTCGCTGCCAAAATATTACTGCCGGGTGCTGCAATTTCTGGCTTCAGCATGCCATCGGTTGAAGGGCCACGCGATGTAAAGTCTGACGCTGCACCAACGGTATTGTAAGCATCGAACTCAAATGCGTAAGTTAAAGCTTCATTGTTCCATGCCGCTAAGCGTAATTTATCACCGTCTTCTTTAGAAATACCGACAGAAGGGATTGTAATACCCGCAGAGTCACCACTCATCACAACAAAACCATCATCAGCTTTATTATTCGAAATAATGACAAATGCAGCACCTTTATCTTGTGCATGTTTTACTTTATCAACAAACGCACAAACGCCACGATCAAGTAGAACTGCTTTTCCTGTAAAATCAATATCATCTGCGAAAGGTACACAAGCCGTGTTATTGTCAGATGGGATCACAAGTGGTGCATCAACATCTGAAATTGTTAATGCTTTGACTGGATTGAAACTCGCTGGGTAATACTCAGCTTTTGCACCAATGACTTCCCCTTTGACACGGTTGGCTTCTTCATAGTTCGGGTGTGTTAAGGAGGCTACAGACAACGCACTTGGAATGGTCGAAGGTGCAGAAACGATAAATGGAACATTCGCACTGTTACCAGCAGCAATGACCGTATTGATACCAATTTGTTTCCCTAAATCAACCGCGGATTTGATCTGAGGTGAGTAAATACCGTAGTTAATACCAAGGGACATGTTGATGACATTCACGTGGTCAGTAATCGACTTATCTTGATTCGGATCCATTGAACGCAAAATTGCTTTGAACTGCTCAAAAGTACCGCAACCTTGATTACAAACACGATATGCATATAGTTCTACTTCGGGTGCGATACCTGTTACATCATGCGCGACATGGGTACCATGACCACCCAGATCAATCGGGTCTGGGTCAGGTGTATCAATGACCTTGTTATCGCCAGCGAAGTCATATCCATCAACGACTTGCCCAATTGGCCAAGCTGGGATATCAGCTAAGTCTGATTTGGCGTCTTTATATGCTGCAACAGTACCTGCTCCGCCAAAAACTTTGTGTGTGTAGTCAATACCAGAGTCAAGAACCGCAACTTTAACACCATTCCCTTTTAGATCTTGGTCATTTCTGACTTTTGTTGCATTGATATATTCAGAGCTTTCTTCAACAAAGATTTTTGCATCAAAAAGCGGATGCAACTTTTTCACAAGTGGGTGATTATTGAGTGACTGAAGTTTTTGGTAATCAGATTTAACAAGCAGGCCATTCGTCAATACATTTGTTCTCGTGAGAACACGTGCATCAGCGTCTAGTTCTTTAATTGCTTGTTCAACTTGTAACTGAGAGTTTTCAACCATAGAAAGTGAGTTTAAATCACTTCCACTCATTATCATTGCTACGCTTAAAGACTCACCATCGATCTCAACGAAATATCCTGCAGGCTCCATTTGTGCATTCTCAGCGGCTGTTGCCGGGCGTTTTGAGACTGGTTTTGCATCAAAGAGTTTCGTTAAAGAAGAGGTTTCAAATTGCTCATTTTCGCTTGCTGATACTTGGGTTGTCATCGCAGTTGCTACTGCTGTCGCTAGCACAGATTTATAAAAATAGTTTTTATTCACTTCGATTACTCCACATTCCTATATGTTATCTTTTTAATTCTTTTTTTAGAATGAATATGCTTTTTCTCCAGCACTTGCCGGACACATTATTACCACATAATTTATTAAATATGTAATATTTCTCATTAGAAATGACTAAAAAAACTCATGGATGAACCTTTTTTAGGGAATGATTCAATAAAAAGAATGAAACATAATGAGCTATACAAGATCTATGAAAGCAAATACAAAAAATTAAACCAATTCACTAATTTATTGAAATGTTCTGAATAAATAACACAAAGTACAGCGACAAATACTCCTGTCAAAAAACATGCAAAAGCACGTTATTCCTACATTATGGGACCCATAATAGAAACAAACCCAGTTTATATAAGTATTCAAAGTGTTTTATGGAACAATATGAATAGAGTATTCATAAAAAGATATGATAAAAATGCTTTATTTAAGCAAAATGGATGATATTGAATATTTAAGAAGAAAAAAATCAGCTAGCATACAAGATGAAGTGTTTTCAGCTTAAAATATTTGTGAGTATGTCATGAAGTCACACGACTAGAGCAATGAAACCCATAATCGTGTGATCAGATTGATTAAAGGCAGTTTGACTGGGGCTGTGCTTCAGAATATTGTTCGACAATCTTGAGGCGCCCCTGTGCATTCGGCTCAACAACCAAAAAATATCCATTATCCCAATAACACTTACTCTCTGAGTATCGTTTCGCTTTGATCTTATACTTTTTACCCTGAGGTTGAACTTTCACCTCAGTATAGGTAAAGGTGTCTTTATGCTTCTTCTTTAAAGGAAGTAGCTTGTGCATTCGCTTTTTCCACTTTTGTCCACTCAACTTTGTTGAACGCACAAGCCCATGCGGATAACGGCGATAAGACATGATCATCGCTTTATCTTCATACATATCCAGTAGCGCCGGATCAAAACGATTCGACAACTTTACTAATTGTTGGAAAAAGGCCTCAGGTGTTTCTTTTGCACTAGCTAACCCTATGGGAGGTAGTATGAAAAACACACAAAATAATAAATTTCTAAACATTCTAACTACAAAATAATTATTTACATTACTTATACACTTCTTCAGCATTCTATCACGTTACATATCAATTTCTGTATTCTCTTTTCGTATAGGTTTTGGCTAAATAAGAACAAAATA
Organism: Algicola sagamiensis DSM 14643; assembly: GCF_000374485.1. GTDB lineage: Bacteria > Pseudomonadota > Gammaproteobacteria > Enterobacterales > Alteromonadaceae > Algicola > Algicola sagamiensis. The sequence goes on from NZ_KB894494.1 coordinate 252,504, forward strand.
TATGTTTTAAAATCGGTACTCAAATATGCCTCCGCGTCATTAAAACTGTACAAGACATTGAAATATAATGACTATATGATTATTTTTTGTCTCGAATACTGAGAAATCAGAATTGATTTCTCAGTAGATTTTAGTAAAATTCCTGATCCGACTTTCTAAGTAAAAAGTCGTTAGACTGTTTTAGTACATTCATCATGGACCAACCAACATGTCCCGATGATTGAGATTAGTAAACAGGGGATGGATATCATTTGATACACCCTTCCAAACTTCATGGGTCAGTTGACTGACTTGATTTTCATAGAAAAGATAGATAACGGACTCTATGTGTCATCCTTCGGCAACGCTGTACTTAAAAGTTGGGGAACACCTATTTGACCCGGACGCTGGTCAGCTTTTGCTTTTCCAGTCGGGAGAAATTGAACCTGAGGTGAAGGTTCTGGAGCCTTTGATCCTTGAGCTATTACAGTATTTTATTCACCACCGCGGTGAAGTGGTATCCAAGGATCAGCTTGCAAAAGATGTATGGAAAGAAGGCGTCGCCTCTGACGCAGCAATTATGCGTGCGATTGGCTTTTTGCGAAAAGTACTGGGTGACTCACATAAGACGTCTGAATATTTAAAAACTATCCCCAAAAAAGGTTACTGTTTTATTGCGCCCGTTCTTCAGACACCAGAAATGTTGCAGATGGGTCCAAAACAAGAAAGAGAGACGCAGAAAACACAAGCAATACAATCAACCCAGCCACCTTTTTCCCTTCAAAAAACAAATGCCAATCAATCACCACGTATTCCCAACCATTTACGTTTTCGGCTCACAACGGCAACCCTCATACCTCTTGGCATATGCTTGTGTTTATTTGTTTTATTTCAAATACACCACACATTGACGTCATCTCATTTATTGAAAACTAAACCAACACAGTTGACCGCAAAACAAGGCCTTATTCGATATCCTGCCATTTCTCCGAACGGCAGAGAGCTCCTGTATTGTTTTCAAATGAAATCTCAAGATTCCTATAGTTTGTTTCATACACGTATGGATGGCATGACAAACGAATTAATCACACGCTATGGTGCTGCCCCACAATGGCGAGATGCAGACAGCTTCGCTTATTTTCAGTCCCACCCCAAAAAAGGATGTCAAATCATGCTCGCCCAGCGCAATGCTGAACATTGGCAAATCCATCCGATTACCCCTTGTGCTTTGAGCTCCTCTGAAGCAAGTATGGACTGGACGGAGGATAAAGATTCTCTTTACTTTGTCAGTCACCCAGATGGTTTATCTCACAAACCAATTGCAATCTATCAGTACGATATGGATGAAAATGAAACGAAACAACTGACAAAGCCTCCAGAACATTCTATGGGTGACGTTTTGTTTCAAAAGCATCCGCAGAACAATGATTTCATCTTTATTCGTCAACTGGATAATAACCATACAAAAATATTTGCTTATCATGCGACATTACAACAGGCACGATTCATTCAGCATCACCTCGGGCAGCCAATAAAGAGTTTACAATGGTTGAATGACAATGAAGTTGTGCTGATACTCAAGTCCGGCGTCGTCAAAAAATTAGACATCAACCAAGGGCACTGGCTGGATATTGAGACTATTGCTCACCCTTATCTTGAGTTTTCCACACACGATAAACATTTAATCGCAATCCGGGCATTAAAGCATTCCAGCCAGATCTTGCAGCTCCAAAATCCATTTGAGGAAGATGCGCATCATATGAGCCCGATGATTGCAACAACACGCTGGTTGCAAAGCCCTGTTCTATCCTCGGATCGAGATAACCTGCTCTACCTTTCGAGCCAAAACGGTGTGCCGCAGTTATGGCGAAATACAGGTTCGCATTATCAAAAAATATCAAGCTGGGAGAATGCTCACGAGGTTCTAGATTTGATTTGGTATGACGAAGATACCGTCCTGATTAATATGGATGGCAATCTGCGCTTATTTGATCTCAAGACCGAACAATTCACCAATCAACCTTGGCAAACGACACTGGCGGTTCACCCGACCTGGCTCCCTGATTCTCAGCAATTATATTATCAACAGTGGCAAGAGAATCAGTGGCAACTCATTCAATATGATGTGTCAAATAATCAGATCAACACGCTCTATGAAGACATTTCATCATATGCAATCTCTTCTTCAGGAAAAGAAGTATTTATCACATACCCAGGTGAAGCACATATCCATCGCTTCAAAATCGGTCAACGCTCTCCTTCAACAATCATGGATATCAAGTTACCGATTCAATTCGGTGACAATGCACATATCACCCAAAACCACCTGTATTATTTAGACACACAAGCTGAATTCAGTACTTTATATCAATTGGATCTCAACAATGGAAAGACAAAAGCACGCAAAATTGTACAGCGACAATTACACGAAGGATTTTTCATTTCTCGTGATGAAAAAACGTTGATATTTACTCGAAATGAATTAGAAGAAAGTGAGCTCGTGCGCTTAAGCCGAAACGGCTTAACCCATTTAAAGTAAACAGGTTGAGAGTAAGCTGGCTGACGGAAAGCCAACCAACTTACCTGAGTACAAATTACAACTTGGCAAAACAGCGATGTGCTGCTTCGATGGTTTTTTCGATATCTTCATCTGAATGCGCTTGTGAAACAAAACCCGCCTCAAAGGCTGATGGTGCAAGATATACTCCCTCTTCCAACATCAAATGGAAGAATGTTTTGAAACGCTCAACATCACACTCCGTCACTTGCGAATAGCGCGACACATTGTCTTCTGTCGTAAAGAAAAAGCCAAACATACCGCCGACAACGCTGGTTGAGAGTGGAATACCAGTTTCTTTCGCAGCGGATTGAAAACCTTCGCACAACTTCGTCGCTTTTCTTTCTAGCTCATCATACATACCTGGGTTATCAGCAAGGATCGTCAACGCCTTTAAGCCCGCAGCCATCGCGACTGGGTTTCCAGAAAGGGTTCCCGCTTGATATACAGGTCCAACAGGCGCAAGATAATCCATGATCTCAGACTTTCCACCAAATGCCCCCACAGGCATGCCAGCACCAATCACCTTTCCAAGGCAAGTCATATCCGGCTGAATATTGTAATACCCCTGTGCGCCACCAAGCGAAACTCGGAATCCCGTCATGACTTCATCAAAAATCAGTACTGCGCCGAATTCATCACATAACGCACGAAGTCCTTCTAAAAATCCAGGTACTGGTGGAATACAGTTCATATTCCCAGCGACAGGCTCCACAATGATACAAGCAACATCTTCTGGATGTGCTTCAAACAGATGGCGAACACTCTCTAAATTGTTAAATTCTGCTGTCAATGTGTGCTTCGCGACATCTTCTGGGATCCCCGGCGAGCTCGGGACACCCATCGTCAATGCACCAGAACCCGCTTTCACTAACAAACTATCCGCATGACCATGATAACAACCTTCAAACTTCAGCAATTTTTGTCTGCCCGTATAGCCTCGCGCTAGACGGATGGCAGACATGGTTGCTTCTGTTCCAGAGTTGACCATGCGTACTTTTTCGATTGACGGTACAATTTCTCGGACCTTGTTCGCCATCGCAACTTCGATCTCAGTTGGCGCACCATAGCTTAGCCCTTTTTCAACCGCTTCAATCACAGCATTTTTGATTTCTGAGTGGTTGTGACCGAGGATCATCGGTCCCCAGGAGCCAACATAATCGATATAAGAATTGTCATCCGCGTCAATAATGGTTGCACCTTGCGCATGTTTAATAAATTTCGGCGTGCCACCTACACCGTTAAAAGCACGAACAGGTGAATTGACACCACCAGGGATCGACGCTTTCGCTTGTTCAAATAATTGATTAGACTGGCTCATTTTATTACTCTTCAATTAGTCAATTCGGTTATTTTTGTGAATACCAAGGCACATCATATTCGTAATCTGCAACCTTATTTTCAACCCCAAGTGTCATCGCGAACAACGCCATCCGGATCAAGACACCATTATCTGCCTGACGGAAAATTGCCAGATTTGGGTGTTCATTCAAATCATTATCTAGCTCATTCGCCTCACTACGAGAATCACGAGGTAGCGGATGCATGATCACAGTGTTTGATTTGAAGTGCGTTGAGAAAATTTCATGATTTAAGCGGAATTGGCCACGATACCGATCGGCTTCTTCCTGCGTTGGAAAACGCTCTTCCTGGATCCGGGTTTGATACACGATATCTGCCCCAATTTGTCCATCAATTTTATTTTTGATTTCAATTTGAGCATGATGATCGGTAAGTAAATCTACAATCTCTTTTGGCATGGATAATTCATCTGGTGCGACGAGTGTCACTTTCAAATCACGATATAAACAAAGTAACTTGGATAATGAATGAACCGTACGGCCATACTTGAGATCTCCGACCATCGCAATATGCATTCCATCAATAGATCGGTCATACACAGCTAACTCTTTCTGAATGGTAAACAGATCCAATAATGCTTGTGTTGGATGCTCATTCGCACCATCTCCACCATTGATCACAGGAACACGACTTCCTGTTGCAAACTCTGCCACTGAGCCACTCTCCGGGTGACGCATCGCAATCACATCCGAATAAGAAGAAATCATGCGGCCGGTATCATATAGCGACTCTCCCTTAGCAAGGGCTGACATTTGCATCCCAGTTGTTCCGCGTACCTGCCCACCCAATAGATTAAAAGCACAGCCAAAACTGACCCGAGTTCGCGTGCTTGGCTCAAAAAATAAGTTTCCTAAGATTGCACCATCAAGTACTTTTGTTCTTTTTTGACGCTGTGCATAAGGGGCCATCCGGTGTGCAACTTCGAAAATGCGTTCTACAGCATCGCGATCAAACTGTTTGACCGACAGAATATGAGAACCGAGAAAATCAGTCATGAGCGTTACCTTGAGGAATGCAGAAAAATTCGCGGGGAATAATAGCAAAAAAAGTGGACAGGATCATGGTTGATCATCCTTAGAAAACTATTGTCCAACTCGACCACCCGTGTAGGGGAACTTAGCCCCTACCACGATCAATTGCTTATATAGCGATCACAGGTTTCATGACTGCAAGTAACACGATTGCGAGTAATAGCAACACAGGCAGTTCATTAAATATCCGATAAAATCTGGATGAACGCTTATTTCTATTTTCTTTGAAGTCTTTCAATAATTTAAAACAATAGCCATGGTAAACATACAGGAGGATCACAAAAACAAACTTCACATGGAGCCAGAGGCTAAATCGAAACCAATCTCGCCCGTATATCATGATAACCAACAAGCCAAACACAATGGTCAGAATGGCAAATGGCGTGACAAAATAAAGCAACCGCCGTTCCATAATTTTAAACTGTTCAGACACTGCGGCTTCTGCAGTTTCTGCGTGGTATACAAATAGTCTTGGTAAATAAAATATCCCTGCAAACCAGGCTACCATGAAAAAAATATGGAGCGCTTTAAACAATAATACCCAACTCATCGCCATGCTCTTTTTTTATAGGAAAGAATGATGTTTTGTGATCCGGTTACGGAGTTGATCCCAGCGGATCAAACCAACAAAGTTTTCTATCTCTTGGTCATAGATATAGACGGCACCGTCTCGCTTTTGCTGAAGTAACTCAAAGGCTTCTGCCAATGTGGATTGAACACTGATCCCAATGAGCGGCCAGTATTTGATCCCATGTTCACCCGAAATACTCGATGAGACATCATAATACGCCAAACGATACTCGCTGCCCACTTCATATCGGTCTTTGATAATCAAATATTGATTTTCCCCCAGTGAATCAAGGTTACGCTTGATTTGTGCTTCAATCGGGTTTTCAAGAATTTTAACATTTTCTTCCATCTCAGCGATCACGCAAATACGCTGCAGCGCGTCTTTCACGGGAGGCACTTCATAAGAGAGTTTCTGATAATCCAATTGCTGCAAAAAAATCGAACGATTTTTAAAAACCTGAGCCGCACAAACATAGGCACTGACGATCACAATCATTGCTGGTACAGTCAGCTCCGGGTTATAAGTCAGCTCAATCACCGCCACTAAGGCTGCCAATGGTGCATGCAACGTAGCTGCCATTAAACCAGCTAACCCCAATAATGCGTAAGAACCCGCAACTTCAACTGGCACATCAAATCCCAGCACAAGCACGGTTGATAATAGAGTGCCAATAAGAACGCCAATCCCGAAGAGTGGCCCTAATAATCCGCCCGGAACACCAAGCCCAATCGCAAAGAGGGTCGCAATTAATTTCCCGCCCAAAATCATCAATAAAAAGGAGATATCTGTTGGAGAACTCACGGCAAAATGAATTGCACTTGCTTCTGCACCCATTGCATGTGGGATCACAATCCCAACCACTGCGGTGATCACAGCAGCAAGCATTAAGCGAGGAAACATCCCAAGCCACCGAAAACCTTGAATGATCGCCATGAGTGTCCGGTTAAAGCCATAAGCAATCGCGCCAATCACTAAGCCACAAATGGCGATATATGGATAGTGCCAAAATGAAAGATCATAAAAGGTGATCCGTGCCATCTCATGGAGATCGCCAAAAACGAGTTGTGTTGCCAATGCACCAACCACGGATGCAAGCATAATTGGTACGAAGACATGGATCTTATATTCTCTCAGTACCACTTCCATCACAAAAACAACCGCCGCAAGCGGTGTATTAAATGAAGCAGAAATACCCGCAGCGATACCACATCCAGACAGTGTCCGAATCGCATTATAAGGAAGTTGTAACTTCAGGCCGAGATAGCTGCTTCCTGCTGCACCAATGTGAACCGACGGCCCTTCTCGGCCCACAGAAAACCCAGATGATAACGAAATAACACTTCCGAAAAACTGGTTCAACGTATTACGGATTGGCATTAATCCATAACGTGTTTTCATCCGATGGATGACAAGGGGTATCCCCATCCGATAATGTCGAAAGCCCGTGAAGTAAGCAAACAAACCAATCAAGAGCGCTCCGGTAATGGGTAGCACAAATCGCACCCAAGCGTTCATTTCAACAAAATTATCAAATTGAGGCGTGAATAATGATTGGGTTTTGATTATGATGAGCCGCAATAATATAATCAGCGTCGCTGCAAACAGACCACCCAACATGCCTAACAGACACATCTGAAAGGTTGTTCTCGGCTCAGCTAATACACGTTGTAATGATTCTCGCTTCATTTTTTAACGCTTTAACCTTTCATGTTGATTGCGCAACAGGCGAGACTGATAGAGATTAGTTACGGAAATTTTTATGAAGTCAGTGCAAACAAATTTGCACCTATTGTTTTCAAAAATAGGATTATCACGAGACAGCTTAACACGAATAGGAAAAATTGATCCAAGCGCTTTGATTTTTATTTGTGTTGTTTTTAGCATCGGTGTTTGCGTGGGCCTTTTCGATATTTTTCGTCAATCTGTACCAGTCTACCAACAACAGGAAGAATTTGAAGCACTGCAACAGCGATTGCAGGAAAAAAGCAATATGCTGGCTTTTATCAAAACTGAGCTTGAAGTTGAGCGAATGACATCGATGGCGTTGAAAAACAAAATGAGCGAACTGATTGCAGAAAACCAGCAACAAATCAAAGAACTCAGTATCTACCAAAAAGTCATGGCCCCTGAGCTGGAAAAGGAAGGGATCTTTGTCGAATCATTTTTGATTACCCCAATTGATCAATCAAAAAGAAATTATCGATACGAATTGGTATTGATGCAAAAAGCTAAACGCCGCCGATTCCAATCTGGTAAGGTCATATTGACACTATCTGGCAAGCGTGATGACAAACCTATCCGCTACCGACTCCATGACCTCAACCCGGACTCTACCAAAATCCAAACCTACAAATTTAAATATTTTCAGGCATTCGAAGGCAAAATTAAATTACCTGAATCTTTTGAGGTCGATATGGTTCAAATCCGAATTATGCCAAAAAAGAAAGGTCCAGCTTCTCTGTTTAATTTGAACTGGCAAAATCTACTGACGGAAGTCAACAGTACAATTTAAATCCTGAATACCTTATTGTGAGCTGCTAAAAAGAATCATCAAACGATACTCTATTGAGCGTTCAGGTACTCTTGATACTGTTTATCAACTTCACCATCGGCAATCATTTTCGATAGGGCTTGATTAAAGTCTTTCCTTAATTGCCTATGCTGATGCGCTGATGCTTTAAAGAGGACATGATAAGATTTTTTAAGGATTGGTTTGGTATGGATCTGAATGATTTTTAAATCTGCTCGCGTAAACTCATCCTCTAACAATCGAATACCAACGACTTTATCCATAATGACGGCATCAAGGCGCTTTCGAAGCAATTTTTGAATATTTTGATGCTCACTTTTTACTCTATCAATACGCACTAACCCGGACTTTTCAGCTTTTTCAATATCAACGCCATAGTCATAACCAATATGGCCACCGATTCGGTATTTTTCTAAGTCCTGAATCGTTTCCCAATGAAAGTCGCTGCCAGCAAGATAAAAAAAGACTTCAAAGGTATTTAAAACAGAGTCTGTGAATAAAAACTTACCGGCCCTCTCTGGAGATTGAGACCAAACCAAGGTGCCATCATATTTAGGATTTTGATAAGCTTCTGCGTATGCTCTCGCCCAAGACTTAAAAAATTTATACTTCACTTGATAGCCCATTTTTTCAAAAACATTCGTCACAAGCTTCGAGGTAAGGCCGTTATCCGGAAGGGCTTGGCCTAGAAAAGGGGCCCATTCACCATTCGTGAGTACAATTTGTTTTGCAGAAACAGGACTGAATAGGCAGTAAAGCAGTATACACCCCGATAAAATAGGCTTCACAAATTAACCCTTAAGGTTGATAGAGACCTGTTCGTGAGTCTAGGATCATTGATTCATATTCTCCACTTTCCCTTAAGATATTGAGTCCTTTATTCAGGCTATCTATGAATAGCTTCGCTGTTTTCGGCTTCAGCTCTTTTGTGATCATGACACACATAGGAGTCTTGAGTAATGGCTTTGGATGGTTTGTTGCGAGGTGAGCATGCATCGGTGAAATTTCTCTGCTGATCAGGTAGTACCCAACCTCAATATCCATCGGAAACAAATCAATTCTGCCAGCAAACAGCTTTCGAATATTCAATTCGTCTTTTGTTGCAAATTGAATTTTAAGTGTGCCATCTTTTGTGGCGCGATCAAATTCCGCACCATATGTATATTGATCTGTTGCACCAATGCGGAATCGTTTTAATTCACTGACTTTCTGCCAATCGAAACGCAGAGTTTTCAGGCGAAAAAATACTTTCTGATTCTCTGTTACAGGATCTGAAAAATAAAAGTTCTTTCTGCGCTCGACTGTTGGGGCCCAAATAATCGAGCCATCATACTGGCCATTCTGAGCAAGTCGATAGCTTCGCTTCCAAGGCATATATGTATATTCAACATGGATGCCTTGTGTCTCGTATGCTTTTGTCACAAGGTGCGATAAGACACCACCATGTTTAAATTCAGCAGAAGTAAATGGTGGCCACTCTCCATTGGTGAGACGCACGGTAGTTTTTGCATAGGAAGAAGGACATGAAAGCAAAAGTAAGTTCGCAATATATAGCAGCAACACAGAACTTCTCATGAATATGACTCACTACGAATCGCAACAGCTTCTTATTTATTTTAGATGGAAGGCGATTGAAGTGGTACATTCATATTTGAGATGTTCATCCCTGAACATCATCCCTTATTCCATATCATCCATGGGCGCTCCGATGGGGTGCTTATCGAAGCTGCCGTCTGGATTCCCTTTAAACACATGCATGAATGTGATTACCTTGGGAGGGCGGCGATCTGGACCACCATTTTCGATTTGATCTTGATTTGGCGGCTCCTGACGTGGCGGACGTTTTTTCAAAATCATTGTACGAACGATTTTATCCGCACGACCATCATTGGTCACATCTGCAAAATGCACCATCTGACGTGCTTTCACACGTTTGGGTAATTTTTTTAGCCGATGCTTGATCCCTTCTTCAGCAAATGAGCCATCGCCATTTCCTAAGAATGTTTTAGAACCTGCGCCGCGAAAGCGCCATTTCACCAAATCAGCAATCTGATCGCCATTCACATCTACAAATGTTACACCAGCTCCCATAGGACCGCGAGGACGATGCCTTGGTGGTGGCGATGTTTCATCATCATCCTGATTTAGGCCAGTCTCCGTTTGCGCAAATGCGCTTGTCGATAAAATCAATGATGCAAAAATTGCACTTAGCGTTAAAGTCTTCACGTTGATGCTCCTATTTGAAGTTCAACACATATTGTTATGTTTTACGTGATGCATGAATTTACGAGCCGAGAAACAACGACCAAGTCATCGCTTCCCTGCAACGAGGTCACGACTCAAACCGGAGAGAACCTCTAGACAGGTGTACGCCATCAAATCAGCGTCCGTTCATGAACATCTGTTGAGGTCATTTCAAAGATTAGTGCGCTCGATAAAAATCACTGTCATATTTGTGTAATTTATCGCAACAAAATGTAAGAATATTGAAATATTAAAAATGGAGTGTTTATTGGAGTGAGTGCTTACCCACTCCAGAAAGTTTAAATTTTGTCAGGCTCAATCTCTTTGATATGCCTAAACACAGAAACCCAAGAACCAAGAAGCCCTAACCCAATCGCCATTCCAACTAGAACAAGAAACTCTGAGAATAGCAACCCGGTTAAGGTAAACTGCCCACCATAAATCCCAGCAACATGCCCAATTGCGCTTTCCAACCACCAGAGCATCATCGTGACGACGATAAACGACAACATTCCACCTGCAAGGCCGAACCACATCCCTGTATATAGAAAAGGACGTTGAATAAAGCTCGCTGTTGCACCCACCAGCTTCATGACGATGATTTCTTCTTTTTTGTTCATAATCGACAAACGGATCGTGTTACCAATAATCAGAACAACCGCGCACAACAACAACAGAGCAACTGTATAAACAATTTCTTCCATCAATCGAACCACCGCATTTAAGCGCTCTAGCCACTCGATATCCAGCTTACCAATATCAACTTCGCGGGTTGATTCCAATTTATGCAGTAATCGTTTTGCTGCCTGTGGGCCACGGAACTTCATACTCGGCGTCACCAGAACAACGTTTGGCAAAGGATTACTATCCAGATAATGCAGTGCTTCGCCAAATCCAGAAAGGTCTTTAAACTCTTGCAGCGCATCATCCTTTGCAATAAAGCTAACGGATGAAACCTCTGGCATGATCTCCAAGCGTTTAATAAAGTTTTTAACCTCTCGATTTGAGAGGTTTGACTCTAAAAACAATGAAATTTCTGCTGCTTCATCAAAACTGTGATTAATCGATTGAACATTCTTCACAACAACGTGCAAAGTGACTGGCAGCGTTAAACTGAGTCCCAAAACCGCAACTGTCATCATCGATGCCATTGGTGTTCGCCAAAGTTCACCCAAGCTATGCATCGCCTGACGTACATGATTAATCCAAAAGGCAAAAAACTTTTGGCCCAACGTTAATCGACGAACTTCAACACCAGAACTTCTCGTAGAAAATAATAAGCTCATGAGAAAGCCATCTCCTCTTCATGGATGAGGCCATCGTTGATCATTCGTCCTTCTTTTAATGTTAATGTCCGGTATTTCATCCGAGCAATCAGCCCAAGGTCATGCGTTGCAATCAACACACATACACCCGCTCGGTTAAAGGCTTCAAAGATGGAAATGATTTCTTTCGAAAGCTCAGGGTCTAAGTTTCCCGTTGGCTCATCAGCTAACAAGATGGGTGGCATGTTCACGACAGCTCTCGCGATACCAATCCGTTGCTGCTCACCACCAGACAACATTGTCGGATAGCATCGGACTTTATGCATCAAGCCGACCTTTTCCAGAGCTGCATTGACGCGTTTATCAATTTCACGACGGGAATAGCCCTCAATCACGAGGGGAAGCGCAACATTATCAAAAACGGTTCTGTCCATCAGCAAACAGTGATTCTGAAAGATCATCCCAATATCACGGCGAAGATATGGAATTTGCCCTTTATGAATATCATTGAGATTGTGATTGTTGATGAGGACACGCCCAACACTTGGGCGCTCCATTAGACTTAGCAGTTTAAGCAAGGTACTCTTCCCTGCACCCGAATGGCCTGTTAAAAAAGCCATCTCTCCTGCTTTTAAATGAAAGCTTACCTGGTCGAGTGCCTTCACACCCCCAGCATAGGTTTTACTTACCTGCTCAAACTTGATCATTATTCTACGTTTCTTTTTATCATTTGAATGGGTTAAGCAGCATCTTCCTTGCTAAAAAGCGCTTCAATAAATTCCTGACCATTGAACGTTCGCAGGTCGTCGATGCTCTCGCCTACACCAATATAGCGAATTGGGACTTGGAATTGATCAGCAACCGCAAAAATAACACCACCTTTTGCAGTGCCATCTAACTTGGTCAACGTGATCCCCGTCAATCCAACTGCATCATGGAAAAGCTGTGCCTGGCTGATTGCATTCTGACCTGTACCAGCATCAATCGTCAACATGATCTCGTGTGGTGCATTCGCATCAATTTTTTTCATCACACGAGTGATCTTCTTCAACTCTTCCATCAAATGGTTTTTATTCTGAAGACGACCAGCTGTATCCGCAATAAGTACATCCACCCCACGCGCTTTTGCTGCTTCATATGCATCATAGAGAACAGAAGCACTGTCAGCACCTGTATGCTGAGCAACCACAGGTATATCATTGCGTTCTCCCCAGACTTGGAGCTGCTCAACTGCTGCTGCACGGAAAGTATCCCCAGCAGCTAGCATGACAGATTTTCCTTCTGCTTGGAATTGCTTGGCCATTTTTCCGATCGTCGTTGTTTTACCGACACCATTTACACCAACCATTAGGATCACAAATGGCCCTTCTGAATGCGATACATCAAGTGGTTTGCTGACTGGTTCAAGCATACTCGCCATTTCATCACGAAGCAGGTCATAGAGCGCTTCACCATCTTTCAATTGCTTTCTATCCGCCTGATCCGTTAAAGAATCAATCATCTTCATGGTTGTCTCAACACCGACATCCGCAATCAAAAGCTGTGTTTCCAGTTCTTCAAACAACTCGTCATCGATCTTTTTACCGCGAAACAGAGATGCAAAACCACTACCGATATTCTCTTTGGTTTTCACAAGGCTGCGCTTTAAACGTGCAAAAAAGCCAACTTTTTCTTCTTTCTCGGCTTCTTCAGATACCTCTACTTGAGGTTCTTCTTGATCAACTAATTCTATAGATTCTTCGATTGGTTGGGTAGGTTCTTGCTCAGAAGTAGCGTCAGTTTGTAACTCTTCCTGAATATGCTCTGAATGCGATGATTTATCTGCTTCTGCTTCTGCTTCTGCTTCTGCTTCTGCTTCTGCTTCTGCTTCTGCTTCTGCTTCTGCTTCTGCCAGCATAGGGGTTACTGGTTGCGCTGCAACTTCAATTTGGGTCTCGGATTGAACAGTTGCCTCTTCAATAGGCTCAGGCGTCGGAACTGTCTGTTCTTCGGATGCATCTTGCTCCGAAGTTAAATTTGCTTGGTCTTCAATATCAGCAACAGATGGGTTGATTTCAACAAAAGCCTCAGGCTGAAATGGCGATACATTTACTTCTGAAATACCTTCGACCTGTGGGGTTTCTTGCTCTAAATCTGCTGAGTGAGGCGTCTGTGCATCTTTTGATTGAACATCGACTTGCTGAATTGGTTGCACCACAGGCTCAGGGGTTTGTGGCTCAGTTGATTGGATCTCGTCTTGTTGGGGCTGCTGTTCCACAAGCTCAGGTTGTTGCTGAGCAGGCGTCGACAATTCAGTCGTTTCTTGCGTATCAGCTGCGGTCGATTGTCCTTCATTGACGTCAGTTTGGACTTCAGGCGTTTGCTCTGCTTGTTTATCTTTCTTACCAAAGCCGAGCCAGGATAAAAATTTGCTTTTTTTCGCCATTCTCTTTAAAACCACTCAGTTAAATGTAAAATCCTAAAAATACGATGGGCAATACTACCACTTTCTCATAATGTAGAAAAAGTAAACGCGAAAAAAACCTATGCGAAAACGTGTCGTAAAGCAAAAAAAATCTCAAAATACTTCATCCTCAGGTCAAGTTCGGATTATTGGTGGTCAATGGCGAGGGAGAAAACTCCCTGTTCATGATATCGAAGGGCTCAGACCAACGACTGATCGGGTCAAAGAAACCGTCTTTAACTGGCTCATGCATGATGTTGTCGATGCAACATGCATGGATTGCTTCGCCGGCAGTGGTGGACTCGGCTTCGAAGCACTTTCTCGATACGCTGAAAGTGTGACTTTTTTGGAATATTCTTCCACCGTTGCCAGACAACTCGAAACAAACCTCAAGACGCTCAATGCAAGTCACGGTAAAGTGATCTGCTGCGACACACTGGAGCACTTGGCAAACCCAGACCAGGCCTACGATCTAGTATTCGTCGATCCACCATTTCGAAAAGACATGCTTGAAGCCACTTGCAACCAATTAGAGTCGAACGGATGGCTCAGCGAAAGCGCGAAAATTTATGTGGAATATGAATCCGAAAGCCAACCGATAAACTTTCCTTCCAACTGGCGATGTTTAAAAGAAAAAACAGCGGGACAGGTTGTGTTTGCGTTATATGAAAAGGAATAACATGAGAAGGCCTAGCTACGCTAGACTTCCAAACCCAAATTCGTCAGGCCTTCTTCCATCACATCAGCACGCAGTTGTTGGCAAAAGTCCGCATCTGCTTTTTTGACACTCTCCAGTGCATCAAGTAGCGCTTCGAGAGTATCCATTTCCCACTGCATTAATGGATGCTCGCGTATGATTTGGTTGAGGGCTTTGGGATCGTCATAAGACTCAACTTCAGCTTCGATAAGGCGAGCAACTGATGCTTGCGAGATCTTCGCAACACTCACATAGTCTGCCATTTCTTCATTTTGTACAGATTGTAAGTAAAGTAAAAAGCCTGTCAGTGCATCAACCGCCGGATAGACTGCAAACAGATCAAAATCTTGTGGCTCAGGAACAAGCTCCTCTAGCTTTTCTTCTAAACGGGCATGGTTAATCTTTGCACTTTTGTGAGATACCGCTTCCCAGACAAGATCAAGACAATTTTGCACCGTGTCGTATTCACCAAACTGTGTTGCTTCAGAAAAAAGCTTGTAATTTGGCAGCATACGCTCAAGAAGCGCAAGGCTTAAAAGGCGTTGTTGACGAATTGGAAGGGCACGAATGCGTTGAAAATTGTTACGTTTACTGGCTTGTGTCATGCTTGGATCTCAAATGCATCAAAAGCGCAGCACCTGTTGCTGCGCTCGGAATGCGGTGATTCTAACTCCATTTAAAGTAATGACCAAATGGTTTTTGCCAATTAGAATAAGCATAACAAACCATAACGATCTATATACATCCTTATGAATTAAAAGGATTTTATTGCACTTGATGTAGTTTTCATTTTAAATACAAGTATCACGAAATTACGTGCAATTAACCCTATTTGTGTACCAAACTGTGTACCAAATTCTCTATAATTAGTTCAAATCGTATGACCTAAAAAGCGTGGACACAACATGGCAGTAAGTGCATTATTTTTAAAAAGAATTTACGAAAAGCACGATCAAGAATATGACGGAAAACCTGAAATAACAGATGGAGACAGCTTATCAATCCGCATTTCCAAACACAGAAAAATTATATTTCAACTCCGTTATAGATACAAAGGAAAGCCAATTCGATTGAAAATTGGTGAGTATCCATCTATGAGCCTCAGCGAGGCGCGAAACGTAAGAGATGACTACATATTTTGCCTATCCAAAGGAAAGGATCCGAGACATGAAATCCTGCTACAAAGAAATGAATCTGTCGATTTTACAATAACGGATTGCGTTGATTATTGGTATAAACACCATGTTGCACCGAACAGAGCTAACCCCGAGACTATCTACAATAAGGTCAGAAAACACATCCCAAAAAAATGGCAAAATATGCCGATCATTGATCTTCGTATTCGAGACTTCACCCGATTCTTTGACGATGTAACGCAGTTCTGCCGTGATACTGGCAAGGATGGAAATATAAAAGTGACGTTAACCGAGATTAAGGGCGCATTACGCTTTTGTTCAAAGAGAGGAATTATAGAAAATACAGCATTTGAATTACTCAACCCTAGTGACTTCGCTCCCCCTGTTAATGTCCGAGATCGTGTTCTATCAGATAGAGAAATCGGTTTAATTTGGTTCCAATGTGATAGCTTTTTATTAAAGAGAAACCAAACCATTTTGAAGCTATTATTAATATATGGATGTAGAATCGGGGAGCTATGTAATTCAAAAAAGAAGCATTTTGACCTAAAGGCTCGCTTGTGGACTGTTCCAAAAGAAATCTCCAAATCATCAAAAGCGATCAGGCGTCCAATACCTGATTTTCTGGTTCCACTTATTGAGCAAGCATTACATCTTTACCCTGAATCCGAATGGATGTTTTTGAATAAATCTAAAACGAGACCTGTGTTGACTTCATCATTAAGCAGCATCGCTAGACTATGTGATGAACACCTTGGAATCTCTGAGTTTGTTTTGCATGATATCCGACGAACACTATCCACCAAAATGACAGACCTTGGTTGCCCGATTCACATCACAGAAAAGCTTTTAGGCCATGCTATGGGTGGTGTTCTCGCTGTTTATAACAAATCTGATATGTTGGATGAAATAGAACACTGGATGATTGTCTGGAAAGATCATATTGCAAGTTGCGTTGAAATTGCAAAGCAAGAAGAGAATGAGCTATTTTGAAGTAGATTAAAATAAGGATAACCATCATGAACAAAACAGAACTCATCGACAAAATTGCCCACGAAGCAGATATTCCAAAAGCAACAGCAAGCAAAGCACTTAACGGCATTCTTGAATCCATAAGCTCAGCACTTGAAGAAGGTGATCAGGTGTCACTTGTTGGTTTTGGTACATTCAAAGTGAATGAAAGAAAGGAGCGCCTGGGACGTAATCCGCAGACAGGTGAATCAATGAAAATCGCAGCGGCTAAAGTGCCAAGCTTTTCGGCCGGGAAGTCGTTGAAAGAATTTGTGAATTTGTGAGGTTTGAGCCGCAGGGTTAACTGCGGCCATTGTGAGATCAGCTTAGAGAGTCCAGCCGTTTGGATAAGAGCTGGCCCCCAAAAATCGGACATGACTTTAAGTGATTAATCTGTTTTGATACACACTGGAAATACTGGAACAGATGATGACTAGAAAACGTAGAAACCACTCACCTGAATTTAAAGCGAAAGTGGCCCTTGCCGCTGCGAAAGGCGATAAAACGATTTCTGAATTAGCTCAGAAGTACAATCTACATGCCAACCAAATCACGACTTGGAAAAAAGAACTCCTTGAGAACGCAGCAACGATATTTGCCGCCACTTCTCACACTGGGAAAGACAACGCTGAGGAAGTCGATAAACTTCACGCGAAAATTGGTCAATTGACCATGGAGAATGATTTTTTGGCCAAAGTGCTCGGTCGTTAAAACGAGCACAGCGCAAGGAAGCGCTGGATAAAACCAAATCATTGCCCATCAAGCGACAATGTGAACTCCTGAATATTGCGCGTTCTACCGCTTATTATCAGCCAGTCGGGCTGTCCGAAGATGAGTTGACGTTACGCCGCATGATTGATGAAATTCATATCCAATATCCATTTATGGGAAGCCGACGTATCCGTCATGAATTGATGAAAAAGGGTCAGGTCGTGAACAGGAAACGTATTGTCCGTATGATGCGGGATATCGGTGTTGGTGCGATTTATCCGAAACCAAAAACGACGAAAGCGAACAAAGCACACAAGGTTTACCCGTACTTATTGCGAGATACCGAGGTGACTTATGCCAACCAAGCCTGGGCAATTGATATCACCTATATTCCCATGGCCAAAGGCTCTTTGTATCTTGTGGCGATCATCGATTGGTACAGCCGTAAAGTTCTGTCCTGGCGGCTGTCAAATACGATGGATACAGGGTTTTGCCTGGAAGCGCTTGAGGAGGCATTGCAGCATTATGGCCCACCAGATATCTTTAACTCGGACCAAGGGAGCCAATTTACAAGCACCGATTTCACTCAAAAGCTCCTTGAGCATGGGATACGTATCAGTATGGATGGAAAAGGTCGCTGGATTGATAATGTATTTATCGAGCGTTTCTGGCGAAGCTTAAAATACGAGGAGGTTTATCTAAAAGCTTATGCGACTCCCCAAGAAGCAGAGGTTGAAATTGGCAACTATTTGTTGTTTTATAATGAGGAGCGAAACCATCAAGGGCTGAACAACCTGACACCTGATGAGGTTTACTTCGCAAAGCAGAGATATGCTGCATGAACTGGATTAACCACTTAAAAAACTAAATTGCGTGTCCAAACTATGGGGTCCAGTTCTAATATCTAAATGATCACAGCAAACTACTTTATAAAATCCTCAATCCAATCTTCAACTTTTCTTAACCAAATTACACTCTGGCTATTTGGTAAAAGTAGCTTCTCTTTTCGTTTCATTATCTTCTTAAGCTCCAAAATACTTGGGTCAGCACCTCTTTTCAATAATTCATATACGATATCAAACCTTGCTAGATGAGCTGCAGTTATCAAAGGTGTGCTACCAAGTTTATCTTTTTGGTTAAGATCAGCATGATGCTTTATCAACACTTTAAAAGATTCCGGAATCCCTAACCGAATATCCAAGTGAATCGTTTCACTTAATGGAGGGCCTTCAAGCATACCTGCTTTGAGATTGGGGTTTCCTCCATTTTGAAGGGCCAATTCTAATAAGGTGGCATCTTCCATTCTCGCGGCCCAATGTATAACCGACCCCCCGTCATCAAACACTACATTTGGATCTGCTCCTAACTTTAGAAGCGCTTTAAAGCCACTTTCGTTTTTCATCGCCCAAAACAAAGCTGTAGCATTACGATGCCCACGAGCATTCACATCAACGCCACTCTTCACGAGCTCATTTACTCTTTGAATCTTACCCCTCGCCGCTGCATCAGCTAAAGATCTGAGCTTAGGTTCAGGAAACATCGTTTCTATATCCATAAAAGCCAAAATTTTATTAGATTGATGTTGATTAAACTTATCCTGAGATTTACTCATATCCATGAAGAAATTATTAGAAGAGCAGCCTATTAGACTACTCGCAATAAATACAATTAATTTCATCTTTATCATAAATACATTACCTCTTTTATTTACTCGATATAGAAGCATCCATTTCTTCTTGGATAGAGTCTGACTAAAGTGGAGCACACTTTGCTCCCATTGTTTGACAAATATCCCCCATACCATGCGCACCTGCAGAGCCAAGATTATATCTTTTTCCAGGTACGCTAGAAGGCGTTAAGTTGTTGCCAAGTCTCAATAAATCATGTGAACTATAGTAATATTTTACAGAACCATTGCTACGTTTATAATCTCTTATTGTGTTGTTATGGACTCCAGCAGCATTAAACACTGTAGCGTTACCACCCGTAATTATTGCTGCTGCGGCTGCTATACCTCCTCCTAATGAGTGCCCTGTAAAATGTATATTTCCATTGGTTTTGGCATAATATTTTTCTGCTAAGCCAAGAGCAGACCTATGTTGTGGACTACTAAAACCAAAAGCCTGTAAAAGATTTGATTTCCAATTTGCCCAAGAAGTCGGACTAGTTCCAGCAAAAGCTAAAACATACGAGTCATCACCACCAATAAACAAAGCAGCTTTTAAACCATTGTCATCAGTGAAAATGTCGTCAACTGTATAATCACCTACAATGCTTCCTTTTTTAAGGTTTTCATCATAAACCGAGTTAGATAATTCTGCATATTGAACATCTTCTGGATCGGCTTTTATTTCTGAGTGTCTGTCTCCCATTTCAGCTAATGAAGCAGAAAAAGCAGCGCTCCAAGCACCGTTGGCGAACTTCCCACCAGTAAGCTCTGATATGGTTCCACCTGTGACTGCTTTAGCAACTATTCTTCCCGTTGCTGATTTTAATCCTTTTATACTGCCACCAAGAGTATTTCCAATTCCTGCTGACCAGAAACCATGCCCAAATTTACCACCCATAAGCTTATTTGACATACCCCCCACTACGCCATTAGATAAAAAGCCCGTTAACCCGTTGAGTCCTCCAAATGTAGAACCAAGCGCCCCCGTAAAACCTCCTATAATAGCCCCTTTTAATGATCCTGTACTCAAATAACCTGCTAACATTCCCCCAAGCACAGGACCAAAAACAGGTAGGGCTGCTATAGAAACTATTTGCCTCCAATACTTTTTAACTTTTTTGACAATTGTTTTTATAAAGAAACCACTTGGATCCGTAAATTTCAGCGGGTTATTTTGTACATACGCATAGCGGTTATAACCTTGCGTATCACTCGGATATTGAATGAACGGATCAGCCTGCATAAAGCGTCCAACATCCATATCGTAAATCCGACCATTCATATGAATGATACCCGTGCGATTGATTTCCTCATGGCCAGTAAAGCCACGGTTCTCTTCCATCGGTTGGTATTGGTCGATTTTACTGGATGACGCAATCACATCCTGGCGTTTGCCAAATGGGTCAAACAGGCTTTGTGATACCATAATCCCGTTTTCATCCGTGACTGCTGTCGTAGAGCCAAGCGCATCACTGTGCATCACTCGGATAGTATCATCACGACCATCTGCGAATTTCTTGATGGCAATCGAGCCGACATAGTAGGTTTCCCAACCTAAATCAGGCAGGGTCTTTCCTGTTTTGTCCTTCAGTCCGGTTGCCCAAACTTTCTCATAAGATTTACCCACATAATAAGTGGTTTGGCTGCCATACACGCCACCATGGTCACTGAAGATATCTCTTCGGTAGTAACGACTGTTGCCCAAACCATAACGGAACATCGAATTCACGCCATTCGCAATCAAGTGTCTGAGCTTGTGGCGCGTGCTGTAATAGAAGTGCTTTTCGCCTTCACCTGACTGCCAGCTAATATTACCTGACGCGTCATAGTAAAACCTTCTCAGCTTCGTCGGGTCTTGTTCCTTGCGAATAAATGCTAAACGGTGGGGTTTGTCGCTATCGTATACGTACTCTCCCGCCCCCGTCATAGAGGTCATATTCCCAAAGCCGTCGTAACGGAATTCCTGTGCTTGCGCGACTGCATCACCCAAGTTCAAGATATCCGTCTTGAAGTTCACCGTTCTTTTCGTCAGACGGTCGAATGGTTTATCAAAGGTGAAGTTTTCTTCGACGGATAAGAATGGTGTGGTGTTATCACTCGCACCTGTATTATCGAAGTACTCGCTGGAACGGGTTTTTGTACTGCCGTTTTCGTAATGCTCATAGCGGACATGGTATACATCACCATGAGCATTCGAGCTAATTCGAATGTCCTTCACCCAACCGCGCTGGGCATCAAAGTCTTTACTTCGTGTGACCCCACCAAGGACGGTCTCTTTGGTGACACGCCCTAAGGCATCGACAGCATCAACACGCTGGTACAACTCACCACTTTGGGCATTGTAAATCGATTTAAGCTGACCATTGTCCGCGTATTCATTGCGAACCGTGAATCCATTAGGATAAATCTGCGTCGCAACACGGCCAAACTCATCATAAGTCACGCCCGTAATAAACGCTTTCGTCTTATCCAAAGTCGTGGTCGTTTGTGTTGCACGGCCGAAGTGGTCGAATTGATACGCTCTATGCTCATAAGCATCTGACTTTTTGATATCCGCACACGTCTTGCCTGCCTCTACTTCACTGATAGACTCTTCAACAACAGAGCCAACCCAAGGTGTTTGGCTATCTTCGTAACGTTGACACGTGAGGATGGTTTTCCCTTCCCAATTTGGAATGGTGCTTTGAACCAAACGACCGTATGGGTCATAAGTCAGGGTTTTGACATTTCCATTGGCATCGGTCTGGGTTTTCAGCATCCCGGATGCATCATAGGTATACGTCCAAGTGCCCTTCTCTGGGTCTGTTGTGGTGAGCTTACGACCATAGTTGTCATACGTCACCGACACCACAGAGGACTTCATCGTGCCTTCTGCATTTTTGGCGTAGGTCGTTGCATCTAATAACTGACCATAGGCATCATACCGCTTGGTCACACGAGCACGTGAAGCGACTGTGCCCAGTGAACGACCTTTTGATGAAGTCGTCGGGGCAAACGTCGCAATCGTATGACCGAGGGCACTTTTGACATTCTGGACATAGATATGCTCAGACTGGGTTTGGCCCAGTGCTGAGACTTCCGTGATATAGCCGTAGTAACCGAATTGCTTGATAGCACCGTTGCTGTGTTCTTGCTTGATCACACGGCCTTGTGAGTCGTAATGGTTTTTGGTCCAAATTGAACTCAAACCATTGCGCGAAGGTTGGTATTGGTACACTACACGGCTGTCTGCATCATATTGGGTATGCTGGCGGGTGATGGTGCCATCGAACAACGTCGTCTCAGTCATCACTGTTCGACCATGTCGGTCAAGATAAGCGACATTATCCGCGGCACCCGTTTTTGACTCTGTCACCTTAAACAGCGCTTTACCCCAGCAATTCGTAGCACAGTACTGCTTCGTCGTGCGCTTCTCTGTGCCATCTGGATAGACAGTTCTGATCTCCAGCCCGTAGTTACTAAAATACGTGGTGGTGATCAGCTTCGCTGGGGTCACCACAGACTTGCTGTAAATCGGCCCTGACATCTCATCCGCGGAGCGTCCGTTGTAGAAGTGATAGGTTTTATGGCCTAATAAGTCCTGCGTCCAGGATAGATAACGCCCATTGTTGCTAAATTCAGCACGCGTTGTTTTGGTACTCTCAGCATTTTGGGTAGACGTATACACCTTATTCCCATAAACATCGTAGTCATAGGTCAGGGTTTCTTCTTTATCCGTGCCTGGCTCTTGGGTCTCAGACTTCAACATCCCTTTCTTATCCCCCGATGCGTAATAGGTAAACGCGGTTTTCCGGGTGATGGTACTGGCTGGTTGAGCCACACCTGCCACCGTATGTGCTTTTTGTGTTTTGGTCACTTTCGAGTCAGATAACCGACCATAACGCTGTGCTTCTGCCGTATCACCATAGGTATGTGTGGTGCGGGTCTCATGAACCGTCTCACCGCTTTGGTCTAGGGTGATCTCCGCAGTACGAACCGTATTCCCGTCTTTATCAACCACATTCTCAATGATACGTTTCCCTAGACGATGGATTTGACCTTGAGAGTCAATGGAGCTCCCTTCTTCTTCTGACTTATCCAAAAATACCTGATGAATACCACGGCCCAGTGATTTCACCTGGTAGGCATTCTGGCCTTGCTTCACTATCGTGTGACCTCGCTTTTGCGTGGTCCGCATCGGCATCCCCTGGGTATACCGGGCTTGAGAATATTCTGTTGTTGTCCGGATATTTTGACGGTGATCTGTCGATGTAATTTTCGCAAAACCTAGATTGCCAAGGCCCTGGCGATGGATCTGCATCCCTTCGTACCGATAAGACACCTTATCCTCAACCGCTTTTCCTAACACCATATCCTCGGTTTTGGAACTCACTGAGGCAACCAGATAAGAAGCGCTATAAGGGCTCAACAGATCCGGATCAATCCGGTATGAACCATCGATATTCCTAAAAGCAATTTTTCGACGATAAACCGCAGGATCTGTCATCGGTAAATACGTGATATGGGTCTTTAAGTTCACCCCTTTTTGCCATGAATAACCTGTGGTGATTGTTTTCAATTTCGGTGTCGTTGACACCTGTTGCGCTCGGTTATCCAAGATCAAACGTTTCCCTGTATGGGCATCTTGAATGCTTAATTCCGGTAAACCATCATGATTTGTATCGATCAACTGCACAGATAAATAGAAGCGATCTGCCCGGTCATTGTTGTAAACTTTTTTCTCATTCGATAACTTCAATCGATCATGAGAACCAGCCCTTTCAACAATTTCTGAATGCGTGACATATCGAAAGTGATCGATAATACTGTAAGGGTCGTGACCCGGGCCACTCCGTACCGAGGTTGTCTTCTTGATATTCAGAATGAGTTCTTTTTTACCGTCGAGATCAAAATCAGCAAAAATAGCGTCAAGAATTTCTTCGCCTTTTTTTATTGCTCTTAATGAATAGCGAGACCCAAATGCCCCATTTCCTTTGCTTAATTGGTAACTTAATGAGTTCTTCTTGAGTTGATAAACAACATCCGATAACCCATCACTATTGATATCCTCAAAATACACATCCCCTGAGGTCGGGAAGGCATCTAACCCATACTGTTTGTAATGATCTTTTCCATCTTTGACTAAGACGATCAACTGAGCATTGAGTCGGCGGCTGCCTTTTTTGATCGTCACATCTTGGTTCGGCCTTGTTGACTGAACGCCTGGCTTTGGTGGAATAACACCGGATTCATAGGAGAATTCTTCATCACAAATACGACCGCCTTTGTAGAAGTAACAATCCTGTATTTTATCCCCAGAGCGAACATTGTTCGTACAGGCTTGACCATAACTGTCTCGACCCGTCTTCACCCGGTAACACACTTTGCCAAGATAAATCCCGACATCAAAGGTCTTACATGTGCCTGGGATGCTGATACGATTATTGGAAACACCCTTTGTACACACCTTCATCGTTGAACCAGCGGCTGAGATATCAGGGTTGGCATCTTCGGGGACTACCCATTGAACACCGGAGACCTTGCGATAGGTTTCGACACTTAAAGCAATATCACTGATCCCATCGCCATTGATATCACCGCCGGATGGGGAGAGTTTGACAATTTTTTTGACATTCTCTAGGTTGCTTGCAATCGTCTTACTGGATGAAGAAAAACGACCTTGATGGTTTAGATAAGCCCTGAGCTCATGGTCACCATGGATATAGACCAGATCCAGATCACCATCCCCTTCTACATCAAGCATGGCAATACGATCTTTTTTGAAGTGTTCATTCACCGGGATCGGCTGCTTTGTAGAGTGAAATGCATATTCAATCGCAACATCATTACACTGCAACTTGGTCCATGGATCAGGGTTGTTGCATTGTGATTCGATATCGATATTCGGCTCATATTTGGCCAGGTACCATTGCTTCCCGCGCCCTTGGTAAAGGATATCCATGGTACCATCGAGGTTTGCATCCAAAAACTGTATCGTGTCTGATTTTTCGATATAAGCAAGTCGTGTCCGTTGATTGCCATTTTTGCTATCGATAAAATAGGTGTATCCAGACCGATGTGGGATCTCAATCCCATCCAGTTGGTGGTCGCCATTCAAATCATATTCTAAATAACTGTATTTTTTGGCATCGAAGCTGCCAAGTTCACGGACTTGACTTTTCAACCCGGCACTTTTTTTGGGGGTCATATCAAACTTCACGGGCAAGCGGCATTGGTAATTCTTGTTGATACATTCGCGAACCGTGTAAACAACATTTTTATCCGCAAAACTCGATCGAAACTTGATTTCGTAAAAGCGGTATGGCGCACCGTCTTTTTCGATTTTCACGTTTTCTAAGACCCGGGTGGATGAAACGCGCTTTCCAAAGCGATAACCGTGAGATTGTTTCTTGCGCGCCATATAGTGATATGTCACTTTGATGTTTGGCGCAACACCTTGCTTGTAGTTACCACCATATTCGATGGTTTTAATTTGTGACGACCCGCCTACGCTTGAATATTGAAAGGTGACATAATTGCCGAATGGATCCGTGAAGCCTTGTAGTGCATAGGAAGAGAGATAGTTTGCACGTGGGTAGGCATGCGGATATGGTGTTTGCGTATTCCCATAATAACGCGTCTCTTTGGCTTTGGTTTCAACCCGAAAGCCATTACCCACTTTATAGATACGAGAATAGTCCGTGACTTCTTTCTCATAATAGCCTTTACCAGTGTCGATAAGGCGCTGACCATCAAGACAGTAGTGGTCTTTATCATCCATCATGACACCACGTTGGAAACCATCGCGTGTAAAATCAGAACCACAACGCGTGATCGCACTTAATCCCGTGACATTCCAACCCCAACCCGCAGTACCAGCACCACCAGATGAAGAGTAAGAGAGGCCTAGTTGTGGTTTCACACCTGCAATGCCATCCGGCAGTGAAAACGGGATAGAATAAGTAGCCTGCCCCATCTCATTGACACGGAATTGACCTTGGGTGGCTTCTAGAGAATTGTAATTATCAGCAGTCGCATCAGCATCAGTAGGAATGATTTCATCCAAGGCTTTACCTTGAAGAGATTTGTTTTTACTTATACATTTTTCTAATCGCTGTTTGTTGAGATCCGCTGCATTTGCCAGAAAAGGTTTTTTATATTTATTAGAAATTTTTGAAAGACCTATTTTTCTTGGCGATAAAAATCCACATATAGCTCGGGCATATACCCACAAATTAGGATCTACTCCAGGAACAAATAGTTGGCCATTTTCTTCATTTACGAACAATAATTCAGTGTTTTCAAGGTCGGATAAACTGGGGAGTTCAGGGTGATTTAAATCAAGTGGCTTAACTTCTATTTGATCTGGATCCATATAAGCCAAATATAAAGACTTTATTTCTTCTTCTGACAACGGACGGTCAAACATAACTATTCGTTGCAATCTTCCGCGAGAAAAATTACCAACGAACCTATCTCTATCAATGATTTTAGGTGTTTGATTAAGAGAAACAATTTGATCAAGGTCTAACTGGAGTGTCATTTTTTCATTGTCACTGCGAATGATCATCATCTTTCGATTACTGACCTTTTCAGACTTTCCAAGTCTGTTATCTTCTCCATCAACATATACATTTAGTAAGGCTCTACTTACCCCCTTAAAAGGGTTATGCTGAAACCTAAGAAAGTTGCTAATTCTTGCGTTTCCATTCCAAGCCTTAAAAGTTTCCAATGCCAAAGAAGTTAAATTTTTATTAAGTCTGAAAAGATCTTCTTTTGTATAATACTTATCCAAATCTTCTTGACTAAAGCCGTCAGACCATACGACCCAAGTAAACCCATTGGAAATCTCACTAGCTGGTAATTCTCCATAGTTGATCGATAATGAGCCCGGTTGAGTAGTAACAAAGGCTTTCTTAGAAATATTGTCATTTACTTCAATAATATCTTTTTCACTTATCGGTTTTAACCCATTCTGCGCATATCGTAAGGATATATTCCTACCTGTTGCCCCACCGACCCTATCAGGAAGCCTTCTCTTTTTATGATATTCTCCTTTAAAATCATCCATCACATAGTGATGAATAGGCTCAAGTGAATCAATTACATATTCAAGAGTGTCTGAGTTTGACGCAAATGTATACGAAGTAGAAAAAAAACAAAGCACCCCAAACATGAGGGTGACACAGGATGTAAATGGCTTAAATTTACCCACGGACAACGACCTTTATATCGATGGTTAATACGACAAAAGTCGTGGATTATACGCAAGTGAGATTGTTTTTTAAACAGGTCAGAACCGCCTTTTTTGAGCCTGATATCGGAATTTTCTTGTGTGACGTGCAGTTACGTGAAAATATTTTTTCAATTGGAGGGAACTTTTTTAAAGTTTGGGTTTTGGCAGGCTTATATTAAAAAGGGGTTGAGAGGCTTAAAAGTAACTATTTTGTTAAAATCTCAACATCCACCCGACACCGATACCCACTCCCGCTGATCTCATGCTCCACCCGCTTCACGATATATTCACCATCTACAAATCCCGTCACGCCTTCGATGTTCAATACACCTTCAGCGACTAGCTTGGGTTTGGTCTCGGTGATGCGAACAGCGATGTAGACGGTGATGGAAACCAATTCGTCCTGAACATCCGCTTCCCAGGTCAATACCTCGATAGCGAAACAGGCAACTACTACAACTACTTCCGCTACTACGACCCAAGCACAGGCCGTTACATTACCAGCGACCCGATTGGCTTGAACGGTGGTCTGAATACGTTTGCTTATGTGAGCGGGAATCCGGTTATCAGTTCAGATATTCTGGGATTGAGTACAACTTTCGACACCAAAATAAAAGCGTTGATAGCAAGAGGGGATATGAGCAGCCTACAGACATTATATGAAACTATGCTGCTAAACCCTGCTCAAAAAGCAATGATAAGAAATGCACTTGCTAGGCTCAATAAAATGAAACATATTTTTGATAAGAAAGCTCATAAGTTAGATGATTATTTAAAAGCATGTGGCAATAGAGACAACGCTCTTGATAAAATGGAAGACGCCTTTAGGAATGCCACTAAAGGGCGCTCCAATGGTCCTGTCGAACTTGAAGTAGATATTGATGGGTTCAAGATAACGATACGAGGGGCTGTTGTGGACGGTAAAGTTAAAATAGGAACCGCCTTTATACCATGATTTCTTTGACTGAGCTTGAAGCACTTGTTTTTAATAAACTAGTTGAAAGTGATGTAACACATCTTCAACTTTTAAAGCAACAACATCAGTGTATCCAAAAGATACAAATAGATAAATCACCTTCTGGCGTGTTCTTTCATTACGATTTAACTCCAGAAGGTTACAGCCTATTTGATGAGGATACCCAATTTGGCGATTTAACCCTTAAAATAAACGGTATAGATATGTTTGCTGGTGTTATTCTTTTTATCTCAAAAGGAAGAATTAATACTTTAGAAATATATAGCTTTGATGGGTTTTGGCCTGAAAACATAGAGTCTTGCGAAGTTAAGCTTGGATGAAGCTGATAATTGAGCTATGAGTCACTTATAAGCTACCAGCCTAGCTGGTAGCTTTCCCCAACTCTACATCCACCCGACACCGATACCCACTCCCGCTGATTTCATGCTCCACTCGCTTCACGATATATTTTCCATTCACAAAGCCCGTCACGCCTTCAATGTTCAAGACACCTTCAGCCACCAATTTGGGATTGCCTATTAAAGTCAAACTACCGTGTAATTTACCGCGCGTCAGTGCTTTCAGCTCAGCTGTTGCCGCTTGCGTGGCTTCGGTTGGTGTGGCGTAAGTTTTACGCAGTGTTTTGGTGGGTTCGCCCTGCCCGACTTTCACGGACTCCCGTTCACCAGTTTGAGTATTGTCCCAATGGGCCAAGACGCTTTTGTATTTACCCCGCTCTGCCTGGGTCATTCGGTAGTTGATGAGGTCAGTTTTGGTGATGGTGGTTTGAGCAATTGCTTGACCGGATTGACTTTTCGCTTGGCCTTTTGGCGCAAGCACCAGATAGCCATTGACGGGTTTTGCGATGGCATCAAATTCTTTGGATAATCGCGTGAGAAAATGCAAATCTGATTCTTGGGTCTGCTCTGCACTTACCACGATGATGTTACCCAGTTCATCGAATACTTTTGGGATAAGACCGTGGTCGGTGGCGATTTGCTCGGTGATATCCTTGAGGGTCTTCTGTCGATGACTTTTGGTTTGTTGGGACTTAAGGCGCTGTTTCATATCCGCCGCTTTCGCCCGAATAATGAGGGTATCCGGCGGGCCTGTCAGTTCCACTTCATCCACGATAAAGGTTCCTTTGTTCACAAGGCTGGTTTCTTCATAGCCGATGGCGACTTTGAGTTCTGCCCCTGTCGGTGGGATTTGGATGGCATATCCTTTGTTATCCAAATGAATGGCGAGGGAGTCACTCTGCAATCCGGTGTTATCAAGGAGACGTAACCGAAGCAGCCTTTCTTTGATTGCTTGGGTGATATCCTGGTTATTGGCCGTGATTTGGAACGTTGGTTTCATTTAGGACCACAGGTTGATGAGGTGTTCGACTTGGTGCGGTTTGGATAACGCAGGCAGTTCAAGGGTGACGCCTGCGGGGAGAATTGGGCCGTATTGCGCCAATCCTGCATTGACCGCTAACACTTGCTCAACGGTTTTATGGCTGGAGCCATAGACTTGATAGCAAATGGTATCCAGGCGTTCGCCTGCTTTGGTGATGTAGTGCATCATGCATGCTCCATAAAACGAAGGGTGAGCGCGAATTCAATTTTTCGGGCTTGGCCTTGGCGTAAGAACTCACCCTGTTTGGCTTCAATTTTGGTGATCACCCAATTACCGTGAACCGTGCCTAAGCCATCGGTGAGCAGGAGTCCTTTGCCATGATTGGCCTGTTGGCGCATGGTCTCGATTTGTTTCAGACCGCCCCAGTAATGGGGATAAATGACGCCCTCTAACTGGATTTCATCCTTGCCCGGCCCCACATATTGCACCATCGGATGCATGCCAAACCGCGCTTGTTCGGCCCAGCGATATTCCGTGGTTCTTTTGAGGGATTTATAGGCCGCGGTTGCAATGGAAAACTCAAACTGGCCCAAGGTCATCATCACGGTTTTATCCGACATCGGCGAGCGCCTCCCTCAGTTGCAAACGCTGGCGATTGGCACTTGCTTCAAGAATGTCTTCAATCAATGTGTCTTTATCGAAGTCCTGTTTCGCGATATTCACCACAGGTTGGCTGTCGATGTTCACGTTGATGTGCTGTGTTGTCTTGTGCTGTTGGTTCAGCGTTTGAGCCGTCGTATTCAACTCTTTTTGAATGGCTTGGACCTCAGGTGTGGGTTCAGGCTCGCCCTTGATCGCATCTCCGATCAAGCCACCCAGGGCGCCACCGGAGAGTGCGCCAACAATACCGCCGATCAACGCGCCAATCCCTGAGCCAAGTCCAGGCATGACCGCAGTCCCTGCCACCGCGCCGAGTTTTCCGCCTGCCAGTGCACCACCGATCGCGCCTGTATCTTCAGCGATATTGGCCGCTTTTTCTTTGCCGGAGAGTTCTCCATCAAAGAGCGTACTGCCAATGGCTGCGACACCCGCAACAGTGCCAATGGCACCGAGCGCTTTGCCTTTGGAGAACCTAAAACGTCCGCGCTTTCCCTTTCTTCCTTTGCCACCGTCCATTTCATCCGACAAGGCAGACATGGCCAGCTTCCCTTTGGTGCGGTCTGCCATATAAGACAGTGCCGCAATCGCCATGGTCAACGAGGATACTGCGATCACCGCAGGCGCTGCCACGGAAGCGACCAAACCCACCACACCAACACCTTGTAAGAGTGTGCTGGTCAGCCCTTGGTTTTTCTCGATGGTCCGCGTGAGCCATCCGGTCAGCGATTCAATACTTGGCATCAGACGCTCTAAGGTAGGAATGAGCGCATAACCGATCCGCTCTTTCACCCCATCCCAGCGTTGTTGCATCACAGATAGCTTGGCATCCATATTTCGGTCCATCAGCCGCGCCATGCTTTGGGTGAACTGCTTGCCTT
Source organism: Algicola sagamiensis DSM 14643 (assembly GCF_000374485.1). Classification (GTDB taxonomy): domain Bacteria; phylum Pseudomonadota; class Gammaproteobacteria; order Enterobacterales; family Alteromonadaceae; genus Algicola; species Algicola sagamiensis. The sequence goes on from NZ_KB894494.1 coordinate 283,759, forward strand.
GCTTCATCGCATCCGACACAGCGCTTTGGTTTTCCCGAAAGACGTCTTGCTGGCCCCACAAGGCTTTAAAGAACTTCACCGCTTCTTCTGAGCCAAACGCCTTTTGGATATCTGCCCCGATTTTTGAGGTGTATCGCTGGCCGTAATGCTGTTGTAGCTCAGAAAGGAGTTGTGGCAGTGAATTGAGATTGCCCTGGGCGTTGAGTATCTGAACGTCAGCGCCTTGTTTTTGGTAGTTCTCTTGGGCCTTGGCGGCATTGCGCTCCAGCGATGCCATGACCGTCCCCGAAGAGCCCGCCACATCGGTGCGTTGGAGCATCCCCAATGCGGTAAATTGTTCAGATAGTGGAACATTCGCCACCGCCAATCCTGCACCCATCGACTGAAAGCCTTGCTGCATTTGGGCACCATCAGTCCGAAACTGCTGCACAGACTTAGCAAGACCCGCCGAGAACAAGGCCCCGAATTCATCATCGGTTTTCTGTTTGTAGAGCGTGTCTTTAAAGGTGCCATACCCAGCTGCAAACAAACTGGTCATTTGTCCTACTTCTGCCTTGGTGGCTTTGGCGGTCATCGCAGCAAGCCCTGCCCACTCCGCCACCCCTTTATCGGTCAATGATGAAATCCCCGATTTGATATCGTAAGCCGCCGTGACAATATCCGCCGCCTTCATCCCGGCATAACGATTCTGAATACGGCGACCTTCATTAATGGTGCTTTGCGTGTCTGTCATCCCCAGCGATTGCAGTGCGCCTTTGCCTTTTTCCACTTGGCGCATTTCATCCAAAGGGGAACGCGCCATCCCTAAAGTACGATGACCAATGCTTTGCATCCCCTGCCCAATCAGCGCTAAATTGCCCGCTTGTTGCAGGCGACGATCAAAGTTCCGACGTGATTGACGGATGTTGCGCTCATGGGCCGCATAACTCGCCATCCGTTGCTGGCTTTTCTCCAAAGATGCAGCCAAGCGGTTTTGCTCTGTCGCTAACAGTCTTGTATCGACTCCGGCTTGGCGTAGTTCATGACGCAGCGCACTGGCTTTTTGTTTGTGGGATTGATGCGCGTTTTTCAGCTTATCCGACTGGGCTTTGGTTTTTTCAAACTGCTGGCCTAAATCGCGAACATCCGCAGCCGCCTTTTTCTCCTGGGCGCTTCGCTCCGCTAAAACCTTTTTGGCTTTGCGGTGTTGCTCATTGAGAAGCTTTAACTGTTCCCGCTCCTTCTTGATGCGCTCAACAATCTCCTTATCCGTTTTTTTATGCCCGGTCTTCTTTTTCTGAAGCTCGGCAATCAGCGTTTTTTGCTGACCAATGGTCGTGTTTAACTGCGCCACTTCTTTGCGTGACACAGTCACCGATTCAACCAATTGATTTTGCGTGACCTTTGCCGCATGATACGCCCGCCCGGCCTTGGCTGTTTTTGCAGCGCTTTTATCAAACGACTGACCCAGGCTGCCCAACTTGGTTTCCAGCTGGGACAAGCTTTGTGTTTGCTGTCCCAACTTGGAAAACCGTTCCATTTTGGATTGGTGTACTTCCAATTTGGACGCGAGTTTACTTGCACTCGCCCCAATCGTCTTCGCAGGCTGAGAGAATTTATCCTCTAACCCCAGACGGGCGGAGAGGCTGATTTTTTGTTGGTCAGGCATCAGGCGGTCGATTCATTTGGTTGGTGATGTTGAGATAGTCCATGAATTTCGGGATGGACATGGACTCGATTTCAGTCAATGAGAAATGCAGCGTGGCCGCCATCGTCGCTATGGCGGGGCGTAGGTCTTTCGCCCTTATTCCAAAAAATCGAATAATGCAGCTTCGAACGCTTTATAGTCACGAATGGATAATGCCGACACTTCATCCGGGGTCCACTGACAGACATTCGCCATAATATGGATCGTGCGCTTTAATGTGGACTCAATGTCATCCACCAATTCCAGGTCGCGCACCGTCGGCACCCGAAATGTGAGCACTGCAATGCTCTCGCCATGACGCTCAATCGGATCTTGGAGTGTGAGTTCGTTTGTTTTCATGGGACTTTCTCTTTTCTTGTTGCGGTTGAATGTTGCCCGACGCCGCTAAAAACTGGGCATCGGATGGGGGCAGTTCTATGGTTTCAGATACCGCATAGTGCCTGCCCTTGATTTGAAATGGGCGTGAGACCTGATATTTCATTGCGCTATCGTCCTAATGCGGCGCGCATCCCTGCAAGCTGATCCACACCGCCGATCATGCGGATATCGTTGACGATATCAATCGTGATCACCGGGATATTATCGAGGGTCAGCGCATAAAACGTGGGACTCATCTCAATCACCAGGGGTGGTTTGGTTCCTGGCGCCCACTCCCCAAAATCCAGCTCTTTCCAAGACCCGTGCAAGACCACCATCGCTTTCTTTTCCTGCTGACCTTCTTTGAAGTAGCCCCGACAGGTCACATTGACTTCATTACCGGGCACCAGTCCCAAGAGTCCAAACAGCTCTTTTCGGTAAGCATTTAAGGTAAATCGACAATTCAGGGACTCCATCCCCATTTCAACCTCCACAGGGGCATTCATCCCGCCCCCGCGATATTCTTCCGTTTTCATTTTTAGCTTCGGCAGCTGCATTTTTTCAATGGTGCCGCCGTGGGCAAAACCATCGACGAACAATTCCATACCGTACAAGGTTTGAGGAAAACTGCTCATGATAAAGCCTCCTGAATAAATTCGTGGGTCAGGTGCGAGCGAAACGTAATATGCTCCGCACAATAAGCCGGGGTGTATTTGAAATTGAAAAAGACCTTGCCCTGGGCAATGTTCTCAGGCGTATTGAGCGATGCATCCGCTTCACACGTCCCGCCCAATATTGCACCAATGCTCACCAAGTGGCGCAGGTACGCATTCACCCCGGCGGGGACTTCATCGAGATAGGCTTTGGTGATATTCCGATCCACTGCCCATAGGTGGGCGCGCAGAAGTGAATCATGCATCACATCAGACGAGCGCACCACATTCTCAAACGCCCATTTCGGGTCCGACGTGCCACACACCCGCGTCCCCCACGCACGAAACCCACCTTGATGGGTGATGGTGCCGATATGGTTTTCATTGAGAATATTCGCGCGGCAGTTCTTATCCCCAAAGGTGAAATCCACGGGTTGACTTGTGCCTGTAATACCGTTGATCACCTGATTGGAAATCGGCACATGAAAGCCAAGTTCGTTATCGACTCTTGCCCGAACCCCCGCCAATCGTGCCGATGGCGGCTCCATCCGATTGCCCACCATCAGCCAAGGGTCGCACATGTAGACCCGTTTACCTGCGGATTTGGCCAGTTCAATCGCTTTGGCGTCGGTTTCATTTGGCCCATCCACATACGCCATGGCCCGCATCCGATTGGCAATGGTGCCCAGGTTCGCCAACACCGTCGGTTGGTGACTAAAGCCAGGGGCAATGAGAATACGGGGCTTCAGCCCGACTTGAGATTCTGCACCTAAGAGTGCATAAACACCCGTGTACACGTTATTGGCATTGCTGCCCGCGACATTGGCGATCGTGGTGGCATCATTGTCATCGGTTGCCACCCGCACCATCACGACGACTGCACCAATTTGGTCGAAAATGCCTGAGAGGGATTGCGCTAACGTGCCTGTCTCGCCTAACTTGGTTAGGTCGGTATTGGGGCTGACCACAATCGGAAAATCCGTTGGAAACACATCATCGTCCGCATCTGGTGCGGTCCCCACCAAGCCGATAATGGAGGTTTTGACGGTTTGAATAGCACGCACACCGCTATCGACTTCAACAATCTCCGCCCCATGTAAATATTGGTCTGCCATGGTTATTCTCCTTCGATTGGATAACGGGCTTTGATGGCAGCCACAGCGCTTTGCCATGCCTGTTTCTTGGCGTCCGTTTGGTCATACTGCCATTCCATAAACAGCGGGTCTGACTCAGCCTCATAAGCGGCACGCCTCAGTTGCAAGACCTCCGACTGTTCATACTGGAGGGTGTAACTTTGTGGGCTGCCGTAAATCTTCAGCTCATGGGTGCGCAGTGGACGGCCCGAGTAAATAATTTCTTGGTTTTTGATGATTTTCATTGGCGCACCTCCACCCCAACCCCGAAGATCTCCAAGTCACGCTTGCCTAAATTCAAGACGCGCAGCGTGGTCCACGATAGATAGTTTCGCCAATAGAAGTTCGTGATCTTCATTTGGTTTCGGTCCTGATATTTATCACCCCAATCCCGGCCAGAAATATCGTGCATGGGGTTATCATCCTCGCCCAGGAGTAAAAACGGCTCTGTAATGGAATCATGCGGGTGATAAGCCCCTTGGGCCGTATTCAAGCGCAGCATGTGCACCTTGGTATGCATGGTGGCGGCTACACTGCCTGACACATTCACCAACAGATTCAGATAGGCGTGCATGCCCTCAGGCAACGGCACTTGGTTAAACCCATTGGCAAACTCCACAATATCGGCAAAACACACGGTCCCATCGCTTTTCGCGGGCGTGTAATCCGCGGGCATATCGTAGGTGTACTGGGCAATTTCATTATCGGATAAGCCTAAAGCCGGAATAAAGACTTTCTCCGGCAAGGCAACATAGTGGGTAAATCGAATATATTCACTGCGCGCCGTCTGGATAAAGGTATCCATCTCGGTACGTGCGTTTTGAACGGCACCATTGATATCCACAATGGTGTCTTCCACCGTCTGCGTGAGTGTGTCGGCTTTGGTGGCAAGCCGCACAATATCGTCATTTAAGGCCATTTGGGTTCTCTATAAATGGAGGTTTTGGGAAATTAAGGCGGTGAGGTGGCGAGTCATATTGCCGATCTGAACAGCCGCCATCTGAGCAAATTCGCTGTCGAAAAACAGATTGAGACTGCCCGTCGAGATCACATTGACACTATCCGGGGGCAACGCCTCCAATCCCAGCGAAAAGGCTTGGATGGCGTGGTTGTATTCCGTATTCCAATACAAAACATCTTCTGGATGGCTCCACAGGGCCAATAACGTCCCATCGGATAAATACGCGCCGACCTCCCGAACGGGAAACTCAGGGCCAGTATCAAACAGTGCGGCCACCTGCCACTGGGTTGGGCTGGTTTTCAGGGCATCGGCAATCGGCAGGCGCAAACGTTCATTCGAGAGCGCGGTATGGGTGCGTTTGGGTTGATAGCCATGATCCCCAATGCCGATATAGGCCACATCAATCTTGACGGCCTTGCCATCGAACCCCACTGAGGCATTGAGGCCCGCTTGGGTAATAATGGGTTGAATATGTTTCATTGACACTCCCAAATGGTGTATTCAAGGGTGTAACTGTGTCCGCTGATCGCACAAGATAAGCTGCTTTGGTTGGCAATGGGGACATCGCATGGCGCCTGTGTATACTGCACTTCCTTCACTTTTGGACAGGCAACAGCCAAGGACAGATGCGCAAAGCTTGGGGTTTCAGGGACTTTACAATCCGCTTGTGTCCGCTGGAGCACATCCGTACGCATCGCACTGGCAACGCAGACGCTATTTGTAACACTGGCGCCCAATTCAAAATCGATATGGGCGCTGACAGGCTTGGTGTGTTCAATCATGGCGAGCAGTTGGCGCTGAAGTGCTGGCGTCAGCAAGGTTGTGCCATCCTGCCCCAAGTTATCTGAGGCCAATGCTCTGACTTTCGCGGTTTGTGGCTGACCACCATATTCAAACCAGCGCAGCACCTGGGTAGACACCCCAAAGGCTGCCAAGCCTTTTTTGAGTGCGCCAATGGTGCCTTTTTTCATGTGCACGGCAATCGAAGCGTCGATGGTTTGGCGCTTGACCTGCGCCGGCCATTGGCTGTCCCAGGTTTCGACTGAAACGGCCCAGGCCAGCCACGGCAATAAGTGCTCAGGACAGGCCCAGGGATCCCACAACACGCGAATCGGCACGGAGAGGAGATCCACTCGGGATTGCGTAGACTCCAATGCGGTTTCTAAGGGCGTGCGATTGAGTGGCAATAAGGATGTCATTGAATATCCACCCCTGTGCAAAAATAAGCGGTATCGGGCTTGGGCGATAAGTTCTCCGTTGGCGAAATCAGTTCTACATCAGACACACCCGGCTGGTGCAAGGCGGCATAAACCCCGGAGAGATTCACCGCTTGGTTTAAACGATGTTGCTGGTTCACATAACCCAATAGTGCCCGCATGGCATGGGTTTTCACCATCGCCGCATCCGGTCCAGAATGGAGAGTCAGTGTCGCTTGCACACTGTATTGCACAATATTGGCGCCAAGCACTTCTACCCTATCCGTTAAGGGGCGAATATCTTCATCACTGAGTCCCAATTCGACAAGGTGTCGTAATTCATCATCCACCGTGCCATCGCCTTCATTGGAGAGCACATACACATGCACCACCCCAGGCGAAGGACTCAGCACCGACACGTCTTTCACCCGGCTTGATGCGGATGTCGCATGATAGATATAACCACCAATCGGGCCTGCGGTGCTGTAACCCTCTGGCGAGAGCTGAATGCGTGCGCGATAGTCTACATCCAACTCGCCTTCATGACGCGCCACCCCAAACAAAGCACCCAAGTTTTCTAAGTCATTGCCCTTAGCGTGGGCCAGCATCACGGATTGAGCGGCATCGTTGATCCGTTGCCTGAGTAATAATTCACGATAGGCTAAGACCTCTATCGTCTTACGAATGGGATCTGACAAGACATTGACGCCATCTAGCTCCGGGGCGTTGTCCTGTAATTGCGTGACCATGGCATTGACGATTTGCTCATAGTCCAACGTTTCCACCACATCTGGCGGTGGCAGCTGATCCAGTTGGATCGGTGTATAGCTCATATCTGAATGCCTTGAAATGTGATCGTCCGTCCGGTTTCCAGGTAAACGCCTTCAATATCAATGGAGAGCTTTCCCGGTGAAATCGCCTGTGGCGTGATGCGCGTCACCTTGAGCCGCGGTTCCCATTGGTCCAACGCTTCTGCCGTCGCTGCCACGACACGAGAGAGTACCGGCCCATTCATCGGCGCATCAATCAACTCAAAAAGACTTGAGCCATATTTCGGCCGCATCACCCGCGATCCAATTGGGGTGGTTAAAATATCCCGAATGGATTGGCGCAAGTGGTCCATCCCGGCGATGGGCTGCCCTGTATCAATATCGAAGCTTTGCATTTATTGGACTTTGTAGGTGCCTGAGGAAGAGCCCGACGGGACAATGACCTTTGCGTTTTGTTGTAGCTCATCGACCACGGATTGGGCGATGGCTTCGAGTAAATCCATGGTGCGAGAATGTTCATTATCCAGGCGAAACCCTTTGGCTTCCAAGGACTGCGCTAGTCTGTACTTTAAAGAATCTGGTGAGAGCGCCATATTATTTTCCTGCGGTAACTGTGTTGGAGAAATCAGAGTGCGGCTTCCCGGTATAGGCGCAGACACACTTGCCAGTCACAACACCAGCGCCCCCGTTCAACGCGATCTGACTGGCATCAATGGTGACATCACCATCGACCTTGATGGTGAGATTGCCAACAGACTTCACCGTCATTTCTGATTTGCTGCTGTCGTATTTCATCATCGAGCCATCATTAAATTGGAGGATATCGACATGTTCATCGGTGCTGGGCGGGGGTAAATCGTTGGTGTACAACATCCCCACAATCCGCGCCTGGGCTAAATCGCCACAGCTACACACCAACACCACTTGTGTCCCCACCCGAAGCGGCTGCCAGCGGATGTAGTTGAGCCCAATATCACAAGGCCATGGGACTAAGGCGCGGTTCTCACCCAGTTTGATGAGGACTTCTCGTTTGGCGTGATCCACTTCAAGGATTTTCCCTAGCCGCACCACATTGAGCATCTGGCGCTCTAGCTCTGCGATATTAAATTCGTTGGTAATCATCTTCGTGATCGGTGCCTGTGTTTGGGGACTCTGAGAAGTAGATATGCTCAGGCGGTGTTCCATTTTCCACAAACATGTCTACCCCCACTTGCACCACCTGTTGCCATTCCACACGCCAACACACAAAGGCGTCCATATGCGGATCAAACGCATCTTCAAAGGCTTGAATATGGGATGGTGGCTCTGTCGGTTGTCCAAAGTGGTTATCTTGAATGCTTACACATAAATCCATCGCGGCATCACAAGTCAGGGTTTGGGCGTGTTCAATGCTTCTTGGACAGCTCAGGACCAAGCTACATTGCAACATCGCTTGATATTGCCCGTTCCCGACTGACTGAAAGTCATGCCAACCATGAATATCTAAAAATGCGTTCAATCCTTTAGACTGAGTATCAAATGACTTTGCGTCAGTATTTATGCTGCTTAAGTATGACTTATGTCCAGTCAGCCAATTGGCCACAGCGGTTTGGTAATCGCCTAAACGAACACCTGTATGTATATCCAGACCATGCAAAATGGGTCATCTCCTGTAAGGTAAGAAGAGAGATAAAAGTGGGGTAACCCCTGATTTAACGCGGCTTTCAGCGCCATTGATATTTTCGACATGGGTGAAACTACATAGCTGTATATAAATACAGTTATTGGCGAATACTGACCCTCCCCCTTAAATCCGTCATGAAGTGATGGGCAAAAATCTCAGGCACCTGACTCAAAATTTCATCCTCAATATCCACCTCAAGGCCATCCTGGATCGGCACCATTTGTTCCTTGGGTTTTTGATCTCTTCGTTTGCGCCTGCGCCAAATCGAGCGTTTACCCCTAAGCGTTCCCGCAAAAGAGTTTTCATAGTCTTGCATATCTACCGCTCGACCTTTCGGCACAAAACGGGCATCACTGCCGCGATTGCTCATCCGTCCACGAAGACGACTGACAGACATATCATTCAGACCAAACCACAGCTTGAGTTCGTTGAAGTCCTTGGCTCGTCGCAGATACAGCTTGGATAAGCGCTTGCGAACATCTGCGACCTTTTTCGCCGCCATCGCGTTTTTGCCCATTCGGGCTGTCATGCCTTTTAAGGTGACTGCGGTGCGTTGTAAGGCCCGATTGGCCGCCTTGATAAACTCCTCATCCGTGGCACCAATTTGTTGTTGAAAGGCTTTGAGTCCATCAAGGTCGATATCGAAATAGTCAGGTGCCATAGATTGGGATGTCGATCGGGTCGCTGCTTGGGTCTACATAAGGCGCAAGATGAATTTTTAGATAGCTCACCCCATCGGGCAGCCAATCTGTGGGGCTGTAGTCTTGGCCTTCAATGGTCAGTTTCCAATCCTTGGCAACCTCGCCCCAGGCAGAGAGTGACCCACTTAAAATCGGGATAGCCGATTTCATCCGACGGTTGCCCACCTCTACCCACTGGGTTTCATGGGTAAAGGTGCCGCGGATGGTACGTATACCCTCCCCAGGGATCGAGACCTCTATATCCTGCCCGAGATGGCGGTCAATGGCGCGGTCCATGCGCCCAAATGCTTGATGGATATCCATTTAGTTTTTACGCCGATTGGTTTTTCTGGTATGGTGCCCCGCCGCTGAAGGTGTTTGCGCTTCACTCTCGATAGGTGCAGTGCGCTCCAACTCCCCTTCGGCGGCGATATCATCCTCATCCACCAAAGGGATGTTGTCGTCTGTCAACAGTGTGGACTCATCCTCCGGCACCGCCTTGGCTTCCAGTGCTGCAATGGTGGCTTGCATCTCGTTCATTCTGACCAAGAGTTCATCCACATTCGGCTGACTCGTATGGCTCTCCGTATCCATTGCTACGGTGCTTTCAGAGCTGCCAAGTTGCCCTTTAAATAGCATTTTCGGGCGGCGTGCGTAAAACAGTGGGTAGCTATACAGTTCCAAATCCACAAAGTGATGCCGCTTTTCATCCATCAACTGCATCGCATAGAATTTCTGGCCTTCCTCGCCAATATCACCAAAGGACTCACCGGGTGAGAGCACCATCTCAAACACATCCGATTGCGCGCCTGCTGGGAAGAAACACACCTCATTCGGTTGAACCGCGACCGTTTTATTATCATCCGTGCCCACATAGTTCTCCCAAATCACCCCACCGAAGCGCAGCTCAAAGCCAATGCCCGGCTCACGCAGGGTTTGACCATCCAGTTGCACCTTGTAGGTCTCGCGCACTTCTGGATTTTTAATGAGACTATCCCAAAACCCATCACCACACAGTGCTCGGATCTCATTAAAGCGACAGCCCTTTGCAGCCCGTTGCATGGGACGCAAAACCTCCTGGGCGATCAGTTCTTTTAAATTGCCATCCATGAGGTTGGTTAAATCAAAGAAGATCTCCGGGTTGGGGTCGATCCCAAATTCTTTGTAATAGTCATACACGAGTTGGCCTTTGGCATTAATCAACTTCCCTTGCAATGCTCCAAGACGCATATGCTCATGGGTGGTGCGCATATCGTCCATCAATTGATTAAAGCGACGGGCGAATTCCTTTTGTACGGACTCAATGGCTGCCGTGGTACCCAGCGCACGAATAAAAGCGAGCTCAGACGCCATCACTTTCGCAGCAACAGCCAATCGAACCGAACTTAAATTCCGGGTATTCCCATACGTCCGTTGTCTAACCTCTGGTGCTTCACCACGAATAGACGTGTTGATCAGCGAAAGCTTTTCCGAATGGGCATCTATCATAATGCTTTCGGTGCGAATGGGATTGGGGCGAAACAGGTTCAAGCGCTCCAGCCTATCTGGTACCGTTTCCACTTCGTTGATCGCCTCGGTCATGGTGGTGACCGCAAAGGCATCTGAATTTAAAACATCGACGAGTTCTGCCATGGTGTTCCTCTTATACGCATTTGATGTTGAGTTGGCGAAGCGACACCATCGCCGATTGTTGTTGTTCAGCCGTGATGGTTTCAGGCCAAACCAAGCATTTGCCATGTACAGCGGTTAAACCTGAGGTCATCACAACATCCTTTGGCGCATCCGTCGCATTGGCGCGGGTGTAGAGAATACCTGCCGGGACTTCACTCCCATCCGAAGCCGTTGGATTAAATTGCGTGTACTGGCCGGTACTGGTGACTTTGCCAAGCACAGTGCCGGAGTCATAATCGCCACCCGTGAGCGTGACTTGGTCACGGCACAGCCAGGTGGAGAGTTCATGCACCACATAATGCCCATTACCCGGGCGTTGGTATTGTACGGTCATGGTTAACAAACCTTGTGTTAAAAGAAGAAGGAAAGATAAGAAAGTTGGTGTTTAGGTTTTAGCGCTGCGTGCGGATAAACGCGTTGCTCCAGGTGGCTTTGGCCTTCTCGGAAGATGTTTGAGCTGGCTCCCCACCATCAATATTGGCGCTGTGTTCGGCCTTTAAATTGGTGACTGCTGTGCGCAGCATTTCAGCGGGGTCGTTCATGTTGGCAATCAACGTCTGACTATCGCCTTTGAGATTGGCTGCGGCGCAGATATCTTGAATATCCGCCGCTTGTTTTAGTTCGTTTTTGACTTGCGCTAAGCTGGCATTGCGTTCGATAAAGCCTTTGGCAAGAAAGTCTAAACCCTTTTCCGCACATAAATTCAGAATATCGATGGGGCTGGCCGATGTATCTTGTGGGGGCTTATTCTGCGCAGGCTTTGTCTGATCCATTTTGTCTGAACGGTTCTTCATCTGATCGAACTTGGCCTGCACCTTGCTCTTGATATCTTTCATATCAAAGCAGTTCACCACGGGCGTGCTCGTCTGTGTCGCCTGAGTCGCAAAGCCCATGGCCACCGCTTCTGTGGCATTCATATAGGTTTCTGCGTCCATTAAGTCTGAGATCTCATCCCGGCCCTTGCCCGTGAACCCGGCATAGGTGGTAATAAGATTGTCCTTCACTTTATCCAATAAGTTCGCCACTTGCCGAAAGTCCTTGGCTTCTCCCATTGCCCAAGACAGTGGGTTGTGGATCATCATTTGGGTATTCTCGGGCATGATCACTTCATCCCCCGCCATCGCAATAATGGAGGCAATCGACGCCGCCATCCCATCCACATGTACCATCACTTTGGCTTGATGACGCTTCAAGTAGTTGTAGATGGATATGCCGTCTTGCACATCGCCACCTGGGGAGTTGATAAATAAATTCAGCTGGTTGATGTCTCCTAGGGACTCAATCACATCGGTGAATTCACGGGCCGTTGTCCCGTCGCCTGTCCACCAATCTTTGCCGATCTGGTCGTAGATGGACACATCTGCCGTGCGTCCACCCTCACCATCAGCAAGGCTATTCACTTTAAACCAATTGGGCATGGTTATTCTTCCTGCGTTGAATGAGAAATATCGTAATCGTTGGATTGTAAAAGCTGTATCTTGGCGACCTGTTTGAGCGCTTCGTCAGTCAGGCCAATCTCCTTGGCGATCTCGCTCTTGCGCTTAATGCGTGCCATATTCTCCCGGACGAACTTATCTGGATCGCCACCGGATTCACTGACCTCATGGTCAATCGAGGATAAATCCGCTTCAGCGGCATCTTTCTTGGCTTGAATATCCTGCGTCGGATTAATATACGGCCACTTCTGCGGGCGCATATCCGCTTTGAGATAGCCTTGCAGATCGTGGGCGTAGTTCAAGGCAGTGAGACGCCCTGAATACACCGCGCTTTCAATAAACCAGCGCCAGCACCGTCGGGCGATTTGGAACACCAACACATGGTCTTGCACCATCGAGATTTGGCGGTAGTACTGCTGCATAATGACCCGCACCAATCGATCATTTACATCCTTCCAATCCCCGGTCAATATCTCATAGGGCATGCCAAAGGACTGCGCCAAGCTCAAACACTGCCACTTCATAAAGTCGTAGTAGCCTCGGCCATTGTCATCGGCATCAAACAAAGTCAGTTCATCACCCGGCTCCCCATGTAAAAGCATCCCACTTTGAATATGAATCGGCTCTTCATCCACCGTATTACCCGTCAGTGGCTCTCTGGGCAGCCCCGCCACCTCGTCATACATAGGCGCAGCCCGCTTCATAAATCCGGTGAATGGGGCGCGTTTTTCTTTGCGGATCAACTCCGCATCATCGTAAGCATTAAACGTCATCGCCTTGATAAGCCCCGCCGTGCCATCCGGTGCCCCGCGGCGCTGTCCGGGCCGTGTGGGACAATAATGATGAATAACATCCTCGGCTTTCACCCTTAAGTAATCGCCAAGGCGATAGTCGGTTTCACCATCGTGGGGATGCTCGCGGTAAAAGTAATACGCAAGGCGCCTGCCCTGTTGATCAAACTCAATCCCTTCGCGAATACGACGACCGTTTTTTAAATCCTCGCGAAAGTCCACCGGACAATAACAAGACTCCAATACCTGAAATTGCACAGGCACGGGTAAGTTAGAATCTCTGCGGCGGTTCTGGCGCAAGAGAAACACTTCACCCTGGGTGCGTCTGGCTCTCACCGCTTGCACCAATTGCCCATGCCAATTCAGCACATTGGCTGGGTCAGTACAGGCGATTTGCGCTTGCCATAATCCAGTGGCCGTTTGGTTAAATGACTCATCGTCGGTTTTTGCACGAATGGTCACGCCTGAGCCGACTTCATTGACCACATTGCGCTCGATCCCCGCATAAATCATCGGTAAGTTGCGATGGCCTGCCAACATGCGGTCGCGAAGCGTGCCTGTCTCTGGCACTTGCGCACGGTTCGGCCCAGTGCGCGGCGCATGGAGCACCTTGGTCCTTTTTCCGCGGCTGGCCCCTTCATAGGCCAAATTCTTCACCGACTTAGCCCGATAACGAACCCCATTTTTATCTTGGACAATACTCACAGGCCACGGTCTACTTGGTAATGGACGTTTGAATACAGGGGTTTCTTGGTGCGCTTTTGCCGATTCAGATGTTGTTCCATCTTGAGTAATTCGTCCGTGCTGCGGAATTCGACTTTGCGATCGCCCTTCTGGAGCGTCTTCTCTGGAGAAGAGAGCGCTTCTTGTAATGGGGTCTGTTCACTCATGAAAATACATACCTCCGTCGTTTGGGGACCATCGTCGCGCTGGTTTGTCCATCTCGCACCACTCTGGGATTGGTTTCCCAAGAAGCAGCCCAAGGCGGTGGATTGTCCCAGCGGATATTGTGGGCCTGAATTTTATAGATCATGCCCCAGCAGTAATAAAACTGATCCAGTGCTTCGTTGGGCGCTTTGGCTTTGACCTTATTCCAACGGCCTTTGACGTCGCGCTCTTCTGCGGTCAGCTCTTCAAAGAACGCCTCCGGCAGCCAGTTCGGGAAATGACAATACTTGGGACCGGGCTCGTCTCGCTCAAGCGAATTCGCCACCACATCTTTTAAGGCATTCGAGGCCAATAAGAACAAGGGCACATCCCCGCGAGCCTTCTGGGTGCGGTCTTTGCGTTTGGTGTTGTCGGGATAGGTCACCGCGACATAATCATTCTGGTTCGCCCGGCCTTTTATAAGCATCAACTTATGGGACAAGCCATGTTGTTTGAGCTTGCGGTAATAGTCATAGGCGTTCGCTGCGGTCTCGTTCTCCCCACCTGTGTCACAGGCCGTGAGTAAGACCTGCATTCGCGCATCCGTCTCCTCAATCCGATAACGTTTGAGTAAAACCCGCTCATGCAACAAGTCCCAATCCTCTAGATAAGAGCCGGGGTTTATCCGTTTAAACTTGCCTTGTTCACCAGGGCGTTTGGAGGCTTCAATCTCAAATCGATCGATGACGGTATGCTCAAGCTCTGGTCCCCAGCCCATCACGAGAATAGAGAATCGCGCTCGACTTCCCCCTTGCACATCCACCGCAGCCGTGAGAAACCGCACCCACTGCGGCACCGTCTTCTGCGCTTGCTCACAGACACGCGCCTGTAATTCACCAGCAAGATCTTTGCGTTGTCGGTTGATGGATTGATACGGCCTGCCCTGGTCCACATTGATGGTAGTTTTGAACTTCTCTTCACTGCCTGTCGCCTCAAAGTCGGCTTTGGCGATGAGGTATTGATACACCAGCTGTTGCCAACTTTGAAAACTCGCCGCAGGACCTTCCATCCAAAAGGACGCATAGTCTGTGTTGATCGACGCCCCGTGCAACGTGCCATCGGGGTCAATCGTGCAGCCTTGCGGTACCCAACGCGCCGCTTGGGTCATGGCGAACTTATCACTGGGATAGATATCATCTCGCTCACAACACGGACACTGCATGGTAACGCTTTCACTGGCTGCCTTGGGATTCTCGATGGTGGTGTCCCACCTTAAATATTCAAACCGCGCTGGAAAGTATTCCTTACAGTGTGGACAAGGCCAGTACAACACCCGTCGATCACCTAAGTTATACAGTCCCATCACACCCAAAGTCGGTGGCGCTTCATGGTAAAAACCATGATCGGGCTCCCAATCCGGATCGAGCACCTCATAACCTGGAGAAGACTCCGCAACGGTGATCCCCCGTGAACGAAAGGTTTGCGTCCGTTTGCAAGCCAGCGCAAAACCATCACCTTCCCCACCAACATTCAACATTTTGGCTTCTCGGTCATAATCGGTGATCAAGACCTGAGGCCAACTGGATGACGCAAAGATAGCTTTCGTGGGATACCCAAAGCGGATCCACGCGCCATTTTTCAAAATGATCCGTAAGGTATTGTTATCGTTTGCCCGTGTACTGAGCATCGGCGCCAGTGCAGGCGAATGGCGAAACATCGGTTCAATGTCTTTCCTAGACAGCTCCGCCGCCTTATCCTTGGTCGTGTGCACAATCAAGGTGTCTCTGGGATTACATTTGGCGGTGTAGCCCACCACCCCTTGGATCAGGGCATTGGATTTGCCCGAGCGGGCTGGCCCCACAAAAATCAATCCCCGGTGGCGACGGGAGGTCACTAAGTCCAGCGGCTCGACCATGTAAGGCGCCGTTTCTAATTGCCAGGGGATCCAGTTCTCAGCGGGGT
This sequence comes from Algicola sagamiensis DSM 14643, assembly GCF_000374485.1. GTDB lineage: Bacteria > Pseudomonadota > Gammaproteobacteria > Enterobacterales > Alteromonadaceae > Algicola > Algicola sagamiensis. The sequence continues at coordinate 299,586 of NZ_KB894494.1, forward strand.
CTTTGGTGTACACGGTGTCCATCACGCCTTGGGACACCGCCGTTTGGTCAGAAGGCTGTAAGATCTCAGCCAAATCTACGATGATGTCTTTGGCGTTGGCGGTTGGCATAACCTCTCTTCTGTGTCTTCTTCTGTCGGTGCCACAAGCACCTTGTATAAGTCTTCGCGCACTTCATTGGTGATCTGGATCACCGTTTCTTGGCCTTCCACATTGAGATCGCAGCGCTCTTCCAAGATATCCGGCAAGCTCTCCAACGCCTGAATAAACAGTTTCAGTGCTCTGGAGAATTCCAATGCCATCTCATGGATGGGCACGAGTTGGCGCTCGTCCTTCTCGAACTTCAGGCGCTCATTCTCCGATTGGAAAAACTCTTTGCGGTCTTTGGGGCTGAGCTCATTCGGGTTGTATTCCACCTGATGTTGCTGCCCGGCAAAGACGGCCTCCGCGGCCTGCGCCAAACTGTATAAAGGGATCCCTTTTTCGGTCTTGGCGGATTTGAGGCCCGCTTGTACCAATCGCTTTCGGACGGTATCGCGGTTCAGCTCAAACGCCCGACCAATCTGGGTCAGGTTCCAAAGAAAGTTGTCATCTGTCTGTGTGTCTTGGGGCATAACAAGGTGCCTATACGAGCGACTCGGCACCTGAATATGCCCGAGCCGTTGAATAATCAGGGTTGAGGAGAAAAGGACTGTGAAATGAAGTTGAAAATTTTCGGCACCCCAAAGGGGGTCAAACCCTTTAGGCATGCACCCTCGCGGTATAGGGTGCTGCCGATGCGTTGAAATTCAAAAAATGTTTCTTTACCGCGCGTATCATAACCCGCTCGGTGTTTCGAAAACTGCCAGGGTCCCCTTGAAGCCCTTGGACAACAAGGGTTGTAACGTACCCACACTATAATGATTGCTTGGTTCAATTCGATAGAACCGCCTATTTTAGTTGCCTAACGCCTTCTCCAACTCCCCAACCATCTGGTCATCCAACTGGTTCGTTGTTTTCTTCGCCAGATGCTTCAGGATCAACAGGCTGACTCTGACTAAGAACTTCTCTGTGAATAGCTTGCTGATGATAATTTTTAGAATTGCGTTCATCTTTTAATTCCTCCACCGAAATGGGTTGGTAGTTTTCAGGAATGAAAAAGCCATTTGGTGCAATGCTCGAAATGACATGACCCATACCATAAAAAAATGCATAAACTGCGATTGCAGAACTGACGTTCTCCCAAAATCGCCCCTCAACCTTCATCACGCTCCCCCCGCTCTCGTTCCAACTTAAAGCGCTTATGTTGATAGAACCAATTCACCCCACAGGTGATAGCCCCAAACAAAATGCCAAACACGATGGCCCATTCGTTCAAGTTCAGACCACCAATGACAACAACTGCGGCGTTTGTGGTATATGCGACAGATGTTGTCGTTGTGTTCATTGGTTCTGCCATTCTCCAGTTCTCATCTGTTCGGATAGTTCTGTTGCACGTATGCCTACCTGTTTTGCCCATCGACTGTCTAACATCTCCTTTGCTGCGGTATCGAAGTCGGATTGATCCAACGCTTCAAACATCTTTGCGAACCCCATGAGACGTGGAACACCCAGGTTATACGCCATGTTGATCAGCACTGCGGCACGGGGGTTGCTCAAGCGGGTCACGTTGAAGTGCCGTTTCAATTCTTCTTCGACTTGCGACACGGCTTCAACTAACCACACCTCCGCCTCTTCTGGTGTGAATGGATTGGCTTCAAGATTCCGCCCGTACCCGATAGTTGGTTTGTCAGCCGTGCATGTGTACACGTCAGGGCGAAACCCTTCGTGTTTCTTGAGTTGTTCGATAAGCATGTTTGATGTTCCAGAAATGAAAAAACCACCCGGATTGGGTGGCCTCGAAAGACACTTTTCGGTGAAGGTACCACCGAGGTACCACCACTTTGATTTTTTGAAATCTCTCCAGCCCTTGGTACTACTGGCCTATATCTATATTTATATATAAAGGTACCAGGTACCACCTATATAAAGACTTATATAAATTTAAATAGATAGATCTACGCTCGCGTATAGGGTTTGATTTCGGTGGTACCGTGGTACCTTTTGGAGAAAAGCTCTGATTTTATTGCATTTTTTAAAGGTACCACTGTTACCTTTTGGTGGTACCTCGGTGGTACCTTTTTAGAATTCGGCGCATGGAGCAAGCGTTTTGAACAACTCAAAATCTAGAACATTGCGTTTAACCAGACTCTCGCTCAGCGTAGATAAACTGTACCACTTTTTAGGGCAAAAAAAAGGAAGATATCTTCCGATTTTGAAAAAAGGTTGGCACATCACCCGAAACCCCACATCCCAAAATCTGTATGTTTTTAATCCAAATCACTGAGTTTCAATACATTATTCACAAACTGACTTGCATTCATTTACATACATCGGTACATTCCTAGGTCCGTATCGTACAGCCCTCCATGAAACAAGAATTAAAAGAAGTTTTGATATGGATTTTGAATTTAAAGAATACCCCTATGTTGGTCTTTCAGGACCACTCTGTCACGGCTATGTGATGTATTGCAATTTCGGGGTCCCGCATCTGTTTTGTAAAGTCGAACACATTCCAGACGACCCGGCACTGCCTTTACCCATGGTAGAAATGACACTGGTGACAGGTTACTACGCGGAACGGTTTATTGATAAACTGCATCCTTGGCTGAACCCACCCAGCCTACTGAATCACGTATATCGCTATGTCACCAGCAGTGTGACGGGTGCCAACAGTGAGAAACAGAGATATCAAACCATCGTAGATGCTTTGTATTATCGGCGCTGCGTGCTGATCAAACTTGTCGATCCACTGGAGGTCGCGAAAGAGCGCAGAGCGCTCAAGCAACTCCAAAAGAGCGATAAGACTCGAAGTGCGAAGCCAGAGAAGATCCCAGGCCGCACCAGTGGCGCAGACCTACCACCCCCGCCTCAACGCACAATCACCGATGAACAAGCGGCGAGAGTGAGGCACAGCGGCAATATCCCAGCGCCAGCGGAACCCGCTCAACCAGAACGACCTGAGGCGCAGAAGGTTGAGAAGAAAGGCAAACTTGGTTTTGGTAAAAAGAAAACAACGCAGAAGCAAGAAAAGGCTGTTGTTCAACTTGATGCGGGTAAAGCTTCTGAGGTTAAAAACGCGCGTGGAAGTTGGAATAAGGAACTTGAAGATCCGAAACCAAATACCATCTATGAAGTCACATCAACACATGATGGTCAACCCGCCACATATAAATATGAAACCGACGACCAAGGTCGAACCGTCCGTGTTACGGGTAAATTAAAACGTTCAGCGATTACGGATCAAAAAGAACGTGATAAGATGCACCGTAATCAGAGTACACAGAGTAAATATGGCGGTGATGATCCCGACTACGATGGGGGGCACTTGATCGCGACGCTATTCCAAGGGCCAGCGGAGAAAGTTAACCTTGTCCCTCAGCTCTCCAAGCAAAATCGTAATGGCGATTGGCGGAAGATGGAGAAGAAATGGAGTCAAGCACTCAAAGAAGGTGATGAAGTTGAGGTTGAGATCATTGCGAAATACGAAGGGAGTAGCCGTACACCTTCTATGCTGCAAACAGAGTACTCAATTAATGGTGGACCACCAATATCTGAAAGCTTTAAAAATTAGGCCATTATAATGGATTTAAATAACATACAAACGATTGATGATTTATACGAATACATTGGCCATGGTATTTATGAAGCTCTTCCTGAAGAGTGGCATGAGGCATGGACAAGCGTATCAATTTTTAGTTCTGGTAACAGGATCCAGTCAAGAAGTGGGTTCAAGCTTAACCAAGAAACTCATTACTTTAACGTAAATAAAATAGATGGTTTGCTGAGAGATGATAGAGATATCCATGAAGCATTTTATCTACTATTGAAATTTATGAGAAAGGATGAAAATGATATTCCTTGGAATAAGGCACGCTTTTGGATGAATGAAGATGGTGATTTCTCCATTGACTTCAAATTTGATGAAGATTTTGCTTGGTATAACTCCATTGAAGCTGATAGTGATGAGTTTAAAAAGCTAAATTCAAAAGAAATGGATCAGATTGAATCATGGGAAGGCCTCCCGGAAGATGCTCCTAGATCCTGGCGTTAATATGCCTTTCTCTTGCAGCCCATGAGGGCTGCACCTTCTTTAATTCTTGAACCTTGTATTCGCTCAGCGTAGATAAACTGTACCACTTTTTAGGGCAAAAAAGCGCCAAATCTGTCGCTTTTAGAAAAAACATGTTTTCCTGCTATAAACCCCACTTTATACCACCCTCTTCATTTGCTTCCTTAAACATACCCTCTCCAGGCGCTACAAGCTGTATAAATATCTGACTACCCAGATAAAACCGAAATATCAGATCATCATCTTGGCTAAGAGACTTTATAATTGAGTTTACAGTCATGGAATCACCGCAAATGATTGTATTAAACTGGCCGTCGGTGTTTTTTAGTTCGGCTGTTGTTTCAATTAGTAGTACTTCACTTCGGTTATAAACCTTTATGTTGCAATCAAAATCTTCATCAAAAAGCAATGGCTCCCATACAACCCAAAACAAAAATACTTTATCAAAAGCCTCTTCAAAATTACTCTCACTTGCAATAACAATAAAATGAACAACATTTAATTTCCCGTCGATTTTAAACACAAACCTTCTACGGATTTCAGTCTTTCCAGGTACAGGAGTCCATAAACTAAAATCAATCTCTCCATCACGCAAAGGTTTGATGCCTAATTGACTCTCCGTTAATTGCATGGGGGAAGCATCAGCATCATTGTTAGTTTGAACTGAATCATGCTGAGACGTTAATATTTTTTCATGCTCTGTATTAACTGACCTTAAATAATTTTCGTCTTTCTTAACTTCTTTATAGTTTTCAATGATATGTTTTGCAACATCTATAGGGTTTCTAATGCCAAAATAGGATGTTAATACTTGAGCATTTGTGAATGAAATATCAGGCTCAATCCCTGCCTGTCTTAATTGAGCAGTTAAATACCCAAGTTCACCGGGTATAGGAGTGTAAATTAGATGGTGAATGATAATTAAATCACCGAATAACTGGAGGTCGTTCCCTCCCTCGGGATCTATTTTATTAACAACATCTTCCGCAACGCGCCTATCTAAACGACCTAGAATAATTTTTATTAACCTAGATCCTAACCCAAACTCTACCGCCGCTAATGCAATAACTCTGTCAATATTTGCAGTCGACCATTTCCAAAAGACAACCAAAACAAGCGAAATTATTGCTACAAGAAACATTATGATAATTTTGAACATTCCAACATCCTTATCACGCTGATATTAGGTACTACTATTAACTGCTTTGAAATGATTAAGATCAGATGTAGCATGGCACAGCAATCACTTGATTTGTAAAACGCCTGCAAAAAAGTTATCAAACTATATGTTTTGATTATTTACATAATTTTCAGGAAATAGGCAGTTCTGGTATTTATAGTTTTGCTCCAATTGCCTTCCCACAAACATAGAATTGGTAATGGTCTTACCAATCATCAGAAAGCATGTCTTTCCCAAAATAATTTCCATAGAATTTAGAGAGTTGTGGATCAGTTATACCTATACAAAAAAAGCCAAAACACAGTAGGTGGTTGTAATTATAAGATTCATTTTTCATGTTCTAGTTTAAATAGAATAAGCCTTTGGAGATAATGAGGAGGTTCTTTCTCACCTTGTAACCAACTTTGAATAGTGCGATGAGGAACTCCGTAGAGTATTTCACACAGCTCTTTTTGAGTTATATCCAATCTTTCTTTTTCGCTGTTGAGTTTTTTAGAGAATTTCATATATCATTAATGCTCTTGACTAAACGCACTCAGTGCGTAAAATATTTATCTCACTGTAGGCATCATAACAAAAGGTCCATATATGGGTAAGCCATCTCTTTTCTCATTTTTCTCAGGTAGTGGTTTTTTAGATTTGGGATTCGAACATAATGGCTTCGATGTGTTATTTGTTAATGAATTTCATAAGCCTTTTCTTGAAGCATATGAATACAGTAGAGAAAGGTTCAAAATCGATAAGCCTATATACGGCTATGCAAACATAAGCATTGAAGATTTACTAAGTGGCGAAAGTACTAGTAAGTTCAATCAGATAATTGGAGACGCAAAACTAGGCGATCAATTAATAGGCTTCATTGGAGGCCCTCCATGCCCTGACTTTTCCGTAGGTGGTAAGAACAAAGGAAAAGATGGTGAAAATGGCAGGCTAACAAGTGTGTATATTGATCTAATTATTAAGCACAAACCTGACTTTTTTATTTTTGAAAATGTTAAAGGGTTATGGAGAACTCAAAAACATAGAAAGTTCTATGATGAAATGAAGAAAAAGCTTTGTGAAAATGGATTTTTGATCACAGATAGACTAACAAACTCTATCGAGTATGGTGCCCCTCAAGATAGAGACCGGATATTACTCTTTGGGATTCGTACAGAAATAGTTGATTGCAAATCAAATGAAGAACTAGAAGAGCTATTTAAATGGGAAAGTGAAATTAAATTCTCTAGGAAACAAGTTTTTGAAGATATATGCTGGCCCAAAAAAGATGTATATAGAGAGGATAGCACGCTTGAAAAGCCATCACAGATAGAAGGCTTTTCTGAATTAACAGCTGAGTATTGGTTTAGAAAAAACTCTGTTGAAAAACATCCAAATGCTTTTCACTTCTTTAAACCAAGAGCTGGCCTGTCTAAATTTCAGGTAATTGAAGAAGGGGATGATTGTAAGAAGTCATTCAAAAGGTTGCACCGATGGAGATTTTCACCAACAGCGGCATACGGCAATAATGAAGTTCATCTTCACCCCTATAAAAGCAGGCGTCTATCTGCCGCGGAAGCTTTAGCTATACAATCACTACCTAAGGAGTTTTCTTTACCGGCTCATATGTCCTTAACTAATATGTTTAAAACAATCGGTAACGGTGTCCCATACCTAGCAAGTGCAGGACTAGCACGTACAACACACAACTTCTTAACACAATATGTTATCAATAAATAATTATTTCTGATAATGCACTTTCTATTTCATTGATATTATCTATGGAAAAAACATGATCGACAGCTGCCTGAGGGATACTCTGCACATTTGTAATAGAATGTGTTGCAACTGTTTGTAGCCCTTCTCGATCAGCTTTTGTGACACTTTGAGAAGCTGCATAATACTTTAAGCCTATAGGTTCGATAATCCAGTCTCTGGTTTGTAAGTGAACATAGAGAGCTTTCAGGAGAGAACCTTCATGTGCTAATTGCAGCCTCCTATCAGGTCTCAGGCTCGTCTTAACAGAGAAATAACCGACTATATTATTAAAATTACATTTCCCTATAAAATGCTTATAACACTCTTCCAAATATCGTATGTTTTGGGGAGTAACTTGCGTAATAGGCTCTTCATCCAAAGAGGGTAGCTTATCTTCATCAATGTCTAGAATGACAAAGTCTGGATTTGACGTAATTAACTTAACATTATTTGATTTTTCAACCTTTAGCCTAAGATCAACTAAATGGTTGTTAAGACCCTCAACATATAAAGACGCCAAGTCGGCTCTACTAATATTTGGTAATAAGAGCATCAACTGTCTTTTCTGATACTTTATTCTGTAATTCCATGCTTGAATGGCAATAAGCCACTCATACCAATCTCCATGGCAGTTGTTGAGCGCCCCTTGTGTCACTTTCGGGTGTTCACCTTTTACTTTTTTATCTATTTCTTTAAAAAGTTCCCTAAAAGAAGTGTCACTTCTGGGTAAAGCAAAATTTGTTAGAGAGCAAAAAGTTTCAACGTTTTTTATTGTTGGTTTTCCATTCTTATATTCTACTACTGAAGACATATACTTTTTCAATGTTCCTATTTTACAGAGTCTAAGATTCTGTATCATCAGGAATTTTTTTTCAATACTATGTCATTAAATTCACACCAACCCCAACTCAGCCTTCTGCAACCAAAACTCAAAAACCCTACGCTCCATCCCAGCGCGACGCGCCCCGCAATAGCCATCCAACCCAAGGACATAGCGCACCCGCAAAACTTGAATACACTCGGTTCTGAGCTGTTCCACTCTCGAATCAATCTCTTGGATATGGTGAGGTACGGATATCATATCCGCATGATGCGAAAACAGGTGTTTATCGGACTTGGACTTCAGCCCCAGACGTAATTGTTCTGCCACTCTGGAGCAGGAAGAGCGGCGGGAATACCCCACCCCATACTCCTTACTCGCCCAGAAATGACCCCAGGTCGTTAACTCTCTACGCAGCGTCTTTAAGTTTTTCATTGGTGTATTCATTCAAAGCATCATCAAACTTGATTTTGTATACCTTGGTGATCAAGCACACTACATCGAATAACTTTGGGGAGTGCTGATCTCTTTCCCATGCACCTAACGTCCTTGCGCTGATCCCATAAGCGCGTGCTGCATATTCTTGGGTCATACCGCGTCGCTTACGCCAATAACGTAAGAAATCACCCGTGATCATGCCACATCTCCCAGGCCGATACTTTGCATAAATGTCGCGACCTCAATCCGTTTCCCAACCCACTTCAACACAGGCACTGCAATTGAATTCCCGATGGCTTTACATCTCGGTTCATCTGTTGCGGGTTTGCCTCTGTATTGAATAAGGGTGTGGTGGTCTGGCATGCCCTGGGCGCGTTCCAACTCCAGTGGTGTTAATCGGCGGACATCATCACCAGGCGCATATACATAAAGGTTGGTGCAAACATCGTGACCAGCAAAATATGCGCTGTTTGTGGTGATCGTTCCTATCACTCTATCGTTTGTGCTTTCAACTGCATGATCGTCTCCAATCGGAATGGAATTGGCTTTCGCATTTTTTTCACGCGCCTCAACACACCTTGGCAACACAGTGGACTCAAAAAGTACCGGCTCTCGATCGGACCAATCTCCAAAATGTGCAAAAGCGAAGACTCTTCGGCGTTGCTGTGGGACTCCGAAGAATTGAGCATCAAGCACACGCCATTCGACAAGCCCTTCTTTGCCGATTGCAAGGCCGGCGTTTCTCCATTTTTCGAAATCAATTCGAGCGCCTGAGAGTAGACGGATAACTTCTTGAAAGTCTGCGCCGTTGTTGCTGGATAGTCCGCCTGGGACGTTTTCCCATAATGCGAATCGCGTTCCGCAGTGTTTTCTGCACCATCGGATGATCTGGATTGCGTTTCTAAATAAACCACTTCGCTGCCCATTCAGTCCCTCTCTTCTGCCACAAATGGATAGGTCTTGGCACGGAGAACCAAATACAACGATATCTACCGGCCCAAGTTTCTTGATTGTTGATTCTGTGATTTGGGTGACATCGCCCAGGTTTGGAACACTGGGCCAACGCTCAGCAAGCACGGCACATGGGAAAGGTTCGATTTCAGAAAACGCAACAGGCTGCCACCCCAACGGCTCCCATGCCAGGCTAGCGGCTTCAACGCCACTGAACAGGGATAAATACCTCATCCCTTCTTCTCCCCAACCAGTTCAAACCACAGGATGAACAACATGCAACAGGTGGCGTGGGCAAGATTGTGGAGTCCGGTTTCGCGGTCGAAGGTCTCACCCACGCGCCAATCCGTTAAGTGGCGTTGGGCTGCGTTGAAGAAACGTCGTTTTGGATCATCGAGTTGTTTCCAGTTTTCTCGACCGTGGTTTTTCGCGCCAAACATCAAAACGCGGATAACCTCCTGTAATGCCCTGTAAGGTAATAACCAGTAGTCATCCTTACCTTGGTCATGCTTCGTTCCTTTTTTCGGTTCTGGTGCATTCTGGGCTTGCTCCACGCTGTCATTGTTGTCCATGTTTCCCCCTCAATCGTGATATCTGATGTTTTTTGGTCTGAGGTACCACCCGGTACCACTGTCACAAATCTTTCAAAATCGCTACAGCCCTTGGTATTACTACTCTATATCTATATTTATTATTAAAAGGTACCAGTACCACTACCTTTAAAGACTTGTAGAAAAATAAGAACAGTAATTACGTTCGCGTATGAGTTAGGATTTCAGTGGTACCGTGGTACCTTTTTTCTAACACACTGTTTTTAATTTTCTTTTTTCGGTACCACTACCCGAAATCAGTGGTACTTCGGTGGTACCTTTTAAGCAAAATCTCCACATTCTAAAATGCTGGCGCGTATTTCTTCGTTGTTCTTGGCGATCTCTGGATCGAAAACCCAAGGTCTCGGCGTCTTATTTTTCACTTTGACCTGTCCGACTTGCCTTGAATTAGATTGGAGCAATTTCAGTAATTGCTTTTCGTCTACATCCGCGTCCATAAACCCGACTTCGGATATCTTTCTTAAATGGTTGGCAATCTGTTGGAATGTCATCGCTGGATAAGGCGGTTCATTCAAGAAATCCCAAAATAGTGATTCGGTTTCAGTCCTGTTTTCCAAGATCATCCGCTCCCGTCCTTGTGTTTTCATGGAGTGCTTCCAATCAAACCCACTAAGGTTTCGACGCATCAGGTAGTTATAGAGCTGCGCGACGCCTTCAGATTTCAGCCATTCATACAGACGGTCATAGTATTTGGGTGGTTTGGGAAATTCTGGCCCCGTGAACACGTTGATCCGTCTGTCCCGAACAGGAATAACCAGGGCGTCGGTGTGATTCGACATAAAGAAAAAGTTGGTGAACACCGCTTGGGTTTTCTTGGTGCCGTACTTCTTGTTCACTTCGAGGTGCTTCTCGGTAATAAGGTCGCGGATTTTATCGGACACGGTAAAGCGCTTGCCACTTTCCTTCACCTCTTCAATTGCACAGACAAGTGAACGGTCAAAGTAATCGTTATACGCGCCTGCCCCGCCTTCACCCGCTAAGATATGCATCTTGGTTTTCGTAATGTTCCATTGACCCAAGAGTTTGCCGAGTAATTCGACGACCCAACCCCGGCCAGTGCCATGCGCCGGGGAGATATGCAGCGGTACAACCTTGCAACGCTCTTCTGGTCGCTGTATGTTGAACGCCAGCCAGCTGATAAACCACTCTCGTTCTTCTTCTATCGGAAACAGATAATTCATATGCTCGAAGAACACGGAAAGGTTTGATTCTGACTGCGTGTCATAGAATTCAGGTACATGAAACTCGTTCACCCAATCCAGACCATATTCATCGTGATAAATGCGCCCTTCGCCTGGAAGATAAACCAGCCCTTCCGCTGATTTACGCTCTTCATGGACAAACCATGTTTTATGGATGGGCACGAGTTGCTTTTTATCGGGGTCAGTTTTGGTTGGGGCTGGGATGCCAATACGGATATTCGCGGTGCGGTTTTTGAATTCCATCAACTTAGAGACACAACAGTGTGGTGGTTTGTCTAAGTTGCACACCCGATCCCCTTCCTCGATATAGATATAGCGCTCGAGGAAGTCCTCTAACTGGTCATCCGAATTCTTTTCTTTCTCAATACGGGCTTCGCGCAGAATAGTTGCGGCTGTAATGGGTTCCACACGGGTTAGGTCCTCCTTGTAGGTTTGCCACTTCCCTTCCATCTCATCCGCGTTGTATGTGTCTCCTGCACGACTCCAGTTATCCCATATTTCAAAGCCCTCAAAGCTGCCATCGAATTGATGGTATAGCGCCATCCCGCAGCGATACCATGTATCGTAGTCATTTGGGTCAATGTGATTGAGGGCTTTAATAAGGCGCTCATTGGACACCTGAACTTTCGGCTTAGCGTTATGCAGCACGCGTTCAATGGGATCTAAATCGAGAAGCGCTTTACTTTGACGGCCACGGCTGACGACTTGCCAGTCCTCAGGTACATTTTCTTCAAAATAAGCAATGAGTTCTTTGGCTTGTGCTTCGCTGATCTCGGGTAATTCTTCTGGGAGGATATCCGCTATCGATTGTTCAGACACCCACTCATACGGCTTATTCGTGTCTGGATGGATGGCGAATGCTACAAACTGCTGACCATCGCCCAATATTTCAATCTGGTGCTCCATCCCGAACATATCTTCATATTTACGGCTGGAGAGTTTTGGGAATGGCGTTTTGGCACGATAGACCAACAGCGTCTTTGGCGCATCACCCACACGTTGCAGCGTTGGGCCGATATGTTCTTCACACCAAGCCACTATCGTTTTGATCACATCCGGGTCACGGATATCTAAATCAACAGCCGGGAAATGCTTGGTTTGAATACCCACACCACCCTTGGCGAAATCCGAAGAGAGCCATGAGCGTAGGTGAAGCGGTGTCGCTTCAATCGTCTCCCAGCCCTTCAACCCCATCGGATACTTAAACCCAGGCAAGATCGGCACAATTGGATAGCCACGATCCAGTAGATGTTCCCCGAATTGCGAGAGCAGACTATTGTTGTTTTTCGTTTCGGTCATAAATCAGCTTCCCTTATGCAATCTCACTTTCTAAATACTTTTTTCTCTGAGGGTTGGCATGTATAAATTGAAGCTAATTATCTTTAGGCACTAAGACAATTTTGTACTCAGACTCAATTATTTGTTGTGCTCTTTTTAAAGTAAGTAACTTTCCTTTTCTCATGTCGCGTAAAGTATTTACGTTAACATCCATCGTTTTTGCTAGAGATGTGATTTTTCTTTTACTCGCTTGCTGATCAAGGATATCTTTGGTTAGAATATCTAGTGAAAAAGCCATATTTTAACCCTATATAGTATTTTATGGTCTTGTATACCGAAAATAGTATATATAGAGGCACATGATGTCAAATATACAATTAAGAGAAATAGATCCGTTTGATGAACTTAGGTATGCTTTATCGGAAAATATATCCTTCCTAAGAAAGCACCTAAAGCTAGAACAAAAAGATATTGAAAGGGCAAGTGAAGAGCTTGGTTCTCAGTATAGAGTTTCTCAAAAAACTATTTCAGAGTTGGAAAGGCTGGATACATGCACGCCTACGACTAAGACTTTGTGTAAATTATTTAAAACGATACAAGTAAACTGGATACCAGAACTTGAGCTAGCGCATCTCGTTTCTAAAGATGGTATAAGAAAACTACTCCTAAAAGAAAATACACAATCAACAGATAGCTATGAATACATTGATCCCGAAGTCCATATCAAAGCAACTGATAGCATTCTTTCAAAGGCTCGTAGGTTAGGCTGGCTAACGTTCAATAGAGGCGATGTCTCATCACCAATGCTTTCTGATCTAATTTCGGATGAATATAACAAAAATTTTGCTAAGAAATGATAATAGATAAGGTCATCTGTTTGACCTTTCTAACTCACTCTCAATTATTGAAGATGTGCTTTTAACCTTCACTTTCGATAAATTAGACGGCTCTCGCTGAAGAAGCTCCCAATCATTTTCCAAATCAATCAAAAATTCTTCTATAAACTCATCAATTTCATTTTGTGAATATGAAAGACCTGTTTTAACACGATATTCTTGGATATCTGTCATTATTTTTTTAGAACGATAAAGATAGCTTATAGATAAATCATATTTTTCATGAAGTTTTGATACATTAGGAAGATCATTCAAAACGTTGGTATCAGAGTTCTGCTTATCGCGGTTAGCACGATATATCCAATTGGAGCACAATAAAGAGAATACTCCCCAGCAGAAAATCCACAGTAAGGTTAGAAACTCCATAATCTATTCCCCTCTAATTCTTTTAAATTTATGCATGACTAAAGGACTCAATAAAATCAATGCAATAACGACGTTTAAAGACTTCATTACACTTGAATGGTAAGGAGTGATATAGTCAGTTTTTAAGATCGCATAATCAATATGGGTTATAAAGTGAAAGAAAATCATGACTGTCAAACTAGCGGATAAAGAAACGTATACCTTATCAAGCCTCTTGATTTGCTGTAATGCAAAATGAATAACAGCAATTTGCTTCATAATTTCTATGGTTGCACTAAAAAGCAACCAAAACCGCCAAGATCCTTCCATGTCATAAATAAAGGGACCAATAATAGTCCCGAAAATTGCAATACAAAAGAAACTTAATGGAGCTATGATGATTTCTGGTGTATGAGGTGAGAAAAAGAATGTGGTGCTAATCTGTTGATTGATCTCGCAAATCAATAGTCAACAAAGAGAAACACCACATGGCAAATCATAAAGTATCACCACTGAAATCACCAGAAATAGATCCACTGAACGACGTTTTAAAACAAGGGGCACAAGCACTCCTCGCGAAAGCCATTGAAGCTGAAGTGGCCGAGTTATTGGCACAATACGAAACGCTTCAAGTGGATGGCAAACCAGCAGTCGTTCGCAATGGGCACTTACCG
>NZ_KB894495.1 GCF_000374485.1 Algicola sagamiensis DSM 14643
GATGTCATTGCAGGGATCGAATTCAAGGATGGAGAAAAAGTAACGTCGGATGATCAACAGGATGCTGCATGATCATGTCATACACCAGATTTGACTATAGCTCTATTTTGTTTATTAAAGATGGAAATTGGCATGTTGCATTTCATCAATCGCCAACGAGTACGCTCAACCAAAAACGTCTTGATATTAAAAATTCATCATCACTTCAACCTGGACAAATTACTACCGCAGATGTAAATGGCGATGGGCAAATGGATAAGGTTGAACTGGATTACACCTATCTACTTGATAAAACAGGTAGTGCCATCTACGCGAACATCAATCAAAATGGCGAGTTGTCTAAAAAACAATTCCGAGTCATGCATGATTTAGGGAATGTGAAGTCCGTTCCTTTGATTGTAGCTGGTAATGCGGATGTGAATGGGGATGGTGTCACGGATATTATTCTCAAGGCAAATGTACACAGTACCTCAGGAGGCAACTCTAGTACGAAGCCAGTCACTTCACCAGTGGGAATTTGTTCTAAATACGAAAGAAATGAACCCGGAATTTACCGTCATTGTTTATGCCAGAATGCGCCTGATCCTAAAAAATATGGGTGTGTGAGAGGGATCATTCCCGAGCCGCCCACACCGGGGATGGATCCGAGACCCATTGATGATCAAATACTAATGTTAGTTGATACTCCAGGTGATCACGTGAACTACCGTATGAAACGGAGTACTTCGATGGGTATGTCGGCCTCTTCAACAAAGCGTCGTCCATCAAGTAAAAAGAACCGTTTGATTGCTTTGATTTCAAAACATACCAAACCAATTACGGAGCTGAGTAAGCTCGAAAGTCTAGAATATGAACATGTTAGTTTAGGTCCAATCGATGATGATACAGACTTTCAGTTTGTTGACTTAAATCGGGATGGTCTGTCAGATATTTTGTATAAAACGAACAATCTGATTAGTTATCAGCTGAGTAATGGCTTTGGTTTTAATGAAGAACAATCTCTTTTCTTGACACGTTCGTCTTATCGCGATGGAGACTGGACGGTCAAAGAGACTTTCTCAAATGTTCATATTCTTGATTTAGATAATGATGGAAAACTTGAGGCATATTATGATGTCAAAGGAGAGAAGCATAAAGTTGTCAAAGTCCAGTCTCATAGCTATTGGATACGTCGAAACAAAGATGTCTACGATTACTTCCATGAGTTGCGTAGAGCCAATATCGAGGTCTATGGTTCTGGTCAAACTTTAAAAGGTGTCAGTACAAATAATCTTGTCGCAAGCGTGAATGCCAAAGATGTTGAGTTCCGTTTTGTTGATCAAAAGGGAAATGGTCACCCGGATCTGATGATATTTGATGGGGATAAAAAGCGACTCTACATAAAAAGAAACCAAGCCAATCACAACTTTTTAGGAGACAAACTCAAAAAGCTTACGGTTGGTTATTCACCCTCAACAGCAACGGGTGCCAATATCTCAACAGAGATCACCTACACCCCGATGAGAAACCGTCGTGTTTACGACCCTGAAACACGATCAAATACCACAACATATGTTCCAAAGAATGGACAGCCACTAGTCTCAAAGGTGACCTCCAGCACGTACGATATGGCACTTGGGCGTGATGTTGCGGACACAGTGACTTACAAATATGCAGGGTTGAAATTAGACCGTCGTGGTTTAGGCAACCTTGGATTCCGTCAGATCACATCTACATCGTCGCGAGATGGGACAAAAACGGTTACTACCTATGGTCAATCGCGTTATAACCGGATGATGCCACTGAAGACGAAAGCGTACTTTGCAAATGGGAAGCTCTCCAAAGTCAGTGAAAACCGCTATAAAACGATGAGACTTGTGGGTGATCACAAATCTTATGTTACCTATGCTAATCGTGTGACTGATCAAACCTATACCATGACTTCCGATGGACAGCATCGCTACCTAGGCAAGACAGAAACAATCTTTGAGCAGGACCGTTATGGCAATATGACCTCATCAATCGTCAATATGTTTGATGACTCTGGTACTGTGTTGCATCGAACAACAACGGAGAATGAATTTGGTTCACAGCATGAGGAAAAGCGCTACGGCCGATTAAGCGAAGTTAAAGTCACGAAAAAGCAATTTGCTCACACCATCGCGGGAGTGACCCAGCCAGAAAGTACGATGCGTAAACGAAGCCTGTTCACCTATTATCAGGATGGCGTGAAAAAGGGGATGTTGAAGTCGGAAATTACCGAGCCGGGTTTGGACACAGAAAAAACCGTGACGCGTGATTATGATGCCTTCGGTAATACGGTGATAACCAAAAGTCAGACCAAATTGGGTGCGCGTGTTGCTTCTGTGCAATATGACAGTCGTGGTCGTTACGTTGATCATACAACGGATGCGTTAGGCCGCAAAACTTACCACTTCTATAATGGGCGTTCTGCTGAAGAAGTCGAAGGTCCGTTTTATAGTCAGGCAACCGTCTCACCAGCAAAACTCATCACCACACAGTATTTTAGCAACTATGGATTGGTTATCCGCACGGTCTATCCAGATGGGACCGAGAAGCGAACGACGAAATCTTATTGTCAGGGAAGCTGTTGGGGCAAATCACTCATTCAAGTCGTTGAATCGAAGACAGGCATGTCTGATAGCGTCTCGTATCTGGACCGTTATGGACGGACAGTCATGACAGAAAATACGTTGCTTGATGGTTCGGTGTCACAAACGCGCACAACTTATAATGCGGATAACCAAGTTGTTCGTGCATATCAACCAGCGAAAGGTAGTGCCCAAAGCTCGATTTATGTTGAAACCCGATATGACCAATACAAGCGTCCAGTCGCAAAAGTGCATAGTAATGGCAGCCAAAAGACCATTGGTTATTATGGGCGTGTGACGGAAGTATCAAACCTAGGTCACTTACCCGGGGAATACATCTACGTCCAAAATGTGGTCAGCCCACTTGGGAGTGAGATCGTCACGTTTGCCCCAACGACACAAGCCCAAATGGGCGAAACGGGACAAGTCAGTCAGCGGGCGAGGGTCCAAAAGACCTATGATGCATATGGTCAACTGCAACACTCGTCAACTTTTGCACAAGATGCCAATGGCGATATGCAATCCTCTGTGGTCTCGGTGACGTATGACAACTATGGCCGTAAACTCACCACAACCGACCCAGAGAAGGGCACTTGGACGTATACCTATGATGCATCAGGGATGCTGAAAACCCAGACCGATGCCAATGGGAATGTCAAAACCCTGACTTACGACCCATACGGTCGTTTGGTTCAAAGCACCATTCTAAATTGGCAAGGGAAAACCATCCTCACGTGTCAACGTTATGAAGATAAGCAAGTCCCTTGGGTTGGCTCTGTTGTTGAAGAGTCCATCAGTGAAGTGGATGCAGGCAAGACGTGTGCGGATATCAAAAAGTCAGATGCTTACGAGCATAGAGCGTATCAATTCGACAACTTGGGGCGTGCAACGCAAACGACCACGACTTTGGATAAGACGAAAGCGTTTATTACGGGCGTGACTTATGATGAGTTTGGCCGTGTGGCGACGCAGATTTATCCCAATGGATTTACGGTTCGCAATGAATACGCGGACAATGGTCAGCTTAAAGCGATTTACAATGCCCAAAGTGGTGACTTGTACCAACGTGTTGATGCTGTCGATGCCTTAGGGCGTGTCACCAAAGAAACCGTCCTGGGTGGTGTGACGCGCAGTAAAGGCTTTGATGCGCAGCGGGGTTGGGTGAAGGATATTCGGATCAGCTCGAATGCCCATGGTGATTTATACCATGTCAGCTATGCGCATTACGAAAACGGCAGTACAAAAACCCGCTCCAGCGAGTACTTCGATAATACGGGTGCGAGTGATAACACCACACCATTCTTATCCGTCGAAGAAAACTTCACCTTTGATAAACCATTCGACCGTCTGACGAAAAGAACGGTGAACTTCAAGACGGATATCTTGAACTTGGGCGATGCAGTCGCGCAAGCACAGGAATTCCGTTACGACGGCTTTGGGAATATGACCTATATGACGGGGGCGGGCGAGTACGTATACGATGCCGACAAACCCCACCGTTTAGCGTTTATTCGCAATGAGCAAGACCCGACGAAGCTGAGAAGGTTTTACTATGACGCGTCAGGTAATATTAGCTGGCAGTCAGGTGAAGGCGAGAAGCACTTCTATTACAGCACGCGCCATAAGCTCAGACACTTGATTGCGAATGGTGTGAATTCGATGTTCCGCTATGGCCTGGGCAACAGTCGTTACTACCGAAGAGATATCTTCAGTGACCATGGTGGCGTGTATGGCAGCCAAACGACTTACTATGTGGGTAAGTCTTATGAGAAAGTTTGGGCAACCGGGCTTAAGGACAAAACAGGAAAGACCCTGCCAGATTTAGGTTGGGAAACCTACTATGTCGGCTCGATTGCCATCAAGAAATTCGCAGATGGTCGTGATGATACTATCCGAGTGATGCACAGTGATGCGCTTGGCTCTACGACAGCAGTCACGGATGAAAACGGGGTTGTGGTATCACAAAGCCTGTTTGACCCATTTGGCAAACGCCAGGATGTGATTGCGTCATCGAGTAAAATCGACCAATACCAACCGATGGAAGAGAACCGTGGCTTTACCGGTCATGAGGAAATCAATCGCACGGGTATCATTCATATGAATGGTCGGATTTACGATATGGATGTTGGACGCTTTATGCAGGCCGATCCATTCATTCAATATCCAAGTGATACGCAGGGCTATAACCGCTATGCCTATGTGCAAAATAATCCGCTGAAGTTTACGGATCCGAGCGGGTTCTTATTCAAAAAACTCTTGAATGTTGCAGGTGAACTGACAGGTGCAAAGTGGGTGCTCAAGCAACTTGCCAGGAATAAATATCTGAATATGGGAGTGCAGATTGGTTTGGCATTTCTTCCGGGTGGCCCTCTATGGACAGCCGCCTATGTTGGCATGTATGCAGGCGCCCAGTCGTATTATATGACGGGAAGCCTTGGTGCAGGGATACGCGCAGGCGCGATTGCCTTTGGAACTGCGTATGCGATGCATAAGATTGGTGAGTATGCCCGTGCAAACTATGGTGGTGCCACTGAGGCAACGGGCATTAGTTTAGGTAAAAATGCAGCAGGTGAGATCGTGTATGCCTCCGCAGGCAACTTTTCCAAAGTTGTTGCGATGCACGCCGTGGTTGGTGGCTTGTCAGCCAAAGCCTCGGGTGGTAAATTCTCCCACGGTTTCTTCAGCGCAGGCTTCACAAAGTTCACGACCCCGACAATAGTCGGTAACATCAGCAATCAGTACTATCAAGTCGCAGCATCCATGGTTGTCGGCGGCACAGCCTCTGTGATCAGCGGCGGTAAGTTTGCCAATGGTGCAAAGACGGCTGCTTATCAGATGATTTTTAATCAGTTGGGTGGAAGGCTCAAAAGAGGCCATGGAAGACCTAAACTTTCTGAGACTCAAAAAAAGTTTATGGAGAAAAAAGCGGGCTTTCATAAATTTTGGATGAAAAATGGAGATTTATCAGTTGAAGCAACTGGATGTGCGGGGCCTTGCGCATCTTTGGAGCTGGAGTACACAGATCAGTACGGATTTTCGGGGTCAGGGGCTTTAGCTACAGAGTGGGGAGCTGGTGTTGTATTGGGTGCTGGTGCTGACTTTACATTATATAACTCAAATAACCCATTAATTGCGAATTATGATGTAACATGGACTCAATCGTTATCAGTACAGTTAGGCCCTATAGGGTTTTCGACAACTCGAGTTGGTGGTGTCAATGGACCATTATCAACTAACTTTGAATTAAAGCTTAGATTCCCTGGAGGACTGGGAGTTTCTGGTGGAGTAGGAGCCAAATTATGGTAGATATCATATTTTTTAGTAGCTTTTTTCTTGTATTATTTTTGGGAATAAGAGCAATCTCAATAGCAGATCAGTTGAAAGGGAGGCTAAAATTATCTCAATCAGCAATGACTATATGCTACCAAATAAATAGTGAAGCTCTTAACTATAAAGGGGAAAGCTCTTTTAACTTTAGAGGGGATGACTTAGCAAAAGCTTTCTATCAGAAAGGTACAAATAACGCAAAGCTAATGGTTGCTGTTGTACTCATCTCTATGATTTTATGTTTGACAGCTGAACTGATTAAAATGTAATTTTTACAATTATCAAGGTAAGAATTTTCGTAGCATTGTAGTGGTCAACTAATTTTGGCCACTACAGATTGATAGAGCACCCCTGCGGCTCAAACCTCACCCATTCACAAATTCTTTCAACGACTTCCCAGCCGAAAAACTTGGCACTTTAGTCGCTGCGATTTTCATTGTTTCACCTGTCTGCGGGTTACGTCCCAAGCGCTCCTTTCTTTCATTCACTTTGAATGTACCAAAACCAACGAGCGAAACCTGATCACCTTCTTCAAGCGCTGAGCTGATGGATTCAAGAATGCCGTTAAGTGCTTTGCTTGCTGTTGCTTTTGGGATGTCTGCTTCGTGGGCAATCTTGGCGATGAGTTCTGATTTGTTCATGATGGTTATCCTTTATTTTGGAGAGTAATATAGAACATCATGTACGGTGAGGGAATAGGCTGTAGAATGCAAAAATTGAGTGTGTACCAAACTGTGTACCAAAACATTTGCTCAATAAATTAATGTTGCTTAAAGTGCTTATAATACATACAGATAAGAGTAAATTTCTGTAAAAGGAATAGCATAGTCGATGCTACTCCTGAATAAATCACACAATCGATTATTTTATATTTTCCTGCTGGGCGATAAAGCGATGGATCTCAACTTGAGAACGGATCTTGCGTTTATTACCGCGTGGTTTGTATCGATTTTTTTGTTCCGCATCAATAATACGTGCTTTTGTCGTATCTTTGAACTGGATCTCAAGAATATTGATGATCTGCTGTTTGAGATTTGTATCGTATATTGGTACGCCCACTTCAACTCGATGATCAATATTTCGTGTCATCCAATCGGCTGAAGAAATAAAGACATCATGTTGGCCATTATTGTGGAAGACACAAACGCGGGGATGTTCAAGGAATCGGTCAACAATACTAATCACTTCAATGTTTTCACTCAGCCCCTTCACGCCGGGAACCAATGAGCACATACCACGAATGATTGCTCTTACTCTGACGCCTGCATGGCTTGCCTGATAAAGCTTAGCGATTATTTCTCGGTCGACTAAGTTGTTTACTTTAATGATGATTTCAGAAGGGAGTCCCGATTTGGCATGTTTCATTTCTCGGCCAATCATCTTGAGAAGTCGTTGCCTGGAATTCAGCGGAGAAACAACCAAATGTTTGAAGTCGAAACGCTTATAACTATTCATGATAAAGTTAAAGACGTGATCGACTTCCTGTGTGACTTCTGGGTAACAAGTGAATAAACTAAAGTCGGTATAGAGTTTGGCTGTTTTCTCATGAAAATTGCCGGTTCCGATATGAGCATATCGAACCACTTTGCCTTTTTCCTTGCGTTTGATGAGACATAGTTTGCTATGCACCTTGAGAGAAGGGATCCCGAAAATGACATGGATCCCCGCATCCGTCATTGTTTTTGCCCATTCAATATTTGCTTCTTCATCAAATCGGGCGCGTAACTCGACGACGACGGTCACTTTCTTCCCATTTTTGACTGCGTCTTCCAAAGATCCGATTATCCGAGATTTTTTTGCAACTCGATACATGTTTAAGTAGATCGACGTCACCTTCGGATCAAAGGATGCCTGGCGAACCAATTCTGTGAAATGACGAAACTTATGATAGGGATAATACAAGAGAATATCTTGCTGTTGGATTGCTTCAAATGCTGTTGGAAACTGACTAAAAGCCTGTGATTCGATAGACGGCAGCTTCGGATTTTCCAAGTACGCACGGCCAACATTCGGAAAAGAAAGAAAGTCTTTGAAATTCCGGTAACGCCCAGCAGGCTGGAGAGAATCCAAAGAAGAAAAGTGCAGCTTTTTCTTTAAAAGCTTGATCATATGCTCTGGCATATCTTCATCGAATACTGCCCGTACAGGCTCAGAGTTGACCCGTTGTTTGAGACCGCGAGACATATTGTCTAAAAGGCTTTGGTCGATTTCATGGTGGAGATCGTACTCTGCATCACGCGTCATTTTGAGGGAGTATGCACTGATCGTATCGAAGACCATAAAGCCTGAGAATACCTCGCTAAGAAAGTGACAAATAATGTCATCAAGTAAAATGATGTTCTTTTTCTTTTTACTTCCCTCCGGTGGAAGCTGAACAAATCGTGGTAAGTCATCCGTGGGTACTTCGATAACGGCATACTCTGGCTTTTGTTCATCTTTGATCATCTCAACCACAAGGTAGGCATGTTGATCGTCCATACATTCAACAAGGTCGACATCATCCGTGACAATAATAGGCGAAATATGACGAAGGACTTTGTCACGGAAATATTGTTTGAGCCAGGAGTCATGAAAATGGCTGACTTTGTCATGAGAAACGATATGGATGTTATGTCGAGCGAGGGTTTTGCAGCAGTCGTTATAGATGGTATTGAACTTTTTGTTGAGTTTTAGGACTTTTTCGTGAATTTGGTGGAGAAGGCGTTCTGGATCATCGTGTTCTGACTGATACTTTTTTAGCAGTATTCGCCGCCGCACTTCTGCGACTCTTACCCTAAAAAATTCATCCATATTACTGGAAAAAATGCCTAAAAAGCGTAGGCGCTCGATAATCGGAACTGTTTCGTCGGCAGCCTCTTGAAGTACGCGTTCGTTAAATGAAAGCCAACTGAGCTCTTTTGGAAAAAATAATGGATTGGTCATGGATTTTTATTCTTCTTTGACGACATAGGTCACGTTTGATTGAGAAACACACCCTGGATAAAGATGGGTACGTAGAGCTATTATGACGAGAATTAACTGATGGATCAATCAGGTAGATCAAAGATATGTCGGGAATTCGTTAGGAAGACGGGATTTAAGAAGGGCGTTTAAGAAAAGGTGGTTCGCGGAAAGGTATTGAGAAAAGGTATTCTGGGGCTGACGCCCCAGCACTTATTCTTCAATATCGATCACGAGATCATTTGCGAGTGCTTCGACTGACTCGATCAAAGTCTCTTTATCAACATCTTCAGGGATGGATACTGTTGCGACAGCATTAAACATTGGGGATCCCCAATTGGGTGCGCTCTGTTGTGCACTGGTAAAATGAACGATATTCGCACCATTTTGGGCCAATACACTGGATAATTCTTGGACGATCCCAGGACGATCATTCCCTGTAATTGCAAAATTGATTTCCGAGCGTGTTTTTTCTTCTTCTTGCCGCCCCTCATGAACACGGATATCTAAATCCACCATCCCTTCTACAGCATGGCAAAGTGCTTCATGGTTATTATCGTCGATTTCGATTTGCACGATGCCTGCGAATTGACCTGCGAGGTGACTTAGATCACTTTTGAGCCAGTTGCCTTTATGCTCTAGGACCATTTGAGAGAGTCCATCGACAAGTCCAGGTTTATCTGGACCAACAATGGTGAGAATCAGTTGTTTCATACTTCCTTCCTCAATACTAAGGGAATACGCGCTTTTGCAAGCACCAAGTATTGACTTAAAACCTTCGTCTTGTCCAGAGGAAGCGATAGTAATCCTTAAATCTCATAAAAATCACGCTAATTTTTAAGATAAAATCAAACAAAATAATGAAGTTAAATTCATCATGCTCGAAGCCTGTATCGAATATGCTTCAATGTAACAATACTGTCATGTTGCCTTCATATAATTTCCGACATCTTTTTGGGAGATGTTTTTGATGTCAAAGAATAAAGCGATAACGGTTTCTACGAGCCCGTGGCGAACGTTCAAAGATAAGCTCGCTCAATATAGTGTGACAACAGGAGGTTGTTTAGTCCTGGTTGCGCTCCTTTTGATTTTTTTCTATCTGCTCTATGTGGTTGAACCTGTTTTTCATGGCGCTGAAGTGGCACCGCGCGCTGGGACAGGGACCTATACGGTTCAACAAAATACACTTGCACTTGGGATGGAGGAGCAATCAGAGATTGCTTACCAGTTTGAGCAAACTGGGATACTGAAATTTTACCAGATAGAAGAATCAAAAGCCTTAGCACCATTGCGTCAGGTTACAGTGCTGTCTGAGCCTGTCCAGGCATTTGCATACTCAGCACCACATCAAAATACATATTTATATGCTTCTGGCAGATCAATTCTCTTTGTCAGACCTGAATTTAAGATTTCCTATCCAGACAATGTCCGTCAAATCACACCCGAAGTAAGTTATCCGATGGGACGTACTCTGATCCCTGTTGTGCCTGAGGGTGAACAAATACAACACGTTGCTTTTGCATGGGATGAAGATCAGATTGGTGTGGCAAGTATAACGGAAGCAGGTAATGCTTACTTCTCGACATTCGAGGGAGAAGAAAACTTTATGACAGGTGAAATAACCTGGTCCTCTGACTCCCAAAAAATTGCTGAAAAAGTATCAGGCACCCAAGCGCTGCTCATGGCTCCCAATGTTGGGCGAGTGTTCCTGATTGCAAAAAATCAGTTACAGGTATTTGATACGCGCGATGTTGACGACATTTCTACTTTGTATCAATTACCAGTGAACGAAATGAGCGCGAATGTTCTGACGGCAAGCCTATTATCTGGTGCAAATTCAATTTTAATTGCTAATGATAATGGCATGATCTCTCAGTGGTTTGAAGTGAATGAAGAATCAGGCCGTCAGCTCAAAGAAATTCGCCGATTTGAAACAAACATGACTGGGATTAATGGAATCTATCCCGAGTTTTTCCGTAAGACTTTCTTTGTGACGAGTGAAAATGGTCAGTTATCAGCTTTTCATACCACCAACCATGCTGAACTTTGGCAAGGTGACCTCGGGGATACGCCGATACGACATCTCGGTATTTCACCGCGATCAGATACATTAATTTTGCAAGACGGGAATCAACTGAAAGTCTTTGATGTAGCCAATGAGCACCCAGAAGTATCATGGGAAGCATTGTGGTCAGAAATTTGGTACGAAGGCTATCAAACACCAGCTTATACTTGGCAATCAACATCAGCATCTGATGATTTCGAACCAAAGTTCAGTTTAGTGCCAATTTCTTTCGGTACCATGAAAGCTGCGTTTTATGCCATGTTGTTTTCAGTACCAATCGCGATTGCTGCCGCTATTTATACAGCATATTTCATGTCATCAGGTATGCGGAAAGTCGTCAAACCAACAATTGAAATTATGGAAGCGCTACCGACGGTGATCCTTGGCTTCTTGGCCGGCCTATGGTTAGCACCGATTATGGAAAATCATCTCCCGGGAGTCGTCCTGCTTTTGTTGGCTTTGCCGATATCAACTTTGAGTGCTGCATTACTTTGGCACTATGCATCTCCTGCTGTGAAAAACAAAGTACCAGAAGGATGGGACGCCATTGTATTGATCCCAGTTGTGCTGATCGCTGGTGCGATTGCATTGGGGCTTGGTCCAATCTTTGAAGAACTTCTGTTCGATGGCAATGTTCGGGAGTTTATCACGAACGATTTAGGCATTGATTACTCACAACGAAATGCGCTGGTTGTTGGTATTGCGATGGGCTTTGCGGTAATCCCAACAATTTTCTCCATTACGGAAGACGCGATTTTTAGCGTACCGAAACATCTTTCAAACGGTTCTTTGGCTTTAGGTGCAACACGCTGGCAAACTTTAACGCGGGTTGTCCTGCTGACAGCAAGTCCAGGGATATTTTCTGCGGTGATGATGGGGCTGGGTCGTGCGGTTGGCGAAACCATGATCGTTCTCATGGCAACCGGAAATACACCCATTATGGATTGGAATATTTTTCAAGGTATGCGAACACTATCGGCGAATATTGCGGTGGAAATGCCGGAATCAGAAGTTGGCAGCTCCCACTACCGGATCTTGTTCTTGGCTGCCTTTGTTTTATTTATATTTACCTTCCTGTTTAACACGGTGGCTGAATTTGTACGTCAGCGACTGCGTGACAAGTACAGTTCTTTATAGGGAGAGTCAACATGCAACAATGGTTTAAGTCGGGTTCTCCCTGGATTTGGATGACTGCAGGCGCAGTGAGTATCAGTTTGATTTCTGTGATTGGGCTTTTGAGCTTGATTGCTTGGCGTGGCTTGTCATTTTTTTGGCCTTCTCCGGTCCATGAGTTTCAGATGAAGGTCAACCAACACGCGATCACTCAACAAACAATCATCGGTGAGATTTATGACCGAGAAACGATTCCGACATCCCAATTACGTAGCGCTGGTGTTCATTTAGATGGTTATCGTGAAGAAACAGCAACACGCTATCTCGTCAAAACAGGGAACCGTGAGTTTGTTGAATTGGACTTCCGCTGGATCCTTGCCCATGACATTGAACAAATGCAAACGCCAGAAGGAATGGCCGTGTTTGAAAGAACGCAAAATGGCAACTTCTATGGTTATCTTGTGGCTGTATCTCGTGATGGCAACTTGATTAAAAATGACCTGCAAAACATGTTATCGGATGTATTAGAACGGACTTCATCTATTAATGAGCAGCTTTACGATTTGCAGCATGATGAAATCGGCCGTATCAATTACCAAATTGAAAAATTACGCTTGAAACAACGCGCACTTGAGATAAACAATGACCTGACAGAGGATAAGCGTCAGAAGATCGAAGCAGATGTACAAGCGCTAAAACAAGAATATGCTGTTCTAGAAAAGCAATTATTTGCACTGCGAGATGAGTCTGCACGTGACTATGTTGTTGTGAAAGACATGCGAGGAAAAGAAGTTCAGCTCAATCTTAGTCAAGTGTTAGATGTCTACTATCCAAATGACATGTCATTTTTTGGCAAGATTGGACACTTTTTTGCTCAGCTTGGCAAGTTCATTACGGATGAACCTAGAGAAGCGAATACAGAAGGTGGAGTATTTCCGGCGATATTCGGTACTGTTTTTATGGTGATGCTGATGGCTGTGATCGTGACGCCTTTTGGTGTGGTTGCTGCAATTTATCTTCATGAATATGCAGGCAATCATTCAGTCACAAAAATCATACGAATCGCGGTGATCAACCTCGCGGGTGTTCCTTCTGTTGTTTACGGTGTTTTTGGTCTTGGTTTTTTTGTCTATATGTTAGGCGGTAGTTTGGATAAACTTTTCTACCCAGAAGCATTGCCGACGCCGACATTCGGTACACCCGGAGTAATTTGGTCTGCGCTTACTTTAGCCATTCTCACGCTGCCGGTTGTCATCGTTTCAACAGAAGAAGGTTTATCACGGATCCCTTCTTCTGTTCGACAAGGCAGTCTTGCCTTAGGTGCGACGAAAGCTGAAACCCTTTGGCGGATTGTGATCCCCATGGCGAGTCCGGCCATCATGACAGGGTTAATTTTGGCAGTGGCTCGTGCTGCCGGAGAAGTCGCACCCTTGATGCTTGTGGGGGTTGTCAAACTTGCACCGACACTCCCGGTTGATGGAAACTTTCCTTTCGTCCATGTGGATCGGAAGTTCATGCATCTTGGGTTCCATATTTACGATGTTGGCTTCCAAAGTCCAAATATTGAAGCGGCACGCCCGCTTGTCTATGCAACCGCGTTCTTATTAGTCAGTGTGATTGTTGCACTGAATATGACCGCAATAGGTATTCGTAACCATCTTCGCGAACGTTTTAGAGCCCTAGAGCAATAAGTGTCTGTGTGAGATAGATTAAACTGAAGGAATAATGTGATGATTTCGGTAGCTCCAGAAGTGATGAATCTTGAAAAACAACTTGATCTGGGCCAATTGTCTGAAGAGCAAACGGCTTTGGAAATTCAAGGGCTCAACCTATTTTACGGTGATAAACAGGCTCTGTTTGATATCAATATGAAAATTCCGAAACGGCAAGTAACTGCGTTTATCGGACCAAGTGGCTGTGGTAAATCGACGCTACTTCGGTGTATGAATCGGATGAATGATTTGGTGGATACATGTCGAACAGAAGGCAAAATTAACCTGCATGGTAAAAATATCTACGACAAAGATATCGATGTTGCTGCGCTTCGACAAAATGTTGGGATGGTATTCCAACGACCAAATCCTTTTCCAAAATCTATTTATGAGAATGTGATTTACGGTTTGCGCTTACAAGGTGTCAAAGATAAAAGACGGCTGGATGAAGTTGTGGAAGGCTCCTTAAAAGGCGCAGCACTATGGGATGAAGTCAAAGACAGACTCCATGAAAGTGCATTTGGTTTATCTGGTGGTCAGCAACAACGTTTGGTGATCGCAAGAGCGATTGCAATCGAGCCGGAAGTCTTACTTCTCGATGAGCCAACATCGGCCCTTGATCCCATTTCAACATTGACGATCGAAGAGCTCATCAATGATTTGAAAGAAAAATACACTGTCGTCATTGTCACCCATAACATGCAGCAAGCTGCGCGGGTTTCCGACCAAACCGCATTCATGTATATGGGTGAGCTGATCGAATATGCGAATACCAATACGATCTTCACGACCCCAGCCGAGCGTAAGACAGAAGACTACATAACCGGGCGATATGGCTAAAACACGCTAAACTATTTAAATATAAAAGATTCTTGGTGGTTGAATGGATAATTTAAATCTGGGGAAACATATTTCAGGCCAGTTTAATGAAGAACTGGAAGCGATCCGGAATAACGTACTCACGATGGGTGGGATTGTTGAAAAACAGTTATCCGATGCACTGGATGCGGTGGAGCGCTTTGACTCGGACATGGCGCAAAAAGTATTACAAAGTGACTATCGGATCAATGCAATGGAAGTCCAAATTGATGAAGAATGTACCCGGATCATTGCGAAACGCCAGCCAGCGGCAAGTGACTTGCGTTTGGTCATGGCAATTATCAAAACAATTGCGGATTTAGAGCGAATTGGTGATGAAGCCGAACGGATTGCTAAAGTTGCACTCGACTCTTTCACCAATGCTCAGCAGGAACTACTGGTCAATTTGGATAACCTGGGTAGACATGTCCTGCAAATGCTTCGAGATGTGCTCAATGCTTTCGCAAGAATGGACATTGATGCGGCCATTGCAGTTCATAAAGAAGATCGCCGTGTGGACAGAGAATATGAGGCTGTTACGCGTCAATTGATGACCTATATGATGGAAGATCCACGTTCAATCCCGAGTATTATGGATGTCCTTTGGTCTGCGCGTTCACTAGAGCGAATTGGCGATCGTTGTCAGAATATTTCCGAATACATTATCTACTTTGTCAAAGGAAAGGATATAAGACACACTTCCTATGAAAATTTAGAACAAGAAATCGATCATAAACCGTAAAATATTTGTTAAAAATCAGATGTTTTGAACGCATCCCGCACATTGCGGGATTTTTTTTCTCTAGGGATGTCAACAGGATAAAGGCTGGATCTAATGTGACGGTAAAATGTCACTTAAATGTCATTTTTATTGCGCCATGTTTACTGTACAATCCGCCTTCGAAGTTGGCATTTAAAAAGGTAAAGATATGCCTGGTAATTCGTTTTTAGGGGTTTTTGCGAAATCACCGATTAAGCCTCTGGAAGAACATATGCGCGTTGTTCACAGCGGAAGTAAGTTACTATTAAATTTCTTTGAAGCAGTCTATGCCGAAGATTGGGAAAGTGCTCACGACGTTCAGCGTCAAATCTCGAAGTTAGAGAATGAAGCGGATAACATGAAGCGTGAAATTCGGATCCATCTCCCGCGTGGCTTGTTCATGTCGGTAGACCGATCTGATTTACTTGAGTTGCTCAGTACGCAGGACAAGATTGGTAATACTGCGAAAGATATTGCTGGGCGTGTCGTTGGACGTCATTTGACGATCCCTCAGGATATGCAGACGGATTTCCTTGCCTATGTGAGTCGTAATGTCGATGCGACAGCGCAGGCCTGCAAAGCAATTAACGAGTTAGATGACTTGTTAGAAACGGGCTTCCGCGGCAGAGAAGTCGATCTGGTGGAAACCATGATTGAAGAGCTTGATCGCCTCGAAGGTGATACGGATGTCATGCAAATCAAACTACGAAGTCAGTTACACCGAAAAGAAAACGAGCTCAATCCGGTGGATGTGATGTTTTTATACAACATCATTGAGTCAGTCGGCTTGATGGCGGACTACGCCGAGAAAGTTGGTTCACGATTAGAAATTATGCTCGCGAAATAGCGACACGATCCAGTAGTAGGTATTTTCATGGACATTATAGCAACTTATGGTGGCACACTTGTGCTCATTGCTGCAATTGTTGGCTTCTTAATGGCTTGGGGTATTGGTGCAAACGACGTTGCCAATGCAATGGGAACATCAGTTGGTTCTCGTGCCCTTACGATTAAACAGGCAATCATTATTGCCATGATTTTTGAATTCGCCGGTGCATATTTAGCAGGTGGTGAAGTCACAAAAACCATTCGAAAAGGCATCATTGATGCCGGAATGTTCACTCAGACACCAGAATTACTGGTGTACGCGATGATTGCAGCCTTGCTTGCAGCTGGTCTTTGGTTGTTGGTTGCCTCTTATCTTGGTTGGCCAGTTTCTACAACGCATTCGATTATAGGTGCGATTATTGGTACGGCTGTTGTTGCGATTGGCCCTGAGGCCGTCAGTTGGGGTAAAGTGGGTGGTATTGTTGGTAGTTGGATCATTACACCACTTATCTCAGGTATCATTGCCTACTTTATTTTCCAAACCGCACAAAAGCTGATATTCGATACAGATAATCCGCTACAAAATGCGAAACGCTATGTGCCTTTTTATATGGCATTTGCTGGATTTGTATTGGCGCTTGTGACGATTAAGAAAGGTCTGAAGCACATCGGTTTGGATATCCCAGCAGTAGAAGGTTATATGTTAGCTGTGGGTATCGCCATTGCAGTTGGCATTGCTGGTGCGGTTGCAATTAGCCGATTAAAGATTGATCCAAATGCAGATAAAGAAAGCCAGTTCACGAACGTTGAGAAAGTTTTCGCGATTTTGATGATTGTGACGGCATGTTGTATGGCTTTTGCACACGGCTCAAATGATGTTGCGAATGCGATTGGTCCACTCGCAGCGGTTGTGAGCATTGTACAAAGTGGTGGTGAAATCGCTGCAAAAGCACAACTTGTCTGGTGGATCTTACCATTGGGTGGTTTCGGGATTGTCCTTGGTCTTGCAATTTTTGGTCATCGCGTCATTAAAACTATTGGTAAAGGAATCACACACCTGACACCAAGTCGCGGCTTTGCTGCGGAGCTTGCTGCTGCTTCAACAGTCGTGATTGCATCAGGCACTGGTCTACCGATTTCAACAACGCAAACGTTAGTTGGTGCAGTCCTTGGTGTTGGTATGGCACGTGGTATTGCGGCACTGAATATGGGCGTTATACAGAATATCGTTATATCTTGGGTTGTGACGTTGCCAGTGGGCGCGTTCCTTGCGATTCTATTCTTCTATGTTATCCAGTTTGCATTCTCTGGATAAGACATAAAAAATGCCACAGAGCGAACTCTGTGGCATTTTGCCCTCCTGCCACTAAACTTCTTCGTCCCTGTGCTACTTGAAACTGATTCCGATTAAATAGCAAGTGCCTGGTCGGCTGCATTCAATGTTGCTGCCAGACGAATTGATGTTTGAATCGTTTGTTTAGAAACACTGTGCTTTTCGAGCTGCTTCACGTGTGAGTCGATGCATAGGCCACAACCATTAATTGCAGAAATTGCCAGTGAGAAAATCTCAAAATCGACTTGGCTCACACCTGAGTTCATCATCTGACTCATGCGTAGATTTGCAGGCATTGAACCGTACTCTTTATCACTGACCAAGTGAACAAATCGGTAATAGATGTTATTCATTGCCATCAATGTGCTTGCGACTTTGGCTGCATTGATTTCTTTCTCGCCTAGGTGTTCACCAGCTTCAGTGATGATCATATCAATTAAAGCATTATTCTTCAGAGTGTAGGCGACGCTGAGTGCAGTGCCATAAAACTGAACGGGTGTCATGCCTGCCTGTTCGATGTTGTTGAATAAGTTACTTAAGTTAAGGCGAATATCTTTTGCATAATCACCGAGCTGATCTTTAATGCTTGAAATGCTCATGGAAGTACTCCTGAAAAGCGGCTGATCAGTTGATCAGCCAAAAAAAGAGAGGGAAATTAAAGTGTGTCACCACCGACAGGACGGTTACATGGACAGAGTTCGTCAGTTTGCAGGCCGTCAACAATTCTTAAAACTTCTGCTGGGTTACGACCAACGTTCAAAGCATTGACACTGACATGTTGGATTGTGTTGTGTGGATCAACGATGAACGTTGCACGAAGGGCTACGCCTTCATCTTTATCACGGATACCAAGTGCGTCAGTAAAGCCACCTTGTGAGTCTGCGAAGGACCACTGATTCAACTTGTCTAGATCTGGGTGGGCACGACGCCATGCAAGTTTACAGAATTCATTATCTGTTGAGCCACCAAGCACAACAGTGTCACGATCTTCAAATTCGTCATTGAGTTTTGCGAATTCTACGATTTCTGTTGGGCAGACAAAGGTGAAGTCCTTTGGATAAAAGAAGATCACTTTCCATTTTCCTTCGAAACTTTTTTCTGTAATTGTTTCGAATGCGCTGTTACCATCTTCTTCGTGGTGGTTGAACTTTGGTTTGACACCGACAACGCTAAATTCTGGAAGTTGATCGCCAATAGTTAACATATTTTTCCTCATATTCATTTGTGGCAAAATTTGAATGAGGGAAGTGTAGTTTTAACTGTTTTACTGATAAATTAAATAAAATGAATTATTTCAATCGAAAAATACGATGAACAATCTCCCAAGTATTCGTCAATTACAATACCTTCTCGCATTACATGAACACCAACATTTTCGCAAAGCTGCGGAAGCATGTTTTGTTGGGCAGTCTACTTTAAGTGTGGCAATCCAAAATCTGGAAGAAATCCTCAAGTGTCAGTTGCTGGAGCGCGATCATAAATCATTTATTTTTACCCCAATTGGTGAAGATGTGGTTCATCATGCGCGTCAGATCATTCAGCAGACAAATGATCTGACCGAGTATACGCAAACATTTGGCAATCCATTTTCAGGGGTTGTTCGTTTAGGGTGCATCCCAACGATAGCTTCATTTGCATTAAGTCAGATTTCGCAATATTGCCAGGAGCACTACCCTAACTTGAAGCTTCTGCTCAAAGAGGATACTTCTGATAACCTTTTACGTGATTTGGAAGAAGGAAGTATTGATTTAGTCTTACTTGCTTTACCTTATGACACGACGTACTTCCATACAGTGACGGTTGCAAAAGATCCTTTCAAACTTGTTGCACACAAAGATTATATCCACGACGAAGGGAATATTTCTCCAAATCGCTTACCAAACGAAAGTATTTTCTTATTGGAAAAAGAGCATTGTTTAACGGATCATGCTGTGAGTGCATGTCATCTGACAGATAAGGAAAAAGTAAACCCGTTTTCAGCAACGAGTTTGCATACATTGGTGCAAATGGTAAATAGTAAGCTTGGGGTGACTTTTTTACCTCAAATGGCGATTAATGCGGGTATCCTCGATAAGACGGATCTCATGGCATATGAGCCTGAGCAAGATGGCGCGTATCGAGAGATTGGTTTTGTCTGGCGCAAAACTTCAAACCGTGTTCAAACATATAAAGCGCTTGCACATTGTGCGGAAGAGCTGCTTCTAAAACTTTGTCGATGTTAGGCTTAGGTTGAGTAAATATTATCGACGCCTTGACTTTTGAGTTCTTCGCCGATGTCAGCAAGCTGGAAGTCTTCAATTTCAAGGTAGTCGAGAATGGTTTGATGGTGTCGGCCCCACTCCTGATCATTACTGCCTGGTGAAAAATACTCGCTCAATCCTGTCATATGTTCTGCAAGCTTCAGAATGCAGAAGATTTGCTTTTCTTGTGCTTCGCCTGTTGCCATCATGATGTGATGATTGTGATGGTAGGCGATCACATTACATAACTCATGACTTAAACCCCAAGATTGTGCAAGCAGAAAGCCTAAGACTTCGTGGGAAGATTCGATTTCTGTTTCTTCTATATCTGCGATTGTTTGGTTCGATTGTCGATATGCTTTGTCGAGTACCTCTGGATAATCTGGAGATTGTTCAATAATCAGTGCTTTTCCAGCATTATGAAACAGACCTAAGGTATAGCAGTCAGAAGCGGTTTCTTCACCCAGATCAAAGTGCTCAGCAAGAACTAAAGCTGCATTGCCCACAGCTGATGAAGAATTCCACAATCTGGTGGTAAACGGATCTTCTTTTCCTTCACTTAGCTTAAAGCGAAGAATGACACTATTCACAAGCTTAACGACGCGATCAATCCCTAAGTAACTACATGCGTGCTCAATTGAGTTGATTTTTCGAGGTAACGAAAATAATGGTGAATTCACCACTTTGAGTGTAAAGCCAGAAATACCGATGTCTTGGCCAATCAGGTTACTGATTTTTCGAATATTCGGCTCTTCCTGTTTGAGTTCTTCATCAATATCTTTGAGGAGATCGGGTCTTGGAGGAATTGAAAAACCGTCCAGGATTTTGTCAATCTTCATCATATCGACAGGTTCAGCCATCTCGATGCCTTATTAAAAAACATTCAGTATTAAAGGTAAAGGATAGCCAATTTATTTAAAAATTGAATACTCAAAAATCGATAGAAACGAGGGGTAATCAGAGAGAATGCAAAGGCTAAAAAAAGAAAACCGCCTGCTAAAACAAGCGGTTAAAAATTTAAAATGCACTTAAACTGCAAATAAACAATGAGAGATACGGGGCATATTCTAATGATGCTTAAAATAAAGTCAAGGAAAATGTTGTAAAATTACAACAAAAATTGGTTTTAAATCAAATTATGTAATTTTCTTTCAAAATAAAATGGATAAGAAAAATCCAGTTTAGCTTAAAATGCTAGCATTCAATCGACTGATATTTAAGTATTTATATTCATTGCTTATTGAAGTTTTGAATGTGAATGATGGAGTTTGAATGAATTTTTATGTTCATTATTTACATGAGTTGGATATTTAGCACTTCAAAATGATTGGTGTTTTCGCAAATGTAATCAGGTGAGAATGTTACCTTTTGTGAATGACGAATTGATGTTTTTTGAGCTGCTATTGCATAGCGTTTTCTTCTAGGCTAGGCAAATTGGGACTAGGGTCGTCAAAATTGACCACCCATATAAGAATAAAATCTTGATCTTCCATAGGGCACTCCTTAGACTTACGCGGTTATTTTGCCGATTCCTGAGTATCATTCGTATTGATGGCGTTTGTTGATAGTTAAGTGAGTCGGCAAAGATGTTGAATGCTATTGCTTAGGTGTTGTTATGATGCAGGTTGCAGACTTTTCTTTTGAACTTCCGGAAAAGCTGATCGCGAAGTACCCGAAATCCGATCGAACGGCAAGTCGGTTAATGTGTGTTGATCGCCAAAATGGTGATATCGACCATCGTCACTTTTCGGATATTTTATCCATGCTGAATGAAGGCGACCTACTGATATTCAATAACACCAAAGTGATCCCAGCGCGGATGTATGGTCAAAAAGAAACAGGTGGGAAGCTTGAAGTTTTGGTTGAGCGTGTCCTGGATGAACATCGTGTCCTTGCGCATGTTCGTTGTAGCAAATCCCCAAAAGAGGGGAGTACTTTGCTCCTTGAGGGCAAAGAAAAAGCCACGATGCTTGGCCGTCAGGGAGAGCTTTTTGAGCTGAGATTTGAATCAGAGAAGACGGTTCTGACAATTCTGGATGAAATCGGCCATATGCCATTGCCACCTTATATTGACCGCCCTGATTCTGAGTCTGATAAAGAACGTTATCAAACAGTTTATCATGATAAGCCTGGCGCTGTTGCAGCACCGACGGCTGGCCTGCATTTTGATGATGCTTTATTAGAACAAATTCGTGAAAAAGGTGTGCAAACGGCTTTTGTCACTTTGCATGTTGGTGCTGGAACTTTTCAGCCTGTCCGCGTCAAAACCGTGCAAGAACACCAGATGCACTCGGAATATGCAGAAGTGCCAGCTGATGTGGTTGAAAAAATTAAAGCAACCAAAGTTGCTGGTCATCGCGTTATTGCGGTTGGTACCACTTCTGTTCGTTCGGTCGAAACCGCAGCAACGCGCTCAGAAAACTTCATTGAAGAGTTTTATGGTGATACAGATATCTTTATCTACCCAGGATACGAGTTTAAAGTGATCGATTGCATGATCACAAACTTTCATCTGCCTGAGTCTACCTTGATGATGCTTGTTTCTGCTTTTGCTGGACAAGAAAATATTAAACACGCTTATCAGGCTGCGATTGCAGAAGAATATAGATTTTTTAGTTATGGTGATGCGATGTTCTTACATCGCGCTTAATGTTTACATTGCAGTGAATACTGTAAACAAAGTCAGACTGTTTCTCTGACGTTGAGGTTTTTATGAAATTTGAACTTTTAGGCAAAGACGGTAAAGCTCGTCGTGGACGTATTTCCTTTGATCGTGGAGATGTTGAAACACCAGCATTTATGCCAGTTGGCACTTATGGAACGGTGAAAGGGATGACGCCGGAAGAGCTTGAAGCAACGGGTGCTCACATCTGTTTGGGAAACACGTTCCATCTCATGTTACGTCCTGGCACTGAGATCATCAACAAGCACGGTGATTTGCATGATTTTATGAACTGGCAGAAGCCAATTTTAACGGATTCTGGTGGTTTCCAAGTTTTCAGCCTTGGTGCACTGCGTAAAATCACTGAAGAAGGTGTCACGTTTCGTTCTCCAGTGAATGGCGAAAAAATATTTCTGACACCAGAGCGTTCGATGGAAGTTCAACGTGCGCTTGGATCTGACATCGTGATGATCTTTGACGAATGTACACCATATCCGGCAACGGAAGATGAAGCGAAAAAATCAATGGAGCTTTCACTCCGTTGGGCAAAACGGTCCAAGAAAGCTCATGAAGGTAATCCAAATGCCTTGTTTGGGATTATCCAAGGTGGTATGTACCCGCATTTGCGTGATATCAGCCTAGAAGGTTTGGAAGAAATCGGTTTTGATGGGTATGCGATTGGCGGTTTATCCGTGGGTGAACCAAAAGAAGATATGATCCGAGTCCTTGATCATACAACGGATCAGATCCCAGATCATAAACCGCGTTACCTGATGGGTGTTGGGAAGCCAGAAGATTTGGTTGAAGGGGTTCGTCGCGGTATAGATATGTTTGACTGCGTGATGCCAACAAGAAATGCACGTAACGGACATTTGTTTGTTTCTGATGGTGTGATCAAGATCAGAAATGCCCGTCATCGCGATGATCCATCTCCTTTGGACAAAGAATGTGACTGTTACACTTGTAAAAATTATTCTCGGTCATATCTACATCATTTAGACAAGTGCAATGAAATCCTTGGAGCACGTCTAAATACGATCCATAATCTGCGACACTATCAAATCCTGATGCAGGGATTAAGAGACGCGATTGATAAAGGTGAGCTGGATGCTTTTGTAGCAGATTTTTATGCTCGCCGTGGTAAAGAAGTTCCTGAATTAAAAGACTAAACAACGTATTAGGGGTTAAAAATGAGTTTGTTTATCTCAAATGCTTATGCAGATGGTGGTGCACCAGCACAAGCTGGCGGTGGTTTTGAAATGTTGATTATGCTCGCTATCTTTGGTGTTTTCTTCTACTTCGTGGTCTACCGCCCACAAGCAAAGCGTGTGAAAGAACACAAAGAGTTAATGTCCGCATTATCGAAAGGTGATGAAGTCCTCACAGCAGGTGGCCTCGTAGGAAAGATTGTCAAAGTGACCGAAGAGAATGACTTTATTCGTGTCTCACTCAATGACAACTCAGAAGTGATGGTTCAGAAAGCTTCGATTTCTGCTGTCCTTCCAAAAGGTACAATTAAGTCGTTATAATTCGCGACGTGATGATGAAATTGAGGGTGTTGTTTCTTTTTAGAAGCAACACCGTGGCGATAAATTTAGTGAAGGAAGTGACACTGTGTTAAACAAGTACCCGCTCTGGAAATACCTGCTGGTACTCTTCGTGATCATGATTGGGTTACTCTATGCGTCCCCCAACCTGTACCGTGCCGATCCGGCCGTACAAATCTCCGGAGAGAAAAAAGCTGTTGTTGATTTAAACACGCTTGATACCATCAAAAAGCATCTTACCGACCAGAATATTCCAATCAAGTCTATTTCTCTGGAAGACGATAAAATCCTTGCCCGCTTCGACAGTGTCGACACACAAATTAAAGCGAAAGATGCCATTGAAGTTGCGCTTGGAGATGAATCATACATTACTGCACTTAACTTGGCGCCAACGCACCCAGAGTGGCTCAGAAGCCTTGGTGCGAACCCGATGAAGCTTGGCCTTGATCTTCGTGGTGGTGTTCACTTTCTGATGGAAGTCGACATGAAAGAAGCCATGGACAAGGCAACGAAGCAACTGATTGATGATTTCAAGTCTGACCTGCGCGAGAGCAAAATTCGTTACCGCACGATTAAGCGTCGTCAAGGTACAGATATGATTGATGTCGTTTTCCGTGAAGAGAAATATTTCGAGAAAGGAAAACGTCTATTAGAAAAGAGATTTCCAGATATTCAGTTTATTGAAAATGATAAAACTGAAGCATTCGACTTAAGAGCAACGCTCACAGAACAGCGCTATAACGATATTCAAGAATACGCAGTCATGCAGAATATTACGATCATGCGTAACCGGGTCAACCAACTGGGTGTTGCTGAGCCACAAATCCAGCGTCAAGGTGCAAATCGAATCGTTGTCGAACTACCAGGTGTACAAGACTCAGCACAAGCGAAAAAGATCCTATCAGCAACGGCAACACTTGAGTTCCGAATTGTTGATACGAAGCATGATGTTCGTGATGCTTTAAATGGTGCAGTTCCACCGGGAAGTGAGCTTTTCCCGACGAATGATGGCACGTATTCATTATTGAAGAAACGCATTATTTTGGATGGAAGTCATATTACGGATGCACAGTCTGGCTTTGATGAAAACGGCATGCCACAGGTTTCAATCAAGCTTGACTCAAAAGGTGGTACGAAAATGAGCCAGGCGACCAAAGATAATGTTGGTAACCTGATGGCGACACTTTTCATTGAATACAAGCCAACGAAAGAAGTAGATGAAAAAGGTTTAACGATTTATCGAAAAGAGCAGGAAGTCATTAATCAGGCACGTATCAATCAACGTTTAAACAGAAGTTTCCGTATTACAGGGATCGACTCTCAGGTTGAAGCCGATAATTTGGCAATGCTTCTTCGTGCAGGTGCACTTGTTGCCCCAATTCGCATCGTTCAAGAGTCGACGATTGGTCCAAGCCTTGGTCAAGAAAATATCGAACGTGGTATTAATGCCGTTGTGCTTGGTTTTGCGCTTGTTCTTGCATTTATGGTTGTGTACTACCGTGGTTTTGGCCTAGTCGCAAATGCTGCGCTGGGAGCAAACCTCGTCATGATCATTGGTATCATGTCAATGATCCCAGGCGCAACGCTCACATTGCCAGGTATCGCGGGGATCGTATTAACCGTTGGTATGGCCGTGGATGCAAATGTTCTGATTTTCGAGCGTATCAGAGAGGAGCTCCGTGAAGGGCGCTCTCCACAATCAGCTATCCACCATGGATATGACAGTGCATTTTCGACGATTGCAGATGCGAATATCACGACCTTTATTGCCGCAGTGATCTTGTTTGCGATTGGTTCTGGCCCTGTTAAAGGTTTCGCAGTCACGCTATCGATTGGTATCGCAACATCTATGTTTACGGCGATTGTGGGTACCCGTTCGATTGTGAACTTCATGTGGGGCGGTAAGCCGGTCCAGAAACTCTCGATATAGGATAGAAGCATGCGGTTTTTAAAACTTAAAGAAACAGTTCCATTTATGTCATGGCGTTATATTGCCATGGGTATTTCGACACTGGTTGTCCTTGCTTCTTTAACATCCATTTTTACAAAAGGGATGAATTGGGGCCTGGATTTTACGGGTGGAACAAAAGTAGAAGTCGGCTTTGATGAGCCAGTTGATCTGGACAAGCTTCGCAAGGTGTTCGAAGCGACGCAGTTTAGTGACGCAGTTCCACAACTTTTTGGTTCAAGTAAGGAAGTTGTGATCCGCCTTGCTCCACGCGATAATATCAAATCGGAAGAGCTTGGCAACCAACTGATTCAGGTGATCAAAGAAGGCATGCAACAAAATGTTGAGATGCGTCGGATCGAGTTTGTTGGACCAAGTGTAGGTGAAGAGCTACGTGATAACGGTATTCTCGCCATGCTTGTCGCTTTGATGTGTATCCTGATGTATGTTTCGATGCGTTTCGAATGGCGATTTGCATTGGGTTCTGTTGGTGCACTGGCCCACGATGTGATCATTACTGTTGGTATGTTCTCATTCCTCGGATTAGAAGTTGATCTGACTGTCCTTGCGGCTGTTTTGGCCGTCATTGGTTATTCACTCAACGATACGATTGTTGTATCAGATCGTATCCGAGAAAACTTTAGAAAAATCCGCAAAGGTGAGTCACAGGAAATCATTGATATTTCTTTGACGCAAACGCTCAACAGAACCATGATCACATCACTGACAACGATTCTAGTATTGATGGCGTTGTTTTTTGTCGGTGGTGAATTGATCCATGGTTTTGCAACAGCACTTCTATTTGGTGTGTTTATTGGTACATATTCATCCATCTACATCGCAAGTTCAATGGCGCTCATGCTTGGGATCAGTAAAGAAGATCTCATTCCTGAAGTTGTTGAAAAAGAAGGGGCTGACCTCGAGCCATAAAATATCCGGAGGAGGTGCTCATACCTCCTCCAATTTTCTGATTGAAATAAATCGGTCGTCACTTTCATTGAATTTTTCAATGGCATTTTATGCCTCTGATGCATCAAAAAAGATGTTATTTTTGACAAAAATTCATGCTTGATTGTGTTTTAAATAGCATCAATTCGCCTTTTTTCTGGATTTTATTTAAAGAAAAGTATGATATTTCATAGATGAGAATTATATTTTCTTGTTGATAATTCATGCATCTCTTATGAATTATAAATAAAATTGTTTCAAACTTGACCAAAGTTACGACTTTTCAATATTTTTGTGATGTGCAACTTCATCTGGAAGCCTGATGATTACACAATTTATGACCTTTTCATGATATTCAATTCTTGAAGCATATCTGCAACTTTTACCCGATTAACATTCGTTCTTTCTTTACCTAGACTAGCGGCATTCTTCATGGGGGAGCATGTGAGTGGAGAAGGTGGGGCAGGACTTGTTGATTGAGAGAGGCATATATGTACATTCGTCGATTATTCATCAGTGGACTATGGCTGAGCTTGATATTTAGCAGTATCAACGCCTTAGCTGAAGTAACACGAGCGAAGGTGACAGAGGCGAGTTTTCGTATCGTTGATGAAGCAACAAATACGGACGAGATCGTAACCATGGATACCTGCTCGGGCAATTATGAAGGTGTACAAGCTGTATTTTGGGGTAATGAAGGTTTTGAAGTATTAAGCAAAGCGGTTTGTGAAGCTGGCCCTGAAGACTGTAACCTGTTATATAGTATCTGGATGAACAAAGCGGAGGACTCAGATCCTCGATTACCTACGATGTTGATTTTGTTCGACAGAAATAAAATATCGGAAGTATTACAAGAGAAACTGAATGGAGGCATTGTTTCGGGAACGCCAGGT
Organism: Algicola sagamiensis DSM 14643; assembly: GCF_000374485.1. Taxonomy (GTDB): domain Bacteria; phylum Pseudomonadota; class Gammaproteobacteria; order Enterobacterales; family Alteromonadaceae; genus Algicola; species Algicola sagamiensis. The sequence continues at coordinate 27,766 of NZ_KB894495.1, forward strand.
AATCAACGCATTGTTGCAACCTTTGATAGTACTAAACTCATTAAAACATCGAATAACATGGTTATTATGGGTGCTTGTGGCGGCCACCGCCATCCGCCTTCGGGGCTATAGTCCCATCACTGTTCATTGAATTGTTTTAATGACTTTTTCGGGGGACTGAGGGATATTGTCTATGTGCTGGAATCAATTACGTACATGTCTATTGTTAAGCTTGCTTTTCTGTGGGCAAGCCTATGCAAGTGTGATTGATGTACCCTCGCTCCCGAAAGCAATTACTCAAGATGCGCGCGGTTTTGTCTGGATAGCTTTGGAAGACGGAATTGCGCGCTACGATGGCTATAGCTTTGTTCACCAAAGAAAGTTCTCACCCAATGCAAAGCTTCGTAATATTTTTTCTATCAAACCTTATCTCACCACAGTTATTTTTTCTGGCGAAGGTGGAGTCTTTACTGTCGCTGAAACTGGTGAAGTGATCACCCTATTGGAGACAAGCGGCATTATTTATGATGTTGCAGTTGTTGATGACAAAGTATTTGCGCTCACAGATAACAAGCTGATTATTCGAAATATCGGAGGGTTTCCGATCAATCATGGTGTTGATATCAGTATTCAAGGTATTCCAAGAGGGATTACGCAATATAAGAACGATATTTACTACCTTACATCCGAAAAAGTTTGTTCTTACAAAACAGATCGGTGTCATACGGGGCGCTTTAGTGAACTCAAAGTTATACAGGATAAGCTTGTTGTTGCAGGTCGGCATGGTCTAACCATCATTGACCCAGTCACCTGGATCCCACAGTCTTTTTTAATTGGTCAAGTCGATAGTTTGACATCTTCTGTCGAAGAAAACTCAGGCCAAGTATGGATGGTCCATAACAAGGAAATCGCTCTTTTTGATTTGAATAATCAGCGGTTGGTGAACCATAACTATAAACGAATTTCATCGCTACGGATTTTTGATATTTTTCAAACCTCAGATGGTTCGATCTGGCTTGCAACCAATGAAGTTGAACGTATCTCTCCTTCAATTTTCTCTGTTCAGCAGTCATCTATTACTGAAGCAAGCGGTGCTGGAGGTGGGTTAGTTTATCATGATGGTTCTTTATATTTTGGGGATATTAATGGATTAGAAGTCGTTGATCCGGTGACTGCGCAAGCAACACCGATTTCAGGTGCGCCTTCCTTTATTTACCGAATGTTAAGTCATCGGCAGGGGTTGTTTATTGGCTCGTTCTATGGACTATTTCTATTGCAGGATGGGCGGTTTAGTCATTTGTCTATACAACAACCCGTGTTTTGCTTAAGGCTGATTGATGAAAATACGCTTATCGTTTGTCATGGTGGTCAAGTGAGTGAGATTGATTTATCCAATGATTTTCAAGTGACCTCTCAAGAGTATGAGCGGTACTTTAATGGCGAAGAAATCGTTGATATTCTACCCGGAAAAACACCTTGGATTGCAACAGCAAATGGTGTTACAAGGATTGTCGATCAGAAGCGAGAGTTTATCAGCTATGACTCGACGCTTGCATTGTATCGACCACAGTCTTTTCCACAATATACATTCTTAGGGACGGCAAATACAGGAGTTGCTATTATCCGCAATGGTATTTTGCAACGGAAAATTTTACTGCCTGGTATTGGTGGTAAATGCTCTTACTTTACTGAATGGCGTGGGGCTGTTTGGGTTGGGTGCTCAAAAGGTGTCTTGCAAATTCAATTGGATGATATGACGTTTAAAGCATTTGATGCTGGGGCCAGTGTTGGCAATATTACTCGGATCCATGACCGATTTTATGCGATGACTGCAAATAGCCAACTTCTTTCCTGGGATCATGCGTTCTATGAAGAACGTGGACCGTTACGATTGATGCTTAGCAATGTATTTGTCAATGGAAAGCTGGCCGATCTTAATGAACCACTCCAGGGAGAGCATATCGAATTTCAAGTTGCGCTCAATGACTTTCATGGTAGCGCACGTTATAACTTTTATGTGAATGGCAAACTGAGAAAACTACACTCGACAGAAAGAACTTACGGATTTAATGCCGACTGGGGAACGAACACATTTTCTGTTGAAGGGATCAATAGTCTGGGTGAATCAGTCTCTAAAGATGTGCAGTTTTATGTGCAATATCCTATGTACCTTCGGCCATTTGCTTTTCTGTGTTACATCATTTTCTTGATTTTGGTATGTAGTTATCTCTGGTATTCCGGACGCAAACGTAATCAGCTCAAAGAAGCACTTCATCAGACAAGAATGAGTAATAAAGTTAATGGGTTCCAACACTTATTAATCGATTACTTTTATGAGTTATACCCGCATCAACGTAAGATCTTTGAAGAGTGTACGATGCTGTATGCACTATCAAAATCACGAGAGAACCTATTGCCGAAAGTATTCCATAATTCAATTGAGCGCCTTTATTCGCTCCTCAAATCCGATCCATTGCGAACTACTTTTGATTTTAATATTGATTTGGCTATGGCAGCACAAAAATGGAAAGAACAGCGTCAGCTGGAATATGGCAGTGATTACGATACAACAATTGAATTGGACTATGAAGTTTCTGACCCATTCACTAATTTTGTCAATATTGCGGTTTTTATTGCTATGCAGCAACTTGGTGATTATGCCCTGTCCTATTCTGCGGATCATGTTGAGATCACGATCAAGTCCTATGGGAGTAATTTGATCTTAAATGTTGTTGGTGAAAACTTAAGTGATGAAGGTACATCACTTGATGGAAAAGGAAGTTATTTAGTCAAGAATATTGTTGAGTTGTTCCAGGGTACTTTTACAGAAACTCGGGGCAAAAAAGGGCGCTATGCGGCATGTTTAAAACTCCCGCTTCAGGTACTCTACAACTGGAATGAGGTACCAGAAAGAAACTCGGTCAATTTTCCAAAAGAGTCATTGCTTGATTTAAGCTAGCGGATCTTTTCTAATCATGCCCATGCATTCGGTTTTTCAAAGCTGCGCCCCGCTTAACGAAAGACGTATTTGGTGTCCCTTTAAAACAATTCATGACGTAGGGGTAGGCTTCTGTAATGTAATACCCATATTGGCCATTGATTGTCATGCCATTACACTCATCTAAATCACCTAATCCAGATACAAATTCATAGTCGCCTCTGTAAGTACCATCATAGTTGCCGCTCGGTGTTGTGAATCCTGATACGGCCTGTCGGACACCTGTTTTTAAGCGGTAGCTTGAAAGCGCTTTTCGAATGACTCCGTTGTCATTGAAATAGATCCCGTAAACTGGAAATCCGTCCGCGGAGAAGCCAATAACAGGAGAAGCTTGCGAGCTATCATTCATGTCAAACAAAGCTTGTGGGTTTGCATGATAATGATAGGTCCCATCTGGCTGGGCATGAGCATTGTGTGTATCTGTTCCAAAATTATCTACGATTGGATTTGAACGCCAAGGGTGGTTGATCATGTCTTGACCACAGCCGACTTTACCATTTCCGACGCCAAAGCATCCTGCTGGCAACATATCCATACTGACACCATTGAGAAAAATTGCGTTTGTTGTTTCTAAGCTGAGCTCTGTGATAAATGGTGCAATAGCCGGAGAGGCCGTGATGGCGTAACTTCCAGATTGTGTTGAAACATTGTTCGGAAACGTGTTATCTCCATCATTAAATGTATGATTGGGGATTTCATTTGTAGAGAATGTGCATGTAGTCCCGTTACTACTAATCGTCAATGTTGCGTCGAAATCTAGCCCTCGATGATGATCGAGAGCTGTTGCTTTGTATGCACCAGTATATTCTGAGCAGTTTGCATTACGTTTGGATAAAAAGGTGTTAGTGAGATCTGTTGCTGTGCTTGTTGTGTTGTCAGTTGGTGTTGTGTTTCCTTGAGAAGGTGGGGTTGTATTATTACTTCCATTCCCGCTATCACCAGCACCGACACTATCATCAGTGTTGTTATTTGAATTATTTGGTGTTGCGTTGGCTGAGGGTGTTGTGCTTCCTGAAGATTGTGCTGAGTTATTTTCACCCCCACCACCACAAGCAATCAGTAAAAAGGCTAGGTTAATGATTGAGAACTGATACCTGTTCATAATATGTTCCTAAATAAGGCAGTTATGCTTAGTTTAGAACGATTCTTTTAAATTGCAGGCTTGTTGAAGGTTGATCGAGGTTAAAAAATGAGCTATCGTGTGTGTTCTTTTGATTAATGTTGTAGTTGTTTTGTTATGAAAGCATTTGTTTTTTCGTTGTTTCTACTTTTTTCTTTCCAAATCCATGCGGAAGCGACACAGACTCAATCAACAGCGTCGGCGAAAAAAGTGGTGAAGCTGAAACCAAAAGTCATCAAAAAATCCAAAGGATGTCAAATATCAAAGTCATCTCAAGTCAAAAATACCCCATTACTTGATAAAAAGTGTCAACGATTCAATGCTCGAAAAGCGAATCGGATGTTTAAGCAGTTTAAAGCGATTGATTAAAGGTCGTTGCACCTCATCAGCGAGCCTGAAATCCTAAAATGCAACACTAGGCAAGACTTCACTTGCCAAGTATCATGTGCTCAATTTTTTATGAAACGGTCGATTCGATGATGAATATCAGAAAAGCAGTGTTTCCTGTTGCAGGCATGGGAACTCGATTTTTGCCAGCGACGAAAGCCTGCCCGAAAGAAATGTTACCCGTCGTGGATAAGCCACTGATTCAGTACGCAGTGGAAGAAGCGATTGAAGCTGGGATCACGGATATGATCTTTGTGACCTCTTGGACAAAACGACCTATCGAAGATCACTTTGACAGTAATTTTGAGCTGGAGTATAAGCTGGAACAAGCTGGGAAAAAAGAGCTTTTGGAGTGCGTCCGCGCCATTATTCCTGATCACGTAAATTGTTTTTACGTTCGCCAAAAAGAAGCGCTGGGTTTAGGGCATGCAGTCCTTTGTGCGAGAGATATCGTTGGAGATGAGCCTTTTGCGGTTTTATTAGCGGATGACTTGATCTATAGCCACCAAGAAAGTGCGCTCACGACGATGGCACAACTGGCATCGCAAAGAAGTAGCTCAGTCGTCGCTGTCGAAACAGTACCTGAGTCTCAAGTCAGTCAATATGGTGTGATTGATCCGGTGAATGGCCCTGATGAAGAGCAGACTTATCAATTGAAAGGGATCGTTGAAAAACCAAAGGCTGAAGATGCTCCGTCAAATTTGTCCGTCGTCGGTCGGTATATTCTAACACCGAAGATTTTTGAATTATTAGCGCAAACACAAAAAGGGCGTGGTGGGGAGATCCAGCTGACAGATGCCATTGCTGCTTTGCTTGCACATGAATCTGTTTTTGCACATCAGTTTGATGGTATTCGTTATGATTGTGGAAGCAAACTGGGACACATGAAAGCCAATGTTGAATTTGCTATGCGCCATCCAGAGCTGAAAGAGACGTTCCATTCATATCTTCACGAACTGTTACGCCAAGTAAAGGTCTAGTAGAACGCTCAAATGCCGGAATCAATGAAAGCTGTTTCCGGCATTGAAATCACCCCATGTATTTTGATTTACCTGATCTGAACTTAATCATGTGATCTCGACTGATTTATCTCATTTCAATTTATTTATTCAGATCAACAAATAAGAAAAAAGAACCATATTTATTATGCAAAATGATTGAGAATCATTCTCATTCGTTGTATCTTTCGCACATTCGTTTGATGTTTACTACTTTTCTTTAGATTCCCTTAGGACAAATCCGTATGAAGCCTCTCTTTAAACTCTCCGCGTTAGCGTTATTGACGTCGACAGGTTATGCAGCTGCTACTGAGCAAAAAGACTCTTTTGAACATATTGAAATTTTTGGCAGTGCGCAAGCAATTGATACGACGCCAGGTTCAGGTGCCTATCTGAGCGAAACAGATCTTGAGAAATTTGAGTATAGCGATGTGATGCGTGCGCTTCAGGCTGTACCTGGTATTTATGTTATTGAAGAAGATGGGTATGGTCTTCGTCCAAATATTGGTATGCGTGGCACAGGGTCAAACCGCAGCTCGAAGATCACTGTGATGGAAGATGGCGTACTTGCAGCACCTGCTCCATATTCTGCTCCAGCAGCTTACTATTTCCCAACGTTTGGTCGAATGCAGTCCGTTGAAGTACTAAAAGGTTCTTCCAGTGTGAAATATGGTCCAATGTCAACGGGCGGTGTACTGAACTTAATTTCTCGTCAGATACCAGAAGAAAAAATTGCTGGCGAATTGGATCTTGGTGTTGGCTCCGATGATTATCGTAAAGTACATGGATTTGTTGGTGGTGAGCAAGGTGGATTTGGGAATCTGCTTGAAGTGTTCCACTATGCTGCTGATGGGTTTAAACAGCTACCATCAGGCCAGGATACTGGTTTTGAGAAAACAGATTTGTTAGGGAAAACCCGTTATTCATTCGGCCAAAAAGATGCACATACACTTGGCTTGAAAGTACAGTATTCAGAAGAAGATTCGAATGAAACCTATATGGGGATCACGGATGCAGATTTCCAATCATCGCCATATCGTCGTTATGCCGCTTCTCAACTGGATAACATGAAAACGGACCACACACTGATCCAAGTTGACTACTCCTATCAAATCAACACGGATATGCAGCTGAGTGCATCAGCATACCATATTGATTTTCATAGAAACTGGTACAAACTATCTGGTTTGTCTGAACAGGCAGGTGTGAAGAAAGCATTGAACACGGAAACATTGCTTGCTGCTTCTGCATTTGATAGGGGCCTTGGTTTCTCAGATACCTTATACATTGATGTAAAAGCAAATAATCGTGATTATTTATCGCGTGGGTTGCAGACACAATTGACAGTGAATGCTGGCTCCCATGCGATGACATTTGGTGCGCGATATCATGAGGATGAAGTAGATCGTTTCCAATGGGTTGATGAGTACACGATGGATCGTTCATTCAATATGACCAAGACAAAAGCAGGTCAACCAGGGAGTAATGCCAACCGTGTTGAAAGCGCAACAGCTGTTGCATTATTTGCGCATGATGAATGGTCGATTGGTGATTTAACCGTTTCTGGTGGTCTTCGTTATGAATCAATGACACTGAGAAAAGATGACTGGGGTAAGGATATTTCTCGTTCTTCTGCACCTTCTAAAGTAAAAAGAAATGAAGTGGAAGTCATCATCCCATCCATTGGTGCAACCTATCAATTGAATGATTCTTGGGTCATCTTGGCTGGTCTACAACGTGGATTTGCGCCACCTAAAGCAGATGCAGGTGCAAAGGCTGAAAAAAGCTGGAACTTTGAAACAGGTTTTCGTTACAACGAAGGGAATTTTCAGCTTGATTTGATCGGATTTGTCAGTGAATACAACAATATGCTAGGTGCATGTACAGCTGCTCAGGGATGTACCGACGAAATAGGGAAGCAATACAACGCAGGTGAAGTCGACATTCAAGGTGTTGAACTGAATTCCCAATATCAGGTTGAAGTTGGCGCGTTTCAAATACCACTTGGATTGGCTTACACGTATACAGAAGCTGAGTTCCAAAACAACTTTAAGTCCAAACTTGATACATGGGGGAATGTAGAAGCCGGTGATGCACTACCTTACGTCCCAGAGCATCAGGTGTCGATGTCAGTTGGCTTAAATATCGATAACTTTAGCAGTGAGCTTGCAATGCGTTATCGCAGCGAAATGCGCACAAGAGCTGGACATGGTGCGATTGCGGATGACGAACGTATTGAGGATCATGTCGTCGTTGATATGGGTGGTCAGTATGCATTTGCCACCGCGCACTCTGTTTATTTGACGATTGATAACTTACTTGACGAAAAATACATGGCAAGCAGATTGCACGCTGGTGGTATTCAACCAGGTAAACCACGGACATTCCAGTTAGGCTATCGCTTCAAATTTTAGGTCTTCTTCAAACGATCTTCCTGTATTATCAGGAAGATCGCTTTCTCATCCAAAATTCCGCTTCTTTGGGCTTCCATCCATCTGGATTAACACTCATAATAGCCAGATTGTGTTCGTGATGGAACAAGTCAATCAACTATGAAATGCTTAGCCTTCGTGCTTACAATCGTCTTGTGCCTTGTACAATATAAGCTTTGGTGGGGACACAATGGCGTTTTCCAATTGTGGGAAAAAAGAAGACATATCGAACAGCAGGAATCAATCAACCAATCATTGATTGAACGGAATAAAATGCTAATGGCTGATGTGTCCGATTTGAAAAAAGGGATGGAATCCATCGAAGAAAGGGCGCGCAACGAATTAGGATTGATCCAGGAAGGAGAAACTTTTTACCGGATTATTACAACGAATAAAAAGCATGAACAATAAAAGTCCCAAAGCGATCGGTGCGGTTGTACCAGCCGCAGGCATCGGAAAGCGCATGGGCGCTGAAATTCCAAAACAATATTTAACGATTCACCAAAAAACAATTATTGAGTGGACACTGGATAAACTACTTCGAGTCCCTTTAATAACGCATATCGTTGTTGTTCTGCATCCCGATGATATTCATTTTAAGCAACTTCCCTTCGCTTCACATCCGAAAATCTTGACATGTGTTGGTGGTGACGAGCGAGCAGACTCAGTCTTAGCAGGACTCAAACATCTGCCCGATGAATCAGAGTGGGCGCTGGTTCATGATGCTGCAAGACCTTTGGTTGATCCGAATGACATTCAGTCTTTAATTCAAAGTTGTTTGCAACACAATATGGGGGGGATCCTCGCGACCCGTGTGAGAGATACGATGAAACGCTCACACCAACATCAATCTTTGATTGCTGAAACAGTCCCACGTGAGTCACTATGGCATGCACTAACGCCTCAGATGTTTCAGCGCAGTAGACTCATAGCCGCTTATGAACAGGCCATTACAAAGGATGCCATCATGACAGATGAAGCCAGCGTGATTGAACGTCTAGAGCAGCCTGTTCAATTGATTGAAGGACGTGCAGATAATATCAAAGTAACTCAGCCTGAAGATATACTCTTCACTGAATTCAAGCTGGCACAGTCGTTACAAGAGGTAAAATAGACATGATGCGAATCGGTCATGGTTTTGATGTCCACAAATTTGGTGGAGAAGGTCCGATAGTCCTGGGTGGTGTAAAAATTGAATATACTCAGGGTTTTATTGCGCATTCTGATGGAGATGTATTACTGCATGCGATTTGTGATGCGTTACTCGGTGCGATTGGGAAAGGTGATATTGGCACACACTTTCCGGATACAGATGCGATCTATGAAAACATTGATTCGCGAGTCTTGTTCAGAGATGTGATAAAGCAAGTGTCTAACGCTGGTTACACTCTTGGTAATTTAGATTGCACAATCGTGGCTCAGTCACCAAAGATGGCACCTCATATTCCACAAATGAAGCAAATCTTGGCGGAAGATTTTCAAGTTGATGTGAGTCAACTCAATATTAAAGCAACAACGACAGAAAAACTCGGGTTTACCGGAAGAAAAGAAGGCATTGCCTGCCATGCCGTCGTTTTATTGGAGAAAAAGTCATGTTAGATGTCGCCTGGCATCAACTCGCCTATCTACATGGTGAGCCGACCACGAAAGCATTATTTAAGCAGCAAGATGAAGATTTTATTGTTGAAGAGGTCTTGGGCTTTGAGTTGACGGGTGAAGGGGAACACGTTTGTCTTCTTATTGAAAAGCAAGGTGAAAATACACAATTCGTTGCAAAAAAAATAGCGTCTTATGCTGATGTAAAGCCAAGGGAAGTTAGCTATGCAGGATTGAAAGACCGTCATGGGATCACCCGTCAGTGGTTTAGTGTTCCAGTCCCGATTAAAAAAGAACTGGATTGGACTGATTTTTCAACTGAAACGATCCGTATATTGAAAGTGCAGCGACACAATAAAAAATTGAGAACAGGCTGCCTGCTGGGTAATCGCTTTATTGTGACATTAAAAGAGGTGTCTGATATTGAGAATGTTCAGTCACGTTGTGAGCAAGTTCAAAAGCAAGGTGTTCCCAATTACTTTGGGTTGCAGAGATTCGGTCATGATGGGAATAACCTTGGTTTATTTCAGAGAATGGTTGAAGGCGAGCGGATCCGAGATAAAAAACTCAAAGGTTTGATCATATCGAGTGCTCGTTCTTTGATTTTTAATCGAATCGTCTCGACTCGGCTGAGTCAACAAGGAATGATGCCGATGAATGGTGATGCATTTTTACTTTCTGGGAGTCGCTCTTTTTTCTCGTCATCTGTCGATGAGGAGATTCAGTCACGTTTAGCATCTGGAGATATTCAGCTTTCTGCACCGCTTGTAGGAAAAGGAAACCCGTCCAGTGAAGAGGATGCATTCGCATTTGAGCAAGCAAGTATTGCAGAATGGCAGCCTTGGGCTGATGCGCTTGTCGATCTTGATGTAAAGTCGGAAAGACGAGGAATGTTGCTCAAACCAGAGGGAATGCAGTGGGACATCGACGAGGGAAATCGTTCGATGACTTTACGTTTCTTTTTACCAAGTGGCGCATATGCAACAGCGGTGATCCGGGAGTTGGTTTATTTTTGACCTCAAAGGTAGATAACAATATGAATATTCTGCTCAGTAATGATGATGGTGTAAACGCAGAAGGAATCATCGTCCTTCAAAAACATTTGAGTGAGATTGCTTCGGTATTTACTGTTGCACCAGATCGTAACTGTAGTGGTGCGAGTAATAGTTTGACCTTATTAAATCCACTCAGAGCGGAACAATTGGAAAATGGCTTTCATGCTGTGAATGGGACGCCGACCGACTGTGTTCATCTTGCGATTAATCAATTGATGGAAGCGCCACCAGATCTTGTTGTTTCCGGTATTAATAATGGGCCAAATCTTGGTGATGATGTTATCTACTCTGGTACTGTAGCTGCTGCGACAGAAGGAAGACACCTAGGTCTTCCTGCGATTGCTGTTTCTTTAAATGGAAAGCAACAAAAGCACTATGATACCGCAGCACTCGTTGTGATGAATGTGCTGAAAAGGCTAAAAGCACATCCACTCCCAGCAGATCAAATACTCAACATTAATGTGCCAGATATTCCATTTGAAGCACTCAAAGGTATTGAAGTAACCCGTCTTGGACGGCGCCATAAAGCGGATACGATGCAACGGCAGACAGATCCTTGGGGAAGAGATGTTTTTTGGTATGGCTCTCTTGGTCAGGAAATGGATGCTGGTGAAGGCACAGATTTTCATGCCATTGCAAATAATAAAGCTTCTGTAACACCAATTACTGTCGATATGACAGCGTATCACAGTATTGAACAACTGAAGGATTGGTTAAGTGAGGGACAGTTCCTGTGATGTTAAGTTCTTATCGTCGTAGTGCTGAACAGTTGATCCAACGTCTGGCAACAGATGGGATCCGCAATGAGAAAGTGTTGACTGCCATGATGCGTACACCACGACATATATTCATGGATCCAATTCTTGCACATCGAGCTTATGAGAATACCGCGTTACCGATTGGTTTAGGTCAGACAATATCCCAGCCCTATATTGTGGCAAAAATGACGGAGCTTCTTTTACAAAAAAATGTAAGTAAAGTTCTTGAAATAGGTACTGGCTCTGGTTACCAAGCCGCGATTCTTGCGCAGGTTGTTGATGAACTATATTCGGTAGAACGAATCAAAAGCCTGCAATGGCAGGCAAAGCGTCGATTACAAAAACTGGATCTTCATAATGTAAAAATGCGTCATGGAGATGGTTGGGAGGGATGGCCTTCCAAAGCGCCTTATGATGGAATTATTGTCACAGCAGCAGCTGAGCGTCTTCCTGAAGCATTGTTACATCAATTAAAAGATGGTGGCGTCCTAATTTGTCCAGTAGGTCAGACAGAGCAGTACCTGATCGTGATTGAACGACAGGGGGATAAATATATTGAGAGCCGACATGAAGCTGTTCGCTTTGTGCCTTTGGTTCCAGGGGAAATCGAATGAAATTATTTTCTGCGTTATACGATAAAACGCTGGAATGGGCAAAACATAAGTATGCAGCGTATCTCTTACCTCTATTAAGTTTTGCGGAATCGGTTATTTTTCCAATTCCGCCTGATGTGATGTTAGCACCGATGTGCTTATCTCAACCGAAGAAGGCGTGGTTTTACGCACTTTCAACAACAATTGGTTCGTTAATTGGTGGTATTGTTGGTTATGCGCTGGGTTACTTTCTCTATGATGTTGCTGTATTACCAGTTATTGAGATGTTTGGTTATCAGTCTAAGTTGGCAGAAATGGAAAGCTGGTTTCGTGAGTATGGGGTGTGGATTGTGTTTCTCGCGGGATTCTCTCCAATTCCCTATAAGTTGTTTACAGTGACAGCAGGGATGATGCAACTGGCTTTCTTTCCATTTGTTATTGCTTCACTTGTTAGCCGGGGGCTTAGATTCTTTTTGGTTGCTGGCTTGATGCGCCTCGGAGGAGAGAAGTTTCAGGAGAAATTACGTGATTGGGTTGATGTGATTGGCTGGGGCGTTGTGATTCTCGCAATCGGCGCATACCTTTACACCAAACTATAAATAAATACTTTCAGGCTGATGTATCGTCCATTGTATCTCAATATAAAATTCGTCGCTGTGCTCATCTTGCTCATCTTGCTCATGGGGCTGGGTGGTTGTGCACAGCGAAAATCTCCCGCTCCTGTGACTTCGATTGAAAAGACGAAAATACAAACGACAAAGAAAAAGTACCTGACGAACAAAAAAAATTCATTTAAGGATAGGAAGTGGTACAAGGTCAAGAAGGGAGAAACTCTGTATGCAATTGCTTGGCGGGCTGGGCAAGACTATCGTTACCTTGCAAAAATTAACAATATATCAAAGGATTATGTGATTTACTCAGGGCAGCTGTTGAAGCTTACAGGTACAGTAAAGGCAAGTCAAAATAGACCTCAAAAGCAGAATAAAAGTTCATCAAACCAGGTGAAAAAATCAACTGGTCCAACCAATAAAGTGAATAAAACAGTTGTCAGGCGTACCCAAGAGGAGTATGGTCGAAAGCGTGACACAAAAAATAACCAATTAAAGGTCACAGAAAAGAAAAAGTTTTCAAATAAAATTAGAGGCTGGAAATGGCCCGTCGGTGGAAAGATAACGCGGAAGTTTTCGTCCGCAGCGCAGGGTTATAAAGGAATTGATATTGTAGGAAGAAAAGGGATGAACGTCGTAGCAGCGGCTGGGGGTAAAGTGGTTTATGCCGGAAGTGCTTTGAGAGGATATGGGAATCTGGTGATTATTAAGCACAATGAGGATTATCTGAGTGCTTATGCACATAATGATCGGATTCTGGTGAAAGAAAGGGAATACGTAAAGGCAGGGCAGCTTATCGCCGAAATGGGGAAGACGGGTACGGACAGCGTGAAACTGCGTTTTGAAGTGCGGTATCGCGGTAAATCTGTAAACCCCGAAAAATACTTACCGAAGCGGTAACGACGTAAGACAAACAATCGGCTTAGGGGGAAGGAAGGTGCGCAGTAGCAGCTTTTATTGGGTCTGATTGGGAGACAGCGTATGGGTCACAAAAACGCAGAAAGCCAAGTGGCTGAAATCGAAGTCGAGAGTGATTCTGAGGAAACACTCGTTATCGAAGAGAATTCAGCTGAAGAAGAGGAGTCGCAAGCGGAGGAGGATTTATTCAACAAGGATGATGTACAACGGACACTCGATGCGACACAACTCTATCTCAGTGAGATAGGGTTCTCACCACTACTCACCGCAGAAGAAGAAGTTTTCTATGCACGTAATGCGCTCAAAGGGGATGAGTCGGCAAGAAAAAGGATGATCGAAAGTAACCTCAGACTCGTGGTGAAAATCGCGAGGCGGTATAACAATCGGGGGCTTGCGCTGCTCGATTTGATCGAAGAAGGTAATCTTGGGTTAATCCGTGCAGTTGAAAAGTTCGATCCGGAACGTGGATTTCGCTTTTCAACATATGCAACCTGGTGGATCCGACAAACCATTGAACGGGCGATTATGAATCAAACCCGGACAATTCGTTTACCGATTCATGTGGTGAAGGAACTCAATGTTTACCTCAGAACGGCTAGAGAGCTTGCACAAAAGCTTGATCATGAGCCGACCGCGGAAGAAATCGCTGAGCGACTAGATAAACCGGTCGATGAAGTGAGTAAGATGCTGCGGCTTAATGAAAAAATCAGTTCAGTCGATACACCGATCGGCGGAGAAAATGACAAAGCATTACTTGACGTCATTGCTGATGAACGTGGTACTGGACCTGAAAACCGTTTACAGGACCAGGATATCAAGCTCAATATTGTTCATTGGCTTGAAGAATTAAATCCCAAACAGCGTGAAGTTCTGGCAAGGCGTTTTGGCTTACTTGGATATGAGCCATCCACGCTGGAAGACGTTGGAAAAGAGATTGGTTTGACACGAGAACGTGTCCGCCAGATCCAAGTTGAGGCGCTTAGGCGCCTGAAAGAAATCGTGACTCACGAAGGCTTATCGATCGAATCACTCTTTCAATCGTAAATGCGAACGCTCCAATCAACAGCCCAATCGGGCTGTTGATTCTTCGGTCCTCACAGTGATAGAATCCCGCAAATTTTTCTGGTGAAGCCAACAATTGGTTGTGATTGAACCGGAAACACCACAATACTTCTATTTTCAAATTGGATTGTATACTTATCATTGGTGTTTGTTTTCTTGAGTCACCAATACGTGTCGTCACATCTTGAATTTGTGTATAGGAGTACATCCGACTTTCATAAACAGGAGTATGACATTGCGTAATCAGAAACCTCTTGTTGATTTACATCGACACTTAGACGGAAATATTCGAGCTGAAACCATACTTGCTTTAGGTCAATCTTTTTCAGTAGACCTACCTGCAAATACTCTCGAGTCGCTGCGTCCTTTTGTTCAAGTCATGGAGCCTCAGCCCGACTTAATGGCGTTTATTGAGAAGCTGGATTTGGGGTTGAAAGTTCTTGGAGATCTAGAGGCATGTCGTCGAGTAGCGTATGAAAATGTAGAAGACTTAAAGCGAGCGCATATCGACTATGCAGAGCTAAGGTTTTCCCCTTATGTCATGGCGATGACGCATCACTTGCCAATGGAAGGTGTTGTTGAGGCGGTGATTGATGGTGTAAAAGCCGGGGAGCGTGACTTTGATGTCCAAACGAACTTAATCGGAATACTCTGTAGAACACATGGTGTTGAACATTGTTCCCAAGAGCTAGATGCTTTGCTAACCCATAAAGACAATATTGTTGCATTAGACCTGGCTGGTAACGAAAAAGATTTTCCAGGAGAGTTATTTGTTTCTCATTTTCAAAAAGCGAGAGATGAAGGCCTCAACATTACCATTCATGCAGGAGAAGCCGATGGACCTCATAGTGTAAAGCATGCCATTGATGTTCTTGGAGCAACACGTATTGGGCATGGGATTAATGCGATTCATGACCCTGCACTAATGGAAGAAATGGTAAGGAATGACATCGTTTTAGAAGTGTGCTTAACATCAAATTTGCAAACGAATACTGTGCCATCCATCGCGTCTCATCCGATTCGAGAATTTTTAAAGCAAGGTTTAACGGTCACACTAAACACGGATGACCCTGCAGTTGAAGGGATTGAACTATTAGATGAATATCAAATTGCGCAAGATGTGGTTGGTCTCAGTGATTCAGAATTGATGCAAATACAGGAAAATGGTGTTCAAGCTGCCTTCTTATCTGAGTCAGGAAAGACAGCTCTTTATGCAAAATGTGCATGTTCTCAGTAAAAAGATAAAGGCCCTTTAGAAAGGGCAAGGTGAGAAAAAGCGCATCTCTTTCTCAGTGATAGGATGCGTGACTTGCAACATTTCTGCATGGAGTTGGAGGCGAGTAGCCATTGATTTGGCTTTCTCGTGTGCATAAAGACGGTCGCCTAATATCGGTGTATCAAGGCTGAGCATGTGAACTCGCAATTGATGAGAACGACCTGTTATTGGTGTTAAAGCAACGCGTGTGACTTCTGACTCAGTCTCTAAAACCTGCCAAAAAGTTTGTGATGGTTTTCCGACTTCATGATCGACTTTTTGTTTAGGGCGGTTTGGCCAATCACAAATGAGTGGCAGATCGACTTGTCCACTTGACGTGGGAAGTCGTCCAAAAATACGAGCGATATAGCGCTTTTGAGTCAATCGTTCTTGGAATTGACGACTTAAATCCCTGTGTGTCGCTTTATTGAGTGCCATGATGAGAATCCCTGATGTTGCCATATCTAATCGATGGACAATCGTTGCAGTTGGGTAAACTGTTTGCACACGCTTTTCGAGAGAGTCTCGATGGGCAGGATCTTTTCCAGGAACTGTAAGCAACCCACTTGGTTTATTCAATACGATCAGATCATTATCAATGTGAAGAATATCGAGGTAAGGATCTTTTGGCGGATCGTAATTCAATAACATGTAAACTCCAACAACATGAGAACACCAGAAATAACTCGTTTGGGTGCGGAATTCTAGCGTGTCATGAATGAAATGTCTAAAAGCTCGCGAGATCCAGTTTTCTTAAATTGCTTTTGCAACGGATAATAAGCGAGTTTCTAGTTTGATACGACTCTGTTTTAAGGAAATTGGATTAATATAAATTTTAAACTTTTTACTGACTTTAATGAGGCTTAGCATTCCGCCATTTCGTAGGAACGTCTCTCCTGTACCCATAATGAGTGATGATGAATAATTTTTCTTGATCAGGAGCAATTTATCCTTTTGGAGTGCATCTAAGCTGTAGATAATATGGCACCTTTGTGCTGACTCAATGAGTTGTTTGACAGGATCACGTCCAGAAACATCATAGACAGAGAATAAATGGTTCTGAACTTTTTTATCTCCAATAAACTTTTCGAAATGTCGGGCAAGCTTTTTCGGTTGATGGCTCAAAAAACAGACCTGGAGTCTTTCAGTATCAGATTGAAAGGCATTTTTTGGCCATATCACAAACTTGGATATCTTATATATAAAAGCAGAGGTTAGATCATCGGTTGTAAATTGGACTTTGGGTGCTGCAAATACCGGAGTATGCATCAATGTGATGAGTAATAAGCATGTTGATAGCGTCTTTAGAATACGCTTCATTCGATATTCCGATATTTCCTGTTAGGGTTTTATGATTGTTTATCAATTGTTGGCACGTACTGGCCTCGTATTCATTATGACTTTGAATTTTAAAATTTACCGCATTTGATTGCATGAAATCACAAAATGCTCTTTTTCAAGGTACGGTCTACAATTTTAGGATGAATTATCGGCTTTCGCAGCCTGAGACGTATTTATATTTCAGTAACAGCGTTATGGATGAAAGATAAGTATGCCCTCATCTTTCGCTTTTCTTCGACGCAAGAAAAAGACATAATTGGCGGCAAACAATGCAATACCAAAATCATATGGAGCATAAAGCCTGATGTTACAACGGATTTGCTCCGTTTTAGTGCTTTACTTAAGCTTTACAACATTTTCTATCTTGGCAGAAGAACTTACTTTGAGTTCTTTCATGTTAGACCTGATCAAAAAATCTGAGTCCTATGCTTCTTCTGATGCCCAAGAAGCGATCCGATATTTACGTTCCAGAGAAGAAAAGGTGTTAAGGGATGGTAATGCTCTAGAGAAAGCTTCATTTTACAACATGCTATGTGGTTTCTATGGCGATGCACGAGACTTTAAAAAGCAATTTGAGTGTGCCAAGAGAGGGATTCAATATGTTGAAGCGAAGCAACTCCCCATTCGAGCAAAGTTACTATACCAACTTGGTTTTTCTAATGAATTGATTGGCAATCATGCTGAGGCATTGAAGCATTATACAGAGGCCATCCAGTTAGCAAAAGCGCTTGACTTGAAACAACTCATTGCTGAAGGCCACTCATTTATCGGAAGTTATTATGCGGATAAAAATAAATATGCCGATGCACTGGAGCATTTAAAGAAAGCATACAAAATGTCTTTGGATTTGGATGATCCTGAATTAACAGGCACCATTTTAAGCTCACTCGGTAACCTATATAGTTATTTGGGAGACGATGAGCAATCATTGATGTTGCATAAGAAATCATTGGAGTTAGCAAAGGAAGTGGACAATCTTGAGGAAGAAATCACTTCTCTGTATAACCTGGCTGCAACTTACACCGAAATGAAAGACTTTCAGCAAGCAGCTTTCTACTATGACCAAATGTTACAGCGTTCTAAGTTATCAGAAAATAAAGCAAACCTTTATTTCTCCTATGCAGGTCTCGCTGAGATATTTTTGGTGAAAGGGAAAGAAGAAGTTGCGCTCAGTTACATTGATGAAGCAGAAGTTTACTTAAAGCATGTGCAGGAATATTACTTCAGAACATTTCATTTCATTCAAAAAGCACAAATTCTAAAAAATCTTGGACAAATCGAACATGCTGTCATGGAGCTGAATAAAGCAAAAGTGATGACAGAAAAGGAAGACTTTCAAAATGTGCAAAATCTTATTCTCAATATTCAGAGTCTAACAGCGAAACTACAAGCACAGCTAGGGGAGTGGGAAGAGGCATATAAGGCGCAGCAGAAATATTTTGAGCTTTATGTGAAAGCACACAATAAAGATACAAAACGTCATGTTGAAAAATTAAAGATCAAATTTGATACGGAAAGACGGGAAACCGAAAACAAGATATTGGAACAAGACAACGCCATCCAGCGTTTAAGGTTAAAAGAAGCGCAGTGGCAGCGTCGTCTTCAATGGATGGTCGTCACCTTTTTTGCAATGACAACCTGCTTTTTTATGTACGTGATCCTTCGTCAGCGTCGATCGAGAAGGTTGTTGGCGGTCCTTGCTGAAACAGACTCTTTGACTGAACTTCATAATCGGCGCTTTATTTACACAAAAGCAGAAAAACTTTTCAAAGAGCTTCGTTCAAAAGGGATCACGATGTCAGTGATCATTTTTGATATTGACTTGTTTAAGTCGATTAATGACCAGTATGGCCATGCGACTGGCGATGATGTTCTTCGTTGGGTTGCTTCTTCCAGCAAACAGCAAATGCGCGAAAAAGATATTCTTGCCAGAATTGGTGGGGAAGAGTTCCTCGCCGTATTACCCAATGTGGAGCACGATGTTGCCTTGCATATTGCAGAGCGGCTCCGACTTTACTTGGCACATAAGCCAAGGGAGTTTAATGGGCATATGTTCAAAGTCACAGCCAGCTTTGGGGTGGCGACTTGGAGTGAGGCAGTACCAAGTTTCGATCAGTTGGTTGCGAATGCAGATGGCGCGTTATATCGTGCCAAAGAGAGTGGACGCAATAATGTAAAGGCTGCAGAGGTGGATACTTCAGCTTCAGAAGAATCAAATATGACGCATGCAAGATAAAAATAAATTCGCATCATGCCAAAGTTATGAGATGATCGGCGGTTCTATCGTTCCAAAATAGAGTAAGTATAAAAAAGGTTCAGAATGACTGAGTCCGTTGATTTGGGAATTGAGCGCCTCCCGCTGCATACTTTTACCGAAGAAGCATATTTGAATTATTCCATGTATGTCATCATGGATCGCGCCTTGCCACATATTGGTGATGGTTTAAAGCCCGTTCAACGACGGATCATTTATGCGATGTCGGAGTTAGGCTTATCTGCTCAGGCAAAATATAAAAAATCCGCAAGAACAGTTGGTGATGTGCTGGGTAAGTTTCATCCGCATGGTGATAGTGCCTGTTATGAAGCGATGGTACTGATGGCACAGCCATTTTCCTATCGTTATCCGCTGGTTGATGGACAAGGCAACTGGGGTGCGGCTGATGATCCCAAATCATTTGCTGCGATGCGCTATACAGAAGCGCGTCTGTCCAAATTCGCAGAAGTCCTGTTATCTGAACTTGGCTCCGGTACAGTGGACTGGGGGCCAAACTTTGATGGGACGTTAAAAGAACCGATGCGTCTTCCTGCGCGATTACCCCATATTTTACTGAATGGTGTCACAGGAATCGCGGTTGGGATGGCGACGGATATTCCACCACATAATGTTCGAGAAGTCGCGAATGCTTGTATTCAATTGCTCGAAAATCCAAAGTCGACACTCGATGACTTGATGCAGGATGTCCAAGGCCCTGATTACCCAACAGATGCAGAGATTATCACACCGAAAATCGAGATTCGGAAAATTTACGAAACAGGTAAAGGCAGTATCAAGATGCGCGCAGTTTACCAGGAAGAGCAGGGTGATATTGTGATCACGGCATTGCCGCATCATGCGTCTGGTAGCAAAGTTCTGGAGCAAATTGCACAGCAGATGCAGGCTAAAAAACTCCCGATGGTTGCTGACCTCCGTGATGAGTCCGATCACGAAAACCCAACGCGCCTCGTGATTGTTCCGCGTTCGAATCGTGTGGATAGTGAACAGGTGATGCAGCACTTATTTGCCACAACAGATCTTGAGAAGAGCTATCGCGTCAATCTGAATATGATTGGACTGGATGGTCGCCCTCAGGTGAAGAACCTTCAGACAATACTGAGTGAGTGGCTTGTTTATCGGCGTGAAACCGTCCGTAGACGTTTGCAGTACCGTCTTGATAAAGTACTTGCGCGTTTACATATTCTTGAAGGCTTAATGATCGCATTTTTGAATATCGATGAAGTGATTGAGATTATTCGAAATTACGATGATCCAAAAGCCGAGTTGATAGCAAGGTTTAGTCTAAGTGAAAAGCAAGCAGATGCGATCTTAGATCTCAAACTCCGCCATTTGGCAAAATTGGAAGAGTTCAAAATCAAATCCGAGCAGGATGAACTGAGTAAAGAACGAGATCAGCTTGAAAAACTACTTTCTTCTGAACGTCGGATGACCACCTTGCTGAAGAAAGAAATCACAGCAGATGCAGAAAAATTCGGTGATGATAGACGTAGCTTAATTGTCGAGCGTGCAGAAGCAAAAGCACTGACAGAAAAAGAACTGATCCCGAGTGAAGCGGTAACCGTTGTTCTTTCAGATAAAGGGTGGGTTCGCTGTGCAAAAGGCCATGATATTGATCCGACATCATTGGCGTATAAATCTGGTGACGGGCATAAGGCTTCTGCAAAGGGAAGAAGCAACCAGCCAGCTGTTTTCTTAGATTCATCTGGGCGAGGTTTTGCAACAGATGCGCATACATTGCCTTCTGCACGAAGTCAGGGCGAACCACTAACGGGCCGCTTTAATATTGCTGCGGGTGAGACATTTGATCATGTTGTTATCGCAAATGATACACAAAAACTACTGATGGCATCTGATGCTGGGTATGGCTTTGTCACTACATTTAAAGATATGGTCTCTAAGAACAAAAACGGGAAGGCACTTGTCACACTTTCCAAAGGAAGTCAGTTAATGCAGCCTGTTATGGTCGGAGAATCAGGATCTGACCTTGTGATCGTGATTTCGAATGAAGGACGTATGCTCGTGTTTCCTGTTCGAGATTTACCTGAGCTTGCAAAAGGTAAAGGAAACAAGATGTTGTCGATTCCATCTGCACGTGTTGCATCAAGAGAAGAGTTTATGAAGGCTTACGCAGTCGTGCCAGAAGGAAATCCGGTAACCTTGTACGCTGGAAAGCGAAAGTTGACTTTAACTGCACAAGATTTGGAACATTACCGCGGTGAAAGGGGACGTCGTGGGAATAAGCTACCTAGAGGGTTGCAACGTATTGATTCAATTGAAATAAATGAATGATTTTAACTGTTTTTTTGAAAAATTTCAAAAAAATCATAGATTAGATGGTGAGTCAGCGGACAGTTCAGGCTATACTTGTGCGCTGACTGAATTAGATATTTGGAGCACACGTGTTAGCTGTTTTAAGACTCATAATCCTCGGGCTCTTTATCGTTGCTTCAACGATTGCTGGATGTGTCTTCTTCTTATTCCGGCCAAAAAACCCGAATAACACACACTTAATTGCAAAGTGGTATTCATCCATGCGTTATATTATGGGGATTGAAGTTGAAGTACGGATCCCTGATGAGCTGAAAAAACTTGGTCCGTGTGTTTATATTGCGAATCATCAAAATAGCTATGATCTATTCACGTTGACTAAAAGTGTCATGCCAAAAACAGTGAGCGTTGGGAAGAAAAGTCTCAAGTGGATCCCATTTTTTGGACAGCTGTATTGGTTGAGTGGCAATATTTTGATTGATAGAAAAAACCGCCACAAAGCTTTTGATACGATTAGCCAGGCTGCAAAAAAAATCCGTGAAAGAAAAATCTCTGTCTGGTTGTTTCCTGAAGGAACGAGAAGCTATGGGAAAGGGCTGTTACCGTTTAAGACAGGTGCTTTTCATACGGCATTACAAGCAGGCGTACCAATTATTCCTGTTTGCATGAGTTCGACGCATAAGAAGTTTAGTTTGAACCGTTGGCGCAATGGTAAAGTGATCATCGAGATGTTACCCCCGGTTGATATGTCCAGAATTGATAAAAACGAAATTCGTGAGATGGCAATCAAGGTTCATCAAATGATGCGAGATAAAATCTCTACCCTTGATCATCAGATTCGCCCAGCACATTCAGCATAATCAGAGCATGCATCATTTGAATCTGACGTGACTTTGGTCATGATATGCTGTGATTTAAGTCTCAATAGTAGAAAGTCGCATCCAGCGGCTTTCTTTGTTTTTCACCCATTGTTTTTGTGAAGATGAATTAAGCGCAAATCTTTCCATAATTCAGATGAAACATTGCGCATCTCATGGTAGTTTGTGCGGCTTAAATTTTAAATCAACAAAATTGGAATACTGAAGATGAACTGGCACGAGTTTACTCAGGAAGTCATTGCGGAAATGCGCGATGATGGACTGCCAACGGATGAGTTGTATGAAATTGAACACCACTTTTCTGCGCAAACGTTTGAAGCGCTTGAAAAGGCGGCTATCGCGGCATTTAAAAAAGGCTATGAAGTGTCAGAGGCAGAAGAAATTGAGCTAGAAGACGGTTCTTTCATTTACGGCTTTGACGTTTATTTCGAGCAAACGCTAGAAGAAGCTCGCCTGATTAAAGATGTCGACACCATGCTGGAACTCGCCAAAGAAACCCAGATTGACTATGACGGCTGGGGTGTCACCCTTGAAGAAGAGGATGATGAAGACGAGGCGTGAGATCTTCAGAAAACGGATACTTTTTAAAGGCCAGCAGATGCTGGCCCTATTTGCTTATTTCTTAATGCAAAGCTGATTCACTTCTTTTCTGAGTTTCGGAATAAAGATTTCTGTGAAGAAGTTGAAGAGTCCTTTTTGATTGTCTTCGTGGGTATAGATCGCCCATGGATCGAGGATAACGGAGCGGATACAAGGGATTGCATTGACTTGTTCAGCTTGGCTGAATAAACGTTCACCAAGCGCATTCATAAAGTCATCACCATAATCTTCTCGGTTGAAGGTGGTCATTGATACGAATATTTGATCATCCTCTACTGGCTCTCCTGGCGGAACACTGAGGCGCTCGAAAAGTGCATTGTTGAGTTCTAGCGTCCTTTCTGGTGAGCGGTCCTTTTTGTCTACAAATACATAATCCACAATGTTTTGATCACCGGCGATATTTCGTAGAAATGAGTTTATCTCCCTGTGATTGTGCAGATCATGTTTAGACATCTGATGATCCCAAAGTACATCCGTGATGGCTTGACGATGTTGATTTTGCTCTTTGGATAATGGGTTGAGTAAGACAAGATCAAAATGATCTTCTGGATATGCTACATCCATGGTTGCCAGATATAAGTAGAACAACTTCGAATTCAGCATGCTTTGGTTAATGATGTGTCCATAGCCCCGTTTGTCTGGGCGAATGGCTTGATGACTGAGAAAAACAGATGTTGCCGCAGCACCTGGCTTGGAGCCTTCAATGCCTGATTCGCCAATATTTCGAGTGTTGATACTATCCGAATCGCCTTCAGAGCTGATATATGGTGCACTAAAACTGAGCAGGTTTATGATTTTGTCGTTACGATAAGTTAAGCTACCTGCTGGATAAGGAATATATCCCATTTTATGCGGATCGATGGTCACACTATCGCAAAGGTGGATCTGAGACATGCTTTCATAGACACTGTCACGGAACCAGGAATCTCGGTTATCAAACAAGTGCTCTTGCGCGATTTTGCTTTGAGGGGGAAATTCACCCATTTCAAATGGCTTACGAATACATGCCATGAAGTAGCCGCCCCAAGCTGCATCTGTATGGACTGCGTATTCGAACGATTCCTGTTGGGTGCGGAAGTTTTCTCGAATTGTTAAGAGTTTTTCGACCGGGTCGACTGCGCCTTCTTCTGTTGAACCAACCACTGCGACATTCATCACAACAGGTTTTTTGTGCTGTTTACAGGTGTTGAGTACACCTTGGAGTAGTTGAGTTTTTACTTTTCCTTCTTCATCAACATACACATTCAGCAAGCCATCATCTTTGATAACTTCAATGTCGAGCATCTGCTTTTCACTCAGGCCCTTCTGGCCACCACCCATACCAAGCAACGAAGTCGATTTGATCCATGAGTAATGTTTGGTTGAAGGAACAATAATCGCAGGTGCTTTAATATCTTCTTGAATCAGATATTTCTGGTAGAAGAAGTTCATCCCTTTCCCATTCAAAGAATACGAGTTTCCAAGTGTTTTCCATACATCGGCTTCATCCCATTGACTATTTTTATCTTGGCTAAGTAAGTCAGCCATTTGTGCGGGGAGTGCCAACGCATCATCTTGTTTTAGATTCAGTAGCTGCCATGCTGTTGCTTGAGCAAGTTTTTCTCCATTGGGGAGTTTGAGAGTATCATGGATCGCCACAAATTGTTGGCCTTGTTCCAATGAATACTTGATGCCGAGCGGCATATATTTCAGCTCTCTCGCAGCCCAAACACTTTCGATATTTGCGACTGTGCCATCACAGGCAATATGGGACCAAGCGAATGTTTCATCTGATTGGCCGTCATCCTCTAATGGACGAACTTGGAAACCAGCCATTTGAGAGATGTCATTACAAGCCAGTATCTCTATGAGCGTTGTCGCTGGTGCAGCCTGTGGTGTGACATTATTTTGATTTTGCAACATCCCGGATAAGTAGCCAATAATTGAGGGGAGTGTGATATCCCATGTCATATGCCCCTGATAACGTAAAGTAGAGAAGGGCACAGAGTAATTGGTTAGAAGTATAAGTAAGTCTTCACTTTTACTTTCGACATCTTGGACAGCTTGTTGATACGCATGGGACTCACGCACTGAGTCAGTGATATACCCCGGGTCGTCTGGAAACAACGATTGGCGACCATCTAAAGTCAGATCCACAACAGCATTGAGTAGTTTCTTGACCAGCGCTTTATTCTCACCTTTGGTGCCCATAAACCAACCCGCAATTGAAGTGTCATCACGAAGCGGTGTGGATTCGATTTCTCGTTTGAGTTGAGACTGTAAATGATGCAGGATGTCACGCGAGACAAATTTTTTCTTCGAAGTGATGCCCATGAGGGATCTCCGTCTTTTTTATATTGAAATGGAATGTTGAAATGCGAGAGTGGGGTGCCTATCAGATAACAAGCTTGATGACTACGCGGGAGAGAACCCGCTGTCGCTGGAAGAAAAGCTTAATTGCGGCTTTTAAATTGTGCAATCAAACAAAGGTTGAGTTTTCTTCGTATACACGGCAGTGATGATCACTGCCGTGCCGCAAAATGTTTAAAACACTGACATTAAAACACTGACATTAAAACAGTGTTGGTTGAAAAACGACTGTCAGCGCGTTGTTTGCTAATAATGATGTTGCTTCTTCAATATCTTTTCCGAAATAACGATCCTTATCATAATAAGACACGGTTTCGCGAAGTATATGTTTCGCTTGTTCGATAGATGGGCTGGATTTGAGCGGTGCGCGGAAGTCCAATCCTTGTGCTGCCGACAAGTACTCTATAGTAAGGACGCCTCGCGTATTTTCTGCCATTTCTGTCAGGCGTCTAGCACAAAATGTAGCCATTGAGACGTGATCTTCCTGGTTCGCCGAAGTGGGTAGACTATCCACAGATCCTGGGTGAGCAAAGGTCTTGTTTTCTGATGCCAGTGCCGCTGCTGTGACCTGTGCGATCATAAACCCACTGTTTACACCACCATTTTCCACGAGGAAAGGCGGTAATTGGCTGAGCTGTGAATCCATCATGAGTGCAATACGTCGTTCTGCTAATGCGCCGATTTCAGCGATTGCCAGTGCCAAATTATCCGCTGCCATAGCGATTGGCTCTGCATGGAAGTTTCCACCAGATAGGATTTCATCTTCATTGGCAAAAACCAGCGGGTTGTCTGTGACACCATTGGCTTCGGTCAGGATAACGCTTGCCGCATGACGTATTTGAGTGAGGCATGCACCCATCACCTGTGGTTGGCAACGCAAGGAATAGGGATCTTGCACTTTGTCACAGTGTTGGTGTGACAGACTGATCTCTGACGAATCGCCCAAGATATTGCGATACATTGCAGCTGCGTCAATCTGTCCTCGTTGACCTCGAACTTCATGAATTCTCGAATCGAATGGCACGCGGCTGCCCAGTGCTGCTTCAAGTGTCATTGCGCCGATAAGAGTCCCTTGCTGATACAAAGCTTCCGTATGGAATAATCCTTGAATAGCAAACGCGGTCGATGCTTGTGTACCATTGAGCAGCGCAAGCCCTTCTTTCGCAGCAAGGGGAATCGGCGATAGTCCAGCAAATTTCAGGCCTTCTTCTGCTTCGTAGATTTTCCCTTGGTAACGGACTTGTCCTTCACCCAACATCGGTAAGCATAGATGGGCGAGTGGTGCCAAATCGCCAGATGCGCCGACAGAGCCTTTTTCCGGAATACATGGATAAACTTCGTTCGCCAGGAGAGCACACAAGAATTGGATCACTTCGACACGAATACCAGAAAATCCGCGGGACAAACTATTGATTTTGAGCACAAGCATAAGGCGAACAATTGCATCATTCATGAGCTTGCCTGTGCCAGCTGCGTGAGAGCGCACGATTGACGACTGGAGTAACTCCAACTCATCACGGGCGATTTTTGTATTCGCTAGCAACCCAAAACCAGTATTGATGCCGTATACAGTTTTTCCTGATTCAATCACATGCTGCACTGTATCAGCAGAGCGTTGGATCGTTTGAACAGTCTCTTCACCCAAAGTGAGCTTGACAGGGGACTGCCAGATATCGCGAAGTTGTGTCCAGTCTAATTGTCCCGGTTGTAATGTAAACTGCTTCATGTGTCACTCCTACTTCCCTAACATTGGTAAATCCAGTTCGCACTCAGTCGCGCATTGCTTTGCGATGGCGTAACCTGCATCAGCATGACGCATGACGCCCGTTGCAGGGTCGTTCCATAAAACGCGTGATAAGCGTTGCTTTGCAGCATCAGTTCCATCAGCCACGATCACAACACCCGCGTGCTGAGAAAAGCCCATGCCAACACCACCACCATGATGCAGAGATACCCAAGTTGCACCACCAGCGGTATTGAGCAAGGCATTGAGTAATGGCCAATCAGACACAGCATCAGAGCCATCCATCATGGATTCGGTCTCGCGATTTGGCGAAGCAACTGAGCCAGAATCTAAATGATCACGACCAATCACGATTGGGGCGCTGATCTCACCAGAAGCCACCATGTCGTTGAATGCCATTGCAATACGCGCACGATCTTTGAGGCCAATCCAGCAAATACGAGCAGGTAATCCCTGGAATTGAATTTTCTCTCGCGCCATATCCAGCCAGTTGTGTAGGTGCGGATTATCTGGGATCAGCTCTTTGACTTTTTGATCTGTTTTATAGATATCTTCTGGATCACCAGAGAGTGCTACCCAACGGAATGGTCCAACGCCTTCACAGAATAGAGGGCGAATATAAGCAGGAACAAAACCCGGGAAGTCAAAGGCGTTCTTTTCGCCCGCTTCCAGTGCCATTTGGCGGATATTGTTGCCGTAATCGACCGCAATGGAGCCGCTTCTCTGCATGGCTAGGATGGCATGAACTTGCACTGCCATGGAGTTTTTCGCATCGACGACGACTTTCTCAGGTGATGATATACGAAGATCCGCAGCCTTTGCCATGGAATAGCCCTGCGGTAGGTAACCGTTGAGCGGATCGTGAGCTGAAGTTTGATCAGTGACGACATCAGGTTGAATGCCCTTTGTAACAATCTCCTGGTAAATATCAGCAGCATTACCAAGCAGACCAACTGAAATCGCATGGTTGTTACTTTTCGCTTCTTCAAGCATCACGATTGCTTCATCAAGAGACGTTGCTTTGCGATCGACATAACCTGTGCGAAGGCGGAAGTCGATCCGGCTTTCATCCACTTCACAAGCAATCATGGAGAATCCTGCCATTGTGCCAGCAAGTGGTTGCGCACCGCCCATTCCCCCGAGACCACCAGTGAGGATCCAGCGGCCATTCGCATCCCCGTTAAAATGTGTTTTGGCAATGGCAACAAAAGTTTCGTAAGTACCTTGAACGATCCCTTGTGAGCCGATGTAAATCCATGAACCCGCTGTCATCTGACCGTACATCATCAGGCCTTTTTTATCGAGTTCGTTAAAGTGTTCCCAGTTGGCCCAGCTCGGGACAAGGTTGGAGTTTGCGATTAAAACGCGTGGTGAATCGGGGTGGGTTTTGAAAACGCCCACGGGTTTTCCGGATTGAACAAGCAGGGTTTCGTTGTCTTCCAGTCGGTCCAGTACATCGATGATGGTATCGAAGCAAGACCAGTTTCTTGCGGCGCGACCAATGCCACCGTAGACAACCAGCGCGTGTGGATGTTCTGCAACTTCTGGATCCAGATTGTTCATCAGCATGCGTTTTGCGGCTTCTGTTAACCAGCTTTTTGCCGTAATTTTGAGACCTCTTGGGGCCTTGATTTGACGAGTGTCGTCGATGCGTGGGTCTTGCATTGTTCTATCCTTTCATTTTTATTTTTTGGGAAGTATGGAAGGTCAGGTGTCCACCCAATTTGTATCGAGAGCCTGGGTAGATGAGCCGAGCAAAGCTCACAACACCTTGATTACTCCAGGTTCGTCGGAGCAATTGCAGGCAGGGCTGCTTCATGTCGATATTCAACCAATCACTTTGCTGTTTGTTGGACTGAATGGCTTCTACTGAATGTTTTGCTTCTGTGAGTGGTGCAACACGGGAGAGATACTCGTGTGGCGTGATGTCGTTAAAGTCCTGATCGATATATTGGGGTGCAATACCAGGGTTGACGAAGCGTTCTTCTAATTGGATTGGCACATTATTTTGATGGTGAATCAGGATGGAATGAAATACGGGACTATACTCTTCAACGCCGAGAGCAATTGCGACGGGGGGGATTGCATCAATGGTTGATAATGCGACTTGCGTGCTCGAGTGCATATGACCCCGATCGTTGATCTCGTCGGCGATATTTTTAATTTCGAGGAGGGATGACTGGGTTTTGGTATCGGCGACGAAGGTGCCGAGGCCTTGGGTTCGGATGAGAACATCTTGCTCTGTGAGTTCTTGTACTGCCCGTCGAGCGGTCATCCTGCTGACTTGAAACTGCGCGGCCAGCTCGTTTTCTGACGGAATTTTTTGATTGACATCCCATTCGCCAGACTCGATTCTATCCAGTATATGGGCTTTGATCTGACTAAACTTTTTGACAGCTGCATGTTGTGATTTTTCTTGCATTGTTCGTTTCCAAATCAGCTTGTATATACAATTGACTGTGTTACTATCCTAGAACCACTTTTCAAAAGAGGCAAGAAAAAATGAATCAATGGGATGCCGTTTGGATTGATATCAATGTGATGACCTTCTCGGAAAATATCGCTGAACCCTACGGATTAATCGAGGATGCAGCGATTGCAGTCAAGGGTGAACATATTGCTTGGATAGGCGCAGTCAATGCACTACCAGAGTTTGATCCAATCTCAACTCCCGTCTTCCGTGGAGAAGGTGCTTACGTCACGCCTGGATTCATTGATTGTCATACACATCTGGTGTTTGCTGGTAGTCGTGCAGATGAATTTGAACGCCGATTACAGGGTGTGTCTTATGCTCAAATTGCCGAAGAAGGTGGCGGTATTCGCAGTACAGTCAAAGCAACCCGGGAAGCTTCCAAAGAACATTTATTTGTACAAGCAAAAGACAGATTAAATACGCTGATGGCGGAAGGTGTGTCGACTGTTGAGATCAAAAGTGGGTATGGATTGCGTTTCGAATATGAACAAAAGCAACTTGAAGTTGCGCAGATGCTGGATGAGCATCACCCCGTTGATATTCAAAAAACATTCCTAGGCGCACATGCAGTCCCACCAGAGTTTGAGGGTGATCCTGATGGTTACATTGATGAAGTCTGTCAGGAGATGCTGCCGAAGTTACATCAAGCTGGGCTGGTGGATACGGTCGATGCATTTTGTGAAAGTATTGGGTTTTCTTGTGCGCAGACAGAACGACTATTCAAACGTGCGAAAGCATTAAAAATTCCGGTGAAGTTGCACGCAGAACAGCTCACAAATTTGGGTGGAACAGAGCTTGCAGCATCTTACAGTGCGCTATCGGTCGATCATATCGAATATCTAGATGAAGCAGGGGTTAAAGCCATTGCAGAAAGTGGCACAGTTGCTGTTTTATTGCCAGGTGCATTCTATTATCTCAGAGAAACTCAATTGCCACCGATCGATCTGCTCAGAAAATACAAAGTCCCTATGGCGATTGCTACGGACATGAACCCAGGATCATCACCGCTTTGCTCCTTACTCTTAATGCTCAATATGGGATGTACGCTTTTTAAACTAACTCCAGAAGAAGTGTTACGAGGTGTGACGGTCAATTCAGCAAAAGCACTGGGCATGAATGACAGAGGTGTTCTAGAAGCTGGTAAATTAGCAGATTTTGCCGTCTGGAATATCGATCATCCTGCGACTTTGGCTTATCAATATGGTGAAAATCGCCTCAAAACGCTATGGAAGCGTGGGCAGCAGGTGGTTTGAAGATAAGCCTCGAATGAGGTTCATTCTCCTACATATCTTCAACTAAATGCCGCCCTTGTATATAAGCGCAAACTAACGAAGAAAGTCCTTGTCCGACATCGTTCTCGCCAGCGGATAACCCCATTGGATGCTGTGAGGGGGCGCCTTCACAGAGATGAAGATAGCGACTTTGACGGAGCTGAGCGGATTCATACACCATATGCTCCGCATCACCTAGGGTGATACCACCAATATTGTAAGCGCTCACAGGCATAAAACTAATGCTGTCCATATCCACTTCAACGCCAAATTGTTTGGCATGTTCAAGCAAATAGGTTTTCGCGTCGAAGACCGAGTCTGATAGGCTTTTTTCTCGGCGAATATATAAATTTTGATAGCTGTCGAAGCGAAAGTGTTTTTCTGAAAGGGCATCAAAGATCGCTTGATTATTTTTTTGCTCATGGAGTCCAATCACATAATAAGCAGATAAATAACCATCTTTATTTGCGTAGTGAAAGCCATTCCCACTATGGCGTCCTTCCAATGCGCGATAGTCAGCATGGGGGTCGAGGTTTATACAGCCAATATGGTTACCATAAGCTTGATAGAGGGCTTTTATGATGGGATAGCAATTATTATGACCTCCACCGATGACTATTGGCTCTAAACCAGCTTTGAAAACTTCTGTCAGTATAGGCAGCGCTCGTTCATCTAATTGACTACAAAGCTCTCGTAATGTTGCCAGGTAATCTTTTGATGTAGGGGGAAGAAGATTTGCTTTTTCTTGAAGATCAGCAACATCTAAGTGACCGAGTAACAAAATATCTTTGCCAGAAAAAAACTGCGTGGATTGTTGATTGATAAAGCGTTTTAGAAAGGCTTCCCATCCTCTATCGGCACCCCGTGTGCCGCAGTTTGCTCTTGGTCCTATATCTTCTGGTATACCAAAGAGGACAAACTGGACGCCTTGCTGTTTTGCTTGTTGGAGTTGTGCTGCAAGGGTGTCATTGTTCGGTAAAAAGTGGAAAACCTGCCCGATGCGGGTTTCACCTTCTCGGATGATTTGCCAGGGCAGGATTGTGTCTCTTTGATAGATATGCACATGTTCCATTGTGCTTTATTCTTCCATTTCAAGTTGATCAGGGGATAGGATGATCCCAGTACTGTCTGCATAAAGATGATCTTCTGGTAAGAATGTCACGCCAGCGAAGTTGACGGGAATATCCTGCTCACCAGTGCCTTTTTCTTCTGCACCGACAGGAATGGATGCAACAGCTTGGATCCCAATATCCATGTCTTCAAGTACATCGACATCACGAACGCTACCGTAACAAATGATCCCTTCCCAGTTATTTTCAATGGCTATTTCAGCAATCGTCGCATCTATCAAAGCGCGTCTTGTGGAACCGCCACCATCAACCAGAAGTACTTTTCCAAGTCCATTCTCTTGAAGAGCTTTGATCACGAGTGCTTTATCTTCAAAACACTTTACAGTACTGATCTGACCGTAAAATGCACTTTTTCCACCATATTGCAGAAAGATTGGATCAACAACATCGACCGAATCTGCGAAGAAATCACAAAGTTCTGAGGTATTAAATTCCATAGCGAGGGCCTCTAATTCAGGGGTTGCGCAATGCTCAGATTATAACGAGCAGGCACCACATCACAAGAAAATATTCCTTTTGGTTTGATTTCATACAGAAACACTCAACATGCTCACCTTTAAGAATGAATCACTGACATCTTCTATTGATGAAAAATTCAACGGAGTGTCACGTTCATCGCATAAGCTCAAAAAGTATGAATTCGTCAATGTCAATGAAAGGAGATAGAAGTGGCTTTTGAACGTGCAAAACATATAGATACATCGTTGTTCTTTTACATGTTTTCGAAAAGTTGGACACCTGCGGTTTGTCGCTTCTTTTATTGGGTATCAAAGATCGGGGATGGCTACTGCTATCTGTTGATTGGCGTATTCGCATTTGGAATTGCTGGGGAAGAGGGACAAATGTTTTTTTTGCTGACCTTATTCGCTTTTGCGGTGGAGCTGCCGCTTTATTTTATTCTGAAACAGACCTTTAAGCGTGATCGGCCCTTAAGTCAGTCTGTTGAGGTGCGGGCGCATATTGTTCCTTCAGACCAATTTAGTCTGCCATCAGGGCATACCGCAGCAGCTTGTCTCATGGCTACGATGATCAGTGCTTACTTTGTCACATTTGCTGTGATTGCCTGGGTGTTCGCCATTTTGATTGGGATCGCGCGCGTTGTCCTAGGGGTTCACTATCCAAGCGATGTTTTTGTAGGGGCATTACTGGGCTGTGGTAGTGCTTTGTTCGTTTTATTAACGGTAGCAAGTTGAAGATGAAAAAGATTCTATATGGAGTACAAGGAACTGGGAATGGTCATACGACCCGTGCTCGTATGATGGCAAAGGCATTTCAACAGGTAGATGTTGAAGTTGATTACTTTTTTAGCGGGCGGCCACATGATAAATATTTTGACATGGATGTCTTTAGGGGATATCGGATAGAAGAGGGTGTCACGCTCTCATATGATCGTGGAAAAGTATCACCATTCAAAACATACATGCAAGCTGATCTCACTCGATTATTTCGTGATATTCGATCGCTCGATCTTTCTTCTTATGACTTAATCCTCAATGATTTTGAGCCGATTACAGCATGGGCCGGACGTTCCCAGAAAAAGCCAGTCATTGCAATGTGCCATCAAGCTTCATTTATGCATCAGGCAGTACCAAAGTCAGGTGGTCATTTTATGACTCGCCAAATGATCAAGTGGTTTGCTCCCGCAGACCTCTATTTAGGTGTTCATTGGTACCACTTTGGTGGTGCAATTATTCCACCATTTATTGAACCTTATGATGCGACATTACCGGATCAAAACTCGATTCTTGTTTATTTACCTTTTGAAAGTCTGGATGATATTGTGGAGTTGCTCCGTTGCTCCGTTGCTTCGAAGAATGCCGATTTATTTGTTACCATCCGGACGCGGTTGACCAAGAAGTTGATCATATCCAGCTCAGAGCACCATCACGTGATGCATTTCTCGAAGCACTGAGTGAGACGGCAGGTGTCATTGCAAATGCAGGCTTTGAGCTTTCCAGTGAAGCACTCACTCTTGGCAAAAAACTTCTTTTGAAGCCACTCCATGGTCAATTTGAGCAGCTTTCGAATGCATTAACGCTTGAACAGATGAATGTCGCACGTGTGATGCACCAGTTCGATGTACATATATTGGAAGAATGGTTGGAGATGGGAAGCTTCGAACCCATTCGATTTCCACACGACCCTGGATTGCTTGTAGATTGGATTATTCAAGGGAATTGGCATGCGCAAGTTGATGAATTATGCGAAGCACTCTGGGCGCAAGTCAATTTTCCAGTTGGGATTAAAAAAAGGATGATGATGATTTAAGCGTGAATTCTGTCGAATTCGCTATACTAATTAGCATGTTCGCGTTTATCTAATTCATTATCAGCCTGATTAAATTTCATGGCTGGTGGGGATCGTCGAGGTTTGTCGTGTCATCAAAGAATTTCACACTGCTGATTAAGCATAAACTCATTGCTAATGTGATCTTGGCAGGAGTCGGGATGTTGGCCATGTTGGGCCTGCTTTTTTACGCAAATTTTACTTATACCCTGCTGAACGATACCTCGAGTCAAGTGTCAGCACTTAACCAAAGTGTATTGATGTTGAGGCGCCATGAAAAAGATTTTATGGCGCGAAAAGATTTGAAGTATAAAACGAAGTTTGATGAAGAAGTTGAAAGGATCAAAGACACTTCAGACGCTTTAAAAGAAGAACTGGTCAGCTTTGGCCTAGGAACCAATGAGCTCAATGATTTTAATCGAATTATTAAGGAATACTCTGATTTATTTCATAAACTCGTTCAAAATCAACAAGCGATTGGAATGCATCCCAAAGATGCAAAATATGGCACGCTCAGAAAGGCTGTTCACAATGTCGAACAAGTACTCAAAGATAATGTGAATTACCAACTACTTGCCGATATGCTTCAACTTCGCAGAAATGAAAA
This sequence comes from Algicola sagamiensis DSM 14643, assembly GCF_000374485.1. Classification (GTDB taxonomy): domain Bacteria; phylum Pseudomonadota; class Gammaproteobacteria; order Enterobacterales; family Alteromonadaceae; genus Algicola; species Algicola sagamiensis. Next base: position 62,747 of record NZ_KB894495.1, read on the forward strand.
AGACTTTATGTTGCGACATAAAGAAAAGTATTTAGGCAAATTTGATAAAAATATTAATAAATTCAAAACAAATTTAGAAGCAAGCTTTCTCGATGAAGATGTTCGAAAGACGTTGTCCGGGTATTTAGATGATTACTTGAGAGATTTTCGTTCTCTCGTTGAAGCGCAAAAAGCAATTGGTTTAGACGAGAAGTCTGGGATCCTTGGTGAATTACGGACAACTGTCTCTGAAACTGAATCTCAACTCAGCACATTAAGTGATATTGTGAAAAAACGTTTGGATGAAAAACGAACGTCTCTTCGTGCGACAGCATTTACGATTTTCCTGATTGTGTTGGTTTCAGTCATGATATTTAATTTCCTAATTAGTCGAAGTGTGTTGATTCCTCTTGGCCATGTATCCCGGACAGTGAAAGTTATTCGGGAGCATGATGATTTGACCAAGCGCATTGAAGTGGAGAGCAAGGATGAGTTAGGTGTGATGTCAGATGATGTGAATTCATTACTGGATGATTTCCGAGAACTGATATTGAGAGTTGGCGAAGCGATGGATACGCTAAACCGGGAAACAATGAGTCTGGCGGATAACTCCGTGAATAATCTAGAGGCGATTAGGCTCCAAAGCCAGGAAACAGACTCCGTTGCAACAGCTGTTGAAGAAATGGGTGCAACAATCCGAGAAATTGCACAAAACACAGAATTTGCGGCAGATAGGGCAAAACAGAGTAATGAAAATGCAACGATTGGGCAAAAACAGGTCGATCAGACAGTATCAAAAATTGATCGTTTATCGGATCGCTTGGAAGTTTCTTCAAAATCAGTGACACAGCTGGCAAAAGACAGCGAAAATATCGGTGCAGTCATGACGGTGATCCGCGGTATCGCTGAGCAAACCAACCTTCTTGCGTTAAATGCGGCTATCGAGGCAGCTCGTGCAGGTGAACAAGGGCGAGGGTTTGCGGTTGTCGCAGATGAGGTTCGGAGTCTAGCACTGAGAACGCAAGAGTCGACTCAGGAAATCGAAAACATTATCACAAGTTTGCAGAGCCAAACCCGAGAAATCGTCGAGCTGATCCAAGCCTGTCAAAAAGAAGGCCAAGATAGTGTCGGTCAGGCGCAAACGGCAGGACAACGTCTTCAACAGATCAATGAAGATGTTAACAATATTCTGGATATGAATACTCAAATCGCTTCAGCCATTGAAGAGCAAAGCCAAGTTGCAGCTGAAGTGGGTAGAAATGTGGTGAAAATCCGCGATGTCTCAGAAGATTCCCATCAACGAGCTTCTGAAAACGCCTCCAGCTGTGATGAAGTCGCTGGATTGGCACAAAGTTTACAGGTGGCGATATCGAAGTTTAAGTATTGATGATTCGATTTTAATAAATAGCCCTTTGAAGTACTCAAGGGGCTATCCATTTCTTGCCTTATTTCTCTTTGTTAAATTTTGAATTTAATTTTAAGTAATTGCCACGAAAAACAGAGAGTGTATTGGCAAGAGTCGAGGTGGGAATTCAACGAAAATTCATTTAGTTGTATACAGCGGTAGTTTACCCATTCACTTCAAGTTATCCGAAGGACAAAGACATGATATTTCCTATTCGGAACAGTTGTCTGACCATATGAAACAGATCAATGTGCTCATTACAGATAAAGGCTATGACAGTGAAGCGTTCAGGCAATATGTGACTTCAAAAGGAGGCTAAACAGTTATCCCAAAAAGAAACGATGGTCAGGATATCGGAAAAGACAGTGTGGATTGGTGCTTTTACCGCTACCATCATTTGATGGAAAACGCATTTGCGAGGGTGAAGCACTCTTCAACAAGGTACGATAAATTTGCAAGGAATTATGCCAGCATGCTGTCACTGGCAGCACATGCAGATGTGGTTACCAATTTATTGTTGAGTAAAATATATACGGGAAAGATCAACCGCTCCTAATAATTTTTTCTGAAATATTTGTAAAGATACTGTTACTGAATAAGCAGTAAATGAATTTTTAATTGAAGATACATCTAGTCTCCCATTTCAATAGCTATCTTCTACGTAAAGAAAGATGACATAAGTTGAGGAAAGAATTATGAATTTATCACCTGTAAACAATAACGTAACTCATAACATTACTCCTAATTTTACCCCTAACACGACTGTAAGTCAGGGTGATGGTCGATTGGATGGAAAAGTTACACTTTTACCAAATAACCATGCCTCGCACAAGAATGCTATAACAAGAATGCTATAAATAGTATTGCTAATGCTAAAGTTGAAGCTTCACAGCAAGAAGAAGTTACACCACTTAAGAGCAAAATGATAAGTTTCTTAAAGGATGTCGGAGCCGCTACTTACGCCTTTATGGAATCCGCGTTGAAAATAACATTTGAAGTATTGACTTTCCCTTTCGAATTGCTTGATGGACTATGATTTCTGGTGCCACCAGAAATATATCCACTGAATGACGTTTTAAAACAAGGGGTATAAGCACTCCTCACAAAGGCCATTGAAGCGGAAGCTGAAGTGGCCGAGTTGTTGGCACAATACGAAGCGCGTCCATGTCAGGGATTATTATACCTAAGCAGTACAAGCGCTGACCACATTAGCTTAGGCGTCGTTCTTCGCGTTTTACAAATCGACTTTTATCGAGAAGCCAAAGACTGTGATTGCCTATGGCTTCAAAGAAAATCTTGAAACAAAAACGGATTTTAACAATGTTGCTGGATCACATTCGCGATGAGATCTGGCAGTTGTTCACAGTGATCTTCTTCAATGATGAGTTTAAGATTTGTTTCATCCATATCGAGTGCTTCTGCGAAGAAACCTTGCAATCCGCGAGCCTTCCGGTCGATTTCCATGTACAGCACTAAGCGGTCTGCTTCGGGCTTCATCACAAGTTCGACTTCTTTGACACGGCCAATAAACTCACCGCTGATCGGTTTAAATTCAAACTCTTGGACAAATGGTAGATCGCCGAACTGGCGCTTATCAGAGCCTTCGCACTCGGCTTCATTCAGTTGGAATCCAAGTGTATTCATGGCTTCTAGTAATCCCTGTTGTAAGGTATTTGGGATCACTTCAATGGTGTCTCTATCTGTTGGATCGAGCGCGATTGGAATATCTAGGTTTGTCTCTAACCAGCAAATTGTCTTACTGATGGAAATCGGAGCATTTTCTGGTAGTGGAATACTGAATGATAGCTCTTTTTCTTCGTCTTCATGGATTTCAAAACTGTCTTCAAGATGATAGCTGGCAAGTCTGTGTTGTCGTTCTACAACTTCAGTGTAAGGCTCGTCATTATCATCTGTATGGGTGACTTCGACGAAGTAATTACAGAAAAGCTCCAAGTCGATTTTGTTGATTTTTTGCGTGCTATGCCCACCTTTTATATAGATGGTTCCGGTAATTGCTTCGCCTGGTATTGCCTCGACATGATCGATCTCGGTATCAACGGTTGCTGCGCCAATACCGACAGAAGAAAGCATTTTTTTTAGAAATGACATAGAGAGTCCCTGAGTCAATAGTCGTTATGTAATCGCTGTTATCAGTTAGCCATTATAGGTCAACTGTGATGTGAGCAGTCTAACGAAAACCTGCTCAAATTTGTAGTCGGGTTGAATCTCAACTTTTCAATTGGATTGATGCGTGAGAAAATAGTCCGTTCGGTGTAATTCTTTGAGGTCATATTCGTGGGGCAAGGTGTCTTAATTTCCTTGGAGGGGATTTCTAAAGTTTATCAGGATAAAGTAGTGGTTCAGGATCTGTCTTTTACGATCCATGCGGGTGAGTTCTTCACGATTCTAGGGCCTTCTGGCTGCGGTAAGAGTACCATTCTAAAATTGATCTCTGGCCTGGAACATCCAGAAGAGGGGCGATTAATCTTGGATCAGGAAGACATTACCCATCTTGCCGCGGAAAAACGTCCTATCAATACTGTTTTTCAAAGTTATGCGTTATTCCCCCATATGACTGTAGCTGACAATGTCGCCTTCGGATTGAAGGTGAAGGGTGTTCCAAAACAAGAAATCAAATCACGTGTTTTGGAAGCACTGGACATTGTTCGACTATCTCACTTAGCTTCTCGAAAACCGGCAGAACTTTCTGGTGGTCAACAGCAGCGAGTTGCGATAGCACGTGCAGTGGTCAACCGACCAAAGCTCCTACTTTTAGATGAATCACTGAGTGCGCTGGATTACAAGCTTCGACAAGAGATGCAAATTGAACTCAAGCAATTGCAGCGAAAGCTTGGGATCACTTTTGTTTATGTCACCCATGATCAAGAAGAAGCACTGTCAATGTCTGATCGGATCTTGTTGATGCGCGAAGGGCAGATTCAGCAAATTGGTTCACCGAGAGAAATATACGAGACACCGAACAGTCTTTTTTCTGCGGGATTTATTGGTGAAATGAACCAGTTCGATGGGGTGATCCTGGAACGAAAACAAGCCCGTATTTATATTGCGGAACTCATGGGGCAGCAATGCCAGATTGAGTCGACACACGATTTTGCTGTTGGTGACCAGATTCATGTGTTACTACGTCCAGAAGACTTGCGGCTACAGGAAGTGCCGGATACGACCAAAGAAACAGGTTTTGTCGGCCATATCACCGAGCGAAATTATAAAGGGAAAACGTTAGATTCAGTGATCACATTGGAAAATGGTAATCAACTATTGGCAAGTGAATTCTTCAATGAAGATGACCCAGATTTCGACTACGCCATCGATCAAAAAGTATCTATCGATTGGGTGCATGGCTGGGAGGTTGTTTTGCCATATGAAGGTTAAAGGATTTTTCGCTGTTATTGCTATTGCAATCGTTGGTAGTTGGTTAGGGCTGTTTATTGCTGTTCCAAATGTATTGGTTTTGATTACGAGCTTTTTGGAAAACGATCCGCAAGGTTTCTTTCATTTGCAGTTTTCAACAGCAGCTTATCATCAAGTGTTCGATCCGTTATTTTGGCGAGTATTTCTGCATAGTTTTGAGATGTCTTTCAAAGCAATGATAATTTGTTTAACCATCGCATTTCCATTTTCTTATTGGCTCTGTCAGTTTTCCAGCAAAGTTCGAGGTTGGTTACTGTTTTTAACAATCGTCCCATTCTGGACGAATTCTCTCGTTCGAGCCTATGCGATTAAGTTTATTCTTGGAAAAAAAGGGCTGGTGAATAGTACGCTCTTATTCATCGGGGTGATCGATAAACCGCTCAAACTACTTTATTCTGAATTTGCAGTCATATTTGGACTTGTTTACGTGTTATTGCCATTTATGATCCTGCCGCTTTATGCCTCACTAGAAAAACTGGATAAAAACTTACTGTCAGCTGCACGTGATCTGGGTGCAAATGGTCTGCAACGTATGTGGTATATTGTGATCCCACTCTCGATGCCTGGCATTCTTGCGGGATGCTTGGCTGTATTTTTACCCGCGATGGGCATGTTTTATATTTCGGACCTATTAGGCGGGGCAAAAAACCTTCTTCTTGGCAACTTGATTAAAACCGAGTTTTTATCCACACAAAACTGGCCATATGGGGCTGCAATGAGCATCAGTTTGATTGTGTTGATGGCTGGCATGTTATTTATCTATTACAAAGCGGCACAACATGTTCAGAAGCGAGGAGAGTTTGATGTTTAAACTCGGAAAAAGCCTCTTTTTTGGTGCTGTTTTTTTATATCTCTACTTGCCGATTATCGTATTGACCGCAAATTCATTCAATACATCCAAATATGGGATCAAATGGCGCGGATTTAGCTGGAAATGGTATGAGCGCCTCTTTGATAATGATGCACTGTTAACTGCTGCTTGGCATTCGATTATTGTCGCTGCTTGTGCAGCAACATTCGCTTGTGTTATTGGAACTTTGGCTGCAATTGCATTGTACCGCTACAAATTTCGTGGAAAATCCTTAATGACTGGCAGTCTGTTTGTCATGCTGGTGGCACCAGATATTGTCATTGCAATTGCATTTTTAAGTTTGTTTCTATTGCTTGGTATCTCCCTTGGATTCTGGTCATTGTTGATCGCACATATTACTTTCTGTCTACCATTTGTTGTGGTCACTGTCTTTGCTCGATTACGAGATATGGATCCCAACTTACTTGCAGCTGCAAAAGATCTTGGGGCTTCAGATGGATTAATGATCCGAAAGGTACTCCTTCCATTACTCTCACCTGCGATTATTTCAGGCTGGTTACTCGCCTTTACCCTGTCGTTAGATGATGTCATTGTAAGTACATTTGTAACGGGACCGTCGTTTGAGATCTTACCGTTAAAAGTTTTTTCATTGGTTAAAGTTGGTGTTTCACCAGAGGTAAACGCACTTTCTGTGTTGATCCTGCTTGGCTCGCTGACTTTCGTTATTCTCTCGCAGATGATTTTAAAAAAAGGAAAAAGATGATGAGACCCATCGTTCTGCTTGGATTGGCAGCACTTGCCTTTTCCACATCCGTCTTCGCTAATCAAAAAGTTGTTGTTTATAACTGGTCCCAATACATTCCAGATGGACTTGTTGCACAGTTTGAGAAAGAAACAGGCATTGATGTGGAGTATTCCACATATGAAAGTAATGAAAGCATGTATGCAAAACTCAAGCTGATGAAATCATCAGGCTATGATGTTGTTGTCCCATCAGCATATTTTGTTTCGAAGATGCGTAAAGAGGGCATGCTTCATCCTGTTGATAAAACACTGATTCCAAACCTGAAAAATTTGGATACGAACCTTCTCAATAAACCTTACGATCCGAATAACCAATATAGTATTCCATACCTGTGGGGAAGTACGGGTATTGCAGTCAATGGGGAAGAAATTGATCCGAAAAGTATCACATCATGGTCTGATCTTTGGAATCAAAAATTTGCAGGTGATGTTTTACTGACGGATGATGTTCGGGAAGTATTCCAAATTGCGCTGGCCATCAAAGGTTACAGCGGTAATACCCGTAATGAAAAGGAAATCAAAGAAGCGTATGAACTATTAAAAACGTTGATGCCAAATGTCCAAGCATTCAATTCCGATGCGCCACGGATGCCGTACTTGGCTGGTGATACAAATATCGGGATGATCTGGAATGGAGAAGCGTGGATGGCAAAAGAAGAAACAAAGCACCTTCATTATATTTATCCGAAAGAAGGCGCGATCTTTTGGGTCGATAGCTTTGTTATTCCAAAAAATGCAAGCAATGTGAAAGCGGCCCATGCCTTCATCAACTTTATGCTCAAAGCGACTTCTGCGAAGAAATGTATGGAACATACAGGCTATGCGACACCAAATCTTGCAGGGCGTGCATTGCTCAGTAATAAAGTCAAAAACAGTCCAATCATTAATCCTTCAAAAGAAGATATTGAGCGGGGCGAGTTTCAAGACGATGTTGGTGATGTAATTCAAATCTACCAAAAGTACTGGAATATGCTAAAAACTGGCGCTAAATGATTTCAAAATTCACGATATTTATCGATTAATTTGATCTGACCACTAGTTCAAATGCGCTTTAATTGCACATTGAGCAAATCGATGTTTGATTTGCTCAATCTGACTTCTTGAAAAACGAACTTGCTTCAAAAATATTGTCCCTTCGCACATACTTCTCATTCTGGAAAAAGTCATCATACATGCGGATTCATCCTGCGCAGAGCGACACTGCTCTTCTGTGAACTGGATCACCTGAGGGTAAAGTTCTTTCTTAGAAATAGCATCTTCCTCAGACTGTGGCACTGAAGCCAGAGGCGTTGAAGGCACTTGATTCATATAAAAATAAACCCCACCTAAGATTAAAATCGCAAGGAGTAATGATTTCATTTTTACCTATTCCGCATTTGTAATGCTACCTATTTCCAGCATAGGCGCTACATCAATATCTTCCGCATTCATCATCGCTGAAATGCGCTGAACAGAAGAAAGCAGTAGACTTTGTTCCCACTCTTCCAGTTTTTGAAATTTATTAATAAAACTTTGCTGGAGCGGTAATGGGGCCTTTGCAAGCAAATGGCGACCTTCCTCAGTCAGTTGTGCATGCACTTTTCGCTTATCGGTTGTGCTGCGAACACGGATAACATAACCGTTCCGTTCGAGTCTATCCAAGATTGCTGTAGCAGTCGCTTGGCTCATATTGGTTTTATTCGATAACTCTTTGATCGTAACATCACCTAGCTCCCTGATAGAACGCATCAAAATAAGCTGAGGCCCGGTGAGTCCAGACTCCTTACTGAGTTTTTTTGAATGTAAATCAATCGCTCTGATGATCTGGCGGATCGACATGAGAACTTCTTCGTGCTTTTCCAAAGTGATGACCTATTTAACAGAAAAAAGTAACAGCGTGAATTGCGCGAAGATAGCGTATTTCATCAATTAATGAAAGAGGGACATGTATGAATACCTTCATCAACGGTTTCATGAGCACTAAGAATAGAGAATGACTTAGCTTTTTAGTACAAAATATTCGTCTACGAATTAATTTTGAAGTTAGTGGTTGCTTTCATACGAATCCATGAGTGGATAAAATTCATCAATTGAAAAAGAATTGCCTTATTTTTATTCATTTGTTGGCAAATGGTATTGGATTCTATAGAATTGATTGGAAAATCAATCGCGCTTTATTACGATGTGTTCAAACTAATTGAGCTTTTAAACGAGAAAGGTCATTTGTGTTCGTACTAAAAACAGAATCAAGAGAGGATAAATGACAAAAGGTATTGATAAATATAGCATCGAAAGTACCGATTACGTGGTCGGTCAAGATAATGTTCAAAAGTGGGGATTTGATGTTCATAATCCAGTCTTTGGGGTCAGTGCTGGATTAATCGCACTATTTTTAATTGCTGCATTGGTCACAGATGCCGCTGCTGCAAAGTCACTTCTCGATGGTCTCAAGTGGAAAATCATAGGAATGTTTGATTGGCTATTTATCTGGTCAGGAAATATCTTTGTGATTTTTTGTCTGGCTCTGATCGTTTCTCCATTTGGTAAAATTCGACTTGGTGGAGAAAGCGCAACTGCTGATCATTCCTTTATTTCCTGGTTGGCAATGCTCTTTGCAGCAGGTATGGGGATTGGGCTGATGTTTTGGAGTGTTGCAGAGCCAGTTGCCTACTTCACTGGTTGGTATAAGACACCACTGGGTGTTGAAGCGCATAGCCCGGAAGCCGCGAAGATGGCGATGGGCGCAACGATGTTCCATTGGGGCCTACACCCTTGGGCGATTTATGCGATTGTTGCACTGTCGCTTGCTTTTTTCAGTTATAACAAAGGACTACCGCTTTCCATTCGCTCTATTTTCTATCCGATCCTTGGTGATCGGGCATGGGGCTGGGCAGGTCATATCGTTGATATTCTAGCTGTTCTGGCAACATTGTTTGGTCTTGCAACATCACTTGGCTTGGGGGCGCAGCAAGCTGCCAGTGGGATCCAGCATATTTTTGGGATCGAATCGGGACTTGGGATGCAAATCATCATCATCGTTGCAGTGACTATGATTGCCATCGTTTCTGTTGCTAGAGGGATTGAAGGTGGTGTCAAAGTATTGAGTAACATCAATATGATCGTTGCATTTTCGCTACTACTCATCGTCGCTGTTCTTAGTTTTTCAACAACCCTGAGTGCAATTCCGACAACTTTGATGGCGTATCTTGAGAATATTATTCCTCTCAGTAATCCACATGGTCGTGGGGACGAGGCCTGGTTCCAAGGTTGGACCGTCTTTTACTGGGCATGGTGGATCTCATGGTCTCCGTTTGTGGGGATGTTTATTGCGCGTATTTCAAAAGGGCGCACGGTACGTGAATTCATCGTTGCTGTATTACTTATCCCAACATTGGTTACACTGATTTGGATGTCTGTATTTGGTGGGCTGGCAATTGAACAGGCGGTAGATAAAGTCGGAGAAATTGGTGCGAAAGGGATCACGGAGGTCTCACTCACCATGTTCCAAATGTTTGATGTCTTGCCTATGGGGGCATTGTTGTCTGTGATTGCCGTTGTACTTGTCTTAGTGTTCTTTATCACGTCTTCTGACTCAGGCTCTTTAGTCATTGATAGCATTACCGCAGGTGGGAAGTCGGATGCGCCAACGCTACAACGCGTATTTTGGGCTGTGATAGAGGGTGCTATTGCCGCAGCACTTCTTTGGATTGGTGGAACGGAAGCTATTCAGGCACTTCAGGCTGGCGCAATTTCTACAGCGTTACCATTTACGATTGTTCTGTTGCTGATGTGTGTGAGTTTGCTGCTTGGAATGCGGACAGAAAAATTATAATTTTCGGACCTGCTTATCATTGACGAATATGGATTTACGAAAGATAAACAGGTTCTAGATCCAAAAGTCCTTAATAGGGCTTTTGGGATCAAAGTGGTAGGCCATTTGTGCTTGAAGCAGCTCTGCCGTTGCTATCGCATCCGTAAGCGCATGATGCGGTGTATATGTTGGTAACCCATACCTCTCGCGGCTCTGTCCCAAACGGACGGACTCGGTTGAGCCACCGAAGAGCCAGTCTAGCAAGCGGTTTCTAAAGCGCTTTCGGATCAAGTTTTCTAGATACATGGTATCAATCACAGGAAAAACGATCCCCTCACCAATGCGTTCTTTGATTGCCTTATCAAGAAATTCCCGTTCAATTGGATTGTAATGAACGACGATCACTTTTCCAGCCATACGACTCAACAATGCATCAATAATTTCCGACATATCAGGTGCTTTTTCTAAATCACTATGGGTGATCCCATGAATGACAACTGAAGACTCATTCAACTGTTTCCGTGGTGATATGGTCCATTGGAAGGATTGGTTTAAATAAACCCGATTGAGTTGAAAAGGGACAATACCAATGGAAATGATATCGTCCTTGGCCGGATCAAGCCCTGTGGTTTCAAAGTCCATGGCAAGAAACTCAATATCTTCAATTAGTGTATCCTTATTGGGTAATCCTTTAGCGTAAAATGATGCTAACAGGCTGTGGTGTGAGTCTTCCTTCTTTGCACGAAAAATGCGCTCCCAATCCATTGCTTTTTCTAAACGATTCAACATAACAATTACTTTCAAAAATAAGACAATTACTTAAACTGGTTACTCGCCTGATAGCGGTATTTCAGAAAATTTTGCCCGTTGCTGAGGATTTGAAAGGCATCTTTTAAGTTTCTGCGTTCAAAGTCAGAGAGATTCTCGGGCTCGATATTATTATCCGGATCAATTTCATTTTGCACATCAATCGCTTGATGTCGGATCCGAACCATTGAAATAAACTCCAATGCATCCTTGAGATCTTGTGCTTTCCCCTTCGGCAAAATGCCAGCATCAATAATATCATCTAAACGTTCGAAAGAGTTTCTCGAATGAGAACCAATCGCGAGTGCATGGACACGGATCAGATCTACTAAAGGCGCGGTCCCTCGGCGTTTTAAATTGATGGAGTTGTTATGCTGGCCGTCTTTCTCCATCACGAAATTTTTAAAAAAGCCTAATGGTGGTGTTCTATTTAACGCATTTCTTGCTAAGCAGGCCAAAAACCGATTATTTCTGCGTGCTCGACGAACAATAAAGCTATTGAGTTGCTCTGCCCATTTTAATCGGCCGAAAATACCATCGAGATCAAAGAAAATCGATGCATTGAGTAATGCTTTTGGATTCGGATCATCAATCCAATCCGCAAAACAGTCCTCCCATTCTTTTTGAGTCATTCGCCAAATTGGATTAGTAGCCATAATGTCCCCGGTACAATAGGTATAACCACACTGATCCAGGCCATTGCACACGAAAGCAGCGAGTTGTGCGAAGTAGGCATCATGTTTCTTTTTGTCGAAATGATTATCTAAAATGAGGGCGTTATCCTGATCAGTGACAATGAGTTGTTCATCACGCCCCATGGACCCCAATGCTAAGAAGCAATAGGGTACAGGTGGGGGGCCAAGTTTTTCTTCTGCCAATTCAAGTAATCTTTGCTTGAAACTTCGTCCTATGACGGACATGGCGCTGCCCACCATATGTGCATTTGCGTCCTCGTTCACGAGTCGAACAAAGCTATCTTTCACTTGTTTCGCAAGGAGCACAAGATCTTCTATTGATTGTTGTTGATAAATGCTACTGACCAGTAGAAGGGAGTTTTGTGACTCATAACGAACAATATCTGTTGCTTCTATGATCCCTATCGGTGCTTTATCTTTGAGGATGGGCAGGTGGTGTGTGTTGTATCGCAGCATTGTGATCATCGCTTCATAGACATAAGCATTGTGATCAAGTGAGATCACTTCTGTACTCATAACACTGGCAATATCATGATTAGGGTCAAGTCCTTTGGCAACAACACGGGTACACAGGTCCCTATCGGTGACGATTCCAATCAGTGGTGAGATTTCTTCATCTTCGTGTGCGGGTTGATCCAGATCCAACACCAGTAGCGCTGAGACATTTTCTTCATCCATTTTGATGGCTGCGTTGCGTATCGTTTCTGACTTGTGGATGACGGGGGCTTCATTTTGTAACAGCGTTTTGATCTTCGACGTCGTGAGATCATTTTGCTCATTGCTTAGGGAAACTGTTTGGCGTAGTCGAGCATTATCTTCCAGCTCAACAAAATCAGCAAAGGCGTCATGACGTTCATACATAATTTGAAAGACGTGATCAGGAATACAATAAAGGAGCGTATCTTCTGTGGCAGTCGCTGGAAATATGACTTTGTTATTTGTGAGTAAACCCATCTGACCAAAAATATCTCCAGTGTCGAGTCGATTGTATAGTTCTCCTTTACGACGATAAACTTCCACAACACCGCTACGGATCACAAATAAATCTTGTAAATGGTCTCCAATCTTTATCACAGGGCTGCCAGCACGGTAATAGCTGATTTCAATATGCTGGGTGATCAGATCCAATGCATCCTTTGGTAAATCATCAAATGGTGGATGTTTGGAGAGAAACTTTTGAATTTCAAATAGTTCAGCTTCCACTGTGAACTCCGGGTTCTTTTTTTCTTAATAGTATACGATTGTCTTGGATTTGGCGGGAATTCTATGTGACTTTTCAGCTTTGGAAAAGACAAAAAAAAGCTCCGAAGATTCGGAGCTTTTTTGAGATTGGGCGATTAAGCCTTTTTGCGACGGACCATCAGTCCAGGCACTAAGCCAAGTAACCAGAACATTGAACCGCTATCATCATCCTTTTTCGTGTTCTCTGCACCTGTGTTTCCTGATGCTGTATCTGGTGTTGCCGTTGCATCTGAGTTACTTCCATCTGTCGCATCTGAGCCTCCAGTGCTGACATCTGAGTCGCCAGTGTTATCAAGCTGACGGAAGTCGTTGCTGATGTCTGCTGGGAAGTCCACTCCTGGCAATGCACTTGTATTTTCGATGCTTAGCTGCTCGTCTGAGGTAGTTCCTGTTAACAGCTGTGCTTTCTCATATCTGTTCGTCCATACAGGGTTGTTATGGTAAACATAGAGACGCATTCCATATAGGTGGCTGTCTTTCTGGCCATCGCTGACGCGGAAGGCAACTAGGATTGAACCAGCTCTTTTCGGGAATACATAGCCATCGATGATTTCGTAGTTATTACCCCACTCTACGATCTTCAGCTCTAGGTTTTCTGTACCAGACTCTTTGTCATATGCGAAGATATGACGGTTTAATCTAAGTTTCACACCATAGCCATAAGGCATAGAGAATGAAGAGGTCGATGTTACATATGGTGCTGTATTCGTTTGAACCGCACGTGTTTTTACATTGACAGTAATGTTTCTTGTCTGACTCTTCGCGCCATTCGTATCTTCAACATACACTGGAAGATTGATTCGGCCGATGACACCTTTATTCACTGTGAACGTTGAGCCAGCAGCAGAGTAACGAGAGCCAGGCTGGATACGAAGCTTCAGTTCTTTCTGGGCATCATGATCCACGTCTGTTGCTGTGACATGTTGACCGAGTTTCAATGTGAATGCTTGTTCTGCATAAACACTGACAGAAGTTGTCTTCGTGATGACTGGCGCATCATTTTGCGGGTGAACATAAACTCGCCCAGAACGTGTCTGGCTAGATTTTTCACCATCATGAACCTTGAAGTTTACTCTGAGATCGCCACTAAAGTTAGACTTCGGGCGAACCACATTACGAGAAACCGTGTAGTTTGTCCCACTTAGTACTTGCAAAGTAATGTTGGTGCTATCTGGATCTTCTACTTCAACATGTTGACCAAGACGAAGCGTGAAGCTTTGATCTTCATAGGCTCTTGGAGCGTTAAATCCGACGATTCTTGGTGCTTCATTTTCGTGACCACCACCAGTTCCTAGGCCGATATCATCAGAACCATCTCTGATATCATTGCCGTCGTCATCTTCGTTTGCACTTTTCGTGACATTGATGTTGTTGTCAGAGAATGCAAGGAAGATGTTATCGCTACACTTGATACGGAAACGTGCACTGTTAATCGCTTCATTCGGGAGCTTCACGGTTTCACGTCCATCGTTCGCAGTACCTTGTGCGACAACATAGGATTGACCCGCACCGTTTTTATCAAATAGATGAATATCAACATTTGAACAGTAGATTGGTGAACTATTTGTTCCTGCAACATCCCATGTGACTGTTTGTGATGAACCACCAGCCAATGTACCACGTAGGTTTGATGTGACAGCAAATGCACGGCCAGTATTTTCGACTTTGATACGCATTTCATCGTATGAAACACCACCGATGTTATCACGTGCTGTCAAACGGAAGTTCATGTTACGAGATACTTTTGGAAGTACTTCACCGAATGTTTCACTGTCATTCAAGATATCAGACAACTGCGGTAAGTAACGCGTTGGTGATGATTTTGGCTTGAATGAACGGAATAGAGGCCCGTCATAACGGCGACCATTGTGTGTATCTGATTTTGTATTCTCAGCAGAACCAAGGTCAACTTGTTCCCAAGTATAAGAAATGCGGCTTTGCTCAGCATCAGAACCAGAGCCTGTCAGCAATAATGGTGTATTCGCTGGAACAGTATAGTCTTTACCAGCATTTACTGTCGGTGCCGTATTGTTCTGTGTTTGCGTTGTACCACAGTTAGGGTAACGACTTAGGTGCGCTTGCATGAAGTCGATAGAGCGGCTGTGGAAGTATGCATCAGAATTTCTCTGTACGTTTTGAGAACTACAGATACCAGCATAACCCATAATGGTTGTTCCACTCCCTGGCTCATAGCTGCTTCGGCTAGAACGGTTGCGGCCACCACAGCTGCTTAACTGACCGTTAAATGTATGTGGTCCACCAAACTGGTGACCGACTTCGTGAGCAACATAGTCGATCCAGAATGCATCGGTGTCAGGAATACGTGAACCTGTCATACCACCAGCTTTACTGTTGGTACAGACAGAACCAAGGTAAGCAACACCACCGCTACCTCGTGTCACGTAGTGACCAACATCAAACTTACTATTACCGATATAACGTGATTGAACATCGATATTCTTGCTGAGAACATCTTCAACGCCATAGAATGGGTCAGATGACTGATTCAAGAAGATTGTATTTCTTGATTCATCAATGAGCTGAAGGGTCACGTTCAAATCTGTTTCATAGACTTCATTCAAACGGTTTGTCATCGTGACGAATGCGGCCATAACACCAGCTTTTGTTCCACCAAAATAGCTGGAGTATTTGCTGTCTGCTGAGAAAGCAATTTTCAAAGTACGACGTGCGGTTTGTTTACGCGCACCCGTTCTTTCCATGCGACGTGCAACTTCTTCATGATGTGCTTCACCGATGATCTCGCCTTCAGTTACTCCCTCAGGAACAACAACGTTTGAACGAGTATATACAAGATAAGCAGAGTTGTTATCTTTTACTGGATCAACATAAATCGTTTGGCCTTGATAGCGGAACATACCGTGAAAACCACGTGGAGTATAGTCAAATCGACCAAGGCGTTTACCGGTTTTATCAACACCGATAAAAGTTTTCAATTCTGGATAGCGCGCTGCGAGCTTTGGCTCCATGACGGAATCTTCGACTAAACGTAGCTCGAGAGTATCACCATTTGGGAGTGGAATTTCAAAAAGCTCATCTTGAGATGCAATGCTTGCTTTTAATTGCGCAGGATCAACGTAGAAAGTTGTACCGCCCGAAACACGAGGGTTGTGGGATGCTGCAGCTCTTTCTGCAACTTGGCTGACTTCCCATAAGTTACCCGCTTGTGCTGTCGTGCTCAATGCTGCGAGTAAAGATAATGTTAAAATAGTTGGCTTCATCATAACCTCTCCATACCACTTAATTTGGTACTAGCCATTTTTAATAGGGCCTAGACTTCAGTGAGGTGTCATTTTAACCAACTCGGTTAATATTTCAATAACAATTTGAGAAAAAATTTACATTTATTTTCAATTGTGGCTTATTTTGTTTTCAATTATACGCCTTTTTATTAGCGAGTTCAGGCGTTTTAGTTTTCATAACTGGTTGTTATTTATACTCAAATGTTTATTTTATATTAAACATTAACATTTTATTCTGTTGTTTGTCTTTTTTTATACATAAAGAGTGGGTTTTAAGCTTTTTTGTCAGAAAAAAGGTACATTTTTATCATTTAGCTATAATCAAACTATTTCATGAGTTAAGTTGTTGCTATGGAGCAGGATCTAAACTTTACGGTGTTCAGTGAAGATCTGGCACTCATCGATCAAGTTACTCAATCCTTCCCATCAATTCATGGTTGGCAAGTGAATATCCAACATTGCAGAGACCTAGATGAGTTGGAAGTATACTTGCAAACAAACACGGATAGATTTGTGATTATGGAAAAACATTTTCCCGGGCTCTGTGATACTACCGAATTCCTGATGTGTTATCCAAACGCTTCCATGTTGATCATGGACTCAACTGAAGAGCCATGCATGGTCACTGGTTCCACGTTATTGCAACAAAAACTAAATCGATACTTTTTTTCATTAACATTTTTTCAGGCGAACCAGAGTCAAATAACGGAACCCAATATTGATGTTGTATTAGACACAATGGATACATGTGTATTGCTACTCAATCGGGATAGCCAAATATTAAAAGCGAATCGAGAAGTAGTGGATGTTTTTGGCTTTGAGCTTGAAGAACTACTTGGGACCCATATCAGCTGTATTCTTCCAATGATGAAGAAGACAAAAGTGAGAACATTTATTGAGAGAATGACGCCGCTATATGGAAAAGAGCTGAACCACTTAACCATTGATGGAACGGGACGGACGAAGCAAGGAAGGGAGTTAATGGTTGAAGTGAGAATGAGTTCATATGCCGTCGGAGAAGAAGAACAATACATGCTTTTCTTACGTGATATCTCGATTAGCAAGGCACTTGAATATCAAAAAGACCTTCAGGCTGCTGTGATTAATACAATACCTGAAATTGTCATCTTTACAGATGATGAACTGTCAATTACATATACAAACCCTTTTGCTGAAGAGGTATTAGTTGGGGTTGCACAGCATCGCGATACCACGATTTCACTTGAATCTTTTATCCCCAAAAACCAATCATTATTTATGACACAGGAAGTTTTGCCAAGATTGAAACATGGTGCGAGTTGGTCAGGCAGTATTCTGCTTAAGCTGTATGAAAATGATAGTGTCCCCGTTTATGTTTCTATTCATGCTCTTGAGGACTGGTATGGCCAGCGTCTGTTCTCCTGGATCCTAAGAGATATTCACCATGAAAGTTCCACCAGAGAGCATTTAAGAAGACTCTCAGAATATGATCCTCTCACAGGGCTGTATAATCGAAAAGCATTTATTTCATTGCTGAATCAGGCGGTCATCTGTGCGGAAGAAAATGATGCACCTGTTTCATTGTTGATGATTGGCATCGATCATTTTAAATCGATTAATGATACCTACGGATACGAAATTGGCGATCAATTACTTGGAATTGTTGCTGAGCGCTTAAAAGCAATCAGTAACTCAAGTGCAACGGTCGCAAGATTAGGAAGTGATGAGTTTGTGATTTTGATGAGTGCTAATCAAAAAACATTTGATGCGACAGATCTTGCCAACAAGATAATTCAAGATATGTCTGTACCCTATTTGGTATTGGATACACCCCTTTACTTAACCGTGAGTATCGGTATTGCAACGTACCCCCACTGTGCAAAAACGGGTGACGAACTATTGCGATGCGCGGACGTTGCATTGAATACGGCGAAAAAAGAGGGGAGGAAGCGTTATTGCATTTATGCAGATACGTTTCATGAAGTGTTAACACGCAAAGAGTTGATCAGAAATGCGCTCAATGTTGCACTCAGTGAAAATAGCTTCATTTTGATGTATCAACCGATTGTTAATCAAGATGGCTTTTTAGAAGGGTTCGAAGCACTACTCCGTTGGGAGAATGAGTGGCAGGTCAATACACAAGAATGTATTGATATCGCTGAGCAATGTGGGTTGATTTCGGACATTGGGAACTGGGTTCGAGATCAAGCGATATTTGATCTCTATAAATGGCGAAAAGATTATGGATTTGATGGCTATATTTCGATTAATGTGTCCGTCAAACAGCTCCGATACAGTGAATTTACCGATAATTTACTCCATGCCATGGAGCAATTGAGCCTGCCTATACAGAAGATCCGTATTGAATTAACTGAGAGTACACTCGTGGAAGATACTGACCGTTGTCAGCAATCTTTGGAACAATTGAAGAAGTTAAGGATCCCAATTTATATTGATGACTTCGGTTCAGGATATGCGTCATTTAAACATTTAAGCCTTTTACCTGTCAGTGCTTTGAAAATTGATAAGAGCTTTTTAGATGGGATCCCACATCATGAACAAACATGTACGACGGTTGAAACAATTATCAATTTAGCGCATTCAATGAAGCTTACAATTATTGCTGAAGGTGTCGAAACCGAGTCGCAGAAACAATGGTTACATCAATTTGGCGAAGATGTCTTGCACCAAGGATATTTCTATAGCCGCCCTATGTCGGTTGAAGATGTCCAAACATTGTTGATTGCAAACCCAAAGGGAAAACCAAAGTTTAACTGAAACAGGCATACAGCAAATACAATATTCGTATTCAACTTTCTATGGTGTTGAATCCAATGTCCCTAGATTTCACAACGTAGGCTTGACTAAGTTGAATATACAAATCTATTTGGCTTGATCTGGCCAACGCCAAAGTGGTGTATCTAAAAGTGTTTGCCCAACCATTTGTGTTTGTCCCAGCTCCTTTTCTAGGACAATTTCGTGGCAAGCAGGCGATTGGCGCAAAGCTTCGATCAGCCTGGGCGCATGTGAGACAACCCACACTTGTGTTTGTTTTGATGCATGGACGATAAGGCGTCCCAAAGCAGGTAATAAATCTGGATGAAGGCTGGTTTCTGGTTCATTTAAGACCATCAGCGGTGGAGGCCGGGGCGTGAGGAGGGCGGCGATCCAAAGTAAGTAACGAAGTGTTCCATCGGAGAGTTCTTTCGCTGATAGCGGGCGTAGTAGTCCATACTGAAAAAAGCCAAGAGAAAATCGTCCTGTGTTATCAAAGAAAACTTCAAGTTTTGCCCCGGGAAATGCATCCTCAATTGCTGCTTTTAATGCGTGATCATCACCAATTTCAACAATCGTTCTTAATGCTGCCGCAAGATCATGGCCATCATGGCTGAGAATAGGGGTTCGGGTACCAACATGTGATTGTCTCGCTGGGGCATCTGTATCTGTCCTGAAGTGATCGTAAAATCGCCAACCACGAATAAACTCCCGCAGCGTAACGACTTCTGGTGTTTTCACTGGATCTGAGATTTGGCTAAATATACTTTCATACAGTGGCATTTGGGTCGAGAGCATACCCCATTGTCGATCTTCTCGGTTCTTTACAATGGCGTTTTCGCGTTCAATCAATGAGCTGGCTGGGCGATAGTTATCGCCGAAAAAAATACTTTCTCTTTTAATTTCAGGATCATTGGAAAATGCGGAACTTGAAGGCTTAGGTAACCCAAGTGATATTGCATAGCTGAATTCATCACTGGCAAATCCAAGTCTGAGACGTTGTGCTTTTTGGCGTACAAGTCCTTCAACTGTGTGCGCTCCAGTCTTCATTTGATGAGTGATATTTTCAGGGCCAGCCCAAAAAGTTGAATTTAAACCACCTTCATGGGCAAGCGCATTGACGACACCGCCTTGTGCAGTTTCTGCTAACAGGCGTAGTGCACGATAAAGATTTGACTTACCACAACCATTTGGACCAGTGATCAAGTTGAGTTGTCCAAGCGGGATCACCAGATTCAATAGAGAGCGATAGTGGCTGATCGCCAACGTATGGATCATAAAACTTCCTTTATTCTACAGAGGCTTGGGAAATACTGTCCTGTTCTATACCGTTGTCATGGTCAGCTTCATGTTTTTTGAATGACCAGTCTTTTGCGTCTTGGATCAGTTGGGTCGCCAAATCTTGCAGCTCAAATAATTCAGGTTCAATATCGTTAATTTGAGCGCCTTTCTTCATGGAAGTTTCAATATGTTCTGATATTTGCTTCAGTGTTGGTACACCGGTGTAACAACAGGCCCCATGTAACTTATGGATATGACTTAAAATGGCTGCGTTGTCGTTGTTTTCTATCGCAGTTTCAATCAAACTTAAGCTTTCAGGTAGGCTGTCAATGAGCATACAAAGCATTTCGGTCGCGAGTTCATTTTTATCACCAGCGCGCTGGAGTGCCAGCTCCCAATCTACGAGAGGATGCTTTGGAAGCTCAATGAGTTCATGTGACGCTTTTTGTTTTTCTGTAGGGCCAGGAAGCGCTGCTTGCCTAGATTTTGGACCACCATATTCAATAATCGATTGGTGCAGCATCTCTTCATCTATTGGCTTGGTCAGATAGTCGGCAAAGCCGCACTCTAATAAACGTTCCTTTTCACCAGCGAGCGCATGGGCGGTGACTGCAATCATCGGTGTTGTTTCATTCAAGGAAGATTCAAGAATTTTCTCACAGGCGGTGATCCCGTCCATGACAGGCATTTGAATATCCATGAAAATCAGATCAAAGACCTGGTTTTGGCACACCAGCAAAGCTTCTTCACCATTGGAAGCCGTTTCAATACTGGCGACCTGCTCTTTCAGTAATGTGGTAATGAGTTTTAAGTTTGCATCATTATCATCGACTGCGAGAACACGGAGGCTGCTATCTGGCAAGAGTTGCGTGGTTTCAATTTCACGTTCATCAATGCGACGAGCATGGTATTGCTGTGACAACATCATGGCGAACTTACGTTGGCTTAATGGTTTATTTAGGCATCCTTTGGCACCAGAGCCGATAATGGCTTCTCGTAAGTTGGGTGAAACAGTATTCACAAGTAGGTAGATACTTTCTGCGTAGGTCTGCATCAACTGGATATCATGCTTAATGCCAGATATCACATTTGGAGAGACGCGATAACCCATAATGGCGATGTCGAAAGAGTCGTGATTGAGTTTGTTCATCTTCATCGTGCTTTCGCACACAGTAACTTGCATGCCCCAGCTTTGAAGAAGCTCCAATGTTGCCATACGGCTATGGCGATCCGGCTCCAAATAAAACACTCTTTTGTCTTTTAAGCTTTGAATTGGCATACAAGGAGAAATCGCAATCGGGTTTTTCCGGCACATAATGGTGAACCAGAAAGTTGATCCTTTTGCTTCTTCACTTTGGAATCCGATGTTGCCACTCATCGCTTCTGATAGCTTTTGTGAGATCACAAGCCCTAGGCCTGTACCTCCATAACGACGCGTAATACTGGAGTCACCTTGCCCAAAGACAGCAAAAATAGAATCTTGTTGGTCTTTTGGAATGCCAATACCGGTATCCATGACGACGACTTTTAGCTGAATGGAATCATTATTCGTATTCAGTAATGAAATATCAACGGTGACACTACCTTTATTTGTGAACTTAATTGCGTTGCCAATCAAGTTGATGAGGATCTGTTTGATTCGGGTGGGGTCACCAATGAGGTCATCAGGTGTATCAGGAGAGATCCGTAGAGAAAACTCAAGACGTTTATCATAAGCCGATGGTGCGAGGAGCATCGCGACTTCATCAATTGTGTCGCGGAGTGGGAATGGAATGTTTTCAAGGACCATACGCCCAGCTTCGAGTTTTGAGAAATCTAGAATGTCGTTGATGATTGCTAAAAGACTATTCGCTGATTTTTCAATGGTTTCCAAATAGTCTCTTTGGTTGGTATCCAGCGCAGTTTTGAGTAATTGACGGGTAAAACCAATGACCCCATTGAGTGGTGTGCGAAGTTCGTGGGACATATTTGCAAGAAACTCGGACTTCACTCGGTTTGCTTCTTGTGCGCGGCGTTTTGCCATGTCTAGTTCAACGTTTTGGATCTCGATTTGTTCAAGTGTCTCTCGTAGGTCGCTGGTGGCCTGATCAATGTTGCTTTGCATCTCTTCATGGTAATTATTCAGAGCTTTGGCCATGGCGTTAATGCCGTTTTTCAGTAAATCCAATTCCCCGATGAGAATCCCGCCAATACGTGTGTCGAGTTTTCCTTCGCGGATCCGATCAACGGCGCTGACCATTGATGAGACTGGGTGTGTCACTTTATTAATGAGTCGGAAAGTGAACAGCGTGCTCGCTGCAATCCCAGTGAGTACGATGAGGACGCTCATGATTAGGGCTGTTTGCTGTTGTACAATCGCTTGATCTCGACTGAGCTGGAGGACAAGATAACCTAAAACTAGTGTATTTTGATTATTGCCATATTTTGCATTGTACTTGGGATCGGACTTCGTTGTGATTGGTGTTCGTACAAAGAGGTACTTACTCGTTGTATCAATCACAGTGCTTTCACTAATTGGAATACCAGGCTTTAAGCGTAATTGATTCATCTCGCGATGAATATTTGAAGTCAGGTATAACTGGTGATCAGGCGTAAAAATTGCAATAGTTTTCACGAGTGTAGCGTGTTTTAAGTGTGCGCTATTGAGCAATGCGGTCAGCATTTCTCTATCTCTATTTTGCATTGCATATTCACTTGCAATGGCAATAGGTTCTATAATGCTGGTACCGCGTTCCTCTAGGACCGCTGATAATTCTTGAAAGCGTGTTGCGGTGAAATAAACACCTAAGACGCAACCGATGATGATCGTAGGCAGTACGGTGAGAAGTAAAACCCAGTCACGCAGGCCAATTTTGGTCATTATTTGTTCTGATATCCATATTACTCGTGAAACTTCCCAATCATGGCACATGTTCGCGGAAAATCCTACTAAGGTTCCTTTATTAGTTACTTATGGCAACGTTTTTTAATCCTGAAAAATCAAAGCAAAAGAAGAAAAAGCACCTGACTCTAACCGTCGAAAAGTTGGACCATGAGTTACAGGGAATTGCCCGCTTTCAAAAGCAGACTGTTTTCCTCACCGGGGTACTTCCCAGTGAAGTCGTTCAAGTTGAAGTTCCTCTAAAAAAGGGGGCAGTGCAAGGCAAAGTCAAAAAATGGGTTCAACGAAGTGAATCTCGCATAGAGCCTTGGTGTCCACATAATGAATCTTGTGGGGGATGCCAGACTCAGTATTTATCAGCAGATATGCAGGTAAATGAGAAGCAGACTGCAATCGACAGCCTTTTGAAACATGTTTTGAAAATTAACGATGAGCTTCCATGGCAAGATCCTCTCCGCTCGAATGAGTTGTCCTATCGTCGGCGAGCTCGGCTTGGTGTTTGGTATGATAAAGCGAGTCGCTCCTATCATGTTGGCTTTCGGGCTATTGGGGAGAAAAAGATTTCGCCAATCAAGCGTTGTGGTGTTCTTGTAAAACCATTTCAGGATCTGCCACTATGGCTTGCAGAAACATTGGGTCACACGAAGGTGCGGTCTGCACTAACCCACGTAGAGATGATCCATGCTGATCGTGCGGTGCTTATTTTGCGGCATACGGATACGGTTTCTTTTGAAGATAAAGCCACCATCAATGAATCAGCAAAACAACATGATATCGAGCTATGGGGATTGGATAATGAGAATCGACTGACTTGTTGGAATGACCCCAATAGTGTACTGCAACTGAGTTATATACTACCTGATCAAGGGATCATATTGTTCTTTGAATCTTCGGACTTTATTCAAGTCAATGAACTGGTAAATCAAAAGATGGTTACCCAGGCATTAGATTGGCTTCAACCCAATGCAGACGATCAAATCTTGGATTTATTTAGTGGGGTTGGAAACTTCTCACTTCCATTAGCAAAAAGTGCAAAACGAGTGATTGCTGTTGAAGGAATGCCAGAAATGGTTGAAAAAGCATCAAAAAATGCGGGTTTGAATCAATTATCAAATGTTTCTTTTTATCATGACAACTTATTTGAAGATTTTCGCAAAGCCAAG
Organism: Algicola sagamiensis DSM 14643; assembly: GCF_000374485.1. Lineage (GTDB taxonomy): Bacteria > Pseudomonadota > Gammaproteobacteria > Enterobacterales > Alteromonadaceae > Algicola > Algicola sagamiensis. The sequence goes on from NZ_KB894495.1 coordinate 87,051, forward strand.
TGGTATAACGAAATGACAGATATCACGAAAGTGCTGCTTGATCCTGCGAGAGCAGGTGCACAGTTAGCTTGTGAAATTTTAAGTGAGGGGAAAATTCCTCATATACTGTATGTATCCTGTAATCCACAAACACTTGCACGTGATGTCACGAGCTTCATCAATAAAAAATATCGAATAAAAAAGCTTGGGATCATTGATATGTTCCCGCACACATCACATATAGAAACAATGGTGTTGTTTGAAAAAGAGAATTTAGGATAAAAGTCCTTAAGGTGTAAGAAGAGTTATCATGGTATCGGTTCGTCCAACACATCAAGTAGCTTTGCAGTATCAAGACATCCATGCTTGGCTTGATTCTCTCCCATTACCAGCCGATAAGAAAGCTGCATTGATGGATGTGGATAAAGCTTTGTCAGAGCGATGTGAGGATCAGCTTGCCTTATGCAAAGGCCGAGAAATGGTTGATATTCTCTCTGAGTTGAATATGGACTTGGATGCGTTAATTACTGCACTTATTTTTCCAGTATATGATGCAGAGCTGATTACCTGCCCAGACATCCATGAAATCTTTGGCGAGCATATCTCTCTTTTGACCCTAAATGTTGAGCAGATGGATGCGATCCGCACCATTCAACAGTGCCATGATGCCCGCCGCTCGGCTTCTCAAATTGACAAACTTCGACACATGCTACTTGCCATGGTCGAAGATGTTCGTGCTGTTGTAATTAAGCTGGCAGAACGCATCTGTTATCTCCGTTTGGTGAAAAATGAATGTGAAGAAATCAAAGTCCTCGCAGCGAAAGAGTCTGCAAATGTATTTGCACCTTTGGCAAACCGACTTGGCATTGGTCAATTAAAGTGGGAACTTGAAGATCTTTCCTTTCGTTACTTACACCCAGAGACTTATAAAGCAATCGCAAAACAGCTTGAAGATAAACGACTCGACCGTGAGCAGTATATGCTCGACTTTGTTCAACGGATCCAAACTTTACTGAAGGCAGAAGAAGTTCACGCAGAAGTGGATGGACGCCCGAAGCATATCTACAGCATCTGGCGCAAGATGAAGAAGAAAGACTATGACTTTGATCAGCTTTTTGATATCCGAGCTGTCAGGGTGATTGCGTCTGAAATTCAGGACTGTTATGGGGCACTTGGGGTGATCCATACCAACTGGAATCATTTAGCAAGCGAGTTCGATGATTATATTGCAACCCCGAAACAGAATGGTTATCAGTCTATTCATACGGTTGTGATGGGGCCAGAAGGTAAAACGGTTGAGGTTCAAATTCGCACTCAACAGATGCATGAAGATGCGGAATTGGGCGTGGCGGCACATTGGAAGTATAAAGAGGGCGCACTTCCAGGACGCAAAAGCAGTTACGAAGAAAAAATCAATTGGCTGAGAAAGCTACTTCAATGGCAAGAAGAAGTCTCAGAAGATGCAGATTTAGCAGAAGAGCTGCGTCATCAGGTTTTTGAAGATCGTGTGTATGTGTTTACTCCTAAGGGTGATATTGTTGATTTACCAGCTGGGTCGACACCACTAGATTTTGCTTATTATATTCATTCAAATGTGGGCCATCGCTGTATTGGCGCAAAAATCTCAGGCCGGATCGTCCCCTTTACTTATGAGTTAAAAAATGGCGATCAGATTGATATCCTGACGACAAAAGAGCCGAATCCTAGCCGAGATTGGTTAAATCCCAATACTGGTTTTATTAAGTCTTCTCGTGCGCGATCTAAGATACAGGCTTGGTTTAAGCAACAAGATAAAGACAAGAATATTGCTGCTGGGAAAGAACTCCTCGAAAGCGAACTGTCCAAGATACACTTGACCCTAAAAGATTCTGAAGCAGCCATAGAGCGCTTTCATGCAAACTCAATGGATGACTTTCTCTCACAAGTCGGCAGCGGTGATATCCGAATTAATCAGGTGCTCAACTTCTTACAAAACCTTCAAAGTAAAGATGAAGAGCCTGAAATTGACCCTCGACTTCGTCAGCGTCCTAAACAAGCAAAACGTCCAAAGGATGGCGTGATTGTTGATGGTGTTGGTAATTTAATGCATCACATGGCGAAGTGTTGTCAGCCTGTGCCAGGGGATGAGATCCGTGGATATATTACCCAAGGGCGTGGTATTGCCATCCATCGAGTTGATTGTGAACAACTCTTTCAATCAGAGAGTGAATACCCGGAACGTGTCATTGAAGTACAATGGGCAGAGCAAGCAAAAGGGAGTTATTCATTATCTGTTCGAGTAACTGCGCACGATAGAAGCGGGTTATTACGTGATATCACGTCAATTTTGGCGAACGAAAAAATCAGTGTCATTGAAATGAACAGTCTATCTGACAAAAAGAAAGAACTGGCTCATGTAGATTTAGTTTTGGAAATCCATAATGTTGAAACTTGGCATCGTATATTAAGTAAATTTTCTCAAATTGAAGATGTCACTGAAGTCAAACGAAAATAAGAAAATAGGTAGCTTTTTGTTGTGAACTCCTCCGAAAATCCAGTCGATAAATTAAAGTGGATCATGGGTCAGTTACGTGATCCAAAAACCGGATGTCCTTGGGACCTCAAGCAGACTTTTCAAACAGTTGTCCCCTTTACGTTGGAAGAAGCTTATGAAGTCGCAGATGCCATCGAGCGACATGATATGCAAGATTTAAAAGAAGAGTTAGGTGATCTCCTATTTCAGGTTGTATTTTATAGCCAACTTGCCAAGGAAGAAGGGCACTTTGAATTTGATGCAGTCGTTGAAGCAATTTCTGAGAAATTGATCAGGCGACATCCGCATGTATTTTCGTCGGAGAACTTTGAGACAGCAGCTGAGGTGATGGTGAATTGGGAGCAGGAAAAAGCGAGGGAAAGATCTGCTAAAGCTTCCAATAATATACAGGAGAGTGTTTTAGATAACATTCCACAGGCCCTTCCTTCACTGACTCGGTCGTATAAATTACAGAAACGGTGTGCACAAGTCGGGTTTGACTGGGAGAAGCCACAGGAAGCACTAGAGAAGGTTAAAGAAGAAATTTTAGAGGTACAGGAAGAGCTGAACCATTTTGAGGATAAATCAGACGCGACCAGACATCAAAAATTGGAAGAAGAATTAGGCGATCTGTTTTTTGCGTTGGTGAATGTTGCGCGTAAATTAGAGTTTGACCCTGAAATGACGCTACGAAAAGCGAATCAAAAATTTGAGCGGCGTTTTCGTGGCGTTGAGACAGCACTCTTTACAAAGGGGTCCTCGCCAGAAAAATCAAGTTTAGTGGAAATGGATCTGTTGTGGGATGAGATAAAGGCACAGGAGAAGTCAGGGAAGAAAAGTCAGTGATATAGCTTACTGGTGAATGCTCCCTAAAAGCGCCAGTTTGATGGTTTCAATCTTAGATCGAATCGACGTGTGTTTAGCGTGATGGCGCTTTAGGGAAAGTTGATGACGAGGTCGAAACGTCATTCGACTTCATTTACTTGATGAAATGCTCAAACCCGGTTGTGACAGGTAATACATTTTGTGCACGGAGTCCTTTGTGGCTTTCGAGTAAGTCGAAGTCAACAATCTGTCCTTGATATAGCTTGCGATAACCATCCATTTTAATATCCATTTGATGAACGAAGATATCCTCGTTGCGATCATCCAGCTCAATGAAGCCATAGCCTTTGACGGTATCGAAGAATTTGACTTTTCCAGTCATTTTATCAGACATGAAATCTCCTACGGTTACTAATGTCGTTCGTGGATAATGATGTGTTGCATGAACAAAGCAATTAGAGGATCCGTGATCATTACAACGTTACTGTTTTGTACGCCGTATTAGATAAAATGTTGAAAACTATAGCAATAAGGAAAATGCCTTAGTTTCAAATTCTCTTTGTAATAAATTGGTTTAATTTGCCATGAAAATAAGCAGTTTGATTAATCATTCGCCTTTGGTGTGAGCTTTGGCTTGATCGCGTTGTTTTTGTGCATGCTGAGCAGCGCTGACAATATTCGCAAGTTCTTTTGCTGCATCGGATTGGGAAAGTGAATTGTCTCTTTTCATGACAGACATCATCGCAAACGTTGTCTGGTTATTTTGGCTATCTTGGATCCCTTTTTCCACAACAACAAGTTCTGGGTATATTTTTGCAAGCAAGCAAGAACCAATTGCTGCTGAATGTAGTGGGAGTTCTTGATTCGCAACTTGCCTGGCAGCTTCCGCAGTCCCTTTTGGAACAGAGATTTCATTGACTTGGTTTGCTGTTTTCCATTGTGTGATTTGCTTCAGAGCTGCAGGGTGAGATGCGATTTTTTCTAATGGTACTTTTGTTGAAATTGCCTGATGATGGCGAAGGACACACATCTGAATCGGTAAAATTACACCTGCATGCACTTTTGTAACCCGATAAGATTGAAGGGCTTTGATTGATGCTTGCACAAGGTGTCCAGGGATCAGCGTATTGTGTATAGCGACAAACGCAGGTAGGTCTGATTCTGCTGCTGCTTCAAATGTCCTTAACGGTGTGCCGCTAAATTGTAGTTTCGGTAAAGTCGCTTGCTTTTCACGATAGAGTTTTTGGATAGCCTGATGATTAAAGCTGCCTTCAGAAGCTTGAATAAAGACGGATGAACGTTCAGATGTGTTTGCGAGTGTATTTAGACTGAACAAGGCAAGGAATAAAGTACCAACTCTCACCGTGAAATTTAACATTTTGATAACTCTGTGTTTGTTATGATAAGGTGACAAAGCGTCTCATAAAAATCAGAATAAAGATAGATACATTCAAAACAAAATACTGGTTTGATTCCTGATTATCAGCAAAATAGATGGTATGGGCTTTTAAAACCATGATGGGGAAATAATGCCGGAAAAAAAAGCTGCGACAAGAACCCAATTTGCCCTTGAGAAAATCAGGGAAATGATACTTACAGGTGAGGTGGATGCGGGTGAGCCGCTTCGGCAAGCGACGCTCGCTGAGCAACTTCAAGTTAGTAGAATCCCTATTCGGGAGGCACTGTTACAGCTTGAAACAGAAGGTCTGGTTAAGTTCGAACCCCATAAAGGGGCGGTGGCAACCCCATTATCCATTGATACGATAACTGAACTATTTGATTTAAGAGCAATTCTAGAGCCTGAGTTATTTGCTCGTTCTATTCCACATTTAACAGATGACGACCTGCGACGTGCTTCTTCTATCCTACAAGAGCTGGATAGTGCGATTGCATTAAAGAAAGAGATCACTCAAATCAGTGACCTGAATCGAGAGTTTCATATGAGCTTGTATCAAGCTGCAAATTGGTCACACACTTTCGAAATTGTTCATTCACTCAACCTGCATTGTGACCGATATGTACGAATGCATTTGGTATTGGCGGGCGGTATTGAAAAATCAGGGCCTGAGCATGCAATGCTGATCCATTATACCGCGAAGCATCAGGTTGATCTTGCTGTGCTCTTGCTGAAACAACATATTTTAAAGGCAAAAAGTGAAGTCATAGCTTTATTAGCTTAGCGATGCATTATTCACATCCGAGATATCAAGAATACCCAAAGAGTGAGTATGAGAGATCTGTTGATATTTCATCGGTAACCACATTGATTTATAAAAACCTAGTTTTTTGGTCTTTCCATCATTCAATACAACGTCTGCGACAAAAAAAACGAGCGTGAATTTTTAGTCATTATTTTTGTCTGTTTATTCTCACGTTGGTTCGTTTATCGCTTATCTAATCCTTTATCAGCCTTATTTGTGACTCTTGCTCCTCAAGAGAATCAATCACTCTTTAATACTCAACTGTGTCACCTGATATTAAAAAAGTAAATTGATAACAGCTTGATCTGAAATGAAGATTTTCAGTCTGTGTATTTGCAAACTAACCCTATTGACATATGTACCTATTTAATTACTGAAATAGTATTAATAAATGAAAGAATATAGTTTTCTTTTTCTAATCTAGGTACGACCTTAATTGCATGCAATGTTTCTGTCTTGTTAACGGGGTGAATTTTTCAAAATTTAACTTACCTGCATTTACACACTTTTACATTGTTGAAATATAAGTGTTTATGAAAATTATAGAGCAAATATGTTAATTTTTTAACAGGTAATTGTTTATATTGTTTTCATTAAATGTATACAATTTTGTTGTCATTGATCAAAAATAGTGCTAAAAAATAATGGTACTTAGGTAGTAGGTAAATTTGAACATGGGAGCTACTCAATGAGAACGTTAAAATTAAGTGTGTTAACAATCACACTTCTCTCCGCTAATGCTTATGCAGAAATCGGAAAGGCAAAGCATGATCATGCGCCTGTCAAACCGATGGAAAAAACTATGGCGCATGCACTTGAAAAACACAGTACTATGCAGCTGAATCGTGCAAGTCGTGGTACACCAAAACTTGCTGAATGCTCAGTCAATGACTTCTTGAACAAATCTGGTCGCCAGCTTGTTTCATTACTTAAGTCTGTTGAACCAACGTGTACATATGATTTATTTGGTTTAGATGCGACCCAAGGTCGTCAGATGTTTACTGAAGCAAATATGAAAGTGGTTGCTGACGAAGTCGCAGCTCTTGCAAGCCGTTATTCAGATAGAGATACGCAAGGAATGGAGCAATTGGTTCTATTCTTAAGAGCGGGTTATTATACTCAATATTCATATCCAGATGCGATTGGTGATTATTCTAGTGCCCTTGAGCAATCTGTTCGTACAGGTCTAAATCGTTTTTTCCAAAATGGCAATGCCTACACGGTGAGCGATGAGAACGGTAAAGTCCTCCGTGAAATCGTGACTTTGATTGATAGCTCTGAGTTGAATGCTGAGTTTATTTGGGTCGTGAAGCGCCTTCTTTCTGGCTACGATAGAACATACAAAGATTCATATTATATGAATGTTGCGGTAAATAACGGTTTTACCGTTTTATTCCGTGGTCATAACAACCCTGACTTTGTACAGCGTGTCAAAAACGACAAAACGATTTTGGGTGAACTTTTTAGTTTCTACCAAAACCATCAGAATTTGCTTGGTACGGACAATCAGTATGTTTTAGAAAACAGTGTCCGTGAGCTTGGCCGTTTCCTGCAACATAGCTCATTGAAAGAAGGTGTTGGTAAATCTTTAAAAGAAATCCTTCGTGAGACTTCTTTAGAAGGTGATAACGCTGCATTATGGTTGATCGCAGGAAGCATGGTTGATGAGTATGACCAAGCAAACTGTAAAGAATACGGTGTGTGTAACTTTACCAAAACGGTAGAACAAAAAGCACTTCCACAGAAGCATACTTGTTCTCCGACATTAAAAATGCGCTCACAACACCTTTTCTCAGATCAAAACGATTGGGCATGTGAACAGCTTGCAGATCAAGAAGCATACTTTCACCAAGTGCTTGGCACTGGGAAGCAACCTGTTGCAAATGATGAGAACAAAGATCTAGAGCTTGTAATCTTCGATAGTAGCAAAGACTACCAAACTTTCTCGGGTATGTTGTTTGGTAACGATACAAACAACGGTGGTATGTACTTAGAAGGCAATCCAGCAGATCCAAATAATCAAGCTCGTTTTATTGCTTATGAAGCGGATTGGATGCGTCCTGATTTCGCAATTTGGAACTTACGCCATGAGTATGTTCACTACTTAGATGGCCGTTTCAATATGGCGGGTGACTTTGGTCGTGCCATGACTCAAAAAACAGTGTGGTGGACAGAAGGTCTTGCTGAATACATCGCAAATCGTGATGACAATGAAGACGCGGTTGCACTTGCGAAAGTGAAGAAAATACCGCTCAGCACAATTTTCAACAATGACTACAACAGTGGTACTGAACGTATTTATCGCTGGGGTTACCTTGCTGTGCGATTCATGTTTGAGCGTCACCGTAATGACATCAATCAAATTGTAACGATGTTCCGTCAGGACAAGTACGAAGAGTATGCAGATTACATGCGTTCAATTGGTACACGATATGACGTCGAGTGGTCAGCGTGGTTGGAGAGTGTCCAGAGCATTGATAACGGTTTGGATGAGCACGGTCCACAGGATGGTACTGGTAATCCGTCTGAGCCAACAGACCCGACGGATCCAACTGACCCAACAGATCCAACAGATCCAACAGATCCGACTGACCCGACAGATCCAACTGAACCAGGTCCGACAGATCCAACAACACCAATGGATCCAGTGTTGGTTAATGACCAATGGCGTAGCGGTTTAACCAGTGATGGTAAAATGTACTTTTACATCTTTGTCCCGCAAGGTAGCAGTGCTGTGTACTTTGACCTTTGGGGTGGAGAAGGAGATGCGGATATCTATGTAAGTCCAGATAACTGGCCATCAGAGCACAGCTATGAGAAGTCATCGACTTACTATGGTAACTCAGATTCTATTCAAATCTATGGTGATGTAGGGAATCGCTATTATCATGTGATGATCAAAGCAAAAGAAGCATTCAAGGATGTTTCGATTCGAGCATCATTCAGATAATTGTGAAACCAATTGTACTAAAGGCTCCTTTCGGAGCCTTTTTTATGATGTTGTCATGCGTAGTGTGAACCACTGGCCTATTCTCTTAGGGCAAACGTTTGGCTGAGTGAAGAAATCTTTGTCGATTGTTCTTTGAGAGCATTTGCTCGCTCTGCAACAGAATTGGCCTGCTCTAGATTTCCCTCAGCAATTTCTTTGATTTGCATGATGTTGTTACTAATTTCATTCGTTGCATAACCTTGTTCTTCCGCAGAGGATGAAATCATTAAAGAGAGATTGGAAATCTCGTTAACCATTTGGACCAACTCTTCAATTTGAGAACGGCTATATTCTGCTTCCTCTGCACAGGATTCGGTCTGAGTTTTGTTATTTTGCATCAGCTCTGACCAAGAAAGCAGTGTACTTTGGATATCCTGAATGGATGCTTGTATTTGTTCGGTGGCTTTATGTGTTCTTGAGGATAATGCGCGGACTTCATCAGCGACAACAGCAAACCCACGACCATGCTCACCCGCTCGAGCAGCTTCTATCGCAGCATTCAGTGCTAATAGGTTCGTTTGATCGGCGATACCTTGGATCTCCGTCATAATGTCACCGATTTTTTCTGCTTCCTCAGCAAGTTTATCCGCAGAAGCGGCAGCCCGCTCCACTTCTTCAGTGAGAGACATCACCGTGGTTGTCGTTGTTTCCATTGCTGACATTGCCTGTTGACATTTATTACTTGCATCTGCAACTTTTTCATTGGTTGAAATACTACTATGGGCAATATTGGAAACTGCATGGCTCATCTGTTCAATGGACGATGAAATCTGGATCAATTCATGATGTTCTTGTTCAACGCCAGTTTGTGTTTGAATTGCAGAAGATTCTAGAGCATCTGAGATACTTGATAGTTGCGCTGTTGAATCTTTTGTTCGCCCAAGCACAGTATTAAGCCTTGCTTGTAATAACCCTTGATGAAAGTCGATAAAGCTTGTTGCGGGTGTATTCGTATAAATATGCCGAGAAACACTATCATATCTCGCTGCCATGCGCTGAATTTTGAACGGAAGGATGAATAACTCTTGGGAAAATAGAGCAACCAACGCTGCAATAGCGATCAATGACAATACACCTGCATTCCATCCGGGAAAAAATACAGGGCTTAAAAAAAGTAACAATAAAGGAAGAAGGCTAAGGCTATATTTAGCCTTTAGAGACAGTGCGAAACGGTCAATTTTCTTTCCCTGATTTAATTGTGCATACAGTTTTTTTGCGCGTTCTAAATGTTCGGGCTGAGGTCTGATGCGAACAGATTGATAACCAGTCACGGTGTTTCCTTGGTAGAGTGGTGTGACATATGCATCAACCCAATAAAATCTTCCGTCTTTACATCGATTCTTCACAATACCACGCCAAGACTGCTTTAACTTGAGTTTGTCCCAAAGTTCTTGAAATGCAGCTCTCGGCATATCTGGATGACGAACAATATTATGATTCTTACCGACAAGTTCTTCTTCGGTAAAGCCGGCAACTTCACAAAAGCTTTCATTTGCATAGGTGATGACGCCACGTAAGTCTGTCGTTGAAACAAGCTGAATTTCTGCTGGGAAGCGGACTTCTTCGTCAATGACGTGTTGATTTCTGCGCATCAGTTGGGAGTCCCTGAATAAAAAATAGAATCAAAGAGTTAATTATATCACTATCAAGTCCCTTAATAGGAAATTCATCTCAATTTCATTGATCTACCTTAGAGGTGACCAAAAAAATCCTGAACATTATTTTGAATATAATATAGGAACTCTTTTTTTGATTCCTTTTTCATCAGTGCCATACTTTGTAAAGGAAAAATTTCATTCAATGTATTGAATTGTTGAATTGACACGATTATGGTCATTGTGAGAGACATACAGAAAGTGTGCTTGATTGAGAATCACGCAAGCTTTTTATTCTCTGTTGGAATAAATATAGAATAAATATCTATGTTAATTATTTTTGCAAATGATGAAACCTTTTTGCAACATCGGTATAATGCCCGGTGGAGCCGTAAGTATATGGGGTATTGAAGTGCGACTAATTTCATTGGCAACATTGTTTGTAACAAGTTTATCATTCCATGCTGCTGCAGATTCACAGTTTTTCTTTTCCAGTGAGTATGGAGATCAGATTGGTGCTGGTCGAACGGTAGAGTATGAAAAAAACTCGATGTCGATCACGATCAAAAGAAAACACCATAACAGTATTGAAATCACAATCTCAGGGACGCAAGATGCGACTTCCAGGCCAGATTACTGGACGTTAAATGTTGCGCCGCCCAAAGGTGAGCAATTATCAGAGGGAGAGTTTCAAGGCGCTGAACGTTTTCCTTTTCATCATGCTGGGAAACCAGGTTTGCACTTTTCTGGGAATGGGCAAACCTGTAAGCGAATTGATGGCGCTTATAAAATCCTTCAGTTGAAGTATGATGGTTCAAATAAAGTGTCTAGCTTGGCGATTAATTTTGAACAGTATTGTGAGCGTGCAAAGCCAAAACTCATTGGATACCTTCGCTTTAATTCCGAAGTGCCGCTATTAGCAACTCAGTGGCCACCAAAACCGAAGCCAAAACCAAAGCCGAAGCCTAAACCACCTGAACCGAAGCCAGAGCCAGTGATTGAGGAAGAGCCTGTAGAGGTTGCTGCTGATTTACCAGCTGATTTACCAGCTGAGCCGATCCCTGAGCCGAGCTTTGAACAAGAGCCTGAAAAGCCTGCTGAGTTGAAAGTTAAATCGATTTCACCAACGAAAGCATGGTGTATGAACTCAGATAAAGGTTTAGCAGTGCCATTAAAGCTCCCATTACCAGCAGACTTGGATTGTCAGGGGGCTGGATTGGAAGCATCTCCGGGCGATCAAGTACAAATCGTGATCCAGGGAACGGTTCAATAACTGAAACTTCATGAAGCTATTTGAAAGCAGCATTCGCTGCTTTCATCTATTTACGGTTGTGCATAAGCAAGACCCCAGCTTTTTCTTCGGATGAGAAGTGCTCAAACTTGCACCCTATACTCATCATCAGTGCGATGAAAAAAGAAAACCCATACTTTGAAACACCTCTTCGATATCGTCTTTCATTGGTGGAATGACCAAGCGACTCAATCCAGCACGAAATGTTCCAAATTCCATTGGATTCAATGGTAACGGCGTGATGATTTGAATGGAAGGACTCTGAAGCGTTCGTTCTTATCACTGTTTAGTCGTAGAACTGTCTACTTTTCCTTACTCTTTACAGTTGAATTTTTAATCGCTGGATCCCACTGTTCGTAAATTTCGTATTTTAGTGTGATTCGAGAGTCCGACAAAAACTTTAAATTAGATCACGAAGCTTAGATGTTGTGTGGCACGAAGTTCATCTGAGCTTGTGTTACAGAACGAACTCTCAATCGTTCTGTCTGTGTAGATATTCCTATGAAAGGTTGTGAATAATGAAAAAGTCTATTGCCCTACTTACTACGGTCATTGCTGCGCTTTCAACAACAGTCTCAGCAGATGAAAATCGCTACTATGAACCTGCAACATTATACGGTGGTGTGACCATTGATGCTGAAGGTGTATTACATGCTAAAGCATTATATGCATGTGTACAGCCAAGTATTGTAAGTATCGAAGCAAACTCAAAGCCAGCGAAGGTTTTCATTAAAAAAACTGGGATTGACTGTAGAATGGTGCCTTGGGTACAAGAGTTTTCGATTAATCTGAAAGAAGAGCTGCAAAAGAAACACTATTATGGCAGTGAGATTGTCATTGGGAATACAATTTCAATGAAAGAACAGCGATAAAGCAGTTCGTTCATTGCCCCTATGAAAAAGGTGAGTCAACCTCCTGATGTGGCAGTGGCAGGAAAATGACAAGGAAATGATGCGAGAGACGAGGCCCTACGGGGCTTCTATCCTCTGTGTTGTCATAAACTAGTCAATTTTGACGTGCTCTTCATTTGCTCTTAAGACTGGATCCCGTGTGACGAACTCATGGAGTCCCCATCCTTTATCTGCGTAGCTCAGCATTTCCTGAACCTTCGCGTCTCCAATTGCTGCTTTTGCGTATCGATACATTCTGCCACGGTTAAATAAGAGGATAATCTCTGTGTCTGTATCACAATATCCAAGAATATTCTTACATTTGTTCTTTTGACCGTAGGGTTGAAATTCGTACATCAAGATACCTCGCTCTATGCAAGGAGTATAAATGAAATAGAGAAAAAAGGAGTAGAAAAAGGGAGAAGAGAATGAAGATAATTTAGAAGATAAGGAAGCATGCAAACATGCTTCCAAAGCCAGATTACTTCTGTGCGCGAGAGACGTACTCACCAGAGCGAGTATCGACCTTAATCACTTCGCCAATCTGGATGAACAATGGAACACGAACAACGGCACCTGTAGACAACGTCGCAGGCTTACCGCCTGTGCCGGCAGTATCGCCTTTTAGACCAGGATCAGTCTCTGTCACTTCCAGTTCAACAAAGTTTGGTGGTGTGACAGCAATTGGAGAACCATTCCATAAGGTCAACGTACAACTATTATTCTCGACCAGCCATTTCTGGTTCTCACCAACCGCTTTTGCATCTGCTGCGATTTGTTCGAAGGTTTCATTGTTCATGAAATGCCAGAATTCGCCGTCTGTGTACAAATAATCCAAATCTGTATCCATCACGTCAGCACCTTCGACTGAATCACCAGATTTATAAGTTTTTTCAAGGACTTTGCCAGAGATCAATTTACGGATCTTCACGCGGTTGAACGCTTGTCCCTTTCCTGGTTTTACAAATTCGTTCTCAATAATGTTGCAAGGCTCGCCATCAACCATTATTTTAAGGCCCGCCTTAAACTCATTTGTACTGTAATTAGGCATCACAACCTCTTTAAAATCTAAAACTGAAGTATTGAAAATGGTGGTAATGATACACGACAACGCGCTGAGTGTGCAGCAAGAATGGCAAAAAGATCTGGCTCAAGCCGTCACTCGACCTGAAGATTTGTTTGAGTTGCTTGATTTATCAACAGAAAATGCACAGCAGGATTTTGAAGCAAGAAAATTGTTTCCTATGCGTGTTCCGAGACCATTCATCCAAAAAATGCGTCCAGGGGACAGGCTTGACCCGCTGTTATTGCAGGTTTTACCAGTACAGTCGGAGTTTCTTGACCCTGCTGGATATAGCCATGATCCGCTTGAAGAACAGGATGCAGCATTACCTGGGATGTTGCATAAGTACAAAACGAGGATTTTGGTGATTTTTAAAGGGGGTTGTGCAGTCAATTGTCGTTACTGCTTTCGTCGTCATTTCCCATACGATGAAAACCATATTAATCGCGCCTCATTAATGCCAATTCTGACGTATATCCAAGCACACTCAGAAATTAATGAAGTGATCTTAAGCGGTGGTGATCCGCTGATGGCGAAAGATAACCAAATCGCCTGGTTTTTGGCTGAACTTGAAAAGATTGAGCACGTGAGACGGCTTCGAATTCACACTCGGCTACCTGTTGTGATCCCAGCTAGGTTAACAACATCGCTTGCCAATTTACTGCAACAATCTCACCTGGATGTTGTGATGGTCCTCCATGTGAATCACGGGAATGAAATTGATGATTTGTTAGCTCAAGGTGTGCAACGTTTAAAACAGGCTGGCGTCTATGTACTCAATCAAGCTGTACTGCTTAAAGGAATTAATGATAGCCCTGTGGTGCAGATAACACTGAGTGAAAAGCTCTTTTCAGCAGGAATATTACCTTATTACTTACATGTCTTAGACAAAGTGAAAGGGGCTGCACATTTTGATGTGACAGAAGAGCATGCGAAAAAACTGATGCGGGAAGTGATAAAAGGCTTACCTGGCTTCCTGGTTCCCAAGCTTGTAAGAGAGATTGGGGGAGAGCCAAGTAAAACCCCGATTCACTATTAATACATCCTTAAACAACAATATTGATATTGCTGCCGATGGCTAAATCGCCAGAAGTTGAAGGTGCCGGTACACTTTGCAATAGCTGCAAAGCGGCTTGCCCTTCAGCTTCTTGTTGGCTTTTTGCCAGTTTTGCTGAGATGGCTTCCATATCCGTCCCAGTACTAGCAGAAACCGATCCTGGTGACGCGGGTGATATGCTCATACTTCCTCCCCTGACTCGGATGATTGCCATGTTACACGCGACAGAGAAAGAATAGCTGACCATACCTGGTTAATTTCTTGTCGTGTTGTGTGTGATAAATGCGTAAAATACGCAATATCGTTATCGGAATTGAATTCCTTTTCTTTAAGAACTTATTCGTATATTTATGAACGCTATTATTTCAAATCTTGAGGCAACTTTGAAAGATGCCTACAGAAAAGCAGTGGATGCAGATACAAAATTAGAGCAATTACAACGGAGTGGCATGGGAAAGTTTTCGACGATTTTTGCAACAGATTCGGGCTTTCAGCAAGAGAAAAACAGATTTATGCCTTATGTTGAAGAGCTAGCTGCCGATATTCTAGCACTAAAATCTGAAGATGAATCTGTACAACAAGCGAAACTTCCTCTACTACTTAAGAAACTGGAACTCATGTTTTCGACATTGCACCGTTTTAAAACATCGCTTTAAAAATTTGATGTGAGAACGGTGTTGTTGATTGAGGTCAGTTTAGATATCCATAGTATGGATTAAGTGCTGAATCGCTACCGATCAATTTGTGTGTTTGATTTTTCGATAGTGAAAGTCTGGGCAACACACAATGACGAGTATGTGGTATGAATATCTATGTGGGCAACCTGCCTTATTCTGTGACGGAAGATGAACTGAGATCTATGTTTACACAACATGGAGAAGTGATCCGAGCAACGATTATTATTGATAAATTTTCAGGACAATCGAAAGGATTCGGCTTCGTAGAAATGTCCGATGGTGCACAGGCTGAGTCTGCTATTGCGGCGCTCAATGAAAGTGAAGTTAAGGGCCGCAATATTAAGGTAAATCCAGCGAAGCCTCGTGAAGAGCGGCCAAGAAGAAATCGCTTTTAGCGGTTAGTCGCTCGTTAAAGCATCATCAAGCGTTGATGTGGATATAATACGCAGTTTGATGAAGTGATAATCCATGATCAAACATGAGAGCCGACGCTTTTCGTCTTCAGAAAAGTGATATGGCTCGCATGTAGATTTCGTCAATTAACGGCTTTTACGCATCGACTTGAGGTAATTGGATATGCCGTAACGCAGGCATAACTCCATCGTTTGATTGAATGAAAACCAGATATGGTAACGATATTTGGCGGCATAAACTTTGATTTTATCTTTTCGAGGTAGTCGCTTGTAGTTATCCCTGTCACCAATGATTGAAGGCACCTCTTCATGGGTTCTCTGACGGAACAGATTCGGGTGCAATGAGTAGATTTTCAGGTCATTTTCCCAGATCCGTTTCATGATAAAGTCAGTTGGTGTATCCAATTGTTCAGACATCGCGAGTAATTTTTTGGCACCTGATAAGGAAATGAGGGAAGCCGTTGCATCAATGGGTTGTGGCACACAGTGATGGAGAGAGTAACCTTGATCAAGCGAAATGGAATAAATCCTCTTTTGATGGCATCTGGATAGCTTGATGACATCCCATTCAACATCACTTTGTATCACTGTTTCGATTGCGGGAATGACGAGATCAGGCGTTGCTTCAAGAGCGAGATCATCTTCGAAAACGAGTGCGTAAGGTAAGTTTTCATCAACAATCGTTTGCCAACACAGGCGATGGCTTTTTAGACAACATATTTCGTTTTTCGTCAGGTGACGAAACCACTTTTTAGAAGAGCGGGCTTGCTCAATCAGCGTCTGGTATTCTTCATCAGACATCTGGCTTCCATCAACAGCAGAAACTCGTTTAAACGAGATCCCGGACTGAGATAGAACCTCAGTTGCAAATGTTAATCGTTCAGGGCTTCGATCTAAATTTATTAATAATGCGTTTGGTAATGCCATGTATGATGGATCCACTCAGTATTTGGAAACCGCTAACAGATAAACTGATTTTTCACCGCAATAAGCGGTAGCACTCTACAAAAATATGTTTCTGAATAATTTTACGGTTGTGCAGTGTTACGCTCATTATTTATATTCTGGACTCTATCTATTTGGGGCCATCTCCTGCTTTGGACAGGTTTTCAGCAGGTAAATAGAAGATAATATGGCGCTCAGCGAGCTAGGCTTCACAACACTGAGACACTATATCAAATAAAGCAGGTTCTTGAATAGGGAGGTGCTGTGGATTAATACAAGGATGACTGTCCCTTTGGCCGGGTTTTAAATCTTCTATGTACCCACATATATTGTTCTGGATGACGCATAACTGCTTGCTCAACCCAAGCATTGACGCGACGGACATCGTTAGCATCATCACCCGATGGAAAATTATCGAATGCTGGGAGTACTTCAATTTTATAGCCTTTTGCATTTGGCAAACGAGAGGTGAACACTGCAATTGTTTCACAGTTTCCTTCTTCTGCGAACATTAACGTTCCTGTCGTTGAGGCTGTTTCCTGTACGGCAAAGAAAGGCACAAACTGACAACGTCTAGGACCGTAATCCTGATCAGGTAGATAGAAGCAAACTTCTTTTTGGTTCAGTGCCTCGATGAGTCCTTTGACGTTAAACTTATCGAGCATGTATTTATTGCTTTTGGCACGGCCATGATATTGAAAGTACTCCATGAGGGGATTATCGTGCTGTCGATAAAAACCTACAGATGGAACTTTCAAGCCAAATACGCGGCAAGCGGCTTCTAAATGCAGTTGGTGAGATGCAAGCAAGAGAACCCCTTTTCCTTGCTCAAAAGCTCTCTCGATGTGTTCAAAGCCTTCATAGTGGGCCAGTCGCTTGACTCGCCAAGCAGGCCACCACCAGCCAATGGCAACTTCAAACATGGCAATGCCCATTTCTTCGAAATTTTGCTGAGTGAGTGTCGTGACTTCCTTTGGTGTTTTTTCTGGAAAACAAAGCTCAATATTTCGTTCAGCGATTTTTCTGCGAGATCCTAAAACTCGATAAAGTAACTTTCCGAGTAGTTGACCTAGACCAATCAATACTCTGTATGGAAGCCAGGAAATAAGGTACAGCAGGCAGATTAACAACCACATCGGCCAGAACTTTGGCCCTAGGAACCGAGACTCAAAATGGGGAGCTTTTTGCACAATTACTCACATCGCAGGAAAAAGGTGACGTATTGTAACGGATTGGTTGGCGATGAACTAGTGAAAATCAGGAGGTCGGAGGCCCAGTGAGTTCATCGAAAAAAGTAGAGAGGCAAAAGCCTCTCTACTCTTCATTGACTAACCAAGACTTTTATTGACGGCAGCGAGATCGGCTTCCGTTAAGTTACCGGCTGCGGCTTTGAGGCTCAAAATCGCTAGGATATAATTATAACGAGCTTCAGACAGCTGCTGCTTCGCTTGATACAGGCCAGTTGTTTGCTGTAGGACATCAACAATGGTCCGCGTACCGACTTCAAATCCGGCTTCTGTGGCTGTTAATGCACTTTGTGCTGAGATAACTGATTGCTCAAGCGCTTTGATGGTTGAAACAGAAGCTCGAACATTATTGAAGGAAGTTCGCGTACTCTTCATCACCTCACGGTAAGTTTGCTCCATTGATTCACTGGCAGAAACAAATCCAGCGCGCGCTGCATCAACACCTGCACTTGTTGCACCGCCAGAATAGATGGGGACTTTCAGTGAAAGTGTAATCGAATTATTTTCTTCATATCCTTTATCTGGGTTGAAAGCGGATTCAATTCTTGGATCATTATCGGCTTGGGCATGTCTGGCACTTAGCGATAAAGTCGGTAAATGACCCGAGCTTGATTTATCAATATTATTTTTGGCAATCTCAACGCTAACTTTTGCATTTGCGATTTGTATGCTGGTTTGTTTTGCTTTTTCTACCCATGCTTCAGACGTTGCTGGTGTCGGAAGATCAGAGCTAAATTTCGTAATATTCAACCCATCAATTTCTTTATGGTATGCGTTTGTGATTTCTCTTAAGCTTTCTCTTGCTGTTTCTAGATCATTTTCTTTCGAAATCTCATTTGCAACGGATTGGTCAAACTTTGCTTGTGCTTCGTGGACATCGGTAATTGCACTTAAACCAACCGCAAAACGCTCTTTCGTTTGTTGGAGTTGACGGTCAATTGCTTTTTTTTCCGCGACGACAAGCTGGAGGTTGTCTTGCGCTTTGAGAACATCGAAGTACGCTTGTGCAACACGAACAATCAAACTTTGAGAAGCAAGCTGGTAACCTAGCTCGCCTTGCGTGGCTTGTAATTCAGCTTCTTTGACTGACTGCCATGCTGCAAAATCAATAACTTTCTGGCTGAGCGTAATATCATAGTCTTTTCTTTGGCTGATGCCTGCTCCACTTGCATATCCTTTTGTGTAATTTGCATTTCCTTCAATATTTGGCAAGTAATTCGCAAAAGCGCCATCTGCGCTATATTGTGCACGATCTTTGTCTGCTGCCGCTTTCAGTAACTGAGGATCATTTTTTTGTGCAAGTTTGTAAATATCCATGAGATTGCCGGCAAAGACGGAGCCGGAAGCGAGCGCGAGTCCCATGAGCAATGGAAGTGTTTTTTTCTGCATTATTTGTCCTTTCACTACTTTTGCGAGAGCGTATTAGTCTAAGCGCTGTTCTCGCAAAAATGAATTGGTTATAAGTAAGTCTGGCAGCAATTTATGTAACAGAGTGTGTCATACAAGTGATTGAAAATCATTTCAAGCTTTGTATGATGGCATGACACAGTCCAACGGGTATATAGATATGAATAAATCCAAAGAGTTTCAACCCTCAAATGTGGATTTAAAGCAAACAACTGTTCTGCATGATGGTTTTTTAGCGGTAGAAAAACTTTCGCTGACCCATGATCGATTTGATGGCCAAACAACACCGCTCATTGAACGGGAGGTTTGCCTTCGTGGCGATGCTGTTGCTGTGATTGCGTATGATCCAGAAAAAGATGTTGTTGTGATGGTTGAACAATTTCGCCCTGGGGTATTTCGGCGGGGAGATGAACCCTGGTTGATTGAAATTGTTGCCGGTATGCGAGGTTCAGAAGAAGATGAGCTAGAAGTTGCGAACCGCGAATTAAAGGAAGAGACTGGTCTGGAAGCGTTGTCTATACATCGTGTGATGCATTATTTTACGTCTCCTGGTGGATGTGATGAGCGTCTCACCTTGTTTTTTGCAACAGTTGATGCTACCCAAGCAAGTCAATATGCGGGATTGGATGAAGAAGATGAAGATATTCGAATTCATGTACTACCCTATGATAAAGTAGTGGAAATGATGGCGGCGGGACAGCTCGATAATGCAACGTCGTTGATCGCGATTCAGTGGCTGATGCTCAACCGTCAGGATATCTTGTCAGGTCATCTTTCCTTTGAATAAGTAGTGGGCGATTTTATATGGTGACAGCAACGAAAGTCAGAAAAAAATATGTGCCGAATCTACCGGACTTTCATAGCGTCTGTGAGCATAACTATATGCGATTAATTCGTTTGCTCCCGAATGATCTTGAAGTTGGAAACTCTTTCACATTTCAAGTTTCAAAAGGGATGTCCTATCAAGTTGAAGTCACCGAAATCGGGAAGTACACAACAACCGTTGATATTACCCAAAGAGAACTACAGTGGCCGGAATATTTACGGCCTCATCTATATGTCCGTTTATACCATGACGCACGAATGGCTGAAGTATTGAAATCTCAGCGGATTGGGCAAATCAAACCAAGTTATACCTACCCAAATCCCAATATGCATCAACCGGACGAAAAATATCAAACCAATATGCTGCTGCGTGACTGGCTGACTATGGCAATGATGCGTGGTTGCAGTACAATGGTGGTTTAAATCTCACAGTAACTTTTTGTTTATGAACTCTTGGTTTTCACCAGCGTTTCAATGCGCAAGTGATCCGGCTTCTTTCACAATCATTCAGGTTTCAGATTTACATCTTTTTTCGGAACCAGGAATGCGCTATTTTGATGTCGATACACGTGTGCACTGGATGCAAGTGGTTGAATATTTGCAATCGATTCCGTTTGATATTTTACTCGTGACAGGTGATGTGACTCAGGATCATCTTTTGCCAAGTTATCAGTTTCTCGCTGAGTCTGTTCAAAGACTCTCACAACCTTGTTTTTGGTTACCCGGAAATCACGATGATATATCACAATTGTCAGCAACATTATCTTCTCTGCCTTGGTATTCACAGAAACAGATCCATTGGAAGCACTGGCAAATCTTATTACTGGATAGTAAAGGAGAGACACCAGCGGGTTGGCTTGATGAACTGCATTTGGAAGAACTTGAGCAGGCGTTAAAGGAGCACACAGGTTATTCAGCACTCTTTTGCCATCACCACCCTGTCGCACTCAATATTGCGCTAGATAAGCACCGTTTAGCGAATGGTGAACGGTTAATTGAGTTATCGACGCGCTACCCTCAGATTCAATTTTTGGCGCATGGGCATATTCATCAAGCTGAAGATTATCGAATAGACAGCTTGTCTATCCACTCAGCTCCTGCAACCAGTGTACAATTCTTACCTCACCCATCGCAATGGATACAAGAAAATCAAGGCCCAGGCTTGCGACGTTTTATTCTGCATGCTGATGGGCGTTATCAATCGGATTTTATATGGCTCAACAAACACAGATTATTCTCTACTTTCACGGATTCTTAAGCTCCCCGCAATCTGAAAAAGCACAGCAAATGATTCATTATTGTCACGAAATAGCTGGCGTTGAAGTGGTCGCGCCGCAACTGCCGGATGAAATGCGTGAGCTTCCTGCCTTTTTAGAACGATTGGTGAATCGCTACGAAGGTCGGATCCTTGGTATCATGGGGAGTTCTCTCGGTGGATACTATGCGACGTATGTGTCGCAAATGATTGCACGCCCCGCGGTATTGGTTAATCCTGCGGTTGCACCTTTTCGCTTGGTTGAGCAATATGATACACAGCATGTGAACCCATATACTTCCCATGCATTTACGCTTGATGAACGCGACTTAGCGGGATTGCATCAGCTTCACCTTGAAACACTGCCGACACCGGACAATATTTGGTTATTGCAACAAGAAGGTGATGAAGTTCTCGATTTTCGTGAAGCTGTGGCAAAATACCATGCTTGCAAACAAACGGTTGAGCCAGGCGGCAACCATCGGTTTGTTGGTTTTGAACGTTACCTGCCTGAGATCATGACATTTTTTTGGGATCGTGAAAGATAAACATGACACAACAAGATTACAACTCCGAATCAATTGAAGTATTAAATGGCTTGGAACCGGTACAACGTCGCCCAGGCATGTATACGGATACAACACGCCCCAACCACCTCGGTCAGGAAGTGATCGATAACAGTGTGGATGAAGCATTGGCTGGATTTGCAGATAAGGTGCAAATCATTCTCCATGACGATCATTCTCTGGAAGTGATTGATAATGGACGTGGTATGCCCGTAGATATTCACCCAGAAGAGGGGGTGTCTGGCGTGGAACTGATTTTGTGTAAACTCCACGCAGGCGGAAAGTTTTCAAATAAAAACTATCAGTTCTCCGGTGGATTACACGGGGTTGGGATCTCAGTTGTCAACGCATTATCGACCCGAGTTGAAATCGAAATTAAACGAGATGGTCAAGTCTTCGAAATTGCTTTTGAGAATGGAGCAAAGGTTTCAGAGCTAGAAGTAACGGGTACCGTCGGTAAACGAAATACAGGCACTCGTGTTCGATTCTGGCCTGAGGCATCTTATTTTGATTCTGCAAAGTTTTCTGTGTCGCGCATGCTCCATTTATTGAAAGCAAAAGCTGTTTTATGTCCGGGGCTGACGCTCAAGTTTGAAGATAAGCTTTCAAAAGAGAGCCATCAATGGTGTTACCAAGATGGTTTGAAAGACTATTTGATTGAAAGTACGCAAGGTTACGAAACACTACCACAAGATCCATTCACGGGTGCATTTGCTTCAGAACATGAAGCCGTTGACTGGGCTGTCATGTGGCTTCCTGATGGAGGGCAGGTCACGGCTGAAAGCTATGTCAATTTGATCCCTACAGCACAAGGTGGCACACATGTGAACGGGATGCGCCAGGGGTTATTAGAAGCGGTACGTGAGTTCTGTGAGTTCCGTAACTTATTGCCAAGAGGTGTAAAGCTATCCCCTGAGGATATCTGGGAAAAATGCACGTATATTCTTTCTGTGAAGATGCAGGATCCACAATTCGCTGGGCAAACGAAAGAGCGCTTATCCTCTCGTCAATGTGCAGCATTTGTGTCTGGTGTCGTAAAAGATGCTTTTAGTCTTTGGTTGAATGAGCATACAGAGCAAGCAGAGCTGATTGCACAATTATGTATCAACAATGCACAAAAGCGTCTTCGTGCGAGTAAAAAAGTGGTCCGTAAAAAAGTCACTTCAGGCCCTGCATTACCAGGCAAATTGACAGATTGTTCACTTCAAGATGTTAGTCGAACAGAACTGTTTCTTGTCGAAGGTGACTCCGCTGGTGGCTCTGCAAAGCAAGCGCGAGATCGAGAGTTTCAGGCTGTGATGCCACTACGCGGAAAAATTTTGAATACCTGGGAAGTCGACTCAGAACAGATCTTGGCCTCACAGGAAGTTCATGATATTTCCGTTGCTTTGGGCATTGAGCCGGATAGTAATGATTTAAAAAATCTTCGCTATGGCAAAATCTGTATTCTTGCTGATGCAGACTCAGATGGGCTGCATATTGCCACCTTGCTATGCGCGCTATTTGTACGCCATTTCCGAACACTGGTTGAGGCGGGGCATGTCTACGTTGCGATGCCGCCACTCTATCGCATTGATATCGGTAAAGATGTCTATTACGCACTGGATGAAGCTGAAAAAGAAGGTGTGCTTGACCGAATATCCGCAGAAAAGAAAAAAGGGAAAGTGAATGTTCAACGCTTCAAAGGACTGGGCGAAATGAACCCAATGCAACTTCGCGAAACGACGATGGATCCAAATACCCGACGACTGGTTCAACTGACTAACGAAGCTGCGGAACAAACGTTTGAGTTGATGGATATGCTTTTGGCCAAGAAGCGCTCTGGCGACCGCAAAGCTTGGTTGGAAGAAAAAGGCGATAGGGCACTGGCGGTTTGAACCATAAGGCGTTAAGAGTCAATGTCGACAGCCAGGTTTGCTTGACGGGCCTGGCATTTTTCTCCAGAAATCCAATTTTTCCACAACTTTTGGTTGGTTTCTAGCCACCAGCTCTTTGCGAACACGATATCTTTTTTGTCCACATCGACCATCGCAACTAGTTCAGAAATCATATTATTTGTGAATTCAAACTTCTGAATGATTTCAAAAGCGCAAGGAGCGCGTTTCGGAATGGAGCTGGATACCACTTTTTTGAGCCAGCCTGCTTTTGGGTTTCCACAATCCCAGGGGTACTTCGTATTGATCCCCCAGCTTGGATCTGAGATACATTCGGGAGCATATTCTGGAAATTCAACAAATTTACCTTTGATACGCGCCTCGACCCAGTTTGGTGTCCAGTTAAAGAAAATAATCGGTTCTTGCCGAGAAATATACCGGTCGACTTCTTTCCATAATTGATCGGAGTTTTTAGACTTAATCAGCTGAAAATTCAATCCTAAAGCGCGGATTTTTGATTCATCGTATTTATCCCAGGGACCACCTAGGTATCGTGCTTTTGGTCGAGTGGCGGGGTGTAGAAATAGATTCGAACAGACCAGTAATGCACGCCAATGAGGAAGTCCTGGGCAAAGCTTTTCTACATATTCTGGGTACCACCATTCTTCGCGAGTTTTTACTGGATGATCACCTGCATACACAACATGTCCTTTCTTCAGTGCTTTTTCTAGTTCTTTTGCCATCGTACCTTCCCAAACTTCGATCTGAACGTTCGCGACTTCTCTTTTGAGTAATGGCCATTGTTGACGGATATTCGAGTTCACGAATTTGACGTGGTACCCTTTTTGTTCAAGTAGGTGCTTTGCGATTTCGGCAAGGACAAGTTGACTGGTCCAGTCGTTTTTTAAAATGGATACTTTATCTTGTGTATTGTCCGCATTGCTTAAGTTGGGGAGACCGAGCGATAGAAGCAGGCATAGCAAGATACTGATGCGTAATGAAATAGCCAACCTGTGCCCCAATTCTATTGATGAGTCTGTAAAAGAAATATAGTTGATATGTTCCAAGTCCGATAACTCTTTGTCAGTCCTTGACAACATTGGGGTGATGGTAAAAATGATCAGAAAAATTAAGAAAAGGGCTTGATGCTGTACGATTATACAGTATAATTTCCCGCAGTATTTCAGAATAAACAATCGGTGATGACGATGGACGAGAACAAACAAAAAGCACTTGGGGCCGCGCTAAGTCAAATTGAACGCCAGTTCGGTAAAGGTTCAATCATGCGTCTTGGCGATTCAACAACGATGGATATCGAAGGGATCTCAACAGGATCTTTAGGACTGGATATTGCACTCGGTATTGGTGGTTTGCCAACGGGGCGGATTGTTGAAATCTACGGCCCGGAGTCATCCGGTAAAACAACATTGACATTACAGACCATTGCAGAGGCGCAAAAGCTTGGAAAAACCTGTGCTTTCGTTGATGCTGAGCATGCGCTCGACCCTGTCTATGCAGAGAAATTGGGTGTCAATGTTGATGAGCTCCTTGTTTCTCAGCCAGATACAGGTGAACAGGCATTAGAAATTGCAGATATGCTCGTTCGTTCTGCAGCTGTAGATGTCATCATCGTTGACTCTGTTGCGGCATTAACGCCAAAAGCAGAAATTGAAGGCGAAATGGGTGACAGCCACGTTGGCTTGCAGGCGCGTTTGATGTCACAAGCACTTCGTAAGTTGACAGCAAATATCAAACGTTCCAATACACTTTGTATCTTCATCAACCAAATCCGTATGAAGATCGGGGTGATGTTTGGTAACCCGGAAACAACAACGGGTGGTAATGCATTGAAGTTCTACGCATCTGTTCGTCTTGATATCCGTCGGATCGGTTCTGTAAAAGACGGTGATGAAATCGTCGGCAACGAAACCCGCGTGAAAGTCGTGAAGAACAAAGTTGCACCACCATTTAAGCAAGCAGAATTCATTATCGCTTATGGTGAAGGTATCTCCAAAGAAGGTGAACTGCTTGACCTCGGTGTGAAGCATAAGCTCGTCGATAAGTCTGGTGCATGGTACAGCTACAATGGCGATAAAATTGGTCAGGGTAAATCAAACAGCATTAAGTTCTTAAAAGAAAACACGCACATTGCTGACGATATTGAAAAACAGCTTCGCGATATGCTTCTTGTGAAAGCAGAAGTCAAAGCAGATGAAAAAGAGCCAGATGCAGAAGCAGAAATTGCAGCAGAAGCTTTCTAAAAACATAGATTGTGAATGAACGATAAAAACCAGCCTTCGGGTTGGTTTTTTTATGCATATTTTTCATGCACATGATGATGAAAATTCGTGGCCCGCTATCGAGAGATATATTTCGACATTGTCTTTTCTAATCAGTGTTTATAGGAATAAAGTGAAAGATTCGTAATACAGCGCTCTTATTTGGACGTCTAAACATCTAGGTGTTGACATGTCCATTGTGATAAGCCACTCTATATATATCGAGGCTGTCTGTGTTAGATGTCTTTTTGTGTATTGGATTGACCCAAAAGGCGATAGAAGTTGAGGATGGTTTATTCTTTGCTTCTGATTGAATTACCTTCAGCCATCTGTTTTTGAGTTTGGAGGGCAGCATGTCTTTACGGGTTACCGATGAATTACCAGCAATTGAAGCACTCAGAGAAGAGAATATTCATGTTCTTCCCAGTACATTTGCGAAGAACCAAGATATTCGTCCCATGAAGCTCGCTATTCTGAACCTCATGCCAAATAAAGTCGAAACAGAAATCCAGCTGTTACGTTTACTCGCGAATACTCCCCTACAAATCGATGCCGATCTTGTTCGGATAGAGCACCATGCTAGCAAACACACTTCAGAAAATTACCTGACCACCTTCTATAAAACATTTGCTGAAGTCAAACAAACCAATTACGACGGCTTGATTATTACAGGTGCGCCACTTGGAAAGTTGGATTATGAAGAAGTGACTTATTGGTCA
The DNA here is from genome assembly GCF_000374485.1 of Algicola sagamiensis DSM 14643. Taxonomy (GTDB): domain Bacteria; phylum Pseudomonadota; class Gammaproteobacteria; order Enterobacterales; family Alteromonadaceae; genus Algicola; species Algicola sagamiensis. The sequence continues at coordinate 113,660 of NZ_KB894495.1, forward strand.
ACGTTGACGGAAATTTTTGATTGGGCGAAAGAGCGTGTGACATCAACTCTCTTTTTGTGTTGGGCCGCACATGCAGCACTATATTATTACTATGGTTTGCAAAGAGATATTCGAGATCAAAAAGCTTGTGGTGTTTATCGGCATCGTAATTTGTTGCCGAAAAAGCCACTTTTAAGGGGGTTTGATGATGAATTCTGGGCACCCCACTCACGTTATGCTTATGTACCAGAACATTTGATCAGAGAACAGCCCGAATTAGAAGTTCTGGCCAGTAGTGAGATTGTTGGACCTTACCTTATTAAGGATCAGCAAGGGAGTCAGATCTATGTGACAGGCCACCCAGAGTATGATGCCCAGACATTGCATCAGGAATTAATCAGAGATATTGATGCTGGTTTATCACCTGTTTTGCCAGAAAATTATTATCCAGGTGATGATATGACACAAACGCCAAGCAAACGCTGGCAAAGTCATGCTTTTTTATTGTTTAGTAATTGGCTGAACTACTACGTCTATCAGGCAACGCCATATGACTTAAATGAAATTAGCCAGCATGTGAGAACGGATAATTATGTGGATTGATCAAGCAAGAATTGATGCGTTGTACAAGACGCTTTCAGAACGGATCGTGATATTGGATGGTGCAATGGGCACTATGATCCAGGACTATCAACTTGAAGAAGAAGATTATCGTGGCAAACGTTTTGCAGATTGGAAATCACCTTTAAAAGGGAATAATGACCTGCTCGTATTGACACAACCTGAAATTATTCGAGAAATCCATCAGAAGTATTATGTAGCTGGTGCAGATATTATTGAAACGAATACGTTTAATGCAACGTCGATTGCAATGGCTGATTATCACATGGAAGACTTATGTCGGGAAATCAATTTGGAAGCAGCCAAAATTGCAAAGGAAGTTGCAAAATCATATGAAGCACAAACTGGCCAAATAAAATGGGTTGCAGGAGTATTAGGGCCAACGAATCGAACGGCATCTCTTTCACCGGATGTGAATGATCCCGGCTTTCGAAATATTGATTTTGATCAGCTTGTCACTGCTTACCAAGAAGCAACGAAGGCACTGATTGAAGGTGGCTCAGATATTATTCTTATCGAAACGATTTTTGATACCCTGAATGCGAAAGCGGCTGCCTTTGCGGTTGAAAGTGTTTTTGATGAATTAGGTTACAAGTTGCCGGTGATGATTTCTGGCACGATCACCGATGCATCTGGCCGTACATTATCAGGTCAAACAACGGAAGCATTTTATAACGCGCTGCGACATGTGAACCCGTTGAGCTTTGGTCTCAATTGTGCTTTAGGGCCGGATCAGCTTCGCCAGTATGTTGCAAACCTAAGTGATGTCTGCGAAGGCTATGTTTCCGTCCACCCAAATGCGGGTTTACCCAATGAATTTGGTGAATATGATTTAGGCCCAGAAGAAATGGCTGCAGAAATTCATGAGTGGGCCGAGAGTGGTTTTTTGAATATTGTTGGGGGTTGCTGTGGCACCACTCCCGCCCATATTCAGGCGATGAAAAACGCTGTTGAAGCATTTCCGAAAAGAGAAAAGCCAAAGCTGCCAGTCAAGATGCGTTTATCGGGGTTAGAAGCAATGAGCGTGGAGTCTTAACATGCAGCAGGTAGCGAGCTTTATCAATGTCGGCGAACGGACAAATGTCACCGGGTCTGCAAAGTTTAAGCGGTTGATCCTTGAAGACAGATATGAGGAAGCGTTAGATGTAGCACGTGATCAGGTAGAAAATGGTGCACAGATCATTGATATCAATATGGATGAGGCAATGCTGGACTCTCAAGCAGCGATGGTGCGATTTCTGAATTTAATCGCAGCGGAGCCAGAAATTGCACGTGTTCCAATCATGATCGACTCCTCAAAATGGGATGTTGTCTTTGCAGGGTTGAAATGTATCCAAGGAAAGGCCATTGTGAACTCTATCTCTCTCAAAGAAGGAGAGAGACAATTTATTGAACATGCGACAACGCTAAGAAAATTTGGTGCTGCATGTGTTGTGATGGCATTTGATGAACAGGGCCAAGCAGACACATGCGCTCGTAAATTTGAAATTTGCGAACGATCTTACAAAATCCTCACAGAGCAGGTTCAGTTCCCTCCCGAAGATATCATCTTTGATCCAAATATTTTTGCAGTCGCAACCGGAATTGATGAGCACAATAATTATGCTGTCGATTTTATTGAAGCGACACGGTTGATCAAACAGCATTTACCTCACGCCAAGGTATCTGGTGGTGTATCGAATATTTCCTTTTCTTTCCGAGGAAATAATCCGGTTCGTGAAGCGATGCACTCCGTCTTTTTATTCCATGCAATCAAAGCTGGCATGGACATGGGGATTGTAAATGCAGGTCAGCTGACCGTTTATGATGATATTCCTAGCGAATTGAAAGAGCGGGTAGAGGATGTGATCCTCAATCGTCGGGAAGATTCGACAGAACGCTTACTTGAGATTGCAAATGATTATAAAGGAGATGGCGTAAAGGCAAAAGCGATTGATTTGACTTGGCGTACTCTTCCTGTAAGAGAGCGTCTTAGTCATGCGCTGGTTCATGGTATTACTGAATATATCGTAGAGGACACAGAAGAAGCGCGTCTCTCATCAGACAGACCGTTAGAAGTCATCGAAGGACCTTTGATGGATGGGATGAATGTGGTTGGTGACCTATTTGGAGAAGGGAAAATGTTTCTTCCGCAAGTGGTCAAATCAGCTCGAGTGATGAAGAAAGCAGTAGCTTATTTAGAGCCTTATATTGAAGACGAAAAGGAAGAGGGTAGCTCGAATGGTAAAATCCTGCTCGCGACTGTGAAAGGAGATGTCCATGACATTGGCAAAAATATCGTTGGTGTTGTTTTGCAATGTAATAATTATGAGATCATTGACCTAGGCGTCATGGTGCCATGTGAGGAGATTTTAAAAGTCGCAAAAGAAGAGCAAGTTGATGTGATTGGTCTCTCGGGCCTCATCACACCGTCTTTGGATGAAATGGTCCATGTTGCAAAGGAATTAAAGCGAAATAACTTTGATATTCCAGTTTTGATTGGTGGAGCGACGACTTCAAAAGCGCATACAGCGATTAAAATCGCACCACATTACGAAGAGCCTATTGTTTATGTTTCAAATGCTTCTCGGGCTGTACCAGTTGCTTCGCAGTTATTGAATGCGAAACAAAAAGAAACCTTATTTGAACAAGTAAAGCGTGATTATGCGCGAGTCATTGAACAACATGAACGTAAGCATCAGCACGTCTCTTACTTATCATTAGAAGCAGCAAGACGGAATGAACCGAAAATCGATTGGGCTGGATATACGCCTCCAAAGCCGAAAAAACTTGGGATCCATATTTGGGAAAATATTGATTTAAATATTGTTCGCAATTTTATTGATTGGACCCCATTTTTTATGACGTGGCAGCTTGCTGGAAAATATCCACGGATCCTGAGCGATGAGGTTGTCGGTGAACAAGCAACGCAATTGTATGAAGATGCGAATCGTTTGATTGATCAAGTGATCCAAGAGAAGCGATTTTGTGCAAAAGCTGTTTTTGGGTTATTTCCAGCCAATCGTGTACAAGATGATATCGAAATTTATCAAGAAGATGGTTCATTGCTGACAACGTTATGTAATCTTCGTCAGCAGACCGATTTTAAAGGACGAGGCCCAAACTATTGCTTAGCGGACTTTATCGCCTCAAAAGAGTCGAATGTATCGGATTACATCGGCTCGTTTGCTGTGACAGCAGGCTTTGAAGCCGAAGAATGGGCGAATGCTTGTGAGGCTGCACAGGATGATTATCAGAGCATTTTGATTAAGTCCGTTGCGGATCGCTTTGCAGAAGGACTGGCAGAATACCTTCACCAACAGGTGAGAAAGGAATATTGGGGTTATGCACCCGAAGAAGATTTAGATAATGATGCATTGATCCGTGAGCGCTATCAAGGAATACGACCAGCTCCAGGGTACCCAGCATGCCCGGAACATACAGAAAAAGGAAAGCTTTGGTCGCTACTCAGCGTTGAAGAGAATATTGGCATGCAAATTACAGAAAGTTATGCCATGCGTCCAGCGGCTTCTGTCAGTGGTTGGTATTTCTCACATCCTCAAAGTAAATATTTTGCTGTGGGGAAGATTGGTGAGGAGCAAGTGAAAGAATATGCACAAAGGAAGAATATGCCATTATCTGAGATTGAGCGGTGGCTTTCTCCAAACTTAAATTATGACCCAGAGAACTCAGAAAAACCGATGAAAGAAAAAAATTAAGGATAAATTGCATAGTTTTTCATCGGTAAGTGGAAAAACGTAGACAATTACACCAGAATTTGTGTAATCAGGCGTTACTTCTGACAGTCAAATGTATTATAGTTTGTTTACATTTTATTATTTATATATTGATGGCTGGACGATGTTGGTACATCGTCAACCTTGGCTGTCCTACAAAGAGCAATTTTAGGAATATGCGTATACTCGTCTTATCACTATGTCTGGCATGTATTTCATCTGTTGCATCAGCGGCGGGGGTTTTTCGTTGTGAAACCGAAAATGGCGTCGAGTTTAGCCAATTCCCTTGTGGGCAAGATGCAAAAGAAGTGACCATTAAAACGACAACAGGTTCGGCTACCTCTCTTCAGGGAATGGATTATGAAGACACTGCGGAGGGAATTGATAAATTTCTCCGTTCAGGAAAAATCGAACGCGATCGTGAAAAACTGGTCACTAGTATTGAAGATCTGGAAATTCAAAAACAGCGTGCGATTGATAAAGTCAAAGAAAAAATGGGCTTTAGCAAAGGCCAGCCAGTACAATCTGGTGTGATTGACTCAGTTGCGGCTCGATACAATATGTTAATCCAAGCGGAGCGCCGTAAACTCAAGCAGTTGAATATTCATGAGAAGCAGCTTGAGAAGAAACGTTCAGAAGCATGGAAAAGGAAAAAGAGAAAAGACGAACGAGCGAAACGTCGTGCTGAGCGTGAACGTTTGAAACAGGAAGAAGCACAACGTGCGATTGACGAAGCTGAAATGTCTGATGAAGAAGCGATGCCAGAGGATGAAGGTCCTCAAGAAGAGCCTTAAGCTTCACTTATCGTGATTGATTGGAAAAACCTGAATGAACATCATTCAGGTTTTTTTATACTGAGTTAAGGGAGTGATTCTGAAGCCAATTGCCACGATAAGACACCAATTCACTATGGCTGTTTGATAATCAACGTATCCCCTTTTTGGGTGAATTCTAGTTGCTTGAGTGCGCTCATTCCCAGTAAAATCTCTTCCCCTTCAAAGCCTGTTGCAATACCCGCTTTCACATTTTGTAGATGAATATTGCCGAATGAAAGAGTCTCCAGTGTTGTGTCGTATGATGTCGACAGTCCATTTGCAGTGGAAGTTTGATATTTTCTTCCTTTTTGAAGGTCGAGGCGTTCTGCAACTTGCAGTGGAATAGCAACTCGGGTGGCACCTGTATCCAGCATAAAGCGAACAGGTTGTTCGTTAATGAGTCCATTCAGAATATAATGACCATATTTATTTCGCTTGAGAACAACGGTTTCACCTTGTGTTTTGACTTCCTGGTTTGGATTCCATTGCTTTTGAAGTGCATCTTCAAAAAAGAAGTACATCATTCCCATCAGGATCACGAAAAAGATAAAATAAAACCTGACTCCAAACTGCTTTGTTGCGTCTGACATCAAAACCTCTCATTATATTCGAATATATTCTTATATGAGGCTTTTATCTTGGTTTTGCAAGCAATTCAAGACGGGTGGCTCAAATTAGCCCGCCAGAATATTTCCCCGCATTTCGATGAACGACCGAAACAGGTTGATGTTGATTTACTGGTGATCCATTGTATTTCATTACCTTGTGGGAATTATGGTACACCTTATATCGATGATTTGTTTCTGGGCAAATTAGACCCGAATACTCATCCAGATTTTCAAGACATTTACCAGTTGCGCGTTTCAGCACATCTCTTGATCAGACGCGATGGAGAAGTTGTTCAGTATGTTCCATTTGATAAGCGTGCATGGCATGCTGGTGTGTCGCAATTTCAAGGGCGAGAAAAATGTAACGACTTTTCTATTGGGATTGAACTTGAAGGTACAGATACAACAACTTTTACAGATGAACAATATCAACAATTAGCTGAGATCACTGGACACTTAATGATGCTTTACCCTAAGCTGACGAAATCCCGAATTGTTGGACATGAACATATCGCACCAGGAAGAAAGACAGATCCTGGTATTGGGTTTGATTGGGACCATTATTTTCATTCGTTGGAGAAAAGGGCATGACGATCCTTGTTATTTTGTGCGCTCTGTTAGCAGAAAGATTTTTACCCATGAGTCAAAAGTTCGAGCTTTGGTATTATGTCTCACCAATCTACCAGCGTATTAAGAAGTCTTGGGGGTATACAGGATGGATTGTGGCGAGTTTGTGTTTTGCATTTGGTCTTCAAGAATTGGTTGGAGCAGTACCCTTTTTAGCTGATATGCTTGTTGCGGCAATGCTTTTACGTCTATGTCTTGGTAGTGTATCAAGGCGTCAATCTTATAAAGCATTTTTGAATGCTGCTGGGCGGGAGGATATCGAAGCGTGTATCATTCTGGCTGAAAAAATGGGGTGTTACCATGAAGCTTACTGCCAGAATAAATTTGGACAGCATTTGATCTGGGTAAATTTTCGTTATTATGCAGCTGTCATCTTCTGGTTTGTTTGTCTTGGTATCTTTGGGGCTATCACATATGCGTTATTGAGGATGACAGTGCCCGCCTACCAGGAAAGCTGTAATCTTTCTCGTGAGAATCGGGTATTGATGATTTTGGACTGGCTCCCCTCACGTATATACAGTTTAGGCTTTTTATTCGTTGGTGAATTTACAAAAGGTGCACAGCAGTGGATCACAAACGTCTTGTTGCCCCACCGTACACCTTATCAGTTTCTAGGAAATATCGCATTAGCTTCAGGCATTTTACCTGAATCACACGAAAGTGTATGTGTGATCCCTAGCCAAATGGTCGCACTAGCGAAAAGAACAATGACGTTCTTTCTCACCTTTGTAGCACTGTTATCTTTATTTGGTGTTGTTCAGTAGTTTTTCTTGGATAAATTGTATGTACTGCTTTGTGATTGAATTAGCATCAAATCGGGCATAACTTTTTGAAAAGTTAAAGATACGGCTAGAAGCTAATGCTCTGTTTATTCCTGTGGCAATATCACGGGGATTGTCTGAGTGGATCAGGTTGTCTTCAAAACAACCTGTCATAATCTCTGCAGGTCCGGATGGACAATTTGTACTGAGTATTGGGGTCTCACAAATGAGTGACTCGACAAGTACATTGCCAAATCCTTCATGAATGGATGTCAGAATGAGCAGCTCTGCATTTCTCATGATCGGGTAAGGGTTATTTGTGAATGGAAGGAAATGAACACGCTTAGATAGGCTCAGTTGCTTTACCTGAGTGCGAAGTTCTTGTTCTAGCGAACCTTCTCCTAAGATGACAAGATCGATTTGGCTATCAACAAAGGGTAAAGCCTCAATGAGGCGATTGACCTGTTTTTGTAATTCAAGGCGACCAACAAATAGAAGATAGCGTTTTGGAACGGGTTGATGTGTGGGTTCCATTGCTGCCTGGCGGATAGACTCTATTTCAAAAGGATTATAAATCGTTGTGATAGAGAGAAATGAGCCCGGAATAACTTTTTGGCAGAAGTCTTTGATCCCCTGAGAAACGCAAATCACGTGTTTTTTCGAAAACTTTTTCTTATATTTTTGTTTAAATCTCAGTCGTTTCAGCCAGTTTCTTTTTTCATAATGAAATTCATATGAATTATGAATACAGGGCACAAACCTTGAGTCATCAATATGTGCTGCGATATCTATAGTTTCTTCGTGTCCGCAAAATATTGTGTCAAATCGGCCTCCAGCCTTTTCTTCCTTGTGAAGCCATTCGAGAAAAGGAGCTTTAAACTGTGCTGCTTTAGACGATTTAAAACGTCCAGGTACTTGAATAACATGGTGTTGAACTGTGTTTAAGAGATCGATTTGTTGATCAGGTTGCAGGCAGATTAAATCGCACTGATGTCCCAGCTTGGCTAAATGTTGTGCAAGTTGTGTAGAGACTATCTGAACACCTTCAATTTTCAAGTCTCGAACAAAAAAGCCAATTCTCAAAGAGTTCTCCTTTAATATTGAATCAAAAAAACGACTAAAATGCTTATGATCCATTTCATTTATCGATTAAATGTATTTTCGATAAAATCAATATATGCCTTTGCAATGCAATCCGCGGAAAATCGTTGATAGCTTTCCTTAAAGTTAATATCTGATTTTGTAGTTAATGCATGATCGATTTGACGAGCAATCTGTAGTGGATTGTGCGATTCAACCAGGTTATTGTCAAAGTAGTTTTTCATAATCTCACGTGGTCCGGTGGGACAGTCAACACTGACAATTGGTGTATGGCAAATCAAAGATTCAATTAAAACTGTCGGAAGCCCTTCTGTAACAGATGTCAGTACAAATAATTCAGCTTGATTCATAATCGGATACGGGTTATCACAAAACGGAATGATATGAATACGGTCTGTAAGGTTTTCTGAAGCAATTTGTTTTTCAAGCCTTTCTTGCCAGCTTCCTTCACCGACGAGGACTAAATCAACATTTGAAGTAACGTGTTGAAATGCTTCGATTAAGATATCAACCCTTTTTGGCTCTTCAAATCGACCAACAAAAGTAATGTATGGTTTTTCCAAGTTGAAAGGGCTATCTTCTTGTGCAAGTTTCTGAATTTTTTCGATATCGAACGGGTTGTATATACATTGGTATGAGCGGTATGGTTGCTTAAAAATTTGCTTACACTCATCAATCAGTCCTTCAGAAACACAAATTGTATGTTTATTGTTAAATCGGGGGCCAAATTTTTGCTTATATCGGAGTTTTTTGAACCAGTTTCTTTGATTGTAAGCATAGGAATATCCCGTATGAACACATTGCACAAAGCGTTCATCTTCAATATATGCGCAGATGTCCAAGCTTTCTCCATGGCCACAGAAAACTGCATCAAACTCTCCGTTTTTCCTTTCTTCCTCATAAAACCATTCAAGAAAAACGGGTGCATAGACTTTTCCCAATTTTGGGTGGAAGCGAACGGGCATATCAAGTACATGATGAATAATCTGCTGATTATGCTCAACTACCTTGACATCTGTCAGGCAAATAAGATGGCATTCATGGCCCATCTGGGTCAACTGTTCTGCTAGGCGGATTGTTGTTACTTCTGTTCCGCCCATACTTAAATCTCTTAGCAGGAAACCTATTTTCATTTTGATATCAATTTGTTGTACGGTTCATATTTCGGTGGTCGAATTGATGAATACTTCTCTTGATATTCCAACCGACCTTTATTTTCTGGTTGTTAACATTGATGCTTAAATACCAATGAGAGAACTTGTTTAATGCAAACAGTAGATTGCAAATGTTGTTCATTGCTGCTTATTTCAGCTGAATTTTTAATAGATGTTATTACTCTCTGAAATCGACTCAACATTACCAACATCAGAAGCATCTGATAAAAAATCTAATTATTAGAGGTAATTAATTATATCCATTCGGGTTTTTGGACTGCCAATGCCATGCATCTTCAAGCATATTGTCGAGTGAGAGTTCGGTTTTCCAGCTCATTTCTTTGAGCGCCGCATCAGGGGCTGCATAGCAGCATTCTGCATCGCCTTCACGTCTTGGCATCATTTGATAGGGGAGCTTTTGCCCAGTAACAGCTTCAAATCGAGAGACCAACTCTAAGACAGAAGTTGGCTTTCCTGTTCCAAGATTCAATACTTTTAACCCACATTGTTTCTGAATCAGATTGAGTGCTTGGACATGCCCTTTTGCTAAGTCAACAACATGGATGTAATCGCGGACAGGCGTTCCATCTATGGTGTTATAGTCTTGACCAAAAATACTTAGGACCTTTCGTTTACCAATGGCAACCTGCGTGAGGTAAGGAAGTAGATTTCTTGGTTCGCCTAGCGGATCTTCACCAATGAGTCCGGAATGATGTGCGCCAATCGGATTAAAGTACCGTAACATGACAATATTCCACTGGCTATCTGATACCGCAAGATCTGCAAGGATCTGTTCACCAAAGTATTTGGTCTTTCCATAAGGGGTGATTGGTCCAATTGGATGGGCTTCATCCATCGGTGTATACACTGGATCACCATAAACGGCTGCAGATGATGAATAAATAATATTTTTGATATTGAATTGTGCCATGCATTCCAGCAAGGTCACTGTTGCTGAAATATTATTTCGATAATATGCGAGAGGCTGCGAAACAGACTCATTGACTGACTTCGAAGCGGCGAAGTGGATGACACTTTTGATTGGATGCTTCTCGAAGATTTGCTTCAAGAGTTGGGCGTCACCAATATCTCCTTGGTAAAATGTCAGATCTTTGCCTGTGATTTCTTTGACTTTTTCTAAGGCAAGTTCTGTTGAATTTTGTAGGTTATCGATCACGACAACAGACTCTGACTGGTTTATCAGTTCTACGAGAGTGTGACTACCGATATAGCCTGCGCCACCAGTAACGAGGATCATGAACAACTCCATCAAAAATAAATTGTGACGTATTATATCGATCTGGAATGGAAAATGCCTGTAAAATTATACTTTTTATGGTCAAAGTACGCCTTACAAAATTTAATAACATTTACTTATATTAAATTTTAAAAATAAATCTAAATAGTGATTTTATTTTATCCTCTTTTATATGGTTCCTAATAGAAAAGATGGAATGAATCAAGTTGAGTCAGCCTAGACTTATCTAGAGCGGTAGCTCTAATTCTCTTGCCTGAAATAACCCCGAGATGCTTTACCGGATATGGAATATTTGCTAATCTTTCTTGTCACTAATATCTTGGTAAGACCAATTTACCATTTTGAATGAAATGAAACACATCATGTGGTGTGCTTTGGAGCGATTCAAGCATTGACTTCAATTAAAATAAAGCCCGCAAAATTGTCCGATGTGATTGTTGAGCAACTTGAGCAGATGATCATTGAAGGAACGTATCGCGCGGGGCAGAAATTTCCTCCAGAGAGAGAACTGGCGAAGCAATTTGATGTGTCTCGTCCTTCTCTACGCGAAGCGATCCAGAAACTCGAAGCCAAAGGCCTTGTGACACGTAAACAAGGCGGTGGGACGTTTGTGTCTGCACAAATGAAAAATACAGTGTCTGATCCACTTGCGGATTTACTCAATCGCCATCCCGAATCTCAATTTGATTTATTGGAGTTTCGGCAGGCGTTGGAAGGGATTTCTGCATTTTATGCAGCACTACGTGGTACTGAAGCCGATCACGTCCAAATTCAACAACGTTTTGAAGAATTAGAGGCTGCGCAAGCAACAGAAAACCTTGATGAAGAAGCAAAATCAGCTTTTCGCTTTTATTTAGCAATTGCAGAGGCTTCTCATAATCTGGTGCTGCTACACTTTGTCAGGAGCTTAGAACAGCTTCTGGAAAAAAATATTCGCCAAAACCTAGAGATCCTGAAACAACGCCCGGATGTCGCGGTGCAGATAAAAGCACATCGTCGATTTCTTGTTGATGCGATGACAAAAGGAGAACCGGATAAGGCGCAAAGTGCGAGTAATGCGCATTTGGCTTATATCGAGGAAATCATCCTCGAAATCAGTAAAGAAAAAACAAGAGTTGAGCGCTCACTGCGTCGAAATCGGCAAAAATCGTAGCGTTTACTCGAAAAATTCCTAAGTGTTTTTAATGATGTATGTGGTGGTTTTCAATCAACCGACACATCAACAATTGTAAGGACAATAGTATGTCAGATATTCTCGCTCATGACATCGATCCATTGGAAACTGATGAATGGATCGACGCCTTAGAAGCCGTCCTCGAAGAAGAAGGGCCAGAGCGTGCGCACTATCTTTTAGAAAAGTTGATAGATAAAGCACGTCGCAATGGTGCTCATATGCCATATGATGCGACAACGGCTTATATCAACACGATCCCGGCAGGCCAAGAGCCGTCAATGCCTGGCGATCAATCGATTGAAGCGCGTATTCGTTCCGCAATCCGTTGGAATGCACTCGTGATGGTTCTTCGTGCATCGAAGAAAAATCTTGAGCTAGGCGGACATATCTCAAGCTTTGCGTCCTCTGCAATGCTATATGATGTTGGTTTTAACCATTTCTTTCAAGCACCAAACGGTGAATCCGGTGGTGACTTCTTATTTATTCAAGGCCATGCATCGCCTGGTATCTACGGTCGTGCATTCCTTGAAGGCCGTTTTAGCGAAGACCAAATGGATGGTTTCCGTCAGGAAGCGTTCCAAGATGGCTTGTCATCTTACCCGCATCCAAAATTAATGCCTGATTTCTGGCAGTTCCCAACGGTATCAATGGGCTTAGGTCCAATGCAGGCAATTTATCAAGCGCGTTTCTTGAAGTATCTTACGGACCGTGGCATTAAAGATTGTTCTGATCAGCGCGTTTACTGCTTCATGGGAGACGGTGAGTGTGATGAGCCAGAAAGCTTGGGTGCAATCGGCCTTGCAGCACGCGAAGGCTTGGACAACCTGACGTTCGTCATCAACTGTAACCTACAGCGCCTTGATGGCCCAGTTCGTGGTAATGGCAAAATCATTCAGGAGCTGGAAGGCACATTCCGTGGTGCAGGTTGGGAAGTGATCAAAGTGATCTGGGGTTCATACTGGGATCCACTTATCGCACGTGACACATCTGGCAAGCTGCTGGAAGTCATGGAACAAACCGTTGATGGTGAGTACCAGAACTGTAAAGCAAAAGGCGGCCGTTACACGCGTGAAAACTTCTTTGGTAAGTCTCCAGAGACTGAGCGTCTCGTTGCGAATATGTCTGATGAAGATATTTGGCGTTTGAATCGTGGCGGGCATGATCCGGTGAAGGTCCATGCTGCGTATCACCGTGCTGTGAATACCAAAGGCCGTCCGCAAGTGATCTTGGCGAAGACCGTGAAAGGCTACGGTATGGGATCTGCAGGTGAAGGGAAGAACATCGCGCACCAAGTTAAGAAAATGGAACTCGATGCGGTCAAACATTACCGTGATCGTTTTAACATTCCTGTTTCTGATGAGCAGTTGGCTGACTTGCCATACTACCGCTTCGAAGAAGATAGCGCAGAATACAAATACATGATGGAGCGTCGTAACTCTCTTGGTGGTTTGATGCCAAAGCGTCGTGCACAAACGGACAAAGAAGTTGTGCTTCCTGAGATGAAAGCATTTGAAGCGATCACCAAAGGTTCAGGTGACCGTGAAATTTCAACAACAATGGCATTTGTTCGTGTCCTGACAGCATTGTTGAAAGACAAAAAGTTGGGCAAGCGTATTGTTCCAATTATCCCTGATGAAGCACGTACTTTCGGGATGGAAGGTTTATTCCGTCAAGTTGGTATCTATGCGCACGGTGGCCAGAAATACACGCCACAAGATGCGGATCAGGTTGCTTACTACCGTGAAGACCAAAAAGGTCAGGTACTTCAAGAAGGCATCAATGAGCTAGGAGCTATGGCATCTTGGTTATGTGCAGGGACTTCTTACTCAACGGTGAATGAGCCGATGATCCCGTTCTATATCTATTACTCTATGTTTGGTTTCCAACGTGTGGGTGATATGGTTTGGGCCGCTGGCGACAGCCAGGCACGTGGTTTCTTGATTGGTGGTACAGCAGGTAGAACAACGCTTAACGGTGAAGGTCTCCAGCACCAAGATGGCCACAGCCACCTTCATTTTGGCACAGTACCAAACTGTGTGACTTACGATCCAACCTATGGCTATGAAGTCGCAGTGATCGTTCAAGACGGTATGCGTCGCATGTATGGTGAGCAAGAGAATATCTTCTATTACCTCACTGTGATGAACGAAAACTACGCACAACCTGCAATGCCAGAAGGCTCTGAAGAAGGCATTCTTCGTGGTTTATACAAGCTAGATAGCGTGAAAGGCAAGGGCAACAAACTGAACGTTCAGCTCATGGGCTCTGGTACGATCTTATTGCAAGTTCGCAACGCAGCAGAAATCCTAGCGAAAGACTACGGTGTGAATTCAACGGTTTACAGCGTGACCTCTTTCAACGAGCTTGCACGTGATGGTCTGGATGTAGAGCGCTGGAATATGCTTAATCCTGAGTCTGAGCCGAAGAAAGCATTCGTCACAGAAGTATTAGAAGGCGAAAAAGGCCCTGTAATTGCGGCGACAGATTATATGAAGCTGTATGCTGACCAGATCCGTGCTTGGGTTCCTGAGACTTTCCACGTACTTGGTACAGACGGTTTTGGTCGTTCAGACAGCCGTGAAAACCTGCGTCGTCACTTTGAAGTTGATGAGAAATACGTGGTTGTTGCTGCCCTTGCACAGCTTGCACGTCGTGGTGAGATCAAACCGAAAGTCGTGGCAGAAGCGATTGAGCGTTTTGAAATCGACACCGATAAACTCAATCCGCTTTACGCTTGATAAGGAGAAATTCATGGCGAATATCAAAGAAGTTTTTGCTCCTGATGTCGGTGGCGATGAAGTTGAAGTCATCGAGCTATGCGTTGAACCAGGCGAAAGCGTAGAAGCGGAAGATTCCTTGATCACGGTTGAAAGTGACAAGGCATCGATGGATATCCCGGCACCATTTGCTGGGGTGATCAAAGAATTAAAAGTTGCTGTTGGCGACAAAGTGTCAGAAGGCACTTTGATTGCGATGCTCGAAGAAGCGGGTGCATCTGAAGCACCAGCTGTTGAAGTACCAAAAGAAGAAGCAGCCCCAACGCCTGTAGCAGAACCTGAGCCAGCATCAGCACCTGTTGCACAGGGCGGAGAACAAGTGATAGAAGTCACCGTGCCAGACATTGGTTCTGATGGTGAAGTTGACGTCATTGATGTGCTTGTTGCAGAAGGTGACACCGTTGCAAAGGAAGACGGTTTGATCACCCTCGAAACTGACAAAGCAACGATGGATGTACCATGCCCAGAAGACGGTGTGGTTGATTCTTTGAAAGTCGCAACGGGAGACAAAGTCTCTGAAGGCTCTTTGGTACTGACACTCAAAGTAAAATCTGCTGCGGCACCTGCTCCAGTAGCAAAACCAGCGCCTGCTCAAGAAGCACAAACAGTAGAGGTGCCTGCACAGGAAACAAAGCAAGCAGCATCAAAAGCGCCACCAGTCCCACATCACCCATCAGCAGGTGAGCGTAAAGGTTCTGGTGTTGTGCATGCAAGCCCTGCGGTGCGTCGTTTAGCACGTGAGTTTGGTGTTGATTTAACGAAAGTCAGCGGCACAGGCCGTAAAAATCGTATTTTAAAAGAAGATGTTCAGTCTTACGTGAAATACGAGCTATCTCGTCCGAAGGCAACTGGCTCTTCATCTGTAGGTGCAGGCACTGGTGGTCTTCAAGTTATTCCACAACCGAAAGTTGATTTCTCGAAGTTTGGTGAAGTGGAAGAAGTACCACTGACGCGTATTCAGAAAATCTCTGGTCCGAATTTGCACCGTAACTGGGTCACCATCCCACACGTAACACAATTCGACGAAGCAGATATCACGGATGTTGAAGCGTTCCGCAAAGAACAAAACGAAGTCGTCAAGAAGAAAGATCTTGGCTTCAAGGTGACACCACTTGTATTCATCATGAAATCAGTGGCCAACGCGCTCCGTGCTTATCCAGTGTTCAACTCATCACTCTCTGAAGATGGTGAGCACCTGATCATGAAGAAATACGTGCATATCGGTATTGCAGTGGATACACCAAATGGTTTGGTTGTCCCTGTGGTTCGTGATGTGGATCAGAAAGGTATCTATGAGTTGTCGAAAGAACTCATGGGTATCTCGAAGAAAGCACGCGACGGTAAGCTGACTGCGAAGGATATGCAAGGTGCATGTTTCACGATTTCAAGTTTGGGTGGCATCGGTGGTACGGCATTTACACCAATTGTCAATGCGCCAGATGTTGCAATTCTTGGTGTCTCGAAGAGCGAGATCAAGCCGAAGTGGAACGGTAAAGAATTTGCTCCGCGTCTGATGTTGCCACTTTCACTATCTTATGACCACCGTGTCATTGATGGTGCTGTTGCAGCGCGTTTTGCGGTAGAAGTGAGCAGTGTACTTTCTGATATCAGAAAACTCGTTTTATAACACGAAAATGCGAAGGCGCTACCCATAGTCAGGGATAGCGCTTTCCTGCTAGAATTCTGGCTGAACGTGAGAGTAATCTCACGATGCACTTAAGTATGCCAGAGAACAAAGAATTTTGGGACAAACCCAGCAAAGAATAACTAGAGGTTCGCAATGAGCAACGATATCAAAACCCAAGTCGTCGTACTTGGTTCCGGCCCGGGCGGTTACTCTGCCGCATTCCGCGCGGCAGATTTAGGACTGGACGTCACACTTGTTGAAGCAAACAAGTCGCTGGGTGGCGTTTGTCTTAACGTAGGTTGTATCCCTTCAAAAGCCCTTCTCCATGTCGCAAAAGTAATTGATGACGCAAAAGATATGGCTTCCCATGGTGTGACTTTTGGTCAACCAGAAATCGATTTAGACAAGATCCGCAAGTGGAAAGATAAAGTTGTCAAGCAGCTGACAGGTGGCTTAGACGGCATGGCGAAAATGCGTAAAGTGAACGTGGTCAATGGCTACGGCAAATTCACAGGCGCAAACACCCTTGCTGTGGAAGGCAAAGACGGCACGACAACTATCACGTTTGACAATGCGATCATTGCTGCGGGTTCTGAGCCAGTTTCATTGCCGTTTATTCCTAAAGACGATCCTCGCGTGATCGACTCAACAGGTGCGTTAGAGCTTAAAGACATTCCAGAAGAAATGCTTGTCATTGGTGGTGGTATCATCGGTCTTGAGATGGGTACTGTGTACTCTTCATTAGGCACGAATGTGAGCGTTGTTGAATTCTTTGACCAGCTTGTACCCGCAGCGGATAAAGACATCGTCAACGTGTACACCAAGCACAACAAAAAGCGTTTCAACATGATGTTATCGACGAAAGTCACTGCTGTTGAAGCGAAAGATGACGGTTTGTACGTTTCTTTCGAAGGAAAGAATGCGCCAGAAAAAGCGGTGCGTTATGACAAGATCCTTGTGGCTGTTGGCCGGGTCCCAAATGGTAAGTTGCTTGACGCAGAAAAAGCGGGTGTTCAGGTTGATGATCGTGGTTTCATCAATGTTGATAACCAGCTTCGCACCAACGTTCCGCATATCCATGCGATTGGTGACATCGTTGGTCAACCAATGCTTGCACACAAAGCGGTTCATGAAGCACACGTTGCAGCTGAAGTCATTTCTGGACAGAAACACTACTTCGACCCACGTTGTATTCCTTCTGTTGCATATACAGATCCTGAAATCGCCTGGGTTGGTTTGACAGAGAAAGAAGCAAAAGAGCAAGGTGTCAACGTTGAGAAAGCGGTATTCCCTTGGGCTGCTTCTGGTCGTGCAATTGCCTCAGCACGCTCTGAGGGTATGACGAAGATGTTATTCGAAAAAGACACAGGTCGCGTTGTTGGTGGTGCGATTGTTGGGATCAACGCAGGCGAAATGCTTGGTGAAATCGGTCTTGCAATCGAAATGGGCGCAGATGCTGAAGATTTAGCATTAACGATCCACGCGCATCCAACATTGAACGAGTCGATTGGTCTTGCTTCAGAAATCTTTGAAGGCAGCATCACGGATTTACCAAATCCAAAAGCCAAAAAGAAAAAGTAAGTTTAAAATCAACGAATAAAGGCCTGATCTTCAGGCCTTTTTTTCGACTGTGAGTTAATGAGATGAATGCTGTTGTTCGATTAAGAGAAGCATTAAAAGAAAAGTCGACCCGTGAGTTTCGAGCGCGAGGTAGTGCAATTCAGCGTTGTTCAAGCTGTTTAATGAGCAAAGCGCTGTGTTATTGTGATTCTGTTCATACAGTCTCTTCAGCGGTAGGGTTTTGTCTTTTGATGTTTGGCTCAGAAGCCTATAAACCGACGAACACTGGGCGACTCATTGCTGATATTATCCCTCAGACTTTTGCATGGAAGTGGTCAAGAACACAACCATCAGAGCAATTACTCACATTGCTCACCCAAGAAGGTTGGCAACCGATCCTGGTATTCCCTCATGATGAGGTAGAGCGAGCAAGACAGTGCCATGAAGTACTTCTGGGGGAGCAGAAATCAGGTACTCAAAAACAACCACTGTTTGTTTTATTAGACGGTACTTGGCGACAAGCGAAAAAAATGTTTCGTAACAGCCCTTATTTAACGCAGTATCCCGTATTGTCCATTCAACCGGATACATTGTCTCTTTACGGTCTAAGGAAAAGCGACAACCCGGCACACTTGTGTACCGTCGAGGCCGCTGTTGTGCTTTTGGAAATGGCGAAGGAACACAATGCAGCGCAGGCGCTCGCATCACATTTTCAACGTTTTAAAACGGATTATCGGCAGATCCGCTCGAACCGTATTGCGTGTTCGTCTTCATCCGTTTTAAAGCAAGTCACATGAATCCAACTATGAAATAAAAAAGGCAGCACCATGAGTCTCTTTATCTTGAATCAAAATCGCTCAGTCGCGAATGAATTTTTAGCAGAACTCCGTGATGTGAATGTGCAGGGCGACTCAATGCGCTTTCGCCGAAACCTACGGATGTTAGGTAATCTTCTCGCATATGAAGTTTCAAAATCTCTGAACTATGAGACACAACAGGTAGCAACTCCACTGGGTACAGCTGCGATTGATCGAATTGAGTCTCAACCCATTTTGCTCACCATTCTGCGGGCTGGTTTGCCGTTCTACGATGGCTTTTTAGATATATTCGATAAAGCATACAGTGGCTTTATTGGTGCATATCGTCGTCATGACGAAACCGCAGAGGATGGTTTTGATATTTACTTAGGCTACAGTGCATTTCCCGATATTTCTGGGCGAGATATTATCGTTGTGGATCCGATGTTGGCCACTGGGAAATCACTCGCGAAATCGTTGAATAAAATCCTCGAAATGGGTCAGCCTCGTTCGATTAAAATCGTTGCTGTCATTGCAGCACCAGAAGGCGTTTCTTATCTTCAGGAAAATGTTCAGTCAGACGTAGAAATTTACCTTGCTGCGATGGATGAAAAGCTCAATGAAAAAGCCTATATCGTCCCAGGCTTGGGTGATGCTGGTGATTTAGCCTACGGTGAAAAACTATAATGGAACTGGCCCTTGTAAGGGCCATTTTACTCAATAATTTTTTGAACAATACAATGACGCCCTTTGCTTTTTGCGGCATAAAGAGCTTGGTCCGCAATATCAAGTAATTCTAGATGACTACAAACAGCTGGATCTTGAACAAAAACATGCCCGATACTGAAAGTGATGTATTCATGTTCACTTTTTTGATGCTCAATATTGAGTCTTTCGATTTCTGCTTGAAGCTTCTTCGCAAGCTTTGCACCAAACAATGCAGTTCCTCCTACCGAGAAAACTGCAAACTCTTCCCCACCATACCGAGCAACAATATCGGTATTTCTTTTGAAGACGCATCGAAGTGCTTGACCAACTTTTTCAAGACAATGATCACCTTCAATATGTCCATAGAAGTCGTTATAAGCTTTAAAATGATCAACATCCATCATAAATAAGGAGAAGGGAAGGTTATTTCGTTGAGCAAAAGTAAATTGTGCTGGATATTGTTCTAAAAAGTAACGTTTGTTATGTAAGCCCGTTAATGCATCGGTTTCCGCTTGCTCTTTTAAATTTTTATTTGAGTCACGCAGATCACACATTTCAAGGACGAGCTGCTTTTGCAAATCGACCTTTTGTGTAATATCTTTTTGTATACCAAGAAAATAGAGAATTTCACCCTCGTCACTCCGAATCGGAGAAATACTGAGTTCATTCCAAAAACGCTCTCCCGTTTTACGATAATTTTTTAAGACAACCTGGCATGGCTCCCCTTTTTTTAAAGCCTCTCGTAGCACCTGTATTTCGGGTTGGTTTTGGTCATCACACTGTAAAAATCGACAGTTTTTATTCAGTACTTCCTCTTTTGTATAACCCGTCGTTATTTCGAAAGCGCGATTGACATATACGAGTGGGCTATCATCCAAGTTTGGATCGACCAATGTTACGCTATCTCTGAGCTCAGATAAGATTGTATCGAAAAGCTCGATGCTAATAGCTAGCTTTTTGGGTAACATATGGGCTCCTTTTCAATACGAAGTGTTCCTGTTGCATATCCGCTAACCATAGATATAAAATCATGCATTGTACAGTTATCATACTATGTATAAGCCATTTTTTCATGGGCAGTGACTTTCATTTGAGATTGTGAATACACAAATTGAAACAATTCTTTTGGATGAGATATCGACAGACCTTTGCCTTTCAACCTCCCTGTGAGTAATATCGTGCTCTTTGCGAATAAAAATTTGAGGGTAGGAAATTGAGAAAGCGACTTTCATTACTGTCTGCGGGTGTTCTTCTCGCATTAGGGATCAGTGGTTGTTCAGCGCCACACCAAGAAACAGTGGTTCACCATGAAAAAAATAAAGTTGTACAGAAACAAGCGCTTGGTTCAGGTATTTTCAAATCAAATATGGATTTATCTGTTCGCCCACAGGATGACTTTTTTGGCTATGTAAATGGTGGTTGGTTGAAAACCCACGAATTGCCAGCGGATAAGTCCCGTGATGGTGCTTTCATGGAACTGCACGAGCAGTCCGTTAAGAATATGAAAGCCATTATTACCGAGCTATCCAAAAACCCGAATGCCTCTTCAGTGAAAGAAGCGAAGCAAATTGCTGATTTGTATAACAGCTATATGGATGAAGCGCACTTAACAAAACTGGGCACGAAGCCGATTCAGCCTTTCTTAAAAGAAATTGCATCACTCTCTGATAAAGCACAATTAAGTGCACTTTTTGGTAAAATGGGGCTTATTCATGTTGATAACCCATTAGGTTGGTATGTTCATTCAGACGCAAAGAACTCTGGTACGAATACAATTTACTTCTACCAATCGGGTCTAGGTCTTCCAGATAGAGACTATTACTTTAATCAAGGTGAGAAGTTCGACACTATCCGTAAAGCCTACCAAACATATGTGGCAGAACTATTCTCGGCTGCAAAATACCCTGATGCTGACAATGCAGCAAAGCGTATTTATGCATTAGAAGAAAAAATTGCCAAACATCAATGGACGAAGGTCGAGAACCGCGACAGCGATAAAACATATAACAAGCTTTCTTCAGATAAAATTGAAGCAATGTTGGGTGATATCAGCTGGGCGGATTATACGCAGGCAATGGGGATTCAACTGGATGAAGCCATTATTTCTCAGCCAAGTTACCTTGAAGGCCTTGCAAAGGTATTCTCAGAAACTGATTTACAAACATGGAAAGATTACCTTTCTCTTCAATATATTAGCGGCTTTTCGGGTTCAATGGGAACAGAATTTGAAAAGATCAGCTTCGAATATTATGGCAAAACGTTGAGTGGCCAGCAGGAAATGCGTCCACGCTGGAAACGCGGGATCAGTCGTGTGAATTCACTCTTGGGTGAAGCAATGGGTAAAGTGTATGTCGATCGTCACTTTAAACCCGAAGCAAAAGAACGCATGGAAAATCTCGTGAGTAACCTGATCAAAGCCTATGAAAAGGGGATCAAAGGTTTGGAATGGATGTCAGAAGAAACGAAAGAACGTGCTTTGGTTAAACTCAGCAAGTTCAAGACGAAGATTGGTTACCCAGATAAATGGAAAGACTACTCTGATTTGACGATTAAATCGGATGATCTTGTCGGGAACCAAGTTCGCTATTCGATGTGGCGTAGCCAAGATAGCCTCAAAGATATCGGCGAGCCTGTGGATCGTGATAAATGGTTGATGACACCACAAACTGTGAACGCATATTATTTGCCGACAGGTAATGAAATCGTTTTCCCAGCAGCAATTCTACAACCGCCGTTTTTCAATCTAGATGCAGAAGACGCGGTCAACTATGGGGCGATTGGTGCAGTAATTGGTCATGAAATTGGCCACGGGTTCGATGATCAAGGTGCAAAATACGATGGTGATGGTAACTTGCAAAACTGGTGGGCTGAGAAAGATCTAAGCGAATTCCAAAAACGTGGTAAAGCGTTAGTGGATCGGTTTAACAGCTTTAAACCATTTGACGATGCGCATGTCAATGGTGAGCTGACACTCGGTGAAAATATCGGTGACCTTGGCGGGGTGACCATTGCTTATGAAGCTTATAAAATGTCATTGAATGGTAAAGCATCACCTAAAATCGATGGTTTCACTGGTGAACAGCGCTTCTACATCGGATATGCGCAAGCATGGAAAGTAAAAGCAAGAGAGAAAGTCGCACGACAGTTATTGTTAACTGATCCACACTCCCCACCTCGTTATCGTGTCAATGGCATATTGCCAAACGTTCCTGCGTTTTATGAAGCATTTAGCGTCAAAGAAGGGGATAAGATGTATTTATCACCCAATGAACGCGTAAAAATTTGGTAAAACAATGAGTTAAAAAGCCCCTATGTAAAGGGGCTTTTTATTTGATATGATTTTGTCAATTTTTCGACTAATTTTAATGTTCATGATGAAAATGATACCCAAGCTTGTTGTATGGATGGTGTTTTTTCTGCCATTGTCCATATCTGCAACAACGCTTCATTCCTATGCTGGGACACAACTTGTTTCAGGTATTGTTCGAGATAACTTCGATCAAAAAACACGCCCACAAGATAATTTCTACCAATACGTCAATGGTGGTTGGCTTCACTCTTTCAAATTACCTGACGATAAGTCGAGATATGGAACATTTGACGAATTACAAGAGCAGTCTAAGCGTGATGTGCAATCAATTCTTCTGAGTCTGGGAAAGAAAAAATCCATCTCAGCAGAAGAGAAGAAAGCATTGGCCGCTTATCAGGCATTTATGGATTTGAAGAAACTGGATCAATTAGGCGCATCTCCAATTCAACCGCTTCTTGCTGAAATTAATAAAATTCAAGATAAAAAGTCTTTGAGCGCGCAAATTGCTAAATCATTGGAGTATGGTGTTGAAACACCACTAACTTGGTTTGTAATGCCCGATAAAAGAGATTCAATGAAGAATCAAGTCTATTTCCATCAATCCGGTTTAGGTTTACCAGATAGGGATTATTATCTTGAGCAGTCTCCACGTTTTAATGCTATTCGGAACGCTTATCTCAACTATATGGAAGACATGCTGAAACTGGCTGGATATTCTTCGGTAAAAGCATCAGCAGAGCGAGTGTTGGCACTTGAGACTCAAATTGCAGAAGTACAATGGTCTCGTGTGGAGAATCGGCAATCGGACAAGACGTATAATCTAAGAAAAACTTCTGAGTTAGCTCGTGTGATGAATGTGATGAATTGGCAAGCGATGAGCCAGGTCTGGCAACTTGAAAACCACACTGAAGTTGTGATTCATCAACCATCTTATATTCGTGGTCTTGCTCAGATTTTCAAAAAAACAGATTTACAGAGCTGGAAAGATTATCTTGCACTTCGAACAGTGAGTGCATTTGCAAAATACTTGAGTGCTGAATTTGTCCTGAGGGACTTTGAATTTTATGGAAAAGTATTACGTGGTGTAACGATGTTGAAACCTCGTTGGGAACGAGGGGTGGAACATACAAATCAGATTATTGGCCAGGCAGTTGGAAAAGCATATGTGAAAAAGCACTTTAGGCCAGAAGCAAAAGCGAGAATGGACAAGATGGTAAAAAACCTGACGCGTGCTTACACAAAGACGATCCAACGCCTTGATTGGATGAGTGAAGAAACGAAAAATAGAGCCTTGGTTAAACTAGAAAAGTTTCGTCCAATGATTGGCTTCCCTGAAAAATGGGAAGATTACAGCGCTCTAGAGCTTCGTCCTGATGATTTGTTTGGTAACTATCAACGCTCTGTAAAGTGGTTTTATAATCGTTCTCGAGAGGACTTGAGTAAACCTGTGGATCGGACTCGTTGGATAATTAATCCGCAACTTGTGAATGCAGGGTATAATCCGACGACAAATCAAATTTTCTTCCCGGCAGGCATTTTACAGCCACCATTCTTTAATGTGAAAGCGGATGATGCAGTGAATTATGGCGCAATTGGTACAGCAATTGGCCATGAGATAAGCCATGGGTTTGATGATCAGGGAGCGCAGTATGATGGAGATGGTAATCTGAAAAACTGGTGGACGAGTCAAGATAAAGCAGAATTTGAAAAGCGAAGTCAAAGACTGATTGATCAATTCAATAAGTTTTACCCATTCCGAGATGCCCATGTGAATGGCGAATTAACACTTGGAGAAAATATTGGTGATTTAAGCGGTGTGATTATTGCTTTTGAGGCTTACAAAATGTCTTTGAAGGGCAAAAAGTCACGAGTGATAGATGGTTTTACTGGAGAGCAACGCTTTTTTCTGGGCTTTGCTCAGATCTGGAGAAATGTTTACCGAGAGGCCGCGCTACGGAAAAGGCTTCGGACAGATTCTCATGCGCCGCCACAGTACCGGGTGTTGGGTACTTTAAAAAATGTCCCTGCTTTTTATCAAGCATTCGATGTTAAAAATACAGATAAAATGTATTTGAAGCCAGAAGATCGGGTCATTATCTGGTAAATCTGAAAGGCGGTGGTATGTTTTTGTTTGCAGAAGTAGAAACAGAACACCGCTGACAGGCGATTTATCGCAAATCTATCTATGCTAAAGAGGTTATCAGTCTTTATGTTTACTTTTAAGTGACAGTTAAGGCGATCGAGCGACCAATATCAGTACAAATTGTACAAAAGTTGATGAGTATTCATGAGATTTATACTGAATATAAGTTCAACGACGGACCGTGTCGTTTAAAATATAGGATAAACCCCTTATAATTCACGGTCTAATTGGATTAAGTGGATGGGTGCTGTTTGGCAAAACGGCCCAATTGAAGAGGATACTATCGTGCTTCAAGAATATCGTAAACACGTTGAAGAGCGTGCTCAAGAAGGGGTGGTTCCTAAACCACTCGACGCGCAACAGGTCGCTGACCTTATCGAACTTATCAAAAATCCGCCAGCAGGCGAAGAATCTTTTCTGATCGACTTACTTGAAAACCGTATTCCACCAGGCGTGGATGATGCCGCTTATGTGAAAGCTGGTTTTCTTGCTGCTGTTGCAAAAGGAGAGGCATCATCGCCAATCCTCACGAAAGAACGTGCGACAGAGCTACTTGGCACAATGCTTGGTGGCTACAATATCGAGCCAATGATTGATTTGCTCGATGATGAAGCGCTTGCGCCTATCGCAGCGAAAGGCTTGTCGCATACATTGCTCATGTTTGATCGCTTCTATGACGTAGAAGAAAAAGCAAAAGCGGGGAACAAACACGCACAGCAAGTTGTTCAGTCTTGGGCAGATGCTGAGTGGTTTACTGAGCGTCAAGAAATAGCTGAAAAGCTCACAATGACCGTCTTTAAAGTCTCTGGCGAAACAAACACAGATGATTTGTCTCCAGCACCAGATGCCTGGTCTCGTCCGGACATTCCTCTTCATGCATTGGCTATGCTTAAAATGCCACGTGATGGCATCAAGCCAGATCAAGAAGGAACGGTTGGTCCAATCAAACAAATTGAAGAGCTACAAGCAAAAGGTCATCAGCTGGTTTATGTTGGTGATGTTGTTGGGACGGGCTCTTCTCGTAAGTCTGCGACAAACTCCGTATTATGGTTCATGGGTGAAGATATCCCAAATGTACCAAACAAACGCGCTGGCGGCTTATGTCTAGGAGGTAAAATTGCACCTATCTTCTTCAATACAATGGAAGACTCAGGTGCGTTACCAATCGAGCTGGACGTGAGCAAACTGAATATGGGTGATGTGATTGATATTTTCCCATATGAAGGTGTCGTCAAGCGTCATGGTACAGATGAAGTGATGTCTGAGTTCACTCTCAAATCAGATGTGCTGCTTGATGAAGTCCGTGCTGGTGGCCGTATTCCACTGATTATCGGTCGAGGTTTGACAACGCGTGCGCGTGAATCACTTGGCCTAGAGCCATCGACTGTTTTCCGCGCGTCTGTTCAGGTTGCTGACACAGGTAAAGGCTATACGCTTGCGCAGAAGATGGTTGGTAAAGCGTGTGGTGTTGAAGGTATTCGTCCAGGTCAGTACTGTGAGCCAAAAATGACAACTGTTGGCTCTCAGGATACAACTGGACCGATGACGCGTGATGAGCTCAAAGACTTAGCTTGTCTTGGCTTCTCAGCTGATTTGGTCATGCAGTCTTTCTGTCATACAGCCGCTTATCCGAAGCCAGTTGATGTAAATACACACCATACATTGCCTGACTTCATCATGAACCGTGCAGGTGTTTCACTTCGTCCAGGTGATGGGGTTATTCACTCTTGGTTGAACCGCATGTTGTTGCCAGACACTGTTGGTACCGGTGGTGATTCACACACACGCTTCCCACTTGGTATTTCTTTCCCTGCAGGTTCTGGCCTTGTTGCTTTCGCAGCAGCGACAGGCGTAATGCCTCTGGATATGCCTGAGTCTGTATTGGTTCGTTTTAAAGGTGAAATGCAACCAGGAATTACTTTGCGTGATTTGGTTCATGCAATCCCTTATTATGCAATCCAGCAAGGTCTACTCACTGTAGAGAAGCAAGGCAAGAAGAATATCTTCTCTGGCCGTGTATTAGAAATCGAAGGTCTTGAGCATTTAACTGCGGAGCAGGCATTCGAACTATCTGATGCATCAGCAGAGCGAAGTGCGGCTGGTTGTACAATCACATTGTCGGATGACTCAGTTACAGAATATCTTGAATCAAACATCGTCATGTTGAAGTGGATGATTTCGGAAGGATATGGTGACCGTCGTACAATCGAAAGACGTATTCAAGCGATGGTCGCATGGCTTGAAAATCCACAGCAAATGCGTGGTGATGCGGATGCGGAATATGCAGCGGTTATCGACATTGACTTGGCTGATATTAAAGAGCCAATCTTATGTGCACCAAACGATCCTGATGATGCGCGTCTTCTTTCAGAAGTGACAGGTGATAAGATCGATGAAGTTTTCATCGGTTCTTGTATGACGAATATTGGTCACTTCCGTGCAGCGGGTAAATTGCTTGATAAATTCAACGGCACTATTCCTACGCGTCTTTGGATTGCACCACCGACGAAGATGGACCAGGCTCAGCTTACGGAAGAAGGCTATTATGGTATCTTTGGACGTACAGGTGCGCGTATCGAAATTCCTGGTTGTTCACTATGTATGGGTAATCAGGCGCGTGTTGCAGATAATGCAACCGTTGTGTCAACTTCAACGCGTAACTTCCCAAACCGTCTTGGTAAAGGTGCAAATGTGTACCTTGCATCCGCTGAGCTTGCTGCAGTGTCTTCTATTGTCGGTAAATTACCAACACCAGAAGAGTACCTTGCTTACGCAAAAGAAATCGACGCAACAGCGGCAGATACATACCGTTATCTCAATTTCCATCAAATGTCGGAATATACCAAAAAGGCGGATGATGTGATCATTCAGCAAGCGGTATAAAAACTGACTGTATAAATACGGAATTAGTATTAAAATGAAAAGCCCTGTAGTCGCACTACAGGGCTTTTTTTTCTACACTCAGAATATGATCCAAAAAGGCATGACGAAAGGCTTGAAGAGGAATCAAACGATGGAATATGAATTTATGCATGATCGTGTGAATGGCGGCTATCACGCGAAGTTTTCCGAAGAACATGAGCTGTTCGGCCGCTGGTTACTGGATGAAGTTGGTGATGACGTTTCAAATATCGATCAAGTACTCGATACCGCAACAAACCTGAATGGACAAGGTGATGATACGGTGATCCGCGGGAAAGAAATCAGTCTGAGCCTGAATCATTTGGATGCTTTGGTCAATCATAATATTGCTCAATCTGACTCAGATCTGGCACTGGCCATTGAGAGAGTTGGAGAACCTTTATCTGTGGATGAAAATGGAATGACCTCTGCGTGTGGGTTAACGGATTTTACTCATATGATGAAAGAATGGCGTGATTTTGTATCAAATTAACCTTGATATTATGTAGTCGTGAGACTGTATTAAATTAGCAAAATAGTGTTAGGATGCGTGGCTCCTTTTATTGATTTGGTTGCTGTATGAAAATCATTGAGATGGCTGATTGGCCACGCCGCCAGCATTTTGATATATACGCTGGCAAAGACTTTCCTTATGTTGGTTTCTGTGCCAATGTTGATGTTTCTGCTGCTGTGCCATTTGTAAAATCGCACAAGTATTCAATTTTTTCTTTTATCCTCTATGCGATTTCCCGTGCTGCAAATGAAATTCCTGAGTTTCGACAACGGATCCGTGGAGATCAGATCATTGAACATGAGGTGATCCACCCTGGATTTATTGTGATGACAGAACAAGAGCCCTTGTTTAGTTTTGCTGAGGTGAAACATCAACTCGAGTTTGAACTATTTCATCAGGCTGTGAAAAAAGAAAAAGCACGCGTCAAACCACAGGTGACGCTGGAATTTGATGCGACGAGAGATGATTGCATGTTTACTTCATGCTTACCTTGGCTTCGTTTCACTTCTTTTACCCACCCAGTTAATATGAAAGAACCAGATACCATCCCAAGAATCTCCTGGGGTAAAATCGAATCGAAGGATGGCATCATTGATATGCCCGTCTCTGTACAAGTCCATCATGGGATGATGGATGGTTGGCATATTGCTCAGTTTTATCAAAAACTGGAAAGATATCTGAAAAACCCGACCTATCTATTTTAATCGTTTTCTCACCTTCCAAATGAACTCAATAATGCTGCGCCAAGATGGGGCAGTATCATTTTTTCTTTCCCTAATTTGGTGAATTTTAAATCAACAGTCACTTGTGTGCATTGTTTAACCTATTGAATTTAAATATTATATTCATCTTGGCACGTTCCTTTCTTTATTCTCGCTAGATTGGTCGTCAATAGGAGCGATGCGATGAAACTAATCAGCGCAATTATCAAGCCATTTAAGCTTGAGGATGTACGAGAGTCCCTTGCCGAAGCAGGCATTGATGGGATGACAGTCACAGAAGTCAAAGGCTTTGGCCGCCAGCGAGGTCATACGGAACTATATCGGGGAGCGGAGTACCAAGTTGATTTCTTGCCGAAAGTAAAACTGGAGATCGCAGCTCAGGCTGAGCAGGTGGATCGGATCTTGGATGTGTTGATGAGCGTCGCACATACCGGGCGAGTGGGAGATGGCAAAGTGTTTGTAATGGACTTGGAACAAGTTGTCCGGATCCGAACTGGTGAAACTGATATGGAAGCAATATAGGAGGCGATGATGGAACAGCAAATTTTTCATCTTCAATATGCTTTAGATACGTTTTATTTTCTGATCTGTGGTGCACTTGTCATGTGGATGGCAGCCGGTTTCGCCATGTTGGAAGCCGGGATGGTTCGTGCCAAGAATACAACAGAAATCTTAACCAAAAATGTCGCATTATACGCGATTGCATGTGTGATGTATCTGATGTGTGGCTATCACCTCATGTATGGTGGTGGCTGGTTTTTATCTGAAATCACAGCCCCGGATGTCACAAAGACCTTGGAAGAATTTGCAGGGCGAGAGAATGGTTTTGAAGGGAATGCTATTTATTCCAAAGCCTCCGACTTTTTCTTCCAAGTCGTTTTTGTTGCAACAGCGATGTCAATCGTATCAGGGGCGGTTGCTGAACGAATGAAGCTTTGGATATTTCTAGCGTTTGCAGTTGTGCTGACAGGCGTAATTTATCCGATGGAAGGCAGCTGGACTTGGGGAGGAGAACCTGTTTTTGGTCTGTATTCCCTTGCTGATGTTGGTTTTTCTGATTTTGCTGGCTCTGGAATTGTACACATGGCTGGTGCAGCCGCCGCACTTGCTGGGGGTTTAATCTTAGGTCCTCGTCATGGAAAATATACAAAAGATGGCCGTATTCAGGCTATCCCTGGGGCAAACATGCCTTTGGCGACACTAGGAACTTTTGTGCTTTGGTTGGGGTGGTTTGGTTTTAATGGCGGATCAGTCCTTAAATTGGGGGATATGTCGAATGCACATGCGGTCGCAATGGTTTTCGTCAATACGAATGCAGCCGCGGCGGGTGGGGCAATTGCTGCATTAATCGTTGCAAGGGTTTGCTTCAAAAAAGCGGATTTAACCATGGTTTTAAATGGTGCATTAGCAGGGCTTGTTGCAATTACTGCTGAACCAGCAACACCGACGCCACTTCAAGCCACTTGTTTTGGTGTAATCGCAGGCGTCTTGGTTGTTTTTTCTATCGTTTTTTTGGACACACGTAAAATTGATGACCCTGTTGGAGCAATATCTGTACATGGGACCATCGGCTTGCTTGGATTGATGCTCGTTCCGCTGACAAATTCAAATGCAAGCTTTTTCGGACAGCTCGTTGGTGCTGCAACAATTTTTGTCTGGGTTTTTGGGATGAGCTTTATCGTTTGGGCAATATTAAACGCATTGTTTGGTTTACGTGTGACGGATGAGCAAGAGTTTGAAGGTGTTGATCAAAGTGAATGTGGGGTTGAGGCTTACCCAGAGTTTTTTCCAAGTACGAAGTACGTTGAATAGTAGATACTTAGACTTTTTCTAAGCGCAAGATGGTAGAGCAAAGTTCATCTTCTGCATCGGGAGGTGGACTTTTTGTATGTGAATTGTGCATAAAAAAACCGGCAACGGGGGTTGCCGGAAAAATCACTCAATCAAAAACTAAAAGAGTTAAATCATCGAAATAGAAGTTAATGAGAACGGTTTGAGAAAGAAGGAAAGCCAAGGGAAGAGAAGGAAACAATCCATGCTCCCTTCTCAGAACTTTGAACGAAGCTCCTTGCTTATACTACATCCTTTATCAAACGCGACACTGCTTTACAACCCGCAATGCTTACTACCTGGCTTCATGCCCTTACCGCTACATCATCCATAAATGCTGCTTATCCTTATGCAACAACTTCTATCCATATCCTTTTAACAACACTCCTTGCAATAAACCCACCCGACTACATTTTTAAAGTACTACGAAATCTCTAAAAAACGAGTGTTTGTTTATCTTTTAAAACCAACATCCTAAAACTGCTGAAGAATGGCTGCTTGATTTCAATGGGGGTATCTTACGAAAACTAAGTATTTGATGGGAGTTGTGATTCAAAAATAAATTTAGAACCTAAGATGGGTAATTCCTGGTTGTCTATATAAATCAGATGGTTATACTGATTATTGAGGTGAACTACTGAGAGATGAAAATAAGATATCTTACGGCTTTGTAGGATATCTCTTACAAAGAAAGCATTATATCTCTATGATAATAGATTTAGGAATAAAAGCTCTGATAAATCAGAGCTTTGTAGGGTAGGAAAAAAGAATTGTTATAAATTCAACGGAACCTTCAGAGTTACCGAAAAAATAGACACTTTCGTGAGCTATTGATCCGTACCAACAACCTTAGCGCTGCTAAAAGCGTCGGTACTGAATGAAGTGAGCAAAGACAGCCTAAGAGTAGCTTGCTATGCATCAATCTTTCGCATTGACCTTCTCCATGTTCGTTTATTGTTGAACATGCTTGTTCAATCCAAAAACAATCACTTCTCTATTTGATGACTTAGTAATTTTTTTTCTAATTATGTGATGACAGACGATGAAGATGGTTTTATTTTCTTCGTCAGTACACTCATCATATTTCCCTCTTTAGGTGACTCATAGCTCCGAGATAGAAACAAAAAAACAAACTTTTGTCTAACGAGGGGGGGTTGTCGACTTAAATTATTGATATATATCTGGATAAATGTTTGATTGTTTTTTTGCTTACGTGAAGGTGGGTAAATGGATGGCTCATCTGTGGGAAATATCTCACAGTGATTATATGAAAAATCTGAAACGTTGTTTTGGGAATGTCAATCTGTTCGGTTGTCCAAACTTTTGTAATATTTGTTTTTACTTTTTGGTGTTGCTGCTTTCTTCCTGCTGTACCTGAATATCAATTTTCTGGAATTGAAGGTATCTGTACCGTGAAAAGTAGGCGCGATAGCGTTAAAATTAATGATAACGATTATCATTATTCTATACTTTCTTGGGGAGCCGCATGAAAAAGAAAATTGCTTTACTTTGTCTCATGTCTTCAGTTGCGCCAGTGATGGCAGCAGAAACCGTCAATATTTATTCATATCGTCAGGATTTCCTGATCCAGCCAATTCTTGAAGCCTTTACGAAAGAAACAGGTATAGAAACAAAAGTTGTTTTTGCAAAGAAAGGGTTGATTGAAAGGTTAAAGCGTGAAGGAAAGTTTAGTCCGGCAGATGTTGTTTTGACATCTAACTTTAGCAAATTGATTCAACTTCAGGATGAAGGGCTTATTCAACCCGTTCATGATGAAACCATCGAGAAGAATATTCCAAAATCTTTCAGGGATCCGGAAGGAAAATGGTTTGCGCTGACAAAGCGGGTTCGTAGCATCTATTCTTCCAAAGATCGTCAGAAAGGTTCAAACAAGATCCGTTATGAAGATCTGGCAGATCAAAAATATAAAGGAAAAATATGTACGCGTAGTGGCAAACATCCGTATAATGTCGGGCTGATTGCTTCGATGGTCGCTCACCATGGGGAAGCAAAGGCAAAAGAATGGCTGCAAGGCGTCAAAGAAAACCTTGCACGTAAACCTCAAGGTAATGACCGTGCTCAGGTCAAAGCAATCAAGGAAGGATTGTGTGATCTATCTTTAGGCAACAGCTATTACCTTGGAAAAATGCTCAAAAACGACAAGCAGCGCTCGTGGGCAGAAGCCGTCAATATTAATTTCCCGAACCAAGCTGATCGGGGTGCACATATCAATGTCAGCGGCGTTGTCCTGACAAAGCATGCGCCAAATAAAGCGAATGGGGTTCGCTTGATTCAGTACTTATCTTCGAAGCAGGCACAGGAAACCTATGCATCTGTGAATATGGAGTACCCAGTGAAAGAAGGGGTTCCAGTTTCAGATATGGTTGCATCTTGGGGGAAATTTAAGGAAGACAGCATCGCGATATCTGAAATTAGTAAGCATCGCGTCACTGCACTAAAGCTGGTTGACGAGGTTAAGTTTGATCTTTAATGAACCGAGTACGTATTACAGCTTGGCATAGCT
Source organism: Algicola sagamiensis DSM 14643 (assembly GCF_000374485.1). Classification (GTDB taxonomy): domain Bacteria; phylum Pseudomonadota; class Gammaproteobacteria; order Enterobacterales; family Alteromonadaceae; genus Algicola; species Algicola sagamiensis. The sequence continues at coordinate 146,887 of NZ_KB894495.1, forward strand.
TTTCTTGGGCGGCAGGCATACTCCTGTCGCTTCCACTTCTTGCGCTTTTTTTTCAAAGCCTCTCTCCTGATAATGAACTTTTTGTTCATTTATGGAATACCGTTTTTACGGATTATCTGACGAATTCTATCCTGTTATTGGTTGGTGTGTTGTGTTTCAGCGCCTTCATCGCTATTCCACTCGCGTGGCTCAATGCTATGTGTGAGTACCCACTCAAGCGCTTTTTTTCTTGGTCACTGATGTTGCCCCTTGCAATGCCTGCATATTTGATTGCAGCAGTGTATACGGAGTTATTGGACTATGCTGGGCCGATTCAGGTTTGGTTGAGGCAAACGTTTGGTTGGCAGTCACCGCAGGATTATTGGTTTTTCGATATTGTCTCTCTGGCTGGAGCAGTATTGATGCTATCTCTCGTTCTTTTTCCTTATTTATATCTGATTTTACGTTCATTCTGGTTGGAACATTCATACGACTTGATTCGAGCGAGCCGCGTCATGCAGCACTCACCTTGGCAGAGCTTTATTCGAGTTTCTTTACCCATGGCGAGAGGCGCGATTGTCGCAGCACTGGCACTTATTGGCATGGAAACATTGGCTGATTTTGCCACAGTTCACTTATTCTCGGTGAATACACTCACGACGGCTGTGTATGACACTTGGATTGATCATTCTAGCCTTGGTGCAGCGGCGAAAATTTCCTGTGTGATGCTCTTAATGATTTTTTTACTGATTGGTGCTGAAAAGGTGGGGCGCAGGCAACGCGCAGTGCATGACACGATGGCCAGAGAAAAAAAGGCAATGTATACATTAACAGGTGGGTTTGGCTGGTTGGCTGCTGGCGTTTCAATGCTCATCTTGTTGTTATCATTTTTTATACCTGTAGGTGTATTGGTCTATTATGCAGTCATTTATGCCGCAGAAAATTGGCGATTCGATTTTCTTTCTCATGCATGGAACAGTTTTCAGGTCGCTACTATTGTGAGTTTGATTTGTATTGCCTTGAGTGTTGGTTTGGTTATTTTTCAACGTTTCTTTCAACAAAAAGGACAGCAAATTCCGGGACAACTCGCTTCGACAGGCTATGCAATTCCAGGGACTGTTTTGGCCATTGGTGTGTTGATCCCATTGACTTTACTCGATCATCAGGTCAATCACTGGTTCGGACAATGGTTTGACTGGCAACCTGGATTGATATTCAGCGGAACTGTTTTTGCGATTACATTTGCCTATGTTGTTCGGTTTAACGCGATTGCCGTTGGTACGCTGGAAAATACCTTAGCCAAAGTGTCTCCATCCATAGATATGGCAGGCAGAACCATGAAACTCAACCGATTTCAGTTGATGTATAAGGTTCACTTTCCTTTATTAAGGCGGGGTTGTCTGACCGCGGGACTCTTGATTTTTATTGAAGCGATGAAGGAGTTGCCAGCGGCACTGCTTTTAAGGCCATTTGATTATCAGACACTTGCCACTTATATCTATCAATATGTCAGTGATGAGCAACTGGAATTATCAGCATTGGCAGCATTATTCATTGTTGGTGTGGGTTTGATCCCACTATTTGTTGTTAATCGAAATATTGAAGCGCACGGGCGGTAACGATGTCGAAGTTACAAATCAAAGAGTTACAGTGTAAATATCAAGACAGACTCATCGTCAATGGTCTAGACCTTGCTTTACATGAAAATGAAATCCTGTGCCTGCTTGGTTCTTCTGGTTGTGGTAAAACAACAACACTCAAAGCAATTGCAGGGCTCCATCCTGTTTCACAAGGTACGATTGTTCTCAATGGCAAAACAGTGAATGATACGGCCGTCCATACCCCGCCAGAGCATCGAAATATCGGAATGATATTTCAGGATTATGCGCTCTTTCCACATCTCACGATTGCAGAAAATGTTGGATTTGGTCTTCGGCATCTAAAAAAACGCGAACGTCTGCAAAAAATCATGGAAATGCTGGCATTAGTCCGGTTATCTGGATTTGAAAAACGATTTCCACATCAACTGTCTGGTGGTCAGCAACAACGCGTGGCCATTGCTAGAGCTTTGGCATACGAGCCAGATATATTGTTACTTGATGAACCATTTTCCAATATTGACCCGCAAGTTAGGCTTTCTCTGATTGAGGAAATCCGTCATATTATTAAGGTACAGGGCGTTGCAGCGATATTTGTGACGCATAATAAAGAAGAAGCCTTTGCTTTTGCTGATCGACTTGCTGTCATGCAACACGGTGTGATTGCGCAGGTTGATACGCCGGAGATGCTCTATCACCACCCCGCAAGTCCGTTTGTCGCCGAATTTTTGGGACACGGCTCTTACATTGATGCAACTGTTGTTCAACCGCATGTCTTCTCTACAAAGTTTGGAGATATTCAGATGCGGGATACGCAGAGGCATGCACTGGGTCATTCAGGAAAGTTATTCTTGAGACCGGATGATATTCAATTATTACCAAGTGAGACGGGTGAAGCCGTTGTTGAAAAAAGAATATTTACTGGCAGTGGCTTTCACTATCAGGTTGCTTGCCAAGGTGAAACGTTGATGGCGAAAGCGTTGAATGGCTATGTTTTTGAGGTTGGACATCATGTTTCCGCTGAGTTCGTTGATAAAAACCTCCCATTTTTCCAAGATAAAGCATAAGGCATGTTGCTTTATGAATGATAATTACGATCGAAAGATCAGGAACTTGCTATAGTTATCGCAGTGTCACAATGAAAAGAAAGGATTATATGGCTCGGGAACAATCAGGGGTGTGTGCAGGGGCAAACCTTCATGGAGTATACCTTTTATTTAACGCAGTCGATGGACAAGAAGGTCTCTTAAGACAAAAGCTTGCGCAATTCCCTGCGCTTGTTGAAGAGGTCTCCGATCAATTCTCAGAGTCAATGCTCAGTTCGATGATTGCGATTGGCGCGAATTATTGGGATATCTTGTATCCAAATGCACGACCACCCGAACTTGCGCCCTTTCCTGTTCTTGAATCAGCAGGTCGGAGTATGCCTGCGGTTCCTTATGATATTTTCATTCAAATTCGCTCGGATCGTTATGATGTTAATCATCTTTTTGGGCGACGTATATGCCAGTTACTTGGTCAAGATGTTGAGCTGGTTGAGCAGATTATAGGCTTTCGTTATTTGGATGGCCGGGACTTAACAGGCTTTATTGCAGATAATGGCAAACTGATGGGGCAAAAACGACGAAAAGTTGCTTTAGTCAATGATTCGCGATCAGAGTTTATCGGTGGCTCTTATATTCATATGCAACGCTATTGTTTTCACTTACAACAATGGGAAAGTTTACCCATGTCACATCAGGAAGAGATCTATGGTCGAAGTAAGCTGGAAAACGAACTTATAACGGCTGAGAGTTTGTTGCGCGCTTCGCATGCGTATCGTTTTGGTATGATGGATAGTGATGCGCCGGCAGAGGTGTTGATCGAAAGTATGCCTTATGGTGACATGAAGCAACAAGGCGTCATGATTGTCAGCTGCTGCGCAAGTGGTGACGCATACGCGAAGGTATTACGCAGCAGGGTCTATGGTGATGGCCAGGGGAATTACGACCATTTACTCGATTTTGCACAAGCGGAATCGGGCGCAGCATTCTTTGCGCCATCGATTGCGTTTCTACAAAAAAGGGGAGGAATGGGAAATTAAACCGTTTCAAACAACTCTTTTACTTTTGCGAGCGTCTCATCAATATTATCTGTGTTTTCTGGTGCGATAAATATTGTGTCATCACCTGCAATCGTACCAAGTACACCTTCTGCTTTTCCGAGAGAGTCCAATAGGCGTGCGATTAATTGTGCTGCACCTGGACTGGTTCGAATGATGATCATGACATTGTTATGGACGATATCCAGAACGAGTTGACGGAGTGGACTTTTCGCCGTTGGAACACCAAACTCTGGTGGCAGGCAATAAACCATTTGCTGTTTCGCATTTCTGGTTCGAACTGCACCAAATTTGCTCAGCATCCGAGACACCTTGGATTGACTGACGTTATTAAAACCCTGTGATTTTAAAGCTTCGACGATTTCGACTTGGGAACCAAAGCGCTCTTCCTTTAGAAGTGCTTTAAATGCTTTGATTAAATTTTTTTGTTTGTCTTGAGTGGACATGTTTACTCTACTTACTGTTATACGAAGGTTAAGCACGATTATTCAATTTTACTAAATTATCTCGCCGCTTTACACTTTCCAGTGCTATATTCCGGCATTTGAAGTGCAAAAATTGCTGCAACATTGTTTTTTTTCCGATTATTCAGTATGGTTGATAGGTTTTTTAACCCACCTTCATGAGGAAGAATCAAAATGAAAGTTGCCGTTTTAGGTGCCGCTGGTGGTATCGGTCAGGCTCTGTCCCTTCTTCTTAAAACTCAGTTACCCGCGGGTTGCGAGCTTTCTTTGTTTGATATCGCTCCGGTTACCCCTGGCGTTGCTGTTGATTTAAGTCATATCCCGACTGATGTAAATGTAAAGGGTTATTCGAAAGATTACCTTGCGCCTGCACTCAAAGATGCAGACGTGGTTTTGATCCCTGCAGGTGTACCGCGTAAACCAGGTATGGACCGTGCAGACTTGTTCAATGTGAATGCGGGGGTTGTAAAAACACTTGCAGAAGAGATTGTGCAACAATGTCCAAATGCGATGGTTGGTATCATTACGAACCCAGTCAATACAACGGTTGCGATTGTTGCTGAAGTATTCAAAAAAGCTGGCACATACAATCCAAAGCGACTTTTTGGTGTGACAACATTGGATGTGATCCGTGCAGAAACTTTTGTCGCTGAAAAGAAAGGTTTAAACCCTGCTGAAATCACAGTTCCTGTGATTGGTGGACATAGTGGCACAACGATTTTACCACTGCTTTCTCAAGTTGAAGGTGTTTCATTTTCTGATGATGAGATTGAGCAATTGACTCACCGCATTCAAAACGCAGGAACAGAAGTTGTTGAAGCGAAAGCTGGTGGCGGTTCAGCAACATTATCGATGGGTCAGGCTGCTGCACGTTTCTGCCTATCACTTGTTCGTGCAATGAAGGGTGAAAACGTGGTTGAGTATGCCTATGTTGAAGGTGATGGTGAGCACGCTACATTCTTTGCACAGCCATTGAAACTGGGCAAAGAAGGTGTAGAAGAACTGCTTTCTATTGGATCTTTGAGTGCATACGAGCAAAAGGCTCTAGAAGATATGCTTGATACACTGAAAGGAGACATCCAGAAGGGTGTTGAATTTGTTCAGGGTTAAAGCTGATTGATGATAAGAGGTGTTGGAATTGCTTCGGCACCTCTATCTGTATCACGTCATTCTATATAGACTTTTGAAAATACTTCTTTTTATTCATACTTCTCTGTGCTTCGTATTCAACAATACGCGATATTTTTACAACTTTTTCATTACATTATATCCTTTTCATTCATGCATCTTTCTTTTTGGGTTATTTTTTGCATAAAAAATAATGAGTTAGCCGGATGAGGCAATTTCCTATCTCTACTGAATTTCCCTCTTTGTTCTAATTGCTGTTCAACATTCAATCCGTTAACATCCGCGTCGAGGCTCTGTTTTACATAAGTTTTATGATGGTTGAAATGAAAGTGTCATCAATCTTTGCCAGAATGTGCGCACGGATTTGAGGCAATTTGCATTCTCACGAAATAATTCAAAAAGGGTATGGTAATGAAACTACTAAAAACATCTGTTGCGGCAGCTTTGGCAATGGCATGCATGGCACCAGCAATGGCCGCTAACGTTGACGTTTATGGTAAAGCAAATTTAGGGTTGAGATATGTTGACGAAGGTAATGATCCGGCTACGCCAGAAGAAGAAAGTGGCTATTCTGATGTCAAAAGCTACGCTTCTCGTTTTGGTGTGAAGGGTGACGCTGACTTAGGTGGCAAGCTCAAAGCAGTTTATAAAATGGAATTTGAAGTCGATATGTCTGATAAAAAAGACTCTAAAGACAATCATATTAAAGGCCGTAACCAGTATGTTGGTCTAAAGGGTGGTTTTGGTACTTTCTTACTTGGCCGCAATGATACCATGGTCAAGCAATCTCAAGGGAAACTCGATCTCTACAGCGATCATGAAGCTGATATTAAGAGCCTTTGGGAAGGAGAAAATCGCTCTGGAAATAGCTTGACATATAAATCACCTAAATTTGCAGACATGGCTCAGTTTGGTTTGACCTATATTACCGAGGGGTCGAGTGATAAAGATGCAAAAGATGGTTTCTCACTTGCATTAATGCTTGGTGATGCAAAGTTGAAAAAGCAAATGTTCTATGCTGCATTATCGTACGACAGTGAAGTCGATGGTATGGATATTATTCGTGCCCTTGGTTATGCAAAATTTGCTGGCTTTAGGCTTGGTCTTGGCGTACAAACGCAAGAAGAATCTGAAGTGGCCCCAGGTGCAAAATCTGAAGACTATATGGGGTATTTAGTGAATGGCCAGTATAAGATTGGTGATGTTGCATTAAACCTTCAATTCCAAACAATGGAAGGGAAAGACGGTGCGAAAGACAATGACCCATTCATCGTCACCGGCGGTATCGACTATAAATTGGGTAAAATGACCAAAGCACGTGCTTACTACACGATGCTTGATGTGGATACTGACGCGAAAGATGACGATAAAGACTACTTTACACTAGGTATTGTACATAAGTTTTAAGTCAAATATATTTGGTTTGAAATCAGAAAAAGGTCACTTCGGTGGCCTTTTTTGTGGGTGAATTGAAGTCAGTTATGAAAAATGTTGGAAATTTGATAGCATAATCTGCGTTAATTTCGCTTATTTTGTTGTGATTTGTATTGAAAGGAAGACAATGGCGCTGAAATGGATAAATAAAAAATTATGACATTTTTAAGCGAGTATTCATAAAAGTGTAATATTTTGGCACAATAATTCCGACATCACTTGTTACAGGTAAACAATCATGGCAAGACGAATACTGGTTGTTGAAGATGAAACGCCCATCCGTGAGATGTTGGCTTTTGTTTTAGAGCAAAATGGGTATCAAGCTGTTGAAGCAGGAGATTATGAAACAGCGATGATGGCGATTACCGAGCCTTACCCGGACTTGATCTTATTAGATTGGATGTTACCCGGAGGGAGCGGTATCCAGTTTGCGAAGCGGATCAAGCAAGATGAGATGATGCGAAATATCCCAATCATCATGTTGACAGCTCGCGGTGAAGAAGAGGATAAAGTAAAAGGACTGGAAGTTGGTGCAGATGACTATGTCACAAAGCCATTCTCACCCAAGGAGCTGATGGCAAGGATCAAAGCTGTGATCCGACGTGTATCCCCTACGAGTCTGGACGAAGCGATTGAGGTGAAAGGGTTACGTCTTGATCCTGTCTCACATCGTGTCACTGCCAATAGCGGTGAGATTGAAATGGGACCAACAGAGTTTCGCTTACTCCATTTCTTTATGACCCATCCGGAACGGGTCTATAGTCGTGAGCAGCTGCTAGATCATGTTTGGGGAACGAATGTCTACGTTGAGGATAGAACGGTTGATGTTCACATTCGCCGACTGAGAAAAGCAATTGGGTTGCACGGACATGATAAGTTGGTTCAGACGGTGAGAGGCTCTGGCTACCGTTTCTCCGCGCGATGAGACCGACGTATGATACGACTGCTTTCCAAACGCAAAGTATTCTTTAGGGTGCTGCTGTTTTTTCTTCCATTCTTCGTGTTTGGTGTCGTAACCGACCTCATTGCTGAAGCATTACTTTGTGCATCAGTTAGCCTTCTTCTTTGGCATTATAATCACCTATTTCGTTTAGCTGATTGGCTTTGGCTCAGAAAAACCTATGTAACCCCAACTGGACGTGGTGTATGGGAAGGTGTATATGATGGCATCTATCGATTACAAAAGAAAAATCGCAAAAAGCGAAATCAGCTTGCACGATTAATCAGGCGCTTTCGACAGGGCGCTGAAGCATTGCCGGATGGTGTAATCGTGTTAAAAAATGACTTCACGATCATTTGGTGTAATAAACTATCTCGTGTATTTTTTGGTTTGAAATGGCCGGAAGACAACCAGCAGAATTTGAGAAACCTGCTTCGTTATCCAGAATTTAATACTTACACCCAGCAAGAGAATTATTCCCAACCACTTCTTATTTATTCACCAATGAATGCGGAGCAGGTTCTTGAAGTTCGCATTATGCCTTATGCCGAAGATCAGCTATTACTTATAGCCAGGGACGTCACTCAATTGAAGCAATTAGAGCAAATGCGCAGAGACTTTGTTGCCAATGTGTCACATGAGCTGAGAACACCGCTGACGGTTCTTTCTGGTTATCTGGAAATGTTCGGTGATGCAGCACCGTCAGATGACATTTGGCCTAAAGCACATCGTATGATGGAAGAGCAATCAAAACGTATGGATACGTTGATTAATCAACTGCTTGTGCTCTCCAGAATTGAAAGTGGCAAAAGGCATTCGTTTGAAGAGAAGGTAAATGTACCAGAGATGCTACACTTAATTCATTCGGAAGCCGAAGCGTTAAACAAGGAGTATCATCATCAGTTGGAATTTCATATTGATGATGGCTTGGAAGTTTACGGGACTGCAGATGAGTTAAGAAGTGCATTTTCGAATTTAATATTTAATGCGATTTACTATACACCGGAGCAGGGACTTGTTCATGTTTATTGGGAAATGCAGGGAGAGGAAGCTTGCTTTTACGTCAAGGATAACGGCGATGGTATTTCTACGGAGCATATTCATCGCCTGACAGAGCGATTTTATCGTGTTGATCGTGCTCGTTCACGTTCAACAGGAGGATCTGGACTTGGTTTGTCGATAGTAAAGCATGTGCTTTCCCGGCATCAATCAAGTTTACAGATTGAAAGCCAGGTAGGTCATGGAAGCTGTTTTCGTTTTGCCCTACCGGAGGGGTTGGTGGTGAAAGAGAAGGAAGAACAGGCATTTATTGCGGAATAATCATGATTATTTCGGAGATCTGAATGCTTTTACGCGAAATTACCTTGAAAAGGTTGTAATATTTTGTAAATAAGTTATTTTCTTCAGGTTTATGAAGTGAATCATTCACCATTTCCTGAGTGGAATCAGATAGGCTTAAGGGTGCCGGCATGATAAAACTAGCGGTAATTGGAGCAATGTTTGTTGGATTGACTCTGTCAGAGTCCCCCTCGGCATTTGCACTGGATAAAAGTTTACCAAAATATAAGAAAGAACAAGCTATTACGGCAAAATTAAGTTCATCGGGTTCTGACACGCTTGATCCTGTGATGAAAGAATGGGCTGCGGTGCTGAAAAAGCATCACCCAGGGGCATCAATTTCGATAAAATCGGCAGGGTCTGGCACTGCGCCACCTGCACTCATCAATAAGTCAGCTCAATTTGGCCCGATGAGCCGAAAAATGAAGCAGAAAGAAGTACAGCAGTTCGAAAAGAAATTTGGTTATAAGCCTGTGGCGATCCGGGTTGCGATTGATGCGGTGGGTATCTACGTTCACAAAAGTAACAGTATTCTTGGTATTTCGATTGAGCAATTAGATGCAATGTTTTCTTCGACCCGCAAGTGTGGTGGTAGTAAAGCCATTACGAGTTGGGGGCAAATCGTCAAAAAAGGTGCGATTAAAAATGAGAAGGTGCATCCTTTTGGTCGGCCTAAGACATCAGGCACACATGGCTTTTTTAAGAAAAAAGCACTCTGTAAAGGCAAATATGCAAGTCATGTGAAAGAGTTTCTTCACCCAGTTGACATCATTAAAGCCATTGATAAAGACAAAGGCGGGATTGGTTATGCGGGTTTAGGTGATATCCCGCCAGGGAATCACAAGCTGATCCCGGTATCGGATGAAGATGGACGTATGATCGAACCAAACTTAGAAAGCATCGTGACTGGTAAATACCCGTTAGGCCGTTATTTATACGTATATATCAATAAAAAGCCAAAAACGAAAATCCCAGCAGGAGAAGCCGAGTTTCTTAAAATCATCCTTTCTTTAGAAGGTCAGTCCCATGTGGAAAAACACGGATTGTTACCAATCCCTGGCCGCGTCGCAAAACGCGAGCTTAGACGCTTAGGTCTACGCGCTCGGCGCGAGTAATCCGATAGAATGACTTTCAGTGCATTGAATCATACTTTGTGCTGAAAGTCGCTGTTCACTTCCATTAAAGCTGCTCAATATTCGTTCTTACGCTATCTTGCCCTCTGTCACACAAGTATCATAATAATGACATAGAATCGTCATTCGCCAACTGGATACTGCCATTGCCGAAATTAAGGACACAACTATGGAGTCAGTTCAATGAAACGTTCTTCACTGATGACAACGACGCTAGCACTTGCTTCACTCACGAGTTTAAATGCTTTCTCTACTGAAGCGGAATTAAAAGAATACCAAAAAACCAGTGGGATCTCCGGCAACCTTTCCTCAATTGGATCGGATACATTGGCGAACATGATGACCCTTTGGGCCGAAGAGTTTAAACGGATCTATCCCAACGTGAATGTACAGATCCAGGCTGCAGGTTCTTCAACGGCACCGCCCGCTTTAACCGAAGGGACCTCAAGCTTTGGCCCAATGAGCCGGCAGATGAAATCGAAAGAAATCGAAGCTTTTGAGCGTCGACATGGCTATAAGCCAACGGCAATTAAAGTTGCGATTGATGCATTGGCTGTATTTGTGAACAATGATAACCCCATAAAAGGGCTAACGATTGAGGAAGTGGATGCAATATTTTCCAGCACTAGAAAATGTGGGCACTATGCTGATATTACTCGTTGGGGAGACCTAGGGCTTCAAGGAGAGTGGGCAAGGAAAGACTTCCAACTTTATGGCCGTAACTCTGTTTCGGGCACTTATGGTTACTTTAAGAAAAAAGGCTTATGTAAAGGGGATTTTAAAAGTACAGTGAATGAGCAACCCGGGTCAGCTTCCGTTGTTCAATCCATTGCTGCTTCATTAAACGGTATTGGTTATTCAGGGATTGGCTATAAGGCATCTGGTGTAAAAGCTGTACCATTATCGAAAAAAGGGGGTCAGTATGTTGATGCAACGATTGAAAATGCTGCGACAGGAAAATACCCGCTTTCACGTTTTCTTTATGTGTACGTGAATAAGCACCCAAATAAACCATTATCACCATTACAAGCAGAATTTGTGAAGTTGATTTTGTCTAAGAAAGGACAGAGTGTGGTTCAAAAAGATGGCTATGTTCCAATTGCACCGAGAGTTGCCAATCTTGAATTAGAGAAAATTAATCTATAGTACGCTATTCGATTTCAATCATAAAAAAGCACTGAGTTTCGTCATCGTGAACAAGGTGCTTTTTTCGTTTATTCACTTGTTGTTTGCTCTAAGGGAAGACGTAACTGCTGCTCCTGGTTTATCGTTTCCAGTCCAACATGGATCCCAATGAGGCGAACTGCTTGCGTACGATCTCTTGCCAAACCTTTTTCAAGTAATGCTTGAAACACGCCCATATCTAGCCCAACGGCTTGTTGCTCAACGGTTGTCTGCGTAAAGTCTGCGAACTTGATTTTAACCCCGAGCTTTTTGATTCGATTAAATGCTTTTTTCTGAGCGATACGGCGTTGTAGTTCTGGGGTTAGGCTTTTTAAGGTTTGCCAGCAATCAGGGAAGCCGATGATATTTTCTATCAAAGTCTTTTCGACTCCAATAGACTTGCGTTCACGGTAGAGGACAATTTCCCGGTTATCGATGCCTTGAGCACGTTCAAAGATCAGTTGACCGAATTTACCAAAACGTGCAGTGAGTGCCGTTTCTCCATAGTCTATCGCGTCTTGCCCTGTATATAACCCTAATTGATGGAGCTTCTCTATTGTTGCCTTACCAACGCCTGGGATTTTCTCAAGTGGGAGTGTGCGAACAAACTCATGCAACGTCTCAGGTGTGATCACGAATTGCCCATTTGGTTTATTCTCATCACTGGCGATTTTGGCAAGAAACTTATTGGGTGCAACGCCAGCTGAAGCAGTGAGCTGTGTTTCTTGGTAAATATCATGACGAATCGCATTTGCGATATAAGTGGCGCTGCCACCATTGAGAGGGCAATTCGTGACATCCAGATAGGCCTCATCGATTGAGACGACTTCAACCAGCGGTGTGTAACGATGCAGGATAGAAAAGACTTTCTTGGAGACATCTCGATAGTCCTGCATCCGTATCGGCAATATGATTAATGTGGGACATAGTTGCAGTGCCTGATGATTAGGCATTGCAGATCGCACTCCAAATTGTCTTGCAGGGTAATTACAAGTACACAAAACACTTCGCCGTCCTTGTCCACCAACTGCAATAGGCATGTTTTGATATGCTGGGTTATCTCGCATTTCCACAGCGGCAAAAAAACAGTCCATATCTAAATGAATGATTTTACGCATACTGTGATTTTATACAGTTCCTAAGGGAGTGCAACATTAGAAAAAGAGATTGAAAATTTAGATTGAAAAGTTTGTATATAAAACAGGCGCTATTTTGAGATTGGGTCAATCTACGTGTTGATTTAAATCAACATTATCACTTTTGTGATCTTTGGTTTCACTTGTTATTCAATTGTTTTTATTTGGCTTGCTTTTATGTTGTTTTTTTAGGTATGAAATAACATTTAAGATCACTGAATGATCACTTTCATATGGTAAAAAAGTAGTATACATACTCAAATAGTATTATTTTATTTTCCCAATAAGGGTTCATGTGTTTAATCTTGTATCTCCCTCGTAGTTTTTTTGAGTCCAAGAAATGGAAGAAAATTGCAATCGATCAAAATTCACTCGCAAAATAAATGAAATTAAAATTTCTGTTCTTATTCGTTTTTTCTTGATCAATCTTCAGTTTCTAAATTGGGTTTTGTTTGTAAAAAGTTGAATTATTTCAATAATTTAATTGATTGTTGTTTTCTTTTTTCTATAATGTCCTGGATTTTTTAATCACCATATTTGTATATTCATACACTTCAACTTCTACATAGATGTAGGAGACGGAAGATAGTATCGCTTAGGAGAATGCGAATAATGGAAACGAAAAGTTTCAAAACTAACTTACTTACCCGCGCTTTAATCGCAGCAGTCCCTGCATGTGCGATGGCTTACTCTACAGTAGCTTCTGCTGTAGAAATTTCCTCACCAAAGCTAGACAATGGCCGCACTGCTTATGAAGCTCAGGTTGGCTCTGTTTTCAGCTTTACTTTAGAGATTGAAAACACTGAAAACCTAAAAGACCAAGCAAACCAGGCAAAGGCTTGGAGTGACTTGCCTGCGAATAGAACTGTTGCTGTCTATAAAGTAGAAGAAGACAACGAAATTGAATTGGCGGATGACCAATTTAATGCAGTTCTTGGAGCAAATGATATTAATATCACTTTATCTGACAAGCTTGCTTCAAATGCAGCTAACTATAAGGTGGTCATTTCAGCAACTGAAAATAACTCAGATACAGTTTACACTACAGATGCTTCAATCCAGCTTGTTGCAGCGAAGAAACCAGAAGTGGCTGCACCTACAAGTGTTGATTTAACAGTTGCTTATGACGAAGTGAAGAAGCAGTCAGTCACGACGTTAACTCGTCCAAGACTTGCTGATGAAGGTACAGAAGAAAACAAGTTAAAAGTATGGTTCTCACTTGATTCTAAAGACTGGATAGAATTCAACGAAGATAACAGCGTATTAAGCCTACCAGGTAATTATGAAGGCCGTAAAACGCCAATCTTCTGGAAAGTACAAGACCTTTCTGGTAATGAAGCTGTAAAGCACTTCGTTTATAACATCACTGATGCGAAACCAGTATTAGTTGAAGAAGGTGCTGTTCGTAAGCTGAATGCTTCTAGCTATTACAGTGTTGTCTCTAACCTTGACCTAAATCGTGCAACAAGTGGTTACCTATATGGTATTGATGCAGCGGATGGGGTTGATAATCTTATTCCAACGTTGATTCACGGCGAAGATACAGCGAATGGTATTAAACTAAAAGATATCATCGATGCTGATATGCCAGCACCAATTGTTCATAACGAGACTTTATTCTGGCAGGTAACTGACTCTGTCAAGCAATCGAAGCGTCTTGCCTCTGATAAGAATGTCTTTGCACCAATTGCAACATTCCTATCTCCAGCATTACGTATTGATCGCAATATTCAAGATGCAGGTTTGCGTCAAGCGGTTCGTTTGTACTTTACTGACAAAATTGATTTTACGAACGACAGTATTGTCCGTGTTCGCGTTTCATATCCTGGTACTGCACGTCAGTCCTATATTGAGACGATTGAATTGAATAGTCAGCTGACAACAGAAGATAATGCGAATACAGCTGATTCAATCAACAATGATAATGGACTAGAGCACTTTGTTGAAGTGAGCTTCTATGACCATGACGCAACTGCTGTCAAACTTGAGTTACTTGATCATGACCGTATTTCAGTTGTAAGTGGTATCAATGAAACACTTGTAACACTCAATGATGTCGACCCAGGTAATGAAAATGGCAACGGTAATGGCACAGAAGAGCCAGAAGATCCGGCTGAAGATCCAATCCGTGTTGGTGATATAACTAACAATGCAGAAACCAAAAACCGTTACTTGAAGCACCTTCGTCTTGCGCGTGTCGTTGCAGATGAGCAGCAAATCACAGACCCGCGTTACCAGCAGGTATACATTGATGTTATCAATGATGACCATGATGAGAATGTTGAGCGACGTGTCTTCGGTGTTCAAACTGAAGAAGCAACTGGTAAGCCAATCGACCGCGTTGTTCAAGTGCCGCTATTTGGTGAAGATGGCCAAGTACTTCGTGATGGAAGTGGTAATATCCAAACGCGTGACGAAAAAAGCGGTTACATGGCATTTAATACACCACAAGAAACCAAAATGCTAACCTCTGTTGCTGGATATCCAGTGATTGAAGCGTCTGCAATGGTAAGTATTGAGACAATTTTAACCAAACGTCTCATTATTGGTGATGAAATTGTGACTGTGGAAGACGAGCATACACCAGGACGTCTTTTAACAGATAAAATCACATACAGCTTCTATAAACTCAATGCTGATGGAACCAAAGGTGAGTTAATCAATTCTCACGAGTCCTCAACTGAGTTTAGAGACTTCTTAAGTAAGTACATTGGTAATGAAGCACACGGTCTTATTCGTGTAGAAAGTACAGCAGAATTCCAAGTACAAGACGTAGAAGATGGACAGCGTGTTGGTGAGCCAAGAGATGTTGCTGAGACTGAATTCTTCGATATTTTTGTCGTGAAAGGACTCCATGAGCATGAGTCTGATGAAGGGTACTCACGCCTTAAGTTTAATGAATTCATGATCGGTGGAACAACTGACCTTGAAGAAAAACCAAGAAATGCACGTGGTTATCAAGCGTTTGCAGATACAATCGATAATGATGGTATCCCAGACTACCTTGAAACATACCATAACTTCATTCAAAAAGATGCTACAGAGTCTTGGGTTGGCCATAGTATTGTTGGTAACCAAATCAAGAATGTATTCTTCAAACAAGATACATTAGAACACAACACACATATCTTACCGCTTGGTGTGAAAGCACATCAGATTATTGCAGGTAACAGACATACAAACCTTCGTGTTGGTGACATGGTCTTACTTGAGAAAGGTTTCAATCTAAGAACACCAGTTCTTGAGAGTGTCTCCCCTGACAATGCGGTTTCTAAAGTGATCGATATCTGGGCAAGGTATATTCCACAAGAAATTGCTAAAGTTGACTCCGGTAAAACTAATACAGTATTTGAAAATACGAATACAGTTTCGTTTGCATTACCTCTTCTTGGAAGTCAAAAGGCGCGTGGCCTTTCTGCTGTGAACCTTGATGGTACACGTATGCAAAATGTGACAATGAAGTATGCAAATACAGCAACGATGCCAATGGCTGATTCTGCAGAGTTCTTGACGCTTGGTGAGCTTCAAGCTTCACAAACCTTAAACGGTGGTGTAAACCTGAATGCTGAAGCGAAATATGTTCTTGTCACGATGACACCTGCTGAGCATGAGCTATATGAAATGGATGCAAAAGACATTGCGGCACCGTTCACAGGCTATATTGCTTCGGATGTGAAAACAATTGCAGATATGTACATCTCCGATAAAGAATTTGATTTCGTGCCGGGTCAGATACGCGACGATATCAAAGTTGATGTTGAGAATGCCATTGATGTATTGACTTACACTTGGTCTGTAAACGAAGATCCAACGAACTCAATTACCCTTGTCAATGCTGACCAGGAAACTGTGAAAGTTATTCTTGCTGAAAATGCAGATGCAACCAAAAAGTACTCTCTTAAATTGCATGTTTCTGAAGCAAATACGCTTCGTGAAAATGAAGATATCATCCCGATTATCATTCAAGATACGCCAGCTGTTCTTCCTACAATCATAGCTGCAGCAGAAAACGCTTCTCCTAAAGCGGGTGAAGAAGTTGTCTTAAACGCAACGGTCAACAACCTGTCAGAAGGTGCGACAGTCGCTTACACTTGGAAAGTTGTAGAAGGCCTTGAGATTATTGAAGGTGAAAATGCAGCGCAAGCGAAAGTGAAAGTTGCAGCAGAAGCAGCAGAAGGTGCAACGTTTAACGCGACTGTGACTGTCACAATCGACGGCAAAGCAGTTGAAAAAGTTGTCACGCTGACTGTTCCTAAAGCAGATGAGCCACAAAAACCAATGCTAACGGCTAAGACTGATAAAGCTGCGCCAAAAGCAGGTGAGAAAGTGAAGCTATCTGCAAATGTGGCAAATGCGCCTAAAGGTGCAGAGTTCACATACAAGTGGGAACTACCAGAAGGTCTAACAATCGTTGAAGGTGAAGGCACTGCTGAGGTAACCGTTGAGGTTTCTAAAGAAGCAAAAGCTGGTGCTGAGCTGGAAGCAAAAGTAACAGCAACTGCTGGTGACCTAAACTACATTAAGACTATAAAGCTCACTGTTGCGGAGGCTAAGGCGCCTAAGCCGAAAACCCCAACTCCAACTACAAAAGCTAAGAAAAACGACGATAGTGGTTCTATGTTCGGCATGTTCGGTGCATTACTTGCACTTGTCGGACTAAGAAGACGCAGATCCTAAGCGCTTCTTAGCAACAGATGCAGCGTGCGATTTTTCAATCGCTGCATTCTGTTGTGAACATAGATAGGGTATTTACCTATCGACCTCAATTCCAATGCAGCTGTGCTTCGGCTGCATTTTTCGTTTATCGCCTTTTTGTGGTTCAATCGATCAACATTGCTCTTCTCCGATAACTCCGCAATGATGTCCCTTTTTCATTTTTACCTTTCCTCTTTTTTACTTCCTATCTATCAACATCCTCCATTTGGAGGGTGAGACATAGATACCTGAGGTGTGTAGCCAGCAATTGGATTGTCATCGCGATTAAAAGTGACAGGGTTCTTTTAACCACACTGAGAGGTATATCTTCTCTATATTCTCGAATGCGATTGGATGGCAGGTCTGCGTGTGTTTTTGAATTCCTTCAACTATCTTTAGCATCAATGATACCCAGCAATATAGGACGATGTGTCGGATCTTCTTTCTCATTTGCTTTACCTTGACTGGCTTTGCTGTGATGGCGGAAAAGACCAAACATGGCGATATGGCCCTGGCTGCTTACGACATGATGGGAGGCAAAGCCTACTTTGCAGAGCGAGAAAAATTACGGCGTAAAACACTTCGATATTTATCACTAAAAATTGCCAAACACTTTGAGCAAGTTGATTTTCAGGCGTATGAGCGCCAGCTATTTCGATCCAAGATTACGGCGTATCTAGGGAAGAAAGAGATTGAGACAATCTATCGGCTTTATCCAGGCGGTCTCATGGCTGCTCATCAACAGGAACATCAACAAGGGATTGAAACTGAAATCACGAAAGAAGCAATGGACTTGCAGAAACTTCTGCGAGAAGATTTATTAGGACGCATTCGATATACGCTTGAGCTGATCAAACGACCGCAGTTTCAATATCTATTGGAAACATTGAAGACTTATCCTTCAGATGAACATGCCTTTATGGCGTTTTACCGACTCATGAAAAAACACTGCCAGGATACTTTCCATGCGAAACAATACGCGGTTGCACAACTGACTTGTGAGTTGGCTGCATCACAATCATGTGTTACCTGTAACTTTTATGTGGCTGAGTTGACGGATAAGGGGTTGTACTTGCCACGTGATGCTGAAATTGCTGCAAAATATTACAAAAGAGCTGCATTGAAAGGCCATCCAGAAAGTGCGATGTATGTTGGTGTTCAATTACTAGAGCAACCATCTGGTGAGCCCAGACTTGACCTAGAAGGGTTACTTTGGCTGCGCTTCGCACATGAAAAAGGGAATGAAAAGGCCCGAAATTACTACCAATATTTTCTAAGTCAGTTCACGCCTCATTTTACGAAAAAGGAGATAGAAGCGAAGTTCCAGCTCTTTAAACAGACGATGGGGTTATGATTTTTGCGATAACAACGCACCACCAAAGTAAATCAGTAAAGAGCCTGACAACCGTTGTATCCATTTACCGTTAGATTGCTTGAGTTGTGCTTTCGCTCGCGTTAACAAAAGGGCTATACCCATGAACCAACAGGCGATGATTGTGCTGTGAATGAAGACCAACAAAAACGCATCTGCAATATAATTTTGATCAAACGATATAAACTGCGGAAATGCAGCGAGATAAAATAACGAGACCTTTGGATTGAATAACTGAGTGAGTAATCCTTCGGTCATTGATTTGATAGGCTGCTGAGGTTTTGACACGTGTTGCGCTGTATTTACGTCGGCTTGTTGCTTGGTAAAACTTCCCCAAATCGCCTTACACCCAATGTAAAATAGATAAACAGCGCCAATCGCCTTGATCCACAATATGGCCGTTGCAGACTGCATCAAAATGGCAGAAAACCCAAAGATAGACAGTGCCCCGTGGACAAACGTTGCACTGGTGAGACCAAGGATATTGAGCAAGCTGGCTTTTATCCCATGCTGCGTTGCAGTTTTTAAAATCAGGATGCTGTTAGGGCCGGGTGACATGACAAGAAAAAGCGCAATGATGGTAAAAGTAATAACTTCTTGCACGATAAAAACTCCCTGTAATTTTAAAAGAATGACCTGTCGGTTCTGAATATTATCAAAGATAATAAGTGATGTAACGGATTGAAGAGGTTTGAATATGGTACGTCCAGCCATCGTTTATCTGTCGTTGTCAATGTTGCTTTCCAGCCAGGCACATACACAAAAAGTCAAGATGATATTGGCCCAAGAAGTTGTTGAGCAGATGGGATGGGGTGAATTATTTCTGCAATATGAGCAAGACTGGATGGCGAAAATGAGGTTATTGGATCCAAGAATTGTTGAGCGCTGGGGGAAGCCGGAAATCGCAAAGCAGCTCCAAGGACAGTACTCCTTTTTATTTTTAATGAATTTCTCTCATGACGATCTTACGGCATTTTATCTGTCAAAGACCCAGAACCTCGCTTCACGCTTTAAAGCCGCAAAAAAGAAAGGTCAAGAGCCAGACTTTAGTACCGAAGAAAAACTCGCTTATGCAAATATGGCACTTCATGGAATGCGTTATTTGGAAACCATGCATCAGATCCGGCTCAATGCGGACAGATGGCGACGCCAACACTACATCAATAAGCTCAAAACAATCGCGAATAATCCACAAGATCGTTCTTGGTTGCTTCCGCTGCTGAAGACAAATTGTCAAACTTTTTTTGCGAAGGGTAAACTGGAAGATGCATGGGTTCTCTGTAAAGTGGTTGAGGATAAACACTGTGCGACTTGCCTGTTTGTGATTGGTGAATTGCACCGGCAGGAGAAGTTGGCGCTGGATCCCAGCCTTCAATATAACTACTACACAAAGGCCGCCTACCTCGGGCACCCAGAATCTGCATTCAATGTGGGAGATTACGAGCTCAACCTAAGAAAGAAGCTTAAGGATGAAAAAGCACTGGAAGGGTTATTTTGGTTAATGTATGCAAAAGAGCAAGGTTTTGAAAAGGGAAAGTGGCGGATCCCATTTTATTTTGATGAATTCTCCGTACATTTTACTCAACAAGAAATCCAACAAAAATATAGAGTATTTAAAAAGAGCACAGGGTTGAATTAGTTTGCATACATCACTTTGATTTCACTGCTTTTCTTCGGAACGGCTGAGGTTTCGATGTAATTGGTTGGAAGTTTTTCGACTTCTTTCAATTGATTTGGAAAAGCAAAAGGGGTGAGCCATTCAATAAGCTTAAAGTCATCAACTTGAACGGTTTGGGCTGATGCATGTGGATGCTCAAACTGGAGAAGCAATCTCAAACCGCGATAGCCTATTCGCGGAGATTGGAATGGGATCTCAATCGGTTGCCAGTCTTGATTTCCAGAAATAGTTTGTTCGAAGATAAGGTGTTTTTTCCCCTGTTGTAGTGCTTCATGCAAGCCCTGTGTCTTTTTTCTTCCCTGTCAGTAAGCACGTACCTGTACATCTTTTTTTGACTGCAGGTTAAAAGTGACGGTATATGGATTATCAGGGATGAACACTCTGCGGAAGTCTTTCATTCCTAACAGTGCAGATGAGTAAGGTTGGATATGCGCGCTCATCAATTTATTTTGTGGTTTATCACGATTGTTATTGTGAAGAAGGCGAAATCCTTGTGTGAACCAGTGACGCTCCATATGTTCAAAAGTATCATCATTTTCAAAATCAGAACCATAAATCAGATTTCTTCCGAGTCGGAGCCGCAGTTCAGGATCTGAAGAAGTGATTGTTTTTAGTGATTGATGCCAAGGTTTGTTTGGTAATTGGAATATTTTTTGGTTTGTATGGAACGCTTTCATTTTACCTGAAGAAATTTGAGTGTCCGTTTGTGATTTTGTTTGAATAATCGCGTGTCCACCACTGGCGGTAAGCTTCGTATTTCGTGCTTTGGATAGTGAATACAATTGACTGAGAATTTCATGCCGATGTTGACCAGTTGCTGGTGTCGGAATATACCCTTTGAGATAGAATGGAATAATTTCTGCACGATGAAACGCTTGTTCATCCATCCAAACGTAGAGTATTGCTGTAAGTTGTGTTTGCGGATAGAACTGGTCAAAAGCTAAGTTTCCTAAGGAATAGGCAATGAGTTTATTTTGATAAACTTCAAACCCTTGTAGTCTATGTGGGTGATGTGCAATTGCTAAGGCTGCCCCATTTTCTATCGCTATTTTTAATCGATTCTCAGTCACCAATGTTGGATGATCTTGATACTCCAAACCGCCATGGTATTGTAAAATTGGGATTTGACCTTGTTGCGCAGACATCGAAATGAACTTTTGGATCTGTCTGAGCTTCCCGAGAGCTGCACCGCCTTTATTAGGGCCAGCGACTAAATCTGCATGATCAGATCCGGACCATCCCATCATACTGTAAAGCGCATATTTCGCGGAAGAATATATTGCTGGAGAGTAAGCCGATGTTTGATCAAGTCCCGCTCCAGAATACATTAACCCTGATTTTTGAATTGATTGAAGTGAAGTTATCAGCCCAGCTTCTCCATAATCGTAGATATGATTATTCCCCAAACTGACATGATCAATACCAGCCCATTTTAAGGCATAAAGCAGCACTTCCGGTGATTGGAGGAGTACCCCTTTTGATGATGAATCAGCCGCGGAGAAATTTCCTATGGTTGTTTCAAGGTTAACGGAGGAAATGTTAGCCAGCGTCATGTAGGGTTTTAGATGCTTGAATATAAACCGTGCATCTTTCTCCTCGTTCTGCGCTCGGACTAACGGTGTCTCACCAAACCAAGACTCTAAATAGCGACGACTCAACATGACATCACCGCCAAATGCAAATAGAACTCGTCCTTTCTTTTTTCGAACAAGAGTTATATCTGGCAATTTCCCTTCTGGAGATTTTTTAACTTCTTGATTTGCCCAAGTATGGGTTGTTGTAAAGTAATCTGGATGTGTAATTTGAAGTTGATAGATATCGGACTCGGAAAGACGAAGGAGAAACCGACCCGATTGATTACTGAATAATTGCCAGCCAGATGCTTGGACTTGAGCGTTTTGAATTGGTGCGCCAAATTCATCAAGAATACGTCCCTGTATGATGACTTGTGAGAAACAAGATGCTTGAAAAAACAGCAGGTATATGACTATGTATCGACTCATAGTGCTGGTAGTGCATCCTTTTTCTTTTGATAAAAAACGATGGCAATTAACAAAAGGAACAAGAGAACTAAACCAGACAACCCAGCTTGCTTTTGTCCTGAGTGATGAAATACGGGCATTTCCCTTGAATCTGAGATTTGGTTTTCTCGTGCGATTTGTGGAATATTTGATAAATGGATCAAAGGGACGCCACTTTTATAGAATTTCCACATCAGTCCAGGAATATCGGGCTGAGCGATTTCTGGCAGCTCAGTGTTAATTCCTGGCTTGAATAACTGCTTTTTATCTTTATTTGAACCAACAGATGAACTACCACCACCAATATTGATAAATGCCTTAATTTGATGCTTTCCAGCTGATTTTTGGTATAAATGCCACTTTTTGTTGATATTTCCAAGAAGAGAGCCTGTTTTAATCAACTCGGGTGAGCCATTTCTATGGATCGCTTGATGAAGAATTTCTTTACCTTCACTTGATATATTTTCGGCATGATCATTCTTTGCGCCATAAGAGACAGCAATTGGCTGGATGTGAAATAGTCCAGATTGATAGAGTAATGTGCTCATATCTACCCAAAGTATTTCTGGTTGATTTGCCCCCCATTGGGATGCCGTTAAGCTCAAAATAACGAGTGGTTTAGCTTCTAAGACTTCTAACGCACTGTAAGTCGCAAGGTTCAGGCCTGGGAAGGAACCGCTGGCACTCACTGCAACAGTGTCACCTTTTTGCACACCAACTTCTTTTAACCATTGATAAACCAATGCTGCAAACTGTGGGTTGGTTGACGTTTGTTTGGCGCTCAAATGGCTAAATGTTGAGGTTATAGGAGTGGTTTTCCAAGACCCGATCAGCCCAGTTTGCTTCGGATCTTCTAAGTCACGAGCCATCAACGCAAGTTTTTGTTTCTGTGCTTGGATTATTTTCATGCCTTGATGATGTTTTTCAATCGTTTGCCGCATTTTTTCCAGAATGGGAGATGGTGTATGGTGCTCGACAAAATACAATGTGATGAGTGTAATCAAAGTAAAGAGCACCAAAGCAATAGGAGGAATAAGAAAAGGTCTGCGATAGATGGTCTTCATATGATTTCTCCTGAAGCATAGCCAAGACTAATTAAGATAAGACGAACTAACGCGGCACCACTGAGCACTGTACAAGTCGTGACTAAAATTCCTTGTCGCTCATACCAGTTGGCAATCAGTCCAGGAATAACGAAGCCAATCACACCAAATGCATCTGATGGTGCGCCAGGAACCGTGAGAGCTGTATTGGGGAGCAATGTAGGGATTGCTGAATTGAGAAGTGCCCCAAATATAAAGGCTGTAATCATTAACGCAACATATTGTCGACGGCCATAAAGGAGGGTGAATTGACTCAACCCTTTCACGACTATAAATGCGAGTAAGCTGATGAAGAGTGTCGCAATCACTGAATAGGGATTATTCAAGTGAATTGCAATATAGCCCGGAACGATGACTCCACCACAAAATAATGAAAATAATTCAATAAATAAAAGGCCCACAAATAGCCCAATACCAATTGAGAGCGTCAATGTGCTAACCATAGATGACCTCGGAAGAAACTGCATTTTTATCAGAACGTTCATCTTGAATCAGGGGGTGTTGAGATTGGCTCTGTTGTTTGAAAAACTGGAGTAGCTCCATGGCTGTATCCTTAATATTGCCAATACCAACAATCAAGAGTTTTTGCTCATGCATGGAAGCAAAGGTGTCAGCAAGAAAAGATGGGTCTTGGAACTTTGGAAGTAGAATGCTTTTCGTATTTACACCATGCTTTTCAGCCATTTTTTGAAAAAAGGAGCGATCTTCACCAATGACAATGATCTGGGTTGTTTCCTCAATCAAACGACACATTTTTGCCATTTGGATTGTTCTATCCTGGCGATCCTGACGACAATTGATCAACATGACTTGCTTTGGATGACATGAGAAGTTTTGAATCGAACGTTGCCAACAAAGGAGAGAGGAAGTGGGATCATTGGCCGCAAATGCGTTGACCAAAGACAATTGCACACCTCGCCATCGTATTTGACGAATATCCATTGCACCAAGGTCTGGTTGAGTCTGCCACATGCCTTTCAATGCGACCTGCCTTGGTACACCAAGATCTTGGCATAGTGTTAATGCAAGCGCGACATTCTCTTTGTGCTCGAGATAAGAAAACCGTGTCATTTCTTCGTCTTTAATCGAAGATGTGAGCAGTATTTTCTTTAATTTGCTGTGTCTATCAATCACAGATTGCTTGATGATGTCGATATGCTTCGTTTCATTTGTATATAAACACGCATTACAGGGAACTGAGCCAGCAAGCGCCTTGGCAACATCGGTTTCTGTTGGACCCATCACATCTAAGTGATCTGGACCACAATTGGTGATAACACCATGGGTAGACTGAATAAGTTTGAGCTCAGAATAGGATTGGTGCTCTGGCTTTAATGCCATGCACTCGATAATGAGTACATCAGCGTTGGCTTGAGCTGCGAATTCTACAACTTTGGTTTGCTCAATAATATTTGGTGTGCAACCTCGGCGGATTGGTATTTCCTGCTGATCATTTAAAATGAGGCTTGCTTCGGAACCTGTTGTTTTACAAATCGTGTTGTAACCATGGGCGCGTAACCCCCCAGCAATCAGTCTTGCTACGGAAGACTTGCCTCGAGTTCCATTGATATGGATACGAACTGGAATTTTGTTTAAACATTGCAGATGTTTTCTTTTTTCGTACCAAACGATCAAAAGAAATAAGGTAAAAAAGAGTAATAAAATTGTCATATTTCCCACACTGATTCAAAGTGTTAAATAAGGTTATTCGTTTTAGTAATCACAAAGCTCAGAGTGTAGACAGCATTGATAAAAGAAGTACTTGGACCAGTAAAAAAGTTTGGAGAAGTGGAGTAAATCATGGTAAGCCGAATTTCTCAAAAAATAAAAAAACGGCTCATGATAGGGGAGTTGTTTTGGTTCTTAAATAGGTAAAAATGATGAATTTAAGAAATGCCTTCTAAGGAAGGCATTTCAAATCAACCCTTTTGAGAATCACTTTCTGCTCTATCATTTTCTAGCAATTGCACGATGGCCGATATCATTGCGATAATAAACATCATCCCATTGAATTGAATGTGTGAGTTGATACGCAGCTTGTTGTGCAGCCTTTACACTATCGCCTAACGCAGTAGCACAAAGCACACGTCCCCCTGCTGTAATCACCTGATCACCTTGCTTTTTTGTGCCTGCATGGAACACTTTTGCATGAGCGGCATCCGAAGCGGGCAGACCTTGGATCACATCTCCCTTACGATAATCAAATGGATAGCCACCAGCCGCAAGTACAACGCCAAGAGCGGCTCTACTATCAAATTTGATTTCCGTCTTATCGAGCTGTCCATCAATCGCTTGTAGGCATAAATGAACCAAATCGCTTTGTAAACGCATCATGATGGGTTGTGTTTCAGGATCACCAAATCGACAATTGTATTCCAGTACTTTGGCTGTTTCATCGGATGCAACCATTAATCCCGCATAGAGGAAGCCTTGGTAAGCATGACCTTCAGCCTTCATTCCTTCAATTGTGGGTTGGATCACGTGCTGCATCACCCAGTCATGTATGACAGGTGTGATCACCGGCGCAGGCGAGTAAGCACCCATGCCACCTGTATTTGGGCCTAGATCCCCTTCATCTCTCGCTTTGTGATCTTGTGAAGATGCAAAAGGTAGCGCGTTTTCGCCATCAACCATCACGATAAACGAGGCTTCTTCTCCAGTAAGAAACTCTTCGACAACGACCCGGTGTCCTGCATCACCAAACTTATTACCTTCAAGCATGTCATCAATAGTGGCGTGTGCGTGGGACTGAGATTCTGCGATAATTACACCTTTGCCAGCTGCGAGTCCATCTGCTTTGATCACGATTGGAAGAGTCTGTGCATCGACATAATTTTTTGCTTGTTGGGCATCAGTGAACGTTTGATAAGCCGCAGTTGGGATGTTGTAACGTGTGAAAAAGTCCTTACTGAATGCCTTTGAACCCTCAAGCTGCGCACAATATGCGGAAGGTCCGAAGATCTTTAACCCGGCAGCTTGAAATTGATCCACAATGCCAACCACAAGGGGGGCTTCTGGGCCGACAATGGTTAAACCAACTTGATTGTCTTTGGCAAATTGGATCAACGCCGGGATATCATCACCAGAAATATCAATGTTGGTCAAATTGGTTTCCAGAGCTGTGCCTGCATTGCCCGGGGCCACAAAAACTGATTCTGCAAGTGGGGATTGCGCTGCTTTCCAGGCTAACGCATGCTCGCGGCCTCCTGATCCAATGATAAGGACGTTCATTGTGGGGTTTTCTCCTGATGTTGAGTATTTTCAGTGATTGTTTTTACAAACTTTAAGGTCATGCGATCACTTTCGCCGATCGCGAGGTATTTTTCTTTTTGTTGTTCGCCATTTGCCAAACGAGGGGGCAATGCCCAGACACCTTTTAGATAATCAGCGGTGTCTTTTGGATTCGCATTAATTTCACTGAGCGCTTCCAGCTCAAATCCAGCTTCTTTGGCTTTTTGGATCACCCAGCTTTGTTTGAGATAGCCGGACATTTTCTTTTCTGCCTGATCCATGTTCTCCGGTAATCGATGATCAACAATCCCTAAAATACCGCCTGGTTTGAGGGCGTCATAAAATGCTTTCAGTGCATTTTCGATACCATCTGTGTCCTTTTGCATGTACCAGTTATGCAGGTTTCTGAAGGTTAAGACCATATCAGCAGAATTTTTCGGAGCAATTTTGTGTTGGCTCCCAGGATAAAACTCGGTGATTTTGACAGCTGAGTAAACAGGGTCTTGCATTTTATTTTCAAAGCGTGCTCGAGATTTGCGAAAGTACTCACTCGGAGAGTCCTTGCTGAAGTGAGCTGCATAGAGTGTTCCGTTCTCTTTTAAAATGGGCGCAAGTACTTCTGTGTACCAACCGCCACCTGGCCAAATCTCTACCACTGTCATATGCGCTTTTAAACCAAAGAACTCAAGAGTCTCTTTTGGATGACGAAAGATATCTCGTTGCTTATTCGCTTCACTCCGTTGTGGACCAGATAAGGCCAATTCAACTTCTGATATTGCTGTTGTTTCTATAGGGGATGTTTCATCTGTCGCAAAGGCTTGCGATGAAAGCGATAGAGCAAGTGCTGTGAGAGGAAAAATGAGCGCTTTTTTTGTTTTTTTGATCATGATTGGATACTCCGGCTTTTTCAAAACAGTTGTTATTGTCTGATTTGAGAAAAGAACGTCAAAGGACGTTCTTTCTTTCCGTTGTGTACAGATTAGTGTCTGAAATGACGCATTCCAGTGAAGACCATGGCAATACCATGTTCATTCGCTGCTGCAATGATCTCCTCATCTCGAATGGAGCCACCTGGTTGAATGATTGCTTTGATTCCAGCTTCAGCAGCGGCATCGATGCCATCTCTAAAAGGGAAGAACGCATCAGAAGCCATGACACTGCCTTTGACTTCAAGGTTCTCGTCAGCTGCCTTGATCCCTGCAATTTTGGCGCTATACACCCGGCTCATTTGCCCGGCACCGACACCGATGGTCATTCCGTCTTTTCCGTAGACAATGGCATTGGACTTCACAAACTTCGCGACGTTCCATGTAAACAATAAGTCTTGGAGTTCTTCTGCGCTTGGTTGGCGCTCAGAGACAATCTTCAAGTCGTCCAGTGTGACACGTCCCATATCGTTGTCTTGAATCAGCAAGCCACCATTGACGCGTTTAAAGTCAAACTGCTTAGTTGCTTCTTCCCATTGGCCACAAGCAAGTAAGCGCACGTTCTTTTTTTCTGCGATAACTTGGATGGCATCTTCGTCGATCGAAGGCGCGATGATCACTTCGACAAATTGGCGAGAAATAATTGCTTGTGCCGTTTCTTTGTCCAATGGACGGTTAAACGCGATGATCCCGCCAAATGCTGAAGTTGGATCGGTTTTGAAAGCGCGCTCATATGCATGCAGAATATTATCGCCTAATGCTACACCACAAGGGTTGGCATGTTTGACGATCACACAAGCAGGGCCGTCGAATGACTTGACGCACTCTAAAGCCGCGTCAGTGTCTGCAATATTGTTAAAGGAAAGCGCTTTACCTTGTAGCTGTTTTGCACTTGATACAGATGCCTCTTGAAGGTTCTCTTCAACATAAAATGCAGCTTTTTGGTGACTATTTTCGCCATAGCGTAAGTCTTGCTTTTTGATCAGTTGCGAATGAAAGGTCCTTGGGAATTCGGAGACTTTTTCTGCTTCGGTCTCATTGTAATCTGGGACCATGATACCGAAGTAGTTCGCAATCATGCCATCATACTTTGCCGTGTGCTCAAAAGCAGCAACTGCTAAGTCCAAGCGAAGGGCTTGGGTTGTAGAGCCGCTGTGCTGATGCATTTGTTCTAAAACACGCGTGTAGTCCTGGCTTTTGACAACCACGGTTACATCTTTGTTGTTCTTTGCTGCGGCACGAAGCATGGTTGGTCCACCGATATCGATGTTCTCAATTGCATCTTCTAGAGTACAACCTGGTTTTGCAACGGTCTCTGCAAATGGGTAAAGGTTGACGACGACGAGATCAATGGGAGCAATGTCATGAGCTTCAAGCGTCGCTTCATCGGTGCCACGGCGAGCAAGGATACCACCATGGACTTTTGGGTGTAGGGTTTTGACACGGCCAGACATAATTTCTGGGTGCCCCGTGTGTTCAGAGACATCTTTTACGGGGAGTTCTGCTTCTTTGAGCAGTTTTGCGGTTCCACCTGTGGAGAGGAGTTCGATGTTCAAATCATGGAGAGCGCGGGCGAATTCCACAATACCAGTTTTATCGGAGACACTGAGTAGAGCGCGGCGGATCGGGCGTAGGGTATCCATGTTTTTCAAAGCCTTTTTACAATTTGGATGTTAATCTTAGATGGTTTTGGAGTATAGAAATAAAAAAAGCACCTTTCGGTGCTTTTCAGCAGGGTAGTCCCTGCGTCAATCTTAGTTCATTCCGTATTTTTTTAATTTCTTACGGAGTGTGCCGCGGTTGATTCCCAGAAGAATCGCGGCTCTTGTCTGGTTACCGCGCGTATAGGTCATGATTTCTTCGAGAAGCGGCGCTTCGATTTCAGAAAGCACAAGCTCGTACACGTCATTCACATCTTGGCCATTAAGCTGTTGAAGATAGTTGTGGACTGCTTTTTTTACAGAATCACGAAGCGGCTGCGGCTTCTCTTGAGTCTGAGTGTGCGCATTGGTAATGAACGGAGAAGTGATGTTTTGATCAAACATTGGTATTTTCTCTTAATTCCTAGATTGTTAACGACTTAAAATAACTCAATAGCGCATCAATCTGCATTTCGGCAGCATCGATGGTATTAAACACTTTGCGAAATTGACCTTCCGGGTCGTGCGCTTGTAAGTACCAGCCTACGTGTTTTCTGGCGATTCGTGGTCCCATGACCTCACCGTAAAAATCGTGGAGCTTCTGTACGTGAACCAGCATAATTTCCTTCACTTCCGTTAGGGAAGGGGGGGCTAGTTCTTCGCCCGTTTTCAAAAAATGGTCAATTTCTCGAAAAATCCATGGTCGGCCTTGAGCGGCACGGCCAATCATTACTGCATCTGCGCCAGTATATTCCAACACAAATTTTGCTTTGTGCGGTGAGTCGATATCCCCGTTGGCAACAACCGGAATATTAACAGCACCTTTAATCGCACGGATCGTGTTGTACTCAGCGGTGCCCTTGTACATACATTGACGTGTTCGCCCGTGTACAGCGAGACTTTGTATACCGTTGGTCTCTGCGATCTTTGCAATATCGACACCATTACGGTTGTCCGGGTTCCATCCTGTTCGGATTTTTAAGGTCACAGGAATATCAACGGCATTTACCACTGCCTTGACGATCTGTTCAACCTGCTCCGGAAACTGTAAGAGCGCCGAGCCCGCAAGTTTTTTGTTTACCTTCTTGGCGGGGCAGCCCATATTGATGTCAATAATTTGAGCACCATTCGCTTCATTAAAGCGTGCTGCCTCGGCCATGAGATCAGGATCAGCACCAGCAATCTGAACTGCACGAATGCCTGATTCTCCGTGATGATCCATTCGAAGTTGTGATTTGTCTGTCTTCCAAACCTTCGGATTGGAAGATAGCATTTCGGAGACAGCCAGCGAGGCACCTAGCTGTGTGCATAGGTGTCTGAAAGGACGATCTGTTACTCCCGCCATTGGGGCGCATATGACATTGTTGTCTAGGTGGTATGGCCCGATTTTCACAACTTCTCTAAAATTGGTCACATCCAAGGAGGCGCTAGTTTACGGATTTTTTTGCCATTTGCAAAGGTTATAATTTAAACAAATTTGATTTTTTTTTGCGCTATCCCTCTTGACATTCCGAAAATGGGTAAAAAATACTCTCACCACACGTTCGTTTGAGGAATAAAGCCTGACTTTGTTCAAATGTTATACAAAAAAAATAGATCAAAAAGCAAATTATTTTTTTCGTTGACCGTCAATTCTTGCCCATTCATCCTTCACAATCGGGTCATTTAACGAAATATGTTCCTGATAATAGGTAGCAACTTCTCGCATTTGACTTTCTAATAGACCAGAAAGGGCAAGAAGTCCGTCCTCTTTAACGCGTGAAATGATACCTGGAGCCAGCTCTTTGAGTGGACCTGCAAGAATATTCGCAACGACAATATCGCCTTGTGTATCTGGCGCATCTTCAGGTAAATACAGCGAGAGTTTATCACTGACCTGGTTGCGCTCAGCATTTGCTTGTGATGCTTGTAGTGCTTGTGGATCAATATCAATGCCAATTGCTTTTTCTGCGCCAAGCTTGAGGGCTGCAATGGCGAGAATACCAGAGCCACAGCCGTAATCGATCACTGTTTTCCCTGTAAAATCCAACCCATCTAGCCAAGACAGGCAAAGTGCAGTTGTTGGGTGTGTTCCCGTTCCAAAAGCAAGCCCAGGATCCAACATCACATTGACGGCATCAGGATCTGGAATATCACGCCAAGATGGACAGATCCATAAGCGCTTGCCAAACTGGATTGGGTGGAAATTTTCCATCCATTCACGTTCCCAGTCTTTATCCTCAACAGCTTCGACTTTGTAGGTAAAGTTGTCCGCATCAGTCTCAGGCATATGTCTGAGATAGGTCGTGACGATATCCATATCAACTTCAGCATCAAATAACCCAATGACGGTTGTCTCTGCCCAAAACAGGACTTCACCAGGTTTTGGCTCGTAAATAGGGGTATCTTGCGTATCCATGAAAGTGATGGCTTGTGCGCCGACAGCCATCATATGATCACTGATCGCATCTGCGTTTTCTGCGGTGCTGGGGATACGGAGTTGGATCCAAGGCATAATTGATTCGCTTTTTTTAAACCAGTATCTAAAATTGCGCGGATTCTAGCATGGATTCGATTGAAGTGGGGATATTGCCGAACAAATCGACAAGGCGACGACCTTCCATACGAAACTTTTGGATGAGTTTCATACATCAACATTAATATTTTAAGCGGTAAGAGAGCGTGAGTGTTCTTCCTGGGGATTTCACCATGCGTCTATCCAAGTTTGAAGATTGGGCAAAAACAGAATAGTAGTCTTTATTGAACAGGTTATGGATAGAAAAGACAAAGTCAGATTGTCCAAAGTGTAGCTTAGTGAAGAAGTCATAGACTGAGTAAGCGCGTACATCTCCCTTAAACTGTTGTCTTGAGCCAATTGACTCTGGAAACCGATTTCTATCGCCAGAATAGAGCGATTGTATTCGAAATTGTAACCTTTCTTTTGGTGTATATTCTAAATATGTTGTTACTTTTGCTGGTGGAATACGCTGTCCTGATAAATACTCTCTTCCAGTTGTGGAATCACGTTGTCCTTCAAGCCACGCGAAAGTTCCTCCTGCGGACCACTGCTGATTGAGATGAGTGTTCAAAGATATTTCGAACCCTTCGATAACTTCTGCGGATTGCTCTGGGGTTAATAAATCTGTATTTGGGACCGCGGTGAGTTGTAATCCTAAATCAGATGTACTTCGGAAGAAGGCCAGAGAGAATAGAGTGTCGTCGTCATCATAACGAAATCCAGCCTCAGTACTGCGGTTATCAACGGCATCAATATTTGCATCTTGTAACTGAAAACTATCACGTACGTTTCTCAAAACTCTTCCTAATTCAGGAACATCATACCCTTCAGATAAGTTGGAATAGATATCGGTATGCTCCGTGAGTTGATAAACAATACCAAAGTTATACGAGGTTTTTGAAAATGAAATGCTTCCACCTTGAATACTTCCACCAAATACAGTATTAAAATCATCTACATGAATACTGGTTTTTTCATGACGAATACCAAACTCTGCGCTGAGTGAAGCATAGAGCTGGGTTTGGAATTGAACAAATGGTGCGACTTGCTTCATTGTCATAAAAGGGGTCCAAATGTCACCACCCAAACTTCCTTTGAGTAATGTTTGTCCTGTTTTATCTTGTAATAAATCAGCTCCCCAGATAATGTTTCCATCCAAGTTGAGAAATTGCTCTGTTGGGGTCTTCAAATCAAATCGTAGTCCGTGCTTTTTCGCGGTAATCGTGGACTGACCGACCTTGTCACTTGCTCTTACAAGTGGAGAGTCCTCTTGAAAAGACCCAAATATATTGTCGTAATCTTGATAATAAATTTGGGTATTGAGTTTACTCCCAAGCATATCTAAGTGTTTATAGGTCAGGTTAAGTACAATGTTTTGTGTGCCAGGATCTTCTGTATTGGCTCTTGCTTTAACATCTTCAACGCTTGTTTTTGTTCGACTGATGGCATTCCCACCAGTGGTTTCATAAATATCGTCCATGGCATGTTTGTAGTAAAGTCCATTGAAGGATAGTTGCATTTTTCCCCAGCGGTATGTCATGTGTGAGTAGAGGTTGATATTTTGAGATTCAGGAAGACCAATTGATGAGTTACCGGCAGCTTTTGACGGTACTCGGTCACCATCTGCATAAAATAACCCATGAACAGATTCGATTGAGCCTTGGTTGTAATAGCTGAACTGACCGTTGCTACCCCACATGGATTGGTTGAGAAAACGATGGCCGCTCCCACCAATATGTGTGAGTGAAGTACGAGAGTTTATTTCTGTTTCAAACCCCATTGCCTGGTTCATTGTTGGACTTTTGGTGATGTAGTTAATCGTCCCACCAGAACTACCGACACCATACAATGCATTTGCACCATTCATGACTTCGACTGATTGAAGAATAGATGCATCCAATGATCTTAATTCCTGATCACCATTGCGAAGTGGTGTCCCGATTGGGACACCGTTGATGAGTACGGCCATCCTTCGGCCGCGAATTGTTGTTGAACGGTTTGTGGCGGTCATCGTTGATGCAGGCATACTGGGTACGTAATGACTTAAGATGAACCCAAGATCATTCGATATGAGTCTCTGCTTTTCAATGGAATCTTTATGGATGGTGGTGACTGAATGTGGAGTAATCGTTTGTTCCTGAGGTAATCGTGAGTAGACTTCAACATCCAGTAACTCTTCTAAACTCAGTTCAGCCAACTCTTCAGTTAGTTTATTGGCAGAAACTTCTGCTATTGCCGTCAATGGGATAAACACAGCGACCTGGTAGATAAGCGCTCTTTTTAATTTTTACATCAGTTTTCGAGATCCAAAGTAAGCCCCAATAAACAATGTAGCTTGTTTTGATAATCTTCGAGATGAGAAAGAGTAATAGATTAGAGCTTAAATTAGAAACAACGTTGCTGTTCCAAGAAATGCTATTGCACCCACAATGTCGGTAATTGTTGTAAGGACGACACCACCAGCCAATGCTGGATCGATGTTCATACGTTTGAGTACGAGTGGGATCAAGACGCCCGATACAGCAGCGGCAACGAGGTTGACCATCATTGCAAAAGCGAGAACTGCACCCAGTTTGATGTCATTTTTCCAAATCGCAACAACCCCTGAGATGAGAATGGCCCAAATTAAGCCATTGAGCATCCCGATAGCGAATTCTTTTCCAAGCAACCATCGGGAGTTACTTGACGTGATATGGCCGACAGCAAGACCCCGGATCACGAGGGTGAGGGTTTGATTCCCTGCAACACCACCCATACTTGGCACGATATTATTCAGGATGGCAAGGACTGCTAATGCTTCGAAAGTCGGTTCGAAAAAGTTCATTACAAATGCAGCGAACAAAACTGTTAGCAGATTAACACCCAGCCAGATAGAACGGCCCTGAATGCTCTTTTTGACAGGTGCGAAGGTATCATGTTCATCATCAAGACCTGCCATGCTCATCATCGAGTGTTCTGCTTCTTCGCGGATAATATCGACGACATCATCAATTGTGATCCGACCCAGTAGCTGGTTTTCATCATCAATCACTGGTGCAGATATCCAATTATGACGCTCAAACAGTTGTGCGACTTCGGCTTCACCCATATTGACATGAATTGCTTCAAGGTCTGTCTCCATGACCTCGCGGACACTTTTATTTGGGATTGAAGTCACCAATAAGCTCAGTGGGATGACCCCCATCAGCATATCGTGCTTATCTACGACAAACAGTTGATCTGTACCTTCGGGTAGCTCTCCTTTTAAGCGGAGGTAGCGGAGGATCACGTCGACGGAAACATCAGGGCGAATCGTGATCGTATCCGTATTCATAATTGAACCGGCAGTTTCTTCCATGTAGGAGAGTGCTTGCTCCGCTCGATTTCGATCCTGTACGTCCATGGAGCGAATGACTTCTTGATAAACACTATCAGGCAGGGAGCGTAAGACTTCAGCTAAATCATCATCATCCATACTTTCAGTCGCAAGTGCGACTTTTTCAGGTCCCATTTGCGCAATAATGCCGTTTCTTACTTCTTCAGAAAGTTCTTCAAGGATTTCGCCGTAAAAGTCATGATCAACGAGTTGCCATAGGATCATTCTGGACTTTGGGGGAGAGGACTCAAGCAGTAGTGCAATGTCACAGGCAGGCATATTGAACAACATTCGTCGCACGTGAACGAACATACCGCTGTCTAACGCGGCCGCGATTTCTCTAATTTGTGCTTTGGCTGTTTGTTGTTCAATGGTTTCAGGCATGCTGCATGACCTCAATTTTTGCCCAACATAGTCTAACTTAACTGATAAGAATAATCAGCTAGATCTTAGGCTTAATTCTTTGGGAATATCAGAGATCCGATCACTCTTCTTCATCAAATCGACGTTCGAAGAGTGCAACAAATGCTTCAGCAGCATCTTCGGCATCTTCGCCTTCGATTTCGATATCAATCGTCTTTCCTTTTGCGCTTTCTAATAACAATAGCCCGAGTACACTATCAGCAGAAGCCGTTTTTTCTCCTTGTTTCAATATAACATGAGAAGTAAATTCTTGATTGAGTTGAACAAGTTTTGTAGCAGCTCGGGCATGCAGGCCGAGTTTATTCTTGATGATGACTTGACG
Source organism: Algicola sagamiensis DSM 14643 (assembly GCF_000374485.1). Classification (GTDB taxonomy): domain Bacteria; phylum Pseudomonadota; class Gammaproteobacteria; order Enterobacterales; family Alteromonadaceae; genus Algicola; species Algicola sagamiensis. Next base: position 182,565 of record NZ_KB894495.1, read on the forward strand.
GCAGATGATGTGTGTCATGTCGTTGGAGTTCTCGATGTCGAAGCTGAACTTCTGGAATTTGTCTACGGAAGCTCTCAGCAAGTTTTTCACTGATATAGACAGAGCGATGTTGCCCGCCAGTGCAACCAATTGCAATTGTGAGATAGCTCCGGTGATTTCGTTCGATGTGTGGCAGCCAGGTGCGAATAAAATTATCAATTTGCCAAATGAACTTAGTGACAAGTGGTTGCCCTAAAAAAAATTGCTGTACAGGGTGATCGAGGCCTGTTAATGGTTTGAGCTCTGGTTCCCAATGTGGATTTGGAAGAAACCGGGCATCAAAAATGTAATCTGCGTCTTTCGGTAACCCATATTTAAATCCAAATGATTCGAAAACAATCACTAAACTATGTGCTTTTTTCCCTAAAACTCTTTGTTTAATCAGCTCAGAAAGCTCATGTACGTTTAATCGGGTGGTATCAATATGCAAGTCTGCCCGATTGCGTATTAAACTGAGCACATTTTTTTCAGCTTTAATTGCTTCTTCAAGTGACATTGAGCCTTTGGTCAAAGGATGAAGGCGTCTTGTTTCAGAGAAACGTTTCAAGAGGCTATTTGAGTCTGCATCTAAATAAATGACACTTACATCAAAGTGTTGACTCAGATAATCTAACGTTTCTGAAAGTGCTTCTTCTCCGTCGGGCATATTTCGAGCATCAAGGCTAATTGCTGCCTGGGAAATATCCCCGAATAAATCTGATGTAAGGGACATCAGTAATGACAGGGGAATATTATCAATACAATAATATCCAAGGTCCTCTAAAACCCGGAGGGCAACTGATTTTCCTGAGCCAGATCGGCCACTAATGATGGTTAAGTTCATGACCTAAGATAGTTTCGTATATGTTTAAGTCGCTGCTTGCGTGACGGATAGCGCGGCAGAGTTTTTTATTGCCTAATAATTTTGCGATGGATGACAAAGTTGTGAGATGCTGATTATCGTCTTCTTCAGGCAATAATAGAGCAAAAAAGATATCCACTGGTCGATTATCAATCGCATCAAAGTCGATGGCTTGTTCCGTAACGATGAGCACGCCATGAACATCTTGGATATTCGGCAGTCGACAATGTGGAATAGCAATCCCGTGTCCAATCCCTGTACTACCCAAAATTTCTCTGGCTTGAATGTTTTTTAGAATGTCTTCTGCAAGAAGGCTGTTGCAGTGGTGTGAGAATAATTGACTGATATATTCCAAGACGCGTTTTTTGCTATGGAGCAGGACTGCACGTTTTGTGCAGTCCTCGGTCAATATATTTGAGATGTCCATGTTAGTGTTTGGTCATTTTTTCTTTATGTTTAATGACTTGACGGTCAAGTTTATCAATTAAAGAGTCAATGGCGGCATACATATCTTGATGCTCTGACGTTGCAAAAACTTCTCCCCCGTTGAGATGGAGTGTCGCTTCTGCTTTTTGCTGTAGTTTTTCTACATTGAGAATAACATGGACATTATTGATGTGATCAAAATGTCTTTCCAGCTTTGCAAATTTATTACTGACATAATCTCTGAGTGCAGTCGTAATTTCTACATGACGACCAGTTAGATTAATTTGCATAAGCACCTTCCTTATTTTCCCAGCTTAAATTAAGCTTTTTCGTTGATTCGAGGGTGGAATTGCCAGAGACTCACGGTATTTTGCGATGGTTCTCCGGGCAACTTTGATTCCTTGGTCTGCCAATAATTCCGCCATCTTACTATCACTAAGAGGTTTAGCTGAATTTTCGGCAGCGACAAGTTTTTTAATCAGTGCACGTATCGCTGTTGAGGAGCATTCCCCGCCATTCTCAGTATTCACATGGCTTGAAAAGAAATATTTTAATTCAAATATACCCTTGGGAGAGTGAATAAACTTTTGTGTAGTGACACGTGATATGGTGGATTCATGCATATCAACCATTTCCGCAACATCGTTGAGTACAAGAGGCTTCATGGCCTCATCTCCATACTCGAAGAACGCCTGCTGCTTTTGAACTATTGATGCGCCCACTTTGAGTAATGTGTCATTTCTGCTATCTAAGCTCTTTAAAAACCATTTTGCTTCCTGTAAATGGCTCTTGATAAATTGTGAGTCGGCCGTAGAGCTTGTCTTTGCATAACTTGCATAATACTGATTTACCCTGACCTTCGGAAGTGCTTCAGGGTTTAAAGCCACTTCCCAATGACCTTTAATTTTTTTGACGATTAAATCAGGGATCACATAGTCATCTTGGCTACTGATAACCGTTGTTGCCGGCTGTGGGATCAAACTTTGAATGATGGCCAGTGACTCTTTTATCATTTCTTCTTTTAACTTGGTCTTTTTCATCAATCCGCGATAATCACGGATTGCCAACAGGTCCATATGATTTTCTATAAGGTCGATTGCGGTGTTTTCAAGAGGACAACCCGTAAAATTTCTATGAAGTTGGATCAATAAACACTCTTGCAGTGAACGAGCAGCAATACCAATCGGATCAAAATGTTGGATACGCTTTAAAACGGCTTCGACTTCTTCGAGTTCAATGTCCTCATGTCCGAGGCTTTGTAGGATTTCTTCCGTGCTTACAGTAAGGAAACCGGCATCATCAATGGCTTCGATAATCGCTGTTGCAATCGCTTGATCGGCTTCGGAGAATGGCGTGAGGTTCATCTGCCAAAGCAGGTAATCCCGAATATTATCATCGGTTTTTCCCTGGTACATCGGTGTATCGTCATCTTGTTGATGATGTGAAATAGTCGTTGGGCCATTACTTAAATAGTCATCCCATTTTGAATCAGTGGGAAGATCTTCACCAATATGATCGCGATCAAATGCTTGATCGGTTGTGAGTTCCTCTGGTGCAGTTTCGCTTTCAAGAGATATTTTTTCTGGGGTTTCATCCTGGTGTGCGGCTTCGAACTCTTCCAACTCAAGAAGTGGATTTTCTTCGACGGCGTTGAGTATTTCCTGTTGGAGGTCGAGAGTCGAGAGCTGCAACAATTTGATAGCTTGTTGCAGCTGCGGTGTCATTGTCAATTGCTGACTGAAACGAAGCTGTAATGCTGGCTTCATGGATAATCAATATCCTTTCGTTATTCCTGATGCAAGATAACTAAACTATAGCGTGAATTGGTCTCCCAAGTATACCTCTCTGACATGTTTACTTGTCAAAGCGTCTTCTGGTGAACCGGAGAAAATCAGATTGCCGTGACTGACAATATTCGCAACTTCACACACATCTAGAGTTTCTCTTACATGGTGGTCTGTAATCAAGACCCCGATGCCTCTATCTTTCAGATGTTCAATGATTTTTTTGATATCGATCACAGAAATGGGATCTACACCTGCGAATGGCTCATCCAATAGAATAAATTTCGGTTCCGCCGCTAAAGCTCTTGCGATTTCAACGCGCCTTCTTTCGCCACCAGATAATGCCATCCCACGGCTGTTTTTGATGTGTCCGATGTTAAACTCTTCCAAAAGATTATCTAAAATCTCTTCCCGTTGGGCTGATTTAAGGTTTTTTCTCAGTTGCAAGACTGCCATGATGTTTTCATAGACAGTTAGTTTTCTGAAAATGGATGATTCTTGTGGCAAATAACCAATGCCTCTGCGGGCTCGAACATGCATGGGTGCATGGGTGACGTCTTTGCCATCAAGAATGATTTTGCCTTTATCATTCGCAACTAAGCCAACAATCATATAAAACGTTGTTGTTTTACCTGCACCATTTGGACCGAGCAAACCAACGACTTCCCCTGAATTGACGGTAATACTCACATCTTGCACAACTTGACGATCTTTATAGCGCTTTGCAAGATTTGTTGCAGATAGCTGACTCATGGTGTCGGTTCATCCTGTTCATCTGTCTGTGCTGGGGCTTGATTTTCTGGCTTCGTTTCAACAACGTTTGGCTTATTTTGATTGGTAGAGATGATTGTTGTGACACGCCCAGTTTTGTTTTCACTACCTTCAGCGGATAACAGCTGAGTTTCCAGGTTGTAGGTGATCTGCTCACTTTTTACATGGGAACCACTTTGTTGGAGATAGGCATTTTTCTTGAGAACAATGGTTTTTTTACTGACCATATAATAAATTTCTTGTGCAGCAGCAATGACTTCTTTGCCATCTTCGAGCGTTTGCTTATATTTTGCTGGGTTGCCTTTCGCAACGATTACTTCATTTCTGCCATCTTTGGTTTTTTTGATTCTCATCACGTCGGCATTAATCTGCATACTTCCAAGTAAAACAACAACATTGTCCTGAAAAACAAGCGTGTTATTTTTAATATCCATAAACTGCTTCGATGAATTGATTTTAATATCATCAGTGAATTCAGCATGAACGATTGTGCTGTATCCCGAAGTGGTCAAAATCAAACTGAGAAGTAATCTTCTAAGAGCGGTTTGTGAAATAAACTGTTTTAGCATGTTTGTGTATTTCCATGGATTCTTTTTCAATATTCGCGAAAAAACCTTTACCGGAGATTCTAAATTGACTGCCTTGGATCACCACCTTATCAGTGGATGACATCGTATTATTTTTAAGAGATATCTCAAGATAATTTGTTTTGATCGTGGTGGTTCGTTTATCTCGATCAAGTGTCTCTATCACGACGTTTTTCTCCAAAGTGATTTTCTCATTCGGATAATATGTGGCTTCTTCTGCTTGAATGGTCCAGGGGACCTTTTTATTCGTCGGGAAAATGGTGTGCTCAGGCTTATAGAACATCGTAAAACCTGAGCGACCGTAGTGTTCCATTCTCTGTGCTTTGACCTTGTGCACGGGCAGTCCTTTCACATTGTATATCGTACTGGATAAGTCTTCAGCAACGAAGTCAGGGCGTTTTTCCATGGTCGTATTTGCTTCTTTGGTCACATCGGATTTCACCCATTGTAAGTTAAAACCGAAGAACCAAATGCCGCCGATAATGAGTGCAACAAGAACGCAAATTCCAATGATACGCTTCATGTACTGCTGCCCTGATAAATTTCAAATTTATCCTGAGTGCAAAGAAGGAGGTCTGATAGCTCCCTCACCGCGCCATAACCGCCTTTGCAATGTGTGGTGAAATCAGCTTTCATCTTCACATAAGGGTGTGCGTCATTGACCGCAACGCTTAATCCAACGTTTTGCATTACAGGAAGGTCCGCGGTGTCATCCCCAATGTAGGCAATACTTTCATGAGATAGAGATAACTTTTGCAATAGATCTTGATACGCTTCCAGTTTGTTCTCCTGTCCTTGATAGATATGTTGAACACCAAGTGTTGTCATGCGCTTTTCCACAATGGTTGAGCGCCTGCCTGTAATAATGGCAACTTCAATACCAGAATGAATGAGCGACTTTACCCCGAGTCCATCTTTGGTATTAAATGCTTTGTATTCTTCGCCTTGATTCCCTAAAAATATAAGGCCATCAGAAAAAACACCATCCACATCACAGATTAACAGGCGAATTTGCTGCGCTTTGTGCCAAACTTCATCCGATATATTTTGGTACATCTCTTCGAATAAAAATCGCATCAAATCACTCCAGCTTTGAGCAAGTCCTGCATATTCATGGCTCCAATCGGTTTATTTTCCATCGTGACAATCAACCCGTTAATCGACTTTTCTTCCATGAGCTTTAGTGCTTCTGCTGCCAGCATATCGGGAGATGCTGTTGTGCACTGCTTCGTCATGACATCACGAATGGGGGTTTCATGAATATTAATTCTTTTATCTAGAATGCGACGCAAGTCCCCATCCGTAAAAAGTCCGAGTAGATGTCCTTTATCATCAACAATAGACGTCATCCCGAGGCCTTTCGATGAGATTTCTAATAAAGCATCTTTGATTGTGACGGACTCTGTGACTTTTGGTACACCGCAACCAGTGTGCATCATATCTTCCAGACGAAGAAGAAGTCTTTTCCCTAAGCTGCCCCCAGGATGAGAGCGCGCAAAATCGTCTTGTGAAAAACCTCGTTTCTCTAACAAAGCCACAGCCATCGCATCACCCATAGCTAACGTGGCTGTAGTGGATGCTGTTGGTGCAAGTCCAAGAGGGCAAGCTTCTTTGCTGACACTGATATTGATATGAAAATCAGCTGATTTTGCGAGTGTTGAATCAGGTTCCCCAGTCATGGAGATCAGTTTTGTTCCAAGCCGTTTGAGGATAGGAATAATCGTCACGACCTCAGCTGTTTCGCCGGAGTTAGAGATTGCAAGGACAACATCATCTTCAGTGATCATACCGAGATCACCATGACTGGCTTCTGCTGAATGCACGAAAAAAGAAGGTGTACCCGTACTGGCGAATGTCGCTGCGATTTTGCGACCAATATGCCCAGACTTGCCGACACCCGTAACAATGAGTCGAGAAGGACAATCAAAAATGAGCTGACAGGCTTGTGCAAATTGGTCGTTTATTTGAGACTGTAGCTCTTCAAGAGCTTGTTTTTCAATTTCTAAAACGGCTTTGCCGAGTGTAATAAAAGAATCTTCAGTGGTCATAAATCAGCTCCGGTGGATCTCCGCTTAGGCTTAAATACTCATTAAAATGACGGCCTGGTATGCAATGAATCCAGCTAAAAACAATCCGCCGTTAAATCGAGTGAGCTTTGCTTTGTTTCGGATCCCTATGGACAATACAAACATGAAAATAGTTGCAGCAATCATCACGCCAATGTCACGATTGACTGCTGGGTCCAGCGGTGATGGTGTGATCATACCACCGATCGCTAGGACAACAAGCAGGTTAAATATATTTGAACCAATAATGTTTCCAATCGCCATATCATCTTCACCTTTTAAGGCACCTGCGATGGAAGCAGCCAATTCAGGTAAGCTGGTTCCAATGGCGATAATCGTCAGTCCAATAACTAAGTCTGACATGCCAAAGAACTTTGCGATTTCAACCGCAGAATTCACAAGAAAGTGCGAACTTGCGGGGAGCAATATTAAACCGGCAATTACCCACATGACTGCTGTAGATGTTTTGACATTGGATGGTATCTCTTCTTCGAGTTCTGATGTCATTGGATCCGGTGTACCAGCCCGTGATAATCTGTATAGATAAACTGTAAAAAGAAGAAAAAGGAAAACTAAAACACCAGCATCAAATCGAGATAACTCACCATCAAATAGCAAGACGCTTGCAATTGCAGTGATAAACATTAAAATTGGCATCTCGCGTTTTAGGGAATCGGATGAAATCGTCAAAGGGCGAATTAAAGCAGTACATCCAAGTACGAGTAGGATATTGGTAATATTTGAGCCAAGCGCATTTCCGACGGCTGTATCTGTTTTATTCAATAGTGCTGCATTACCTGATACAAGCATTTCTGGTGCGGACGAACCCATTGCGACGATTGTTAAACCAATGAGAATTGGTGGTGCGCCTAGGTTTTTCGCTAGAGCAGAAGCTCCAAATACAAAGCGATCAGCACACCAAATAAGTACAGCAAATGAAAGAATTAGAGTTAGGCTAGGAATTAACATATTCATCTTCTGGTCTTTAGAGTCGCGGTATTTTCGCATTTCTTGCCAAGAAAGCAAAAGTTTTAGATCTGCTTAAACTTATTGGTAATTTTGTCGTCCAATGACGGTCGATTGATTGAACTAGGATTATATAGACTCGAATTGGTTCAAATGCAGAAAATTGAACGAATTCGTACTCCTTAAGGAACACATTTTGGCAAGTACATCTATCGTCGAAATAGAAAATATGACCTTTAAACGAGGAGAAAGAACGATATATAACAACGTTTCTTTTCAAATCCCTCGTGGAAAAGTGACAGCGATTATGGGACCGAGTGGTATCGGTAAGACAACATTATTACGATTGATCGGTGGGCAGTTGCGTCCAGATTCTGGGACTATCTGCTTCGAAGGCCAAAATATCCCAGAGCTAGCACGTTCAGAACTTTACAAAGTTCGCCATAAAATGAGTATGCTTTTCCAAAGCGGTGCATTGTTTACGGATATGACCGTTTTTGATAATGTTGCGTTTCCAATTCGTGAACACACAAAGTTACCAAAAGAAATCATTCGTACGATGGTCCTCATGAAACTAGAAGCTGTCGGCTTACGCGGTGCAAAGGATTTGATGCCCAGTGAGTTATCAGGCGGGATGGCTCGTCGAGCGGCACTCGCTCGGGCTATTGCCCTTGATCCAGAACTCATACTTTACGATGAGCCATTTGCTGGGCAAGATCCAATTTCTATGGGAGTGATTGTGCGCCTCATTCAATCACTCAATCAAGCGCTTGGTTTGACATCTGTTGTCGTCTCACACGATGTTCAAGAAGTGATGAGCATTGCAGACTATATTTATGTCATTGCGAATCAACAAGTTATCGGGCAGGGGACACCAGAAGAGTTGCGCCAGCAAGAATCCCCACTTGTCCAACAGTTTCTTCAAGGACAAGCGGATGGTCCAGTACCATTTCATTATCCAGCAGCTGAATATAGTTCTGAACTTTTGGAGTATGCGCGTTCATGATTTCATTTTTCCAGAAAGTGGGTGCAAATTCACTGGATAACCTGGGCTCTGTCGGACGTGCGACCTTTATGTTAATCGGTGCGCTTGTTTCAAAACCGACACCAATCAAGTCATTTCCGTTGTTGATGAAGCAAATTTACATGGTCGGCTTTTTGTCGTTAATCATTGTTGTTGTTTCTGGCTTGTTTATTGGGATGGTACTTGGCTTACAAGGATATACAATCCTTGTTGATTTTGGTGCCGAGAGCAGTTTAGGCCCGCTTGTTGCATTATCACTCCTTCGAGAGTTAGGGCCAGTCGTCACGGGCCTGTTATTTGCTGGTCGCGCAGGCTCTGCATTAACAGCAGAAATCGGTTTGATGAAAGCAACAGAACAGCTGTCATCATTGGAAATGATGGCGATTGACCCACTAAAACGGATTATTGCACCGAGATTTTGGGCTGGTGTGATCAGTATGCCTTTATTGGCGACTATTTTTTCAGCGGTTGGCATTATTGGTGGATACCTCGTTGGTGTAAAATGGCTCGGTGTTGATGACGGTAGCTTCTGGTCAATTATGCAAGCTGCAGTCGATTTGGAAGATATTTGGAATGGACTAATTAAGAGCATTGTCTTCGCATTGGTCGTGACTTGGATTGCACTCTATAAGGGTTATGACTCCATTCCGACTTCGGAGGGGATTAGTCGTGCAACAACAGAAACGGTTGTGCACTCATCTTTAGCAATCCTTGGTTTTGATTTTGTATTAACAGCAATTATGTTTGGGGCCTAACATGACTTCAAAAAGGATAGAAATTTTAGTCGGTGCATTTGTTTCATTGGGGATTGCCGCAATGGTCATGCTTGCACTGCAAGTTGCCGATGCCGGCGGGGCAGGAAATGGCGAAACTTATATTCTTAAAGCAAAGTTCGATAATATTGGTGGTTTAAAAGTTCGTTCTCCTGTGAAAGTTGGTGGCGTTGTTGTCGGTCGTGTATCAAGTATCGAGCTGGATCCGTCAGACTTTTCCCCAGTCGTCAGTATGGAAATCAACCAAGCTTACAACCAGTTTCCAGAAACGAGCTCTTTATCAATTCTCACCGCCGGGCTTCTTGGAGAGCAATACCTTGGTTTGCAACCTGGTTTTATTGATGAGGATATTGAGATTCTAGCTGCTGGTGACATGATTGAAGATACGAAATCAGCACTCGTTTTAGAAGAGCTCATTGGTCAATTTTTATTTAGTTTAAAAGAAGATAAGTAAGATGCAAAAGTATGTAAAGTTTTTCGCAAGCGCCTTGGTACTTAGCTTGATGTCACTCTCGCTTCAAGCCTCAGAGAATAAGCCACCTGAAAATCCGTATGATATTGTCAGAGTCGTTGCGGATAACACTTTTACTCGAATTTCAAAAGAGCAGGATAAGATCAGTCAAGACATGAACTACATGCGTGTGATTGTCCAAGAAGAGCTTCTTCCTTATGTTGATTACCGATACGCGGCACTGAAAGTGATCGGAAAAAATCTCAGTAAGACTTCAAAGGAGCAACGCTCAGAGTTTGTCAAAGTCTTTAAAGATTATTTGGTGACGACCTATGCAAGTGTTCTAACTCAATATAAAGATCAGAAAGTTGAATTTGAACCAACGCGATCGGTTGAAGGCAAGCGAATGGTGACGATTAAGACCAAGATCGTTGAAAAGGGGCGCCCTGATATCAACATCGACTTTAAAGTTCGCAAGAATAAAAAGAGTGGCGAATGGAAAGCCTTTGATATGGTTGCTGAAGGGATTAGTTTGCTCGATAGTAAACGTGCTGAATTGAGTACATTGATCCGTCAAAAAGGGATTGACAGTGTGATTGCATTACTTCGGAAAAAAGCAGAAGCACCTGTTCAAAGCAAAAAAGAGGAAAGCAAAGCGTGATGAGTGATTTCTCTATGATAGAGAATGAACCTGGTCAGTATAAATTATCAGGGAAATTAACGCGGGACAAAGTGCCTGCGTTAACGCCTTTTAAAAATGGTGTTAGTCACGTTGTGATGGATATCTCGGAGCTGACGCATGTGGATACAGCTGGGATTGCCTGGTTTGTTCATGTTAGCTCTGTTTGTGAAAAACAAGACGCAACATTGACGTTACTTCATCCTTCTGAGCAGCTTCAATCTCTTGCAGAAGTCAGTGGGATCAGCGTGTTGTTATCCCTAGCGGAGTAGATAGGTAGATATATGCAAATTGATGAAATTAAACAGATCTTGATGGGCAAACTTGAACTTGATGAAGTTCATATCAAAGCTGACGGAAGTCATTTCGAGATCATCGCTGTTGGTCAGTGCTTCGAGTCACTTTCTCCAGTGAAGAAACAACAACTGGTTTACGGGCCATTGATGGAGTCAATCGCAGATGGAACGATGCATGCCGTTAGTATTAAAACTTACACACCAGAACAATGGGCTCGTGATAAAAAGCTCATGTTTCCTTCCTGATTAGGTATCTTCATTTATGCAACAGTTTGTGATTCAAGGTGGTGGAGCAATTCGTGGCGAAGTGAATATTGCTGGCGCAAAAAATGCTGCACTCCCGATTCTTATGGCTGCAATCTTGAGCGATGATATATCACGCATCACGAATGTACCAATGTTGAAAGACATTGATACCAGCTTATCTGTGCTTGAGGGGCTTGGGATAAGTTCCACTTTTGAACAGGAAGAAGTGATTTTAAAGCCTGGCCCATCATTGACCCATAAAGCACCATATGAGCTTGTCAAAACTATGCGGGCTTCCATTCTTGTACTCGGCCCGTTGCTTACTAAACATGGTGATGCAGAAGTATCACTCCCTGGTGGTTGTGCGATAGGCGCAAGACCTGTCAATTTGCACATTGAAGGGCTGCAAAAAATGGGCGCACAAATTACCGTTGAAAATGGCTATGTAAAGGGCTCTGTTCAAGGTCGCCTTCAAGGTGCTCATTTATTTATGGATATTGTGAGTGTTGGTGCGACAGAAAATTTAATGATGGCTGCTTGTTTGGCAGAAGGGGAAACGGTGATTGAAAACGCCGCCCGTGAGCCAGAAGTCGTCGACCTCGCCAACTGTTTGATTGGAATGGGTGCAAAGATCGAAGGAGCAGGTACAGACACCATTCATATTTATGGTGTTGAGCGTCTATCAGGTGCTGATCATAGTGTCCTTCCTGATAGAATTGAAACCGGAACATTCCTCGTGGCCGCTGCAGCAACACATGGTGAAATCGTTTGTCATCGTGCGAATGCTGTGATCATGGATGCAGTGTTAGATAAGCTGATTCAAGCTGGTGCACAGGTTGAATATTCGGCCGATCATATTCACCTTTCGATGCATCATCGCGAATTACACTCTGTGGATATCAAAACATCACCACACCCTGGCTTTCCAACGGATATGCAGGCGCAGTTCACAGTATTGAATACTGTTGCACAAGGCGTTGCGACAATTACCGAAAATATCTTCGAAAATCGCTTCATGCATGTGCCGGAGCTTCAGAGAATGGGAGCGAATATTCGCCTGGAAGGCAATACCGCGATTTGTGGTGACCCACACCCGTTATCTGGTGCACAGGTCATGGCGACAGATTTACGTGCTTCAGCAAGTCTCGTGATTGCGGGTGTATTGGCTGAAGGTGAGACAATCGTTGATCGTATTTATCATATCGATCGTGGTTATTCACATATTGAAGAAAAGTTGACGAAATTGGGTGTGTCGATTTTAAGAAGAGATACACACTAACTTTGCCATTCGGTTTGGTGTGTGGACTCAAACACACCAAGCTTCATATTTTAAATTGAGCGATAATAAGTATCCCGAGAACTTAACTTCTTCTTTCTCCAACAATTACCGTTATTTCAATCAAATTTCCTGCTCGCAACACTGTTAAAGTTACTTTATCATCTGGTAGCGTTTCGGCAATCGTATCACGAAATTCTGTGAGCGATGTGATCTGAGTGCCATTGAGTTTGAGTAAAATATCGTTGCTTTGCACACCAGCTTGAGCAGCAGGACCGTTCCGCTCGACTAATTTGACCTGGATCCCAGCAATTTGCGTAATACTGGATAAGGCATCACGTCCCTGAGCATCAATTGGGATCCCCTCCATACCCAAATATCCTCGTCTGACTCGACCATATCGAATTAGTTTATGCATGACTTTTGAAGCAAGCTCGTAAGGCACAGCAAAGAAAATACCTTGAATATCACGATAACGATCCTGATATGCTGAGACATTGATCCCGACGAGGTTACCTTCTGAATCAATTAAGGCACCACCAGAATTACCTTCGTTAATTGCTGCATCCATTTGGATAAAGTTTGCAAGCCCATCTGGGTTGAGGCTGCTTCGGCCTGTTGCACTGATGATCCCTTGCGTGATCGCTTGACCAAGATTCAATGGGTTTCCAATAGCGAGAACAATGTCGCCGACCTGTGGTGGAAGCCTCTTTTTTTGAGGGATAACAGGTAGGTTATTTGCGTCAACTTTTAATACAGCTAGGTCGGTGAGTCGATCCGTCCCGATGACTTCTGCATTTAAATGACGACCATCTTGCAAATAGACATTGATTGAATCGGCATTATCCACAACATGATGGTTGGTCAGAATGTAGCCATTTTCGCTCATGATGACACCGGAACCAAGTTCCTGACGCTGTCGACGAACAGGACGAATAAAACCAGGGATCGTATCTGAGCTGGTTGTATAAATATTCACTACAGCAGGGGCTGCTTGTCGGACCGCGTGAGCAAATGACAAAGGACGATTATCGTGTTCATGTTGATTTGTTTCTAGGAAATTCAGGTGCTTAAATTGTGGCGCTAAAACAAGTACCAGAAAGGCGATGGCTAAGCCATATACTGTTGGTCGGAGAAGGTACTGAACAAACGTTTTCACAATGAATTTGGGTCAAAAAATTGAATATGCCTAAGGATATCAAATCTTCGATCTCGGCGGAAGGGCAGCATGGCTGCCCTTATTTGGTTGGTAAGGCTTTTTAACGGAGTTGAATGAATAACGCAGTGTTTTCACGTATGATATTCAATACCAGTAACCCCTTGGTGTTACGAAGAACTTTGCGAAGCTCTTTGAGATCCGTAACGCGGGTTCTGTTCACTGCAACAATGACATCTCCCTCTTGTAATCCGTAACGCGCAGCGATAGAGCGCTTATTGATATCCACAACTTCAATTCCTTTATCGCCATCACCAGTCTTCCCATTATCGAGTTGAACACCTTCAAATGCTGGGTGAAGGTGTTTTGCGCTCATGGCACCACCTTGCGGCTCTTTCAAAGTTGCGGTGACGGTCTTTTCATCGCCATCACGGATGATACCAATCTTTAACGTTTTTCCTGCACCTATGGTACCGATTTTTGCACGTAGTTCGAAGAACGAGTTGATTTTCTTCCCGTTGATGGATGTGATGACATCACCAGGTTTTAGTCCTGCCTCTTCAGCAGCAGAGTCTTTCATGACTTGCTGAATGAAAGCACCCTTATTGGTTTCGAGCTTCATTGCTTTTTTGAGATCAGGCGTGATTGGCTGGCCGGTGATCCCTAAGTGGCCTCGTTTCACTTCGCCATATTGGATAATCTGATCCACAAGGTTTTTCATCATGTTCGCTGGTATCGCGAAGCCAATCCCGACGTTACCGCCACCAGGTCCAATAATTGCTGTATTGATGCCAATCAACTGGCCTTTTAAGTCAACAAGTGCACCACCTGAGTTTCCTCGGTTAATCGCGGCATCCGTTTGAATAAAATCTTCATAGCCTTCAATATTCAGTCCACTCCGGCCAAGGGCGCTGATGATACCGGATGTGACCGTTTGTCCGAGCCCGAATGGATTACCAATGGCAACAGCAAAGTCGCCAACGCGAAGTTGATCGGAGTCTGCTAACCTCACTTCGGTTAAGTTGTCGGCTTCAATTTGGAGCAATGCAATATCGCTTTCCTTATCGCTGCCAAGTTTCTTCGCTGGAAAACGACGACCGTCTTTGAGGGTGATTAGAATTTCATCTGCCTCATCGACAACGTGGTTGTTTGTGACAACGTAGCCTTCATCAGCATCAATAATGACACCACTACCTAATCCTTTAAAAGGCTGTTCTTGTTTATATTGGCGCGGTGTTCTCGGACCAAAAAAGTAACGAAATGCGTCAGGAACATTCTGTTTGACTTCTCGGCTACCTGCGACAGAGATATTGACGACAGCAGGCGTTGTTTTTTCCAACATCGGTGCCAAGCTAGGTACTTCATCCGAACTTCCAAATGAAAAGGGGAGCTTCGCATGGCTAACCGCGGGAGAAAGGAGTAAAGCAGCACTCAGGATGCTGCTCGCAAGGATATTGACTTGTTTTTTCATATTCGTCGGTTCCCTTTTTTAAAACCATACAGTGTTTTTCAAGAGACTGACGAAGATTTAAGAAAGTTCCGTTTCTTTCTCAACTTTTAAGTCTGACTGCTCATCTTTTGATTCATTGTCACCATTCGCAGAATAATCGATTGGCTGAGTCTCTGGCTTTGGACGAGATTGACGTGGCGCATCTTTTTTAGAGAGCTGTGTTTTGAGGAGCTCGTCCGCTTCTTGAGAAAACATGGAAACATCTTCTACCTTCGGTGGAGATGCCAAACGTTGCTTCGTTTCTTCAATGCGTTTTGTCACTTCAATAAAGTTGCCTTGCAACTCTTTAATTAAATCGGTCGTTTCTTGGAGGTGCTTTTCGACATCAGAACGATAACCATGTAATTCATTTTGGGTCTGCTCAAACTGCTCTTTCAACTGAGTCTGTTGTTGAGCTTGCTGATGAAAACGCGCATAGTAGATAGCGGTGATAACAACACCAATCAGCGTCCCCGCAAGAAAATATAGAGCTTCTATCATGCCTTTTTCCTAATTTCATTCAAAATGTATTTAATTGTATATCGACTGCATCATACAACGAATTTAGGCGAATGTGATCAACGAATTTATGCTCTGTTGCCTAACCCATGTTAGTATTGGGAATATTTACAGCATTTTGTATTACCTGAAGGTCTATGTCAGCCAAAACTCCGTGGGAAAAGTATCAGGAAGATTTGCAGCGTGAGGACTTTAATCACGATCCTGCACAAGCGCTAGCCGTCCAGCACTTACAACGCCTATTCGATGATTTTGTTGCAGAATCAAACAAAGAAAGTAAGCATTCACTTACTCAAAAGATATTCTTTTGGAAAGAGCAGCAGAAAGAACCTTTACAAGGACTCTATTTTTGGGGCGGTGTTGGACGTGGAAAAACTTACCTCGTGGATACTTTCTATGACTGTTTGCCCACAGAGAAAAAAATGCGGGTTCACTTCCATCGCTTTATGCATCGTGTTCATGATGAAATGAAAGCTTTAAAAGGGCAGAAAAACCCGCTACCTGTGATTGCAGAAAAGTTTGCTCAAGAGACAGACATCATTTGCTTCGATGAGTTTTTTGTTTCAGATATTACTGATGCAATGTTGCTTGGTACGCTTATGCAGGAATTGTTCAAAAGAGGTGTCACGCTTGTTGCAACTTCAAATATTGAGCCGGAAAATCTCTATCGAAATGGCCTTCAACGTGCTCGATTCTTACCCGCAATCGACCTTATCTTAAAATATACAGAAGTTGTGAATGTCGATAGTGGTATTGATTACCGCCTGAGAACATTGGAGAAGGCAGATATTTTTCATGCGCCATCTGATGAAGATGCCATTCATAATTTACACACATATTTTAAACAGCTCACGCCTGAATCAACGACGACAACACATGGAATTGAGATCGAAGGACGGATGATTGACACGGTGATGGCAGGTGATGGTGTTGTCTATTTCGATTTCTCTCATATTTGCGAGACTGCTCGCAGTCAAGTGGACTATATGGAGCTCTCCCGTTGTTACCATACTGTTTTGATTCAGAATGTGAAACAAATGGGGGCAATAAATGATGATGCGGCAAGGCGATTTATTGCACTTGTTGATGAGTTTTATGAACGCCACGTCAAGCTTATTCTCTCTGCGGATGTTCCGCTGGAAGCGTTATATACACAAGGCCAACTGAGCTTTGAATTTAATCGATGTATCAGCCGGTTAAAAGAGATGCAATCACACGAATATCTGGCGCGAGAACACTTACCATAAATTTGAACGTGATCTTATCAATGACATGGTGTTTTGTTATGCAGAAAAAAAGGCGTAAAAAACACCATCATTTCCCGGAATAAGGGGTGATCTTTCACCAGACATCGTATATACTCTCGCGCTACCCCGGTTGCATATCATGCGGTGGTTGGTTCTTGAGCCTTTAAGAATGACCATCATTCTGTCTCGAAGGGGACTGGCATGGCGAACGGATCTACACTTATGTGGATCGTTGTGTAACATATTTAGATATTTTGGGTGTTTCCAAATGAAAACGTTTGTAGCAAAGCCAGAAACAGTAAAACGTGACTGGTTCGTCGTTGACGCGGCAGATAAAACTTTAGGACGTCTTGCAACAGAAGTTGCGCTTCGTCTTCGTGGTAAGCATAAGGCTGAATACACGCCTCACGTTGATACTGGCGATCATATCGTTATCATCAACGCTGAAAAAGTGAAAGTGACTGGTAACAAGTACAACGATAAGATGTATTACTCGCACTCAGGTTATCCTGGTGGTTTGAAAGAAGCGAACTTCGCGACACTTCAAGCTGAAAAGCCAGAGATGATCATTGAGAAAGCGGTAAAAGGTATGTTGCCTAAAGGCCCTCTAGGTCGTGCAATGTTCCGTAAGCTTAAAGTGTACGCAGGTGCTGAGCACAACCATGCAGCTCAACAACCTCAAGTCCTAGATCTTTAATAGAGGAGCGTAACAATGGCAGATAATCAATACTACGGAACAGGTCGTCGCAAAAGCTCAACGGCACGTGTTTTCTTAAAAGCTGGTAGCGGTAACATCGTTATCAACAATCGCTCTGTTGAAGAGTTCTTCGGTCGTGAAACAGCACGTATGGTTGTTCGTCAACCATTAGAGCTTGTTGAAATGGCTGAGAAGTTTGACCTTCACATCACTGTTACTGGTGGTGGTACAACGGGTCAAGCTGGCGCAATTCGTCACGGCATCACGCGTGCGTTGATGCAATATGATGAGTCACTACGTCCAACTCTGCGTAAAGCAGGTTACGTCACGCGTGATGCGCGTCGCGTTGAGCGTAAGAAAGTGGGTCTTCATAAAGCACGTAAGCGTCCACAGTTTTCAAAGCGTTAAGAATCTTTTTGGATTCGTGGGAAGCCTGGCATACGCCGGGCTTTTCTTTATTTGTAATTTTTGCAGGCATTTTTATTTCTCTTTAAGACTTTTTACTCGTTTTCTATACCCTTTCCTATACTTATTCCGGGCATTCAATCTGGCTGTATTTTGCTCATATTTTTGTGTGAAAAAAAACCAATGTTATAACATATATATGGCATAAGTCTTATTGTGATGTATCAACTCTTTTTTATATTGAAATATATTGATCATTATCCCTGTCAAATCCTTGTTTTAGTCATGGGTTTTCTTTATGATCCCGGGTATTTTTATAATCAAAAACTACATCTGTAGAAACTCTTCTTTGGAAGCAATTTCATCGAAGTAAAAAGTGGAGAAAAGTGGATGAGCAATGCGCCTGTTGATAACAGCCGCCGCAGATTTTTGACGGTTACGACTGCGGTAGTTGGTGGAGCTGGTGCCGTAGGAGCTGCCGTGCCTTTCATTGCATCTTGGATGCCAAGTGCAAAGGCAAAGTCTGCGGGAGCACCGGTCGAAGCTGACATCAGTAAAATCGAACCTGGGCAGATGATTCGAGTAGAGTGGCGAGGTAAACCTGTATGGATCATTTCTAGAACAAAAGAAATGATAGATGGGTTAGCGAAGCACGAAGATAAGCTGAGAGATCCGGCATCAGAAGTTGAGCAACAACCAAGCTGGGCAAAAAACCGCGGTCGTTCGATTAAAGAAGATATCTTTGTTGCAGTTGGTATCTGTACACATTTAGGTTGTTCGCCAGGTTATTACCCAGGCACATTTGAAGAGCAGGTGGAAGGAGTCCCTGATGGGTTCTTCTGTCCTTGTCATGGTTCGAAGTTTGATATGGCAGGCCGCGTATTTGCAGGTGTTCCAGCCCCAACAAATCTCGTGATACCTCCTTATAAATTCTTGAATGATACCACGATTGTTATCGGTCTTGAGGATACTGCATGATGTTTCAAAAAATAGTTGACTGGATTGATGCTCGCATTCCAATGACAGAAACTTGGAACAAGCATCTTGCACAATACCCTGCGCCCAAAAACTTTAATGGTTGGTATGTTTTTGGTGCCCTAGCTATCCTTGTCCTCGTGAACCAGATATTAACAGGTATATGGCTCACCATGAACTATGAGCCATCTGGTGATGGTGCATTCCGTTCTATCGAATACATCATGCGTGATGTTGATTACGGATGGTTGCTTCGATATCTTCACTCAACAGGTGCATCTGCATTTTTTGTTGTTGTCTACCTGCATATGTTCCGTGGGATGATGTATGGTTCATACCAAAAGCCTCGAGAGTTATTGTGGTTGTTTGGTATGTTGATATATCTTGTTCTGATGGCAGAGGCATTCATGGGGTACCTTCTTCCGTGGGGACAAATGTCTTACTGGGGGGCTCAGGTGATCATCTCCTTGTTTGGTGCTATTCCATACTTTGGGGACGATATTACACTTTGGATCAGGGGTGACTACGTTGTTTCAGGTGCAACCTTAAACCGATTCTTTGCCTTACATGTCATTGCGCTACCACTTGTACTTGTGATTTTAGTTTTCTTACACATTATCGCACTCCATGAAGTCGGTTCAAATAACCCCGATGGTATTGAGATTAAACGAAAAGAAGGAACCGTTCCGAAGGAAGCACAGACAACTCAGTTTACATTCCACCCTTATTACAAGAAGGGGAAAACGATCATTGATGCGATCCCATTTTATCCTTATTACATCGTGAAGGACATTGTTGCGGTTGCAATCTTCTTTATTTTCTTCTGTTACATCGTATTCTTTATGCCAGAAGGTGGTGGTTATTTCCTAGAAAAACCTAACTTTGAGGCGGCAAACCCACTGAAAACACCTGAGCACATCGCACCAGTCTGGTACTTTACGCCATTCTATGCGATCTTGCGTGCAGTCCCAGACAAATTGGCAGGTGTATTATTGATGTTTGCAGCAATCGCGGTACTCGCATTATTACCGTGGTTTGATCGGGGTAAGGTTCGTTCAATCCGCTATCGCTCAGTCCTGCATAAGTTAAACCTTGTACAATTTGTGATTAGCTTTGTGATTCTTGGCTATCTTGGTGTACAGGCACCAACGCCGATGTTTACGCTGATGTCACAGATATTTACACTGACATATTTTGGCTTCTTCTTTGCATTGTTTGTTTACAGTAAAAACGAAGATACAAAACCATTGCCTGAGAGGTTAACGCGCTAATGAAAAAGCTATTATTATTACTCGTTGCGCTTGTTCCTGGGTTTGCATTTGCGGCAGGTGGCAACAATGAACATGTTGTTCATGCTGATATTGATTTAACAGATAAAGCATCTTTACAGCGTGGTGCGCAGTTGTTTATGAACTACTGTCTCGGCTGTCACCAGATGCAATATCAACGTTATGAAAGAACGTTCAACGACCTTGATATTCCGGTTGAAATTGGGAAAGACAACCTGATTTTTTCTGGTGAGAAAGTGGGTAACCATATCACCAATGGTATGGACTCAAAGCAAGCTTCAAAGTGGTTTGGTGCACCACCACCGGATTTGACACTTGAAGCGCGCTTGAGAGGGCCTGATTGGGTATATTCTTACCTGATCTCATTTTATAAGGATCCATCTCGTCCATTTGGGGTCAACAACCTTGTTTTCCCAAATGTTGGGATGCCACATGTACTTGAGGAACTTCAAGGATTACCAACGAAGAAGTTTGAAACTGCCCTGGTTGACGGTGAAAATAAAGAACGCTTCATCGGTTTGGAATCTGATGGTACAGGAAGAATGAGCCCAGATGAGTACAACCAAGCGGCGCTTGATTTGACGAATTTCCTGACATACGTTGGTGAACCAATGCGTCTTGAACGTGAAGCGCTTGGTTATAAAGTTATCGTTTTCCTTCTTGTTTTCCTTGTATTCTCTTATCTGCTTAAGAAAGAATATTGGAGAGATGTTCATTAAGTCCGAAGAGACATTGAGACAATAAAAGATGGAGCAGATCATTTCTGCTCCTTTTTACGTTTAACATATAGAAAACTTATTGGAGGCTAGAATGGCTGTGGCGGCAAACAAACGTCCAGTAATGACGCTTTTTTCAGGCCAGAATGACATGTATAGTCATCAAGTCAGAATTGTCCTCGCTGAAAAAGGGGTGAGCGTCGATATTCATCAAGTGGATACCTCAAATCTGCCGGAAGCATTACATGAGGTTAACCCTTATGGCTGTGTTCCAACTTTGGTGGATAGAGAACTTGGTTTGTATCAAGCGAACATTATCACAGAGTATCTGGATGAGCGCTTTCCGCATCCTCCTTTGATGCCTGTTTATCCCGTAGCAAGAGGCAGAAGCCGTCTGATGATGCATCGTATTGAAAAAGACTGGTATACACTGGCTCAAAAAATCTATGACAATGCGCCAGATTCTGCAAAGGCACGTGAAGATTTACGTGATGGCTTAATGAGTGTTGCACCTATTTTTGCAGAAGCACCATACTTTATGAGTGAAGAGTTTAGCTTGGTGGATTGCTACCTTGCTCCTCTACTTTGGCGTTTGCCACAGCTAGACATTGACCTTTCTGGCTCTGGTACAAAAGAACTCAAAGCGTATATGGTTCGACTTTTTGAACGAGATAGTTTCTTGGCATCTCTCACCGATGCAGAGCGAGAAATTCGCGCAGGTAGTTAAACGCAAGGCGTTCAGTTTTAGGAGTATCAGTACCATGATGACATCAAATCGCCCATATATGATCCGTGCGTTCTACGAGTGGATTGTCGACAATGAGTGTACCCCTTATATTGTTGTTGATGCAACGAAACCGGGTGTCATTGTCCCTCAGCAGTTTGTCCAAGATGGGCAAATCGTGTTGAATATCAACCCAACTGCTGTTGCCTCATTACAGATGGGAAATGATGGGATCGAGTTTAATGCTCGATTTGGAGGACAGCCGATGCGCGTTGTAGCGCCTATTTATGCTGTAATGGCGATTTATGCAAAGGAAAATGGTGCTGGAACCATGTTTTCAGCAGATGAGACTTTTGATGAGCCGGAAGAGTCAATGCTTGAAAATGATGTTCCAGTGGAGCCAACAGAGCCTTCTTTTTCTGCAATCGATGGCGGTGGAAATTATACGTCTGACGATGAACCAGAGGAAGGAAATAAAAAATCCTCGAAGCGCTCACACCTAACCGTTGTGAAGTAAATATCGACTTCATATTGAATAAAAAATCCTCGTAAATATAGCGGGGATTTTTTATGTCTAAATAAAAAGTCTACAGTTTATATATCGCTTTCAATAGAAAAGACTTACGCTATGCAGCATCCTCCAATTCGTATAGAAGATACATTTCGTCGCGAAGACGATCCTAGTATATCTGATATGTATATTGTTGAAATGGATGAAAAAGAGATTCGAGCCGAATTTGATGCATCGATGCAAAGAAGAACTTTTCGTAATTTCCATGTAGACTTTGACGCAATTTCTGGTTTTCGAATTGATAACAACTTCGAATCGATTCATTTGGTAACATGGGGAAAGGGTATTTTTACGCTGCCCTTGTCTTACACAAGCAAAAGTGAACGACTTCTAAGTGAATTTATCCAGCGAGCTGTCAATGTCACGCCAAACTTAAATCATCGACTTGATGCCTATATACCAGGCATCATTCATAAAAAGCTGATTCTTTTTTGTCTTTCAGTTTTACTTTGTTTGATGACTGCTTATGCTATCTATGCCTATCATCAGGCAGAACTTTCGGCGATGATTGATGAGCTAACAGCGGATAACCTATTTAACCTCAGTTTATATTTCATTCTTGCTACTGCTATTGGGATATCTTTCGCAGGTATGGTGTACCAAAAATTGTTTCATCAACTAAATCAAGGTGCGGAAATATTGTTCGATGAGGATTCAGTTTTTTTCGAACGAACGATGCACTTTTTGACTTCAACAATTTACATACCTTATGACCGAATAGCCAATGTCAGAATTAAAACAGAGGAAACAAACCGATCCTACTACGATAGGTATCATAATGGGTTTCTCTTGGAATTTCACGACAAATACATCAAGGGTGGGCATAAAGGATATGATTTCTATCAGAAATTTTATATCGAGCTCTACCTCTGTAGTGGTGAAATTTTTCCTGTTGAGTTCGATTCTTTGCATGATTTACTTATTTTTTGCTTCATTATTCAGCGGGAAATGGAGGATAAGCGTTGTCAAGCAAAGAATGAGATGAAGCAAAAGGTTGCGTAGGTACATTGTGGCTTTGCGCCTCACTTAAGCTTATCGGCCAAGGCCATGAGTATGGACTATACCAGCATCCCCCAACCGGGGATGTGTAGCTTGATCCAATACATTGATGGTATGGACTCAATCCCTGTTATGACGGCATTGTTGCCCTGCGGGATGAGCATTCCACAAACACGCAATAATGATATCCAGATAAAGCGATTGTACTTGCCAAAGTACAAGGCGCAATGGTTTGGTTGGGTTCAGAGAAAGTGAATACTGTGCAAGTATTGTTGGATCTGATTGGGCTGGTGAAGGATATGAATACCCTGCTGGCTAAGCATAACTGATTCTACTTCTGACTATCTTGGTTGTATTGAGTATGAAGTTCCTTGAGTTTTTGGAGAACTGCTTCTGGGTCTTCAAGCTTTATTTTGGGAAGATAAATATGGTATTTGCTTTTTAACAATATGTAGATGACGTTATCAACATCCACAATACCAAACACTTCATTCCAACAAATATAGTTCTCATCACCAGAGCTTCTTTTACAGACGATTTGCTGCTCGGTAAGGCAAATATGCTGCTTATCCCAGTAACTACTATTCTCAGATGGCTGACATTTTTCAAGGTTACTCAACTTCAACTTATATGAAGTTATTTGACCAATACAGTACAGAGAAGAAAAGTAACCACCAATAATGATGATGGATTCCCAGTTAGGAGTATTTAAACTCTGGATGAAATACATCATGAATAATGCAGTCATGAGAATCACTATGAATGAAACACAAGTAAGTGAAGGTGGTTTATAACTGCTTTCGTTTGGAAGAGATAACCATACATTTGTGGCTTTCCTCCAATTATCTAACGTTAATTGAATAGTAAATTCCATAAATCACCAACACCGATTTGGCACTTTTTATTTTTGATTTGGAAAAGGCTCAAGCCCTTGAATACTAAGGAAAGATGGTGGCCCCTCCCAGACTTGAACTGGGGACCTACCGATTATGAGTTCATTGCTTTTGGTAGCTCCAGCCCTTTGTTTATAAGGCTCCTTTAAAAAATGTCACTTTTGAGGACCCTAATGTGACACTACCTATATTTTTGGAAGGGCATCTACAGCGCTTTTTTGTTTGGCTGTTCGTGTATTGAAATAAGAAATCGTTGTTTCGATATTCTCGTGATCAGCAAGTTCTTGCACATCTGTTATCGTGGCCCCGTTATTTAAAAGCCAAGTGATCATTGATGCTCGCATTCCCCAGTGATAAGGTTTAATTGGTGGGAGTCCGCATTTTCGGCATTGCTTTGAAGCATATTTACTAGGCCCTGATCTATCTGCATACCAAGGCTTTCCTTTACCATTATCAAGAAAATAAACTTCACCTGGTTTCCTATGTTTGAGATCTTCCTTTAGAAACTTATAAAGTTCGTCATTGATTGGTTTATTGGGGTGCTTCATTCCCTTATTTGTAAATCCTCTTTCAGGGTTATCTCTTACTCGAATGACCCTTCGTTTCATATCAATCCACTCTATTTTCATTGCATCAATTGCCCCAATTCGCATTAACGTATTGGTCGCCATTACAAATGCTCTCATGAGATTTTGTAAATTTAAAAGTTCACGAGGTCTTTGCTCAGTTTTAAGCTGAGTTTGGATATGATTCTTGAGTTGTTGAAGATGTTCGACAGAATAGGTTTCCATATCTGGTTTGGGCTTTTTCGCTTTCTTCAACTTGATTGGTTTTTCTATCATTTCATTGTCATGAGCCCATGTAAGAAAGACCTGCAACTGTCGCATGTGGTAGTTTTGTGTTGACTTGGAAAGGGGCTTATTTCTGTATCTAGCTTCTTTCTCAAGAAACTTATAGAAGTCGATATTCTTATCTCGATCAAAGTGTTTGAGCGGGTGATCTTCTGTACATTGGAAGTAATATGAAATGGTAGAGGAATAGCTTTGATAAGTTCTTTGGCTTTTTAACTCTTCAACTTCTTCAAGCCACAGTTTTGCTGCGGCTTTCATTGTCATACATTTCTTTTCTTTTTTCTTCTGCTTTCTCTCTAGTTCAACTAACTGCTCGGCATTCTTTATTTCCCACTGCTTTTGCTCATAGAGGTTAATGAGAAACTTGGTTTGCTCATCCAAAGAGAAATGAGAAATATCTTCTATCCGGCAAAGAACTCGGCGAACTCCTTTTCTACCAGCTTTCCATCCCCCCGGAGGGGGAAACTGCCCAAGGTATACACCTCTCTTTTCATCCCTGTAAAACAGCTTCCTAGACATCTTAAATCCCTCCAGCTCTCCAAATCACTTTACCCAAGACTTTGACGTCATTCGGTGAGGCGACAATGGTATCACCCACATCAGCGGTTAAAACGTATTGCTGGTCTGAGTTGATTTGAATACGGCGTAGTAAGCGTTGATGTTTGTACTCAATAATAAATAGCCCTTCACCCGTTTGTTGGTTTGTATCAACAAGTACCATGTGGTTGGTACTGGCAACGGTTGGCATATCATTATTTAAAACAGTATCAAATCTCAGTCCGTCATGAAGTGCGATCCCCGTTAACAATTCGGGATTCACCATAATTTGATTTTTGCCGTCGGTGATATGTTTTATCTTACCCAGTGCTTCAAGGGCTTTTTTCTCTGCGAAGATATTCGCCTCGTGTGTGTAGATCTCACCTTCACCTGTTGCTAGCCAATGAATATTGAATCCACATGGCGTTGATAGTTTGCGAAGTACTGTTGCGCTTGGTTCTGAGCCATTGCGATAAGCAGAAAAAGTTGATTGGCTGAGTTCGAGAAAAGAATACATCTGCTTCGCCGTCATCTTTCCATCCGGGTCAATTTTTTTTCTTGTTTCGTTGAATGCAAAGTCCAATCTATCCGATTGATTTGAAAAACTTTCTGTAGATAGTTCCGCCATATTTCATTCCATATTCGACATCAAGATTAAAAAATACCGTTGACAGGCTCGATATATCGATCAATGATTCAAATATCGATGTCAATCATGTGAAAGCGCGACAATTGGCGCGCAAAAAATCAATATTTAGATTAATAACAATTTTCAGAATCTAAAACAAGGTTTAGGACATGCTTTTTGATATAGCTAACGATGCACTAATAAGCAAAAGGGAGTTCATCGCAAAGTGTGGTGTCAGTCGCAATACACTGAACAAATACCTGCAAATGGACCCGGACGCACCCCAGCCACATGTAACACCCATTGGTGAAATGTACGTTGTCTCTGAAATCAACCGCTGGTTGAGCAAGTACGATCCAGACCTTCGAAATTTCGATTGTGAGATCACAAAAAGCGCCAGAGCGGTAATAAGGGAGACGAACAATGGCTAAATATGTCCTTGAAGAAGAAATTGTGCAGTGCCTTCTCGATGATCATCAATTTTCATTCAAGGAACGAGGAAAGTACTTACAAAACGGGATCTGCCCATCTTGTGGAAAGAAGGAGTTGTTTGTTTCTAAGCAAGACCCAAGAGTCGTGAAGTGTAATCGGCTCAACAATTGTGGCTTCTCTGAACATGTCCGTGAGTTATACCCGGAACTGTTTAACCAGTTTACAAAGCGATTCCCTAAAACTGAGTCTGCACCAAATGCAACCGCAGATGCTTACTTAAAACATAACCGTCAATTTGATATCACAGCAATGGAAGGGTGGTACACGCAAGAGCTTTATGAGTTGCCAGATAGATCGAGAACGGTTCCAACGGTTCGCTTTTATATCGATGACGAAAAAACACGGTACTGGGAACGGTTGATTGATGTTTCCAAGGAACAGGCAAAGCAACGAAATAACATTGCCGGTCGAAGAAAGCATTTTGACTCAAGTCATGAACACTTTGATGAATATCACGGAACCCTTGTGAAGGGAGAGTGGTGGACACCCCCAGGACAGGAAATTGGATCACGGGATAAAGTCTTTTTGGTTGAAGGGATATTCCATGCCATTGCATTGCACTCATGTGGGTTGAAGGTTGCGGCCACATTGATGGCAGGGAACTTTCCTTTTCTCTCAATGCGACCTCATTACGGAAAAAAGATCCATTGGATTTGGGCGCTGGATGATGATCCGGCTGGTCGCGAATTTATGTTGAAGCACCGCGACCGACTTCGCAATGTAAAAGAGATAAGCGGCCTCGCACTCACCGGTAGTAATCTAGATTGGGATGACCTTTATCGCCGAAATAAAATCACGCCTAAGTTTGTTGAAGAATGCCGTTATCGTGGCCGCTTATTTGGTGCGGTCTCTGTCATGGATAAAGCTTGGTATTGGCATCAACATACCAAGCAGTACTTCACTGTACTGGACTTTAATCATGCGTATTTCTGCATTGATGTGAATAAAGACCTTAGCCGTGATTTGGAGCATGAAGGTATTGAGCCGGGAACTGATGATGCCAAACCGTTGTTTATGCGCCATGCCAAGATCACTCAAATATCCAATGTTCTACCCGATTTCCTCTATTGCCGTGTAGCGCAATACACAGGTGAGATCAGTTATGACTTCCAGGTGGCGTTTGCCAATGGTTCTTCCCCCGTTCAAATCAGTTTACCAGGCAGTGCTATTGAAGGACCGGGATCATTTAATAAGGCGCTATTGGCTAAAGCTGCGGGCGCTAACTTTATCGGTAAGTCCAGAGAGTTTAATTATCTGACTCGCAAATGGTTTGGTAAACGAGTGAAGCAGGTCGAAACAATTAGCTTTACTGGATATTACAAAGAATGCCAGGCGTATATTTTTAATGACTTTGCGTATCGCAATGGAAAGCGAATTGACGTGAACCAACATGGTTTTTTTAACCTGGATAAACGCAGCATTAAATCGGTCAGCAGTAGCCTCAGTATTGAAGAGTCGGATCCTTTCCAAGATACCTGGTTATCGAAGTATCACAAAGTGTTTCATGCCAATGGTATGACTGTGTTGGCTTACTGGCTAGGCAGTTTATTTGCAGAGCAGATCCGAAGCCAATACAAGAGCTGGCCGTTTTTAGAAATGAGTGGTGAACCAGGAACAGGTAAATCAACTGTCCTTGAATTCCTATGGCGTTGTTTAGGCAGAAACGACCATGAAGGGATCGACCCTAGCAAAGCGACATTTGCAGCCAGAGCCAGGGCATTTATGCAGGTAAGCAATATGCCTGTTGTTTTGATAGAAGGAGATCGATCGGAAGACAATGCAAAGCGAGCTAGCTTTGATTATGACGAAGTGAAAACCGCATTTAACGGTCGGGCTATTCGTTCAATGGGGGTAATGAATCGCGGCTCGGATACAGAGGAACCACCATTTCGGGCATCCATAATCTTTGCACAAAACGCACAGATTGAAGCCAGTCCAGCCATGATGGAGCGGATCATTCATGTTCACTTTACTCAGGCGCATTTTACCCAGGAAACAGCATTTCTTGCGCCAGTACTCGAACAAATGACAACAAAGGAGTTAGGCGGGTTCTTGCATCGTGCCTTATCGCTGGAGTCAAAGATACTTGCCCAAATGAACAAGCATTATGACAGCGCATTAAAAGGGTTGAAGGCAAACCCGAAGCTGACCAATGTACGATTGATCAAGAACCATGCACAATTGATAGCCATTGCGATGTGCTTGCCTTTGGTCTTCCCAAGTATGACAGAAGACCAGCTGACACAAACTGTATTACATATTGAAGACCGCTGCTTAGCAAGGCATCAATCACTCCAGGCTGACCATCCATTAATTGCCCGTTTCTGGGAAATATACGAATTACTCAATGAAGCACCACCACAACGCGGTTATCGAGATCCTTTAGTCCCAACTGAGCGTTTGAACCATTCCAAGTCAGATGGAGAAATCGCAATTAACCTGGCGCACTTTTACCAGGTGTGTATGGAAAATCGAACAGAAACTATCAATCCATCAGAGCTGAAAAAGCTGCTTCCAACGAGCAAGCGATACAAGTGCATTGAGCAGAACAAATCCATGCGCAGCCAGATATTAGAAAAGACAGTGCGATGTTGGGTATTTAGGAAAAGTTAGAGTTTTTTTTGACTTGATTTCAGATTGAACAATAAAACGGGGAGGGGTTGCGGAAAGAAGTAACAAAAGTGACAGGGTTTAAAAATAGAGTTTATTCACATGATTTATAAAGACTTTTTCTATCACTGAAAAAGTAACAAATAAGGGATTTAGAAGTAACACAAAAGTGATGAATTCAGTAGATAAATCACTTTTTGATGTAACAAGGGTGAATTCATAAATTACTGAAAAGTATAGAAATACTGGTTTTGTCACTTTTTGTGTTACTGAATGTCACCTTTTGAAGTGACAGAGCTGAGGCCAGTAAATATGGGGCTTGTGGGTGTGTTTGATGTGGTGTGTTACTGCTGTCACTTCTTTCCGCAACCCCCCACCAGATTTTTTGATGAGGAGATAACGATGACAAGAAAAGCGAGATCGAAAAACGCCTTTATCAATGCAGTTGGGCGAATCGAATGTAACGGCACAGAGTTTCACTCCGGTGATGTGGTTGAGGTCTTTATTGAAGGCCAATGGCGACAAACCCAGATTGAATACTGCCACCAAATCAAAGGCTATTTCACAACAGATGATTACAAGCTTGTCGGAAACCCAGTGCAGCCAGTACCAGCATGGGTTCGATTTTAACCAAAGAGGACATACCAATGAAAAATAAACTCACTGACTTGAATAACCACTTATTTGCTCAGCTGGAACGCTTAAATGATGAGGATTTAAGCGATGAAGAACTACAAATGGAAATTGCTCGTTCAAAAGCAATATCGGGTGTTGCTCAAAATATCGTATCGAATGCCAAGTTAGCACTAGATGCTCAACAACGTTATCACGAAGGAATGATAGAAAGCGCACCTGTGATGCTGGAGGTTAAGTCATCATGAGATACACACAAGAGCAACTCGACTTTTTACAAAAGGAATACCGGAAACTTTGCGTAGATGAATTAACGATTAAGTTTAACGCTCAGTTTGGTCTAGATAAAACGGATGCTCAAATCCGCTCGACGTTAAAGAATCACAAGATCCGTTCTGGTCGTACAGGTCGGTTTATGACAGGACATCAACCTTGGGTGGCGGGAAAGAAAGGTCTATTGAAAGCTAATTCAGGGACTTTTCAAAAGGGGAATATTCCCAAGAATAAAAAGCCAGTTGGCTCAGAACGAGTCAGTGTTGATGGCTATAGAGAGGTGAAAGTGGCAGAGCCAAATCATTGGGACTTAAAACACCGTGTTGTTTGGCGACAACATCATGGTGACATTTCATCAAGAGACCTAGTTCGTTTCAAAGATGGTGACCGATTGAACTGTGATATCGAGAATCTTTTTCTGGTGAGTCACTGTGAAAATGCATATTTGTACCATCACAACTACAACGCTCACCCATTACAGACAAAGGAAACTGTGATCCTTCTAGCCAAAATGGACGCCAAAGTCAGACAAACTCAAAAGGAGAGTGACCATGCAGAATGAAACAAAACGTGTTGACGAACTGAGTTCATGGTTATTCCACTTATTCCATGGCGATATCATCCCAAAAACGAATCGCCCTGCAATATGCTTAGCATTTTCCTCGGGTTGTTTGCTACATGCTTCTGGTCAAGAGGTCGCGGGCGCATTTATCTGCCGCAGAGCATTGAGTGAAGTGATCAAGTTTGTTCCAGGTTCTCAAGCGAAGTCTCAGGAGGTCATCAAGCGTTTACCAGGACACGAAGAACGATTTGCCAGAAGTGCATCGAGTAACTTGGAAATCAACAAAGCTTTTGTGCGGATCAGTCAAGGAGAGGACGATGCAGCTTAAACCCATACAATCTGCCCAGCAGGAACAGTCTTGCGAAAATACATGTCAGATTTGTGGTGCAAGTAACCGATTGGTAGTGACCTGGCATTTAAGCAAATTCAATCTGCTTTGCTCTGACTGTGAACATGATGAACGAGGAAAAGAGCCCATTGAAAAGTTATTCAGAGAAGCGTTTGATCCGGAAAGCAGTTTGGACCGTGATATTGCCATCCAGTTTATTTCAAGTCTCAAGGCTGTTGCTTTGGCATATAAGAATGGAGAACTGGATATCGGTGACGCGCTTTGTCAGAAATGGGGGATTTCGCTCTGAATAACACTTTCTATTCAATGGGAACCCAGTGCTAGCAAGCCAGCACCAGGCCGAGTTATCAGCCGCCAAGCATGGATAACTCGGCTTTATTATATAACTATATCTTCTACTTTTTCTGGTAGTTACTGCTGATAAATAGCCTAGTTTTGGAGGAACTTTCTAGCGTTCCGCCTAATTTGTCGTTTAGCTTTTTTTAGCTTTATGTTTTCTTTAGAGAAAAACTTCTTTCTTTCACTAGGAATATGTTTTGGTCTTAAGTACCCAGCAGTCGAACCATCAGTAAAAACACTACCGCTTTCTCTGAGCTTTAAGAGTGATGGCCATGATGTGGGTTCTATTTTTAAAATACTCCCCTGTATCATTGCTTCATGGCTACCTGAAATTTTATTCGGATCTGCATACTCATATTGAGTAAGACCATTGTTTGTCTGTTTCATTAGAGCATATTTTGATTCATGCCTTTCAGTAGGTCTTTGTTTAGTCGTTTTGATAATCGAGTCCATTAATAAATCTATATGACTATCTTCTTTTATATATAAATTTGCTTTGCAATTTAAAACCTGATGTTGATTGATCGCTTCAACATCTCGTTCATCGTTAATATTTAAAAGTTTATTTTTATGAGAAACTAAGTACACACTTTTGTCATAGCCTAAACAGAAAATATTTGGGGTAATTGGAAGTAATAGTAGGTTCCCGGCAGAGTATAAACCATAAGGTAAGTTCTTGGTTCGAGTATCATACAAATGCCACCTATTTGAGAGAATTGCGGGGTCGTCAGACGTAATAAATGGTAACTTTGTTTTATTAAGCAGCAAACATACTTCCATATCATCTACCATTGATGGAGACCGTTTATACATTTCCATAGCTAATAGAGCTGCACTTTTTATACTTATATCATGTGAATTTGGATCTTCTCGAGCCAATTTGACCATGTCTATTTGTATTTTAACAGTGCGCTCTGATGCAGCTTCAGTCCTGAGATACTGCAACAACCAAAAGCGTTTAAGATAGAACTCATTCTTTACGGTTAGTTTTAATGAAAGGGTTATTTCTTTTATTGTGGAAGCAAAGGATTGTTCAATAGATTGTATCATGTTCTCTAATACTACTAGCTCTGGGCCTTTTCCATAGAAATAATTTTTTGAACACTGATTTTTGAGAGAAGCAGAGCAAATAACTTTTTTTCTTTCAATATTGTATAGGTTAATACCAATGCCTTCGGAGTTTTTTGAAAATTGTTTTAGGTAGCACCTAGGAACAAAATGCTGATTTTTATTCTGTGCCATTTTAATAGCCCTCTAGGACATAAATAAAAATTTTAGGAAGTGTTATTTCAAAATTAATCACTTACGATAAATTTACGCAAATGTTCAAAGTTCTACTAAATATTATTGAACCTAAAATGTTGACACAGAGGTTTTATATGCTACTATGGCGAAACCTCTGAGAAGTATTTGAATTAGCTTACTTTTTAGTTTGCACCTTGTGAGTGTTGTGGCAGAGGACAGCACTAAGAACTTAAGGGGTAAACTATGTCTTTTTTATCATTTAATGAATTAGTATGTCTTGACGATCCACAAAAATTTCTTGATGAGATTGTTAGCACGTTTTCTGAAAATTTCAGCCTACCAGAACTAGATGCTCGTAAACGAGTTGCATCTCTTTATAAGATGCCCAGTTGGTACAAACTCCAATGCCAATTAGAAGCAAGCTACTATCGTAGGCTTGTTGTAGATGACTTGTATGACAGTTTAAATGTAATACGTGGCTATATAGATAAAGTTGGTTTTCCGCCAGAACAACTTCCTACAAACCTAAAAAGACTTTTAAAAGCAAGTAAGCAGTCTTTGGGCCAAGAGAAACTAACACTTCTCAATTTATTAAATAGTATTTGTTATTTTGATAAGTCAGAGTGGGAAAATCTTCATGATGATTACCTATTGAGATTTGTGCTCAAATTGAAGTCTCTAAATATTAGGATGAACTCTAGATTAGCTGACCAGGTTTTTAGTTTTGTTGAATATAAGCAGCTCCCTGGTACGAGGTTTGAAGTTGGGGACTTAATGGATCATAAGACATCAACTCATTGTTATGTTCGTTATACCAAAGATGCTGATGCAATGTATATTGATGAGATCTACAAGGTAAGGGGCTATGTTGACTTTTCTTCTACTTCTTTCATGGAAATGAGCGCAAGTACTTTAGCTGCAAATATTGAAAACTTTCTGACACAGAATATCGAATTTATCGAGGGATTCATTTTTGAAGTAACTTTGAAAGTAAAAAGTTATGGAATTAACTTTGTTCATGTTGCTTTTGATTGCTTCGATGCAGAGCGGTTTTACCATGAGGTTGTATTGAATAGTAGACTGGGTGAGATTAAACACGAACACTTTTTTGACAATTTTAGTGTGCCCAAAGGGGGACTCTTGAAATTAGTCTTCGTCCTCTAGGTGGAAGCAGTTGAGCTGGTTCTTTAAGCCAGCTCAACTATCAAAAAAGTGAAAGAGTTATGAATATAAATTTTGAAGATCTGATTTCAAGAGAAAACCCTGCTGAGTTGTTGAGTGCGAGCATAAAGCAAGTCGCTACTTCAATGAAAGTCTGTGATAATGATGCAAAAAAGATGATTGCTTCATTTTATAAATATCCTTCCTGGTTTAAGTTTAAAAACCATTTTGATGCGTCGGTAAGACACCATATATGGGCATCAACATTGCTTGAAGACATACGTCTAGTTAAGCTCATGATGAAGAAGGTAGGCTACTGCAAAAGCTTAATGAGTCCTCGCCTTATTTCCCTGATGAATTCAGATGTAAAACAAGTAAAGCGACACAAAATAAATGTCATAGAAGAGCTTGCCAAGAACGCTAAGTCTGGATATGAAATTCAAGAGTCTCTACTTTCAGATGAAATAGACATAGAAAGTGAAATAAGAATGATTGAATATTGGCGCTCATCAATGGAGGTCATCGTACAGCCAAGTTTGTCAGATCAAATTGTAAAGTTTACTTCTTATCAATTGGAATCAAATTTTATATCCAGAAGTATGGATTTACTTGATCATCAATCTCTCCTCCATAGCTACATTCAATTAAATGGTTCGACTTTGTGCATTAGTGAAATTGCTCGGGCAAGGGATCTCTTTGTAAAACCACAAGTACAAAATTTCTTAATACAAAATAACTTACTTTTTGAACGAGTGTTCGTAAATGTAATTGAAAGGCTAAAGAATACGTCAGTGAGCGAGCTTGAATTGATTATAAATGGATATTGCTTTGAAGACCTTTATAGGAAATTAATTTTGGAAACAAAGTTGAGAGGGTTTGAGCACGAAATAATAGGAAATCCAGATAACCCAGTTAGTCAGTTAGATGATTCCGTCAACCCATATATGTTTCGGTTTAAAGTTTAAGTTGTTGCGATAAGAGTAATTCTAATGTCTTACATAACATTTAATGAGCTAGTTGCACTCCAAAATCCTCATGAATCCATCGATGAGTTGGTATCTTCTATTTCTAGCTTGCACAATATTTCATCTAAAGAATCTCAAGAAGTAGTTGCACGTATATTTAAAATGGAGAGTTGGTATAAATTTAATAGACAGCTAACAGCAACAATCAAACATCGAAAGCTTGCATCGAAAATATATGAAGGCATACAAGAAGCAAAGCGAGCTTTTAAAGTTTATAAAGAACCTATGATGGAAGAGATACCTGTTAAAACATTTTCATTTTTAAACGTATCTTTAAAAGAGCTTTATTCTTACCAGTCATCTGTGCTGTACTTGCTTGATAGATTTATTTATCGTGGCAATTGGTGTATTGATCCAGGTAACAATGATGAGTTTGAGTCCTCAAAAACAGAGTTCATCGAGTGGTTGCTATATTTCAATGCAAGATTATACCCTAGCCTTGGTGAACAGATAACTTCCTATTTTGTTTATCTTAAGGTATCTGGTGATCCATTTTCTGTAGGTGATTTGATGGATCATAGAGCATCAATGCACTGCTACTTACGAGCTTCTCATGATAGGAAAGAGATTTTTCTTAGTGAATTCTCAAAATCCGTAGAAGTTTTATCTAGTCCAGATAGGCTTGCGGTTCACAATGTACAAAATTACATGATCCAGCAAAGACAATTTTTTGAGGAGCTTGTAATTTTTATTATTCACTCCCTGAAAGACTTTGGTGTTGAGTCAATCAACATTAATTTCAACTGTAGTGATGTTGATTTTCTATATCAAAAGCTGATTGAAGAAACAAAACTATCTTCATTACATCATGAATACTATCCACAGAAGATACCAGGCATGGATTTTATGCAGTATTTTGATATTAAATTTTCAACTCATCAAAATGATAGTTAATTGACTAATATTTGCAGGAAACACTCTAGATAAAGCAACGTTCTAAGTTGCTTTACCTCTTCCTGGCCTCGACCCAAACCACCAAGTTACCGCTGTTGAGGTCATAAACAAAAGCTGCATGATGATGTGGCGATACAGTTCAAACATTGCATCATTTCCCAGCGTCTCCAACCCATTAATCAGTGCGTGGATCTTCAAAGCCAGTAATGTACTCATCACCAATAAAAATATGGTTATGGCAGGGCGCATTAGTCCTCGGATACCATCAACGAGTTGGCTTCCAGTATTCACAAGAGAGGCTTGCATACTTTGCTTGAATGCTTCGGCCTCGATATTTTGGACGGCCACTTTACCTTGTGTTTGTAGGGTATCGCGTTGGCTGGCTTCTTGTTCCAGAGCATGACTGGCATTGAGCTGGGCCATGTTATATTGATGTTGGAATTTCAGCTTGAGTGATTCACGCTCTTCTCGCTTGGTGAGCCAGCTGCCTACGGTGCCGATGATTGCCCCGACACCACTTGAGGTGAATAGGTCCATTAAGAATTCCATGTCATTTCTCCTTCATAAGCCAGGTGATCACTTGCTTTGGATTTTCAGCGATTTTATTCAGTGCTTCTAGGAGGTGAGGGGCAGCATAAGCCGCAACACCAATGACACCTGTTTTAAGCTCTTCGCTAAAGCCCCGCCAATCACAGAATGCAGCTGCTAGGTAGGCACCAAATATTGCCATCAGCACCCCCATGAGATAGTGAAAAAAGGTAAACTTTTTATCTGAAACGTACATTTGGACAGCGGCTGCTATCAGACAAATCACCAATAAGCGTCCACATTGCTTGAGCCAATCAAGCGTATCAAACCAGCTCATATAGTTTCACCCTATCGTCTGTTATGTGACGAGTTGATTAATGATCTCTTTGCGTTTGTCACTGGGTAAATCTTGAAGAAGTCCCAGAACCAATTGCTCGTGTTTTCCTGCCGGGGGTGAAATGGTGTGATCAAATGACTGAGACAATCGGAACGTATGTCCGCAGTACACATTTGTACACTGACAATACAGATG
Source organism: Algicola sagamiensis DSM 14643 (assembly GCF_000374485.1). Classification (GTDB taxonomy): domain Bacteria; phylum Pseudomonadota; class Gammaproteobacteria; order Enterobacterales; family Alteromonadaceae; genus Algicola; species Algicola sagamiensis. The sequence goes on from NZ_KB894495.1 coordinate 219,129, forward strand.
GGTGACCAATTTAGATATTTTATTTGTTGAGGTAACAGTTGCTTTACTGTCACACTCATTACAATGAATACGTGCTCTACTCATTTTGGCTCCTGTGTCTTCTACCAGTGTAATCAAACTGCTGATCACATTCACCTTTTTTGAATCAAAATTTCGATATTAAATTTAAATACTGTTCTCTTGTGTTGTTTCTTCCGGATCAAGTAAGTCGGAATAGGGGGCTTGTCGAAATGAAATATGCTGCTGTCTCGGCAACTCATCATTGATCCCCATGATCTCTTGTTGGAGCGGGACCACTTCATTGTTGTAATAGGACTTCGTGATTTTTTCTAAGTCACCAAACCCTGGGCTATCCCCAGAGCTTTGCCCACTCAATGCTTCTTGCGCCCGGTGCATACTGAGCATGTCATTCAGCGTGATTTTTCGGATACGCTCGAACTCATCTTTGGTGGCGATATCACCGATGGGTAGGATTTTTAGTGATTTTTCGATGTTACCCTGGGCGCCTCGGTTATTGATAAAAAGACTTCGAAAGTTGCCTGCGCCTTTGCTTTCTAAGATGGCTTGCTTAAGCTCAGTTTCATCTTCTGGGGACATATTGGTGTCTGAGATGGCGAAGACGTAGCCCATATGCGCCCCATTCTTGTAATACTTGCGACGAAACAGCGTTGCATCTTCGCTCAAAAGTGCTGACTGTATTCCACCATAATATTGCGGCACACCATAAATTCCCTGACCGGGGTCATACTCCTTGATATGAATGACTTCCCCTTTTTTGAATCGCAAAATATCACCGTTGCTTTTCACTTGGGCATACACCCCGGATTCATTGGTGTAACGCATCGAGATTGCTGGCAAGTGTCTTAGCTTGATGATCTTCCCAAATGGATTCGTGATTTTTTGTAGGTAAGCGTTGGCGCTATAGAGGTAATCAAGCGCGAACTTACTGCATGTTCTGCGGCTGATCAATTCGTTTGGCTCTAACCACTTCAATATCATATTGCGTTTAAAAAACAGAATGGGCCCATGCTGGGCGTTCACCCTTAATAACTTGATGAGGCCCCGCAGGCTAATGGGTGGTTCATAAATTCCATTGCCATCAGAATACACACCGATGTACTCCGTCAATCGGTTATCCAGGCAGGGTTCTGGGTCGCCAAACGAAAATGCATTCATCCCTGACATGGTTTGGTAATTTGGCGTACTCCCTGCGGTCACTGAAAATCTTGGTTTGCTCATGCGGCGATCCCTATCGTGGTTCGTTTACTGGTGGTATCCCCGGACAGGGGTTCGTAAATCATGGCGTGCATAATGGACCAAGCGATGTCTGCATGGCCTGTACTGGCGGTACGGTTGGTCGCGTATGTGATTTTATCGCCAAGGACTTTTTTACGGATATTCATAAAGCTGGCGCAGACATTCACAGAGTCACTATCAAATTCAAAACGACCGGAATTGATCACCTGCTGGGCTTTGATCACCAGGCGGTTTTTCAGCTCAGGGTTATAGTGAATGGGCATCGTATTGGGGAAAAACTCTTGAATCAGTTCAAACACACCTGCCCCAATACCCGTGACATCTACACCAATATGCTGCACGTTAAATTGCATGGTTAACTGCCGGATGGTTTCAGCCATGGCTTTGAAGTTGTTGCCAGAGAGGTCGAGGGTTTTGAGTAGACGGAACTTATCATCGGAGTTCAGGGGGCAACTCAACACGGTGACGGTGGCTTTATCAATGGTTCTGGCTGGGTCAAATCCAATCACAACCGGGAGCATCCCGAATGGCCGCTCTGCGAACGGGTCGTAATTGCGCCATTGGCTGGCATCCCCGACACATTCCATCAGTGCATTGATATCAAATGCGCTATGGGCATCATCAATAAACAGCCCCATAAAGAGGTTGTTAAACTCTTCCTCTGAGTATTCCGATTGCAATTGCTTGGTGCTGATCCGGTCAAAGCCAGAGTCCACCACATCATGAACCGTGAGCATTTGCCGCCAAATGCCATCATCACACAGCTTACCTTCTTTGAGGTTGTCATGGGTGACATCCACCTGAAAATCAGGATCATTACAGGCCATGGTTTTTCTAAACCAGCGTCCACACCAATGGTCGTATGCTTCATGACTGGTGACACTGGGTGTTGAAAAATAGGTAACACGATATTGTTGATGGGTCGCCATGGCCTGAGCCAATCCGCGCAGCTCTTTGTATTTTGGGATCCAAAACACCTCATCAATGTATAAGTCACCACTGGCGCTTTGTGCTGTCCGGGCATTGGTGGATTTAAAGTACAGTGTGACCGTCTGGCCGTTGTTGTTCAGTTGAAGTGGTGATCCTTTCAGCTCAACACCAAAATGTTCTCGGCACAGTGCGATGATATTTGCCTTGAATATCTCTGCCTGGTCACGGGAGGCGGAGATAAATATTTTGTTCCGGCCATTGACCACGGCATCGTAAAACGCTTCGAATGAGAAATAGAAAGTCGCCCCGATTTGCCGGGGTTTGAGGATAAACCGGGTGCGGTGGTCTTGGTTTTCAAACCAGTGCTGCTGATGGGGATAAAGTAGATTTTCGCGCAGTTCATCCAGCATATCTTTGGTAATGCCGGAGACATCATTCTTTGGTGCTTTCTTACGTTTTTTCTTCTGCGAATGGTCTTGTGCTTGCTCAGTGTGAGGTTGAGCCGCTGGTTTTGCTTGCGGGGTGTTTCTGGATTGATTGAGCTTACATTGCTGTTTGACTAAAAAATCTAGCTCGCGATAGTCCTTCTCTGTTTTATCTTCTTTATCTGCAAGTAAACAAATACGCCTGGCTATCTTTAACTCAGCATCCACCAGTGGGCATTGGGTATCCCATTGTCCGTTGTATGCCCAGCGGCGGATTGTTCTTGCGCTTGGCATTCCCTCTTTTTCTGCGATTTCATCAAAGGTATACCCATCAAAAACATAGAGATGTCTGGCACGGGTATGGATATCATCGTCATAGGGTTGTGCGCGCATAATGGACCTTTGGTTTCTCAGATACTGCGAGTTTAAGGTGCAAAACCAGCAATTTCTTGAATAAAAATTCCTAGGTATTCCTATCACTTAGCGTTAGTCCGTTATCGGAATGAAACCGTTGGCGAGAACAAAAAAACAGGTGCAGACTGCAATCATCGAAACACCAATATTCAACGAAGGATGACACCATGCCCAGTGACTTACGCACTACACCGCAAACCATTGCATCGGCAGGGATGACGGTCGATGGGCGTGAGATCACAGAACAAGACATCGACGACATGGTGGAAACCTACGACCCTGCAATTTATGGTGCGCGGATCAACCTCAGCCACTATGGCGATTGGGGCGCATGGGCAGCGCGTGATCTCGGTATTGAATTAGAAGGCTCTATGTTGGGTGATGTGATTGCACTATCTAAAGGGAAATCCAAAGACGGTCAAACGGTTCTCAATGCAGTACTTTGCCCAAATGCTTCTTTATTAAAACTGAACCAGGCAGACCAGGCGGTTTATTACAGTGTTGAAATTGACCGGGACTTTTTGAAGACGGGTCAAACTTATCTCACCGGGTTAGCCATGACGGATTACCCTGCTTCAACACGAACAACCCGAGCCCAGTTTACGAGTGATGGGGGAGACACGGAAGCCTCAGACGACACGGATGTCTCTTTTCCCATGGAATTGGCAGTCGAAACACTCAAAAACACCCCGCACAAAAAGCCCTCTTTCTTTCAAAACCTTTTTCATAAAAAGGACAACGACATGAAACCCGATGAATTCGCCGAAGCAGTATCAAGCGCATTGTCTAAACCCATGGACAAAATGACCCAAGCGATTGAGAAAATGACGCAACAAATCAACGCGCCATCCAAACCCAAAGAAGAAGCGGACAGCGATAGTTTTGATGCCTCAACAGAAATCAAAACACTGAGTGAAAAACTCGACTCACTCACAGAAAAGTTTGACCAAATGTCCAAGCAGGAAGGCGCAGGGAATACTCCCGGAGAAGAAAACATTCACGACGATTTTGGCAGTGACTTTTATTAAGTCTTCGTCACATTCACTTTAATTTTTTCTGGGATAGATGCATGAGACAGGCAACAACACAGAAATATCGCGCAGCCACCCAAGGGCTGGCACAGCGTTATAACGTTCAGACAGTGCGCCAGCAGTTTAATGTCGAGCCAACCATTGAACAAAGGCTTTATGACGGCGTGTATGAAACATCAGAATTTCTTCGTCGGATCAACACTCAAATGGTGGATGAACTGGTGGGCAAGGATGTCACACTGAGTATTGATAACAGTATTACGGGCCGTGCTGGCGTCGAGTCTGATAATGACGCTGAGCGAAGTACGCATGATCCATCAGGTTTAGGTGAACGAGAATATCGCTGTTATGCCGTTGAATGTGATGTACATATGACATGGCAGCAAATGGATAATTGGGCCAAGTATCCTGATTTTCATGTGCGTTGGCGCAACCATGTAAAAAAACGCAATGCACTGGATATCATCAAAGTGGGTTGGAATGGCATCAAGGCAGCACCTAAAACTGACCTCGCTACGAATCCCATGCTTGAAGATTTGAACATTGGATGGTTACAGCTGGTTCGCCGAGATGCGCCAGAGTTAGCCATTCGTAGTGGGCAGGTTGATAGCCAGATCCGTATTGGTTTGGGTGGTGATTACGCCAACCTCGACCAAGCAGTGTTCGATTTACAGCAAGCGATCCCTTTGCACAAGCGTGATGGATTGATTGCCATTATTGGTAGTGAATTGATTGCTCATGCTCAAGGTAACTACTATGCCTCCCAGGCTGAAACACCCAGCGAGAAAGAGAAGATTGAATTGGCTCAGGTCATCAAAACCTATGGTGGCCTCATGTCTTTTCAAGTTCCTTTCTTTCCACCTCGCGGGATCATGGTCACCGCCTTTGATAACTTGAGCCATTTGATCCAAAGCGGTTCGACTCGGATGCATATCATCGACAATCCGAAGAAGAAGCGCGTCGAGGATTACCAATCTCGAAACGACTGCTTCTATGTCAATGATCTGGAAAAAATCGCTTTCTTTGAGTCCGATGCTGTAAAAATTCGCACGCTGAAAGCTGGCTCCGACGATGAATGGGAATGGACATGAGCTTAGTCAGACAACAAATTGCAAAGGCGCGTCAGACGAAAAGTACGGCAGCGCAGGACAAATCCAAAAATACAGCTTCACCGCGGCACACGGAAGTGCCATCTACATCGAATCAGTATGACTTGTTGAAGGCTGCACTTGAGTCTGATTTGGGCAGTTTAAAGCAGATTGCAGAAGTGGAGAAAAAACACGCTTACAAGGCCACTGCCTTGGAGAAAAACGGTTACCTGAATTATCTCAACATTTATCGAGATGAAGGCCATGACCACCCAAATACAATTCTGGTTTGGGTTTTTATCTGGCTGGTTGATTTGCAGCGTTGGTCTGACGCTTTTGAATGGTTGCCCTTGATGGTTTCGCAAAAGCAAAAGCTACCCACGAAGTTCTCGACGCAAGATTGGCCAACCTTCGTCATTGACCAACTTTATGATGCGGGCAATGCCCAATTAGAACAAGGTCGTGAAGCCATTTTACACAGTGGGATCTTGTCACACTTTTGCACCTTTATCAGTTTGTTTGAAAGTCACAGCTGGAGCGTTGCCTCGGTTGTTGGTGGCAAATTGTATGCGATGGCAGGCAAGCTCCATGCCGCAGTATTGAATGATGGCAATGCATTGGATTGTTTTGTCAAAGCACAACAACTGAATGAAGGGGCTGGTGTAAAGAAGATCGCCCGAGATATTGCGAGTAAACGCGGTATCGAACTGGATATTTAACCGACTCAACCGCCAGTGGGCACGACAACACACGGGAAAAAGAGATTGCATATTAGCCTGATGCTGTTGTTGATGCCCACCCCTAAATGAGGTGATTGTGATGGATTTTACTGCAATGCCAAAGGCAAGCCCTGATTCACATATTGTGACCAATGACGGGTTTTATCCAGATTTGGATACGGCAGAGTTGATCCAACAATACGCGGTTGAAACGGAATTCAGTATGAAGGATGAGATGTTGGTGTATCACCTCACACTGGCAACCCATGATGTGAATCAGCTGCTTCGTGCATACAGACTGCAACAGGGTGATAAGACAGACTGGCTAAATCCACTGCTTTATAAACATGCGGTGTACTCATTGGCAAAAGCGCAACTTCTTTTCAGCCGCTTTGGGACAACCCATCGCGACCAGCGGGCAGCCCAACAATTACAAGCCAGCGATAACGAACCTTATTGGCGAGAAAATTCCATGCTGGCGATCCGAAAGTTACAGGGGATCAGCCCCACATTCACGGTGTCGCTGCTATGAGTCAAAACAAGTTACAACATCTCACGTCGTATCTGATGCAGAGCCAGTATAAAGGCCGTCTATTAGCTAAGCCGGGCGAATTTGATGCTTGGATTGAAGGTGGCCGCATTACGCCATGTAGTAAAAAGAGCCAAGGAAATGGATTGATTGCTGCACGCTTTTATTACTCAGGTGTCATTAGTATTGCCCCTTGCTTTGCGCCTGCTGAGTTAGTTGCTGTGATGGTGAGTTTCTGGCTGCAAGTACACGCCAGTCGCGATGATAGTCCGGATGTGGAATTCAGTGCGGACTTACACGATGACAACAGTGTTGAGCTGGAACTCACGATCAGTCAATTTTCGGAGGATATCGAATTGGTCATGGATGACCATGGCCCGTTTGTCTTGGATGAGACTCGGTATGACTTTGGTGAGCAAAGCCTTTGGATCGCTGAGCAGTTTGAATTAATCGGTACCATAGATGATCACGTCTAAGTTAAGCGCTGGTGATCATACCAAACAGCTAGAACTGTTATTGCTGGACCCTCGAAAGCGTAGGCGAATATTGCGCGGTGCAGGTCGTAAAGTTCGACGCGATAGTCGAAAACGCTTACGCAGCCAGAGAGATCTAACGGGCTCAGCTTGGCAAGCGCGAAGTAATGGTAAGAAACAGCGGATGCTCAAAAAGCTGGGTAAGCATATTCAAGTGCATACCACGCCCAACCAAGCGGATGTCACGTTTGGTAATCGCCGGGTTGGACAAGTCGCAAGGCTGCATCAAGAAGGTGTGGACCAACAAATGAGTGCCGCGCAATTGGAGCGTTACAACCCCAAAAATGGGGAACTTGAACAAGCGACAAGGTCACAGGCAATTTCACTGCGCCGGGCGGGTTACAGAATTCGAAAAAAGCGCGGTAAAGGTTGGAAAACCCCAACCATACGCTGGATACAGAACAACTTAAATTTCCGGCAAGCGGGGTTGATTTTAAGAATGATCCGAGACGAGCCACCCAAGAAAGAATGGACCATTCCAATCCCGGAGCGTGCTTTCTTGGGACAGGATGAGAACGAACACCGACAGCTCACCAATTACATGTTGGATGAGGCGATGCGTTTAAAATGAGGATGATCAACCATGGCACAAGGTAAAGTTTCAGTCACCGCCATCAATACCGGAAGCGGCGCACTTAAGGAAGTGGAACGCTCTGCGCTATTTATCGGTGTTGGGGTTCACAATATTGGTCAGGTGGTTGCCATCAATGCCCAATCGGATTTTGAGGATTTGATATCTGAGCAAGATTCACCGCTTAAAAGCCAGCTATCTGCTTGGGTTCGTAATGGCGATGATTTAGTCTCTGGCTGGGCGATGCCGCTCAATACCGGGGATAATATTTTAGCAGCGATTGACCAGGCAATGGACTTGGATGTAAGTCCAGAAATGATTGTGGTGACCACACCTGTGACAGGTAAAGCGGAGGTGGAAGCGTATCAGGCCAAGGCCCTTGAGATCATGTCTAAGTATGCGCGTCGTATTCGAATTTTGGTTGCAGCGCCAGGATGTGACGCGGATGAAGCCACGGGACAAACCTGGGCTGAACACCGGGAAGCCATCCAATCGCTGATTGATGGTGTGGTTGGCGATAGAGTTGCCGTGATCCCGCTTCTATTTGGTGATGAGCTGGGCGGCGTGACAGGTCGATTATGCAAACGCTCGGTGACCATTGCTGACAGTCCTATGCGTGTACAAACAGGCGCTTTATCATTGATGTCGCTCCCCAGTGATAAATCAGGTGCGCCCCTGACCAATGCCGTGACGGCTGCCTTGGATAGTCTGCGCTTTTCCTGCACACAGTTTTATACCGACCTGGATGGTATCTACTTTGGTGATGTAAATATGCTGGATGCTGAGGGCGGTGACTTCCAGAAAATCGAACATGGACGCATTGTTGATAAAGCCGCAAGACAGGTCCGCATTCGTGCCATCTATCAAATCAAAAATCGCCGTCTAAATAACTCCCCAACAGGCATTGCCTATGGCAAGCGCGTTCTGGGGCAGCCCCTTCGTGAAATGGCGAAGTCAATGAATATCGGCTCGGATAAATTCCCTGGTGAAATTCGCGAACCCAAAGATGATGCAATTAGCCTCACATTTATGACCCCTACACGACTTAACGTGATCATGAAAGTACAGCCTGTTGATTCACCCCAAGAGATCCTCGTGGGGATCATGCTCGATAGAGAGGAATAGCACATGTCAGTCAAAACACTCGGCGGTAAGGACTTTGATGTTTTTATTGGAAACACCATGGTCCATGTGATTGAAGCATCCGTCAAAATTACTGATGGTCGCAAAGCAAAAAAAGTACGCGGCATTACTAAGGGGTTTGTTGATGGTCCGGTGGATGCAGAAGTTTCACTCAAAGTCGACCATGAGAACTTTTTACTGATTGAAGGTGTGGCAAAGAAGGCTGGCAGCTGGAAAGGTATTGAGCCGTTTGATATCTCCTTTTTAGCCGAGGTTGCCGCAGGCTCTAAAAACGTCGAAGTGTTTGGGGTCTTGCCGCAATTGGAAGAAGTCTTGAACTTCAAAGCCGAAGGTGGCGAAGAAGACACAACGACGGTGAAAGGCGTGGTGACTTCGACAGATTTTGTGAAGATCAACGGCATTCCGTATCTCACCGATGACGAAGTGCGAGATCTGTAATGAAGTTACATGCAGAGCAATTGATTGATGCACTCCAGCGGCAACACTACCAAGTGTTTGAGGGTGAAATGAATCTCAATTTAGTTGGGGTTCGCACTGCAAATACGCGAGCCAACACATTCAATGACTATTTTTGTGTGCTGTATCAACAGGGTGAACAGTGGCAGCTCGAAGTGTTCCCATGCACCACTGATCCCGGCACCTACTACCGTCAACATCCGCTCAATGTCGATGGCACGGCAGTGATGGTGCCGATGCAGCATCGTAGCTTATGGACCTTTGGTTATCACCAAGGGAAATACCAGGCGCTGGTACAAAACAAACCCGTCAGCGTCTACAGGGACGGCAATCAGGATGATGCCATCGACACGGATGTCGCCATTCAACGCGGGTTTTTCGGGATCAACTGCCACCGCGCCCATGCGGATAAAACCGTAAACACCGTGGATAGGTGGAGTGCTGGATGCCAGGTACTCGCCAACCCGAAAGACTTTCAACGCCTCATGGGGCTGTGCCTGACCAGTGCAGCGCAATGGGGAAATGTATTTTCCTACACCTTACTCACCCAAGCGCAATTGAAGGAATAGATCATGGCCTTTGAACAAGAAATCAATTTAGAAGTGAATAACCAGGATTTTTGTTTCCAGGTAAATCAAGCCGCGTATGACAAGTATCAGTCTACATTGACTCGGCCAAACGCAAACTTAAAACAAGCATGTACGAACTTCTTGATGGGAGCCGTGAAGCCGGAACAACAAGAGAGTCTGAAATCCTTGCTTCAAATACCAAGTGTACCAATGACGATCACGGCTGCGGTTATCGAAGAATACTTGCCGGATGTTGAATTGCGGGTAAAGCCATTGAAAGGCTCGCCCAAAAAATAAAGCGCAGTCCTTTGGGGCAGTTGGCGGCCTTTCATGCCAAGTGGTTCCCAGGACAACCCGCAACGGATGAGTCCATGGCGCAGGCGCTTTATCTTGAGCAGCGCGAGCAAGAGCAATTTCAAACCGCCGTGAATAACGGCATTTGTATGGCATTCAATCAAGACGAGACATCATGAGCGCATTAGGCAAATTGGAAAAACTCATGTATTCCATCGGGGTGATCGACAAGGTTACTGGCCCAGTGAATAAGATCATGGGTAAGATCAATCAGCTCAAGGAACAAAGCGCAGGCGCTCAGGAACAGATGATGCGCGGTATGATGGGCGTGACTGGCGGCGCCATGATGTTGGTTGGTTCTTTGAGTCCAGCCATTGCGGCCAATCAGGCATTGGGTGAAGTCAAATCGCTGGATGTCGCTGATGGCGCCCTACAACAACTCAACCAAACGGCCATCAACTTTACTACCCAATATGGCGGTAACTCTGCTGATGTTATTCGCTCATCCTATGATATCCAATCCTCTATTGCTGGACTGTCTGGTGAAGAACTCAGCGCATTTACCCAAGCTTCTGCGGTGATGGCAAAAGGGACGAAATCGGATGCCAGCACCGCAACCAATTACCTCGGCACCATGTACGGTATTTATCAAAACAACGCCGAGGCCATGGGCAAAAATGCCTGGGTGGAACAGTTGGCCGGACAAACTGCCACAGCGGTGCGGATGTTTAAAACCAATGGTAACGAAATGTCATCGGCCTTTAGTAGCTTGGGTGCCAATGCACAAAGTCATGGGATTGAGATGTCGGAGTCTATGGCGATTTTAGGCCAGCTTCAATCCACCATGTCCGGCTCTGAGGCAGGCACGAAGTACAAAGCGTTTCTCTCTGGGGTTGGTAATGCACAAAAAACGCTGGGTATTCAGCTGACCGATAATCAGGGGAAATTGCTGCCAATGGTGGATGTGCTGGAACGTATTCAAGGCAAGTTCGGCCAGGTGGATACGGTCGCCAAATCTGATGCGCTGAAAAAAGCTTTTGGCTCGGAAGAAGCCGTGGCGCTTGTAAAATTATTGATGCCCCAAGTGGACCAGCTCAGAGGCAATATTCAAACTCTGAATGAACAAACGGGGATGGAAACCGCCAAGGAAATGGCGGATGCACAAACGGATGCCTGGCAGCGGTTATCCGGCAGTTTTAATGCCGCAGGCACCACACTCGGCCAAGCGGTACTCCCGATCATTGAACCTGTAGTGGACGTGCTGGCAAGTCTGCTGCGCGGTGTGGTTTGGCTGGCGCAAGAATTCCCAACGCTGACGGGCTTGATTGCCGCTTGTTTTGTGGGCGCCACTGCACTGATGATTTTGTTTAGCGCGTTTAACCTGGTGATGGGCCTCTATCGGTTTGCACTTTTAAGCTCCGGGGCTGCGGTTGGATTTTTTAGTGCAGTAATGAAAGGCTTACAGGTGGTCATGGCGATTGCCAAAGGTACAGCCCTGCTCTTTAATGCAGTCTTGTTGGCGAATCCGATCGGGTTTGTCATTACCGCTGTGATGCTATTGATTGCAGGCATTGCCGGATTGATTGTCTATTGGGATAAAGTGGTGTCCTGGTTCAAAGATGTTACCTGGTGGGATGTGTTGCAGGTCGCTTTGGGGGGTGTTTTTGGGAGCTTGTTTGGGATTGTGAAGGCAGCAAAATGGGCCTTAGAGGCACTGGGTCTGATTGATGGCGCCGAAGTGGAAGCCAAGGTGACCAGCCAAACGGATGCTCAAGTCAAAGAGATGCAGGGACAAACAACGACAGTACAACAGGCTGAGGTCACACAACTTACCGCCACCCAGTCGCATGTACAGCAGGTGGCACCCCGCCAAGCACTCGCAGCGAATAGCCCTGTACTCCCAGGCGATAACCGTACACTAAACTTACACGATAACCATACACCTCAACTTCGTAGTTTAGGTGTACAGCTCAATCCAACACTACTGAGTGATAACGCACAAATTGATGTCTCGCCTGTGAAGGAAAGTATGCAGGAAGAGAGGCGCTTTGATATGCAAATGAAGCGCTCCAAGACGTTGCAGCAACTCACTCAAAACGCCACAACGAACAACCAACAGCGCAGTACCACGGATAACTCCAAGCGGCTTTACATTGATAATGTGAATCTGCAATCAAACAATCCAGAACAAGACTTGGACCAACTTATGGAGCTGGCCGGATGAATCAAGTGCATGTAGATCTGCTGGTCAATGACGGCGACTTTGTACTGAACGATGCGCTCAGTCCTGCCCAGGTGAATAAGGCGCAGACGATATCCCAAGATATTAAACACCGGATTTTAGAATCGGGTCTTTTGGTGCGTTTGGTCAAACTGCGTAATCAAAATGGGATCGCACCCATCTTGACTGAAATCGAACTTGAAGTGGAAAAAGATGATCGCGTGATCCCAGGCACCATTGAGGTGTTTTACAACGCTGATATGACTTTATCAATCTTGGCGCAAACGCGGGATTATGGAGGACAAGATGCAGCCTGATTTTCAATCCATGATGTCAAAAGCTGGGCTACCCGTCACGGAAGAAGCAGCAAAAGCCCAGTGGGATGAAGCGCTGAAATCACAAGCGATCACCATTGAAAACAACAGCCCGTTTTCACCGTTTTGGCGGACCATCAAAGCCATTATCACACAGCCAGTGGTGAGTTTATTTGAGTGGATGGCAAAAAAGGTCATGCCGGATCTCTTTATCATGACAGCCAGCCGTGAAGCACTGGTACAACTACATGGCCCCAGTCGCAATGTGTTTGTCTATGCCGCAGTCAAAGCCAAGGGAATACTGACGTTCCACCGAGAAAATACCGAGGGTGTTTTCAGTCTCGATGCTGGGGTAGTCGTCCATTCCTATGATCTAGCGAGCCAGGTATATGCAATGGTTACCCTTCAACCGATTGTGTTGATTGAAGGCCAGACGGATGTGGCTGTGATGGCTGAGGCTATGGAACCTGGACAAGCGTTTAACCTGCCCGGACAAATGTACGAACAACTTGCCTCTCCAGTCGAAGGATTAAGCGTCACCAATGGAGACGACTGGTTGGTGCGCCCTGGGGCAGATGCAGAAGATACGGAAGATTACCGGGCGCGGATACGGAATGTGTTTGGGACAGCTGCCCGCTGGCATACCAATGCGGTTTATCAGCAATTGATCTCCGAGTTTGGTATTCCAATTGATAATATCGTCATTCAAAATGGTGCGCCCCGTGGTCCGGGTAGTGCCAATGCGTTTATTTACCTGGATGTTGGGCAAGTCTCGGATGCACTGCTGCAATCCATCAATGACCATATTCGTCGGGATGGTCATCATGGACATGGCGATGATTTTGCTGTGTATGGGATGCCAACACAGCCGATGAATATCACGCTGACCTATTGGTTACACCCCAATCAGCTTGATGTTCGTGATGAGTTAGACACCCTTATCCGCGCTGCCTTTCGGCAAAATGATGTCTATCAGCCCACACGACCAAGACCCTTGCAAACCTACAGTATCAGCTTATTAACCGCCCAGCTGCACCAGGCATTTCCTCAAGTCCGGTCGGTGTCATTTGATTGTACTGACATCGATTGTGGGTTATGGCTACCGACGATTGACCAATTGGTGGTGAAGCATGGATAAGATCGCAACATGGTTGAGTGAAGGTTATGCCGAAAAGTTGATGAAAGCCGCGCATCAATATTGGCAGGATACCCGCAACTGGGTGGTCTGGGCTATCCAGCAAAAAGACGAGCAACAATCTGTAGAGCCAATATTAGGATTGCTCGCCTGGGAGCGTTTAACCGACCGCTTGCCGGATGAGTCCGTCGATTTATACCGCCGCCGGGTGCAACATGCGTTGGTCAATACCATGGATGCCGGAGAGATTGCCAGTGTAAAGGACATCTTTGGGCGTCTTGGTATTGATGTGCTGCGAGTGCGTGAGCGTATCGACGGGCGAGACTGGGATATTATCGCCATTGATTTTAGTGATTCGGTGATGTCGCAATATGCCCAGGTGTTACCGTCTCTTATTCAGCTCTATGGCCGGGCATGTCGGCGCTATGAATTCAGCCTGCACAACTTCTCTGATGTGGATCTACAACTGGGTGGATTAGATGTGAGCTGGGACCACTGCATGATCCCATTTGGCTTGCAGACCGATGTGAAGCACTCGCCTGATTTTGCCTATGGTGGTGCTTTTGTTGGTTCGACCCACGATACCAGCGAACCAGAAACGCTACCATTATTGCTTGAAATCACACACCCAATCACCTGCACCCCACACTATGGATTTGTAAGTTTTGAATGCAATGCCAGCATTGCCGAAATGGAGCCTATCGCATGAATCTCAGCACTGAAAAAATCACGGGCATTTTAACGACCGCAGGGAAACACTACATTGCTCGCAAAGCCTTGGAGGATGAAGGGCTGACCATTCATCAAATGGTGCTTGCCAATGTGCCACACCTGAGTGATGCGGATGCGCGTGACCCAGATATGCCCATCCCCCCGGATGTGCAAATTGTGTATCGACGATACATCGACATCAAAGGCTTTTTGGATGACAACACCGTAGCCTGGGCGGTGACCCTGGACCAAGACGTAGGCGACTTTGATTTTAACTGGATCGGGTTGCTCACACAGGATGGCACCTTAATTGCCCTGGATTATTTGCCCCTGCAACGTAAGCGCATGGGCGTCAACAATGTGGTGACTCGCAGCTTTGTCCTTCGATTTGCAGGCGCCAAGGCTTTAAGCAGAATAGATATTCCCGCCCAAAGCTGGATGTTTAATCATAACCCTCACCTCAATGCATTGGATCTGAATGCTGCGGTCCAAGCCCGTGGCTATTTCGAGAATTGTTTAACGCTATTAAAGCAACTGGCATAAGGAGGCCATGATGGCGACACAACAAGAAGTGATGGACAAGTTGGCTCAGGCAACCGATGCCGCAGCCAGCTTGATGGCGTATTTTTCTCAGGTTAGGGATGATATTTTTGCCCGTCTGAATGAGTGTAGTGCCAAAGTCACGGCCTTTATTAACTCGGGCCGTTCTGAATTTCCAACCTTTAACCTGGTGACAGAAGCCAAGTTTAAATTGAATCCCAAAGGTGAAGGCGGTGATTGGGTTGGATTTACCTTTGCCGAAAATGGTGTGGGTGATGGTCCGGACAACTGGAACTTCACCGAAGAATTCATCCCACTCAACCAAGCTGATGCGGCTGTGATTGACTTGGTTCAGTTTTGTAAGCTCTCCAGCTATGAGCGTGAGGGTTGGTATTTACGCAAGCTCACCATTACCAAGCGTGGTCTAGGCCCGTTTGAAACGGGACTGAATTTTGGTGCAGGTGGCAATGGGATCGTGTCTGGCGGGTTTGCGATGCGTGTGAATGACAGTGATTGGCAACTGCACCAATCCACCAAAAGAGATATTCCACAACACGCCGGAGACTGGGGCGCACAACTGCCACTGAGTGATTTACAAGTTGGTGACACGGTGTATATGGCGCTGCCTTTTGTTTGCCCAGGTGTGCCGGGTGTTTTACCTTTTCCGATCTCCATGCTCACAGTACTTGCTAAGGATGCATCATGAAAATTTATATTGATTCAAACATGGTTTATGAAGGGATGCTTGAGCCTGCATTGATTGCACAGCCAAGCGTCGCGATTTCATCCATTAGCCCAACATTGAGCGGGGCAAATTGTGTCATTGATATTGACGCCGATGAGGTTCAGCAAATCATTGAAGGTCGTTTGGATGTTGATCTAAGTTGCTTAACCCGTGGTGCAAAGGACCGGGTCGCAACAACTAAATGGCGCCTAGTTCGCACAAAGCGGGATCAATTGCTCAGTCAATCCGATTACACACAAATAGCGGATTATCCGCTGACAGATGACACTCGCCAAGCGTGGTCTATTTATCGGCAAGCGCTGCGCGATTTACCAAATAACACGCAGCACCCCGATGAGATTGTTTGGCCGCAGGCACCTGAGTAAGTCATGGGTTTTCCGGGGAGCTTTGGACAATCCAACCGTGTGGCACTGGATAACCAGTGTCACACATTGCATGGTTTTGGGCTACACAGCTATCAATTGCCAGAAGTACAAACCAGTCATCAAGGCGCCAAGGTACTGGCAAAAGCAATTCTGGATGAAAGTAGACAATGTCGGCCCAGCGACTGGCAGTGTGTTGGGTTTTGGCTCAGCACAAAAACACCCGGAGAAATGACAACTCAGCTCCAATCGCTCAACCAAATCAGCCCACTGAAAACCACGCTGGAAGTTGCCAATATTGCGCGAAGCCTTCAACGTCTTGATACCCATAAAATGCAGCGACCAACAGGACAAGCGCAGTCATTTGAATGGCAGGTGATTGAAGATATCCGGTCCATTCCTGCAATCCAAGCTGCCTATCATGACGCTTCGCTTGCGTTGGTTATGGATGAAGGGAAATCTCTTATCACCAACATCGATGATGAACTTGCCCAATTGAAGGCAAAGAAAGCTGCCCGTGATGAACGTATCACGCAAACCCAGTTTGAAGCATTTACTTTGAGTGCAAACCACTTTCACCATTCAGCCAATAGCGCCAAAGGGCTTGCCCAGCACTTGCAAGGACTCGGTGATGCGAATCAACATTGGGTGTATCAGCTCTTTGTGGGAGATACGCAAAGCCTGAAACCAATTCAGGAGTTATTTGCATGATCGTCATCGATGGTTGGCAGGTGCCTGGTTATGAAACGGCAATCAATTGTGGGTTTAAGCTCTCCGGCGATGACCTAAGTGGCTACGGCTCATTTTCCTTATCCTCCGATAAAGGCGTTAAGCCTGCGGTGGTTTCTGTGCAAACCAAAATCCCTTACGTGGATAAAAAGTTACTGGCTCAATTAGTAAGTCTTGCCAAAGAGCTGGATGCAAACGGTGCGCGTAAACTCAGAACGGTCAACAGTGATGTGACGGATGCGTTCAAAGTACGCAAGGTGAAATTCGACGGTGAGATCAAAGCATCAGAAGATGATCAAGTCCGTGCCTGGGTGGTCTCGTTTAAATTATTGGAAGTTCTAAGCAAGTCGGAGAGAGAGCAACAGCAGCTCGATGGCAAAGCCGCAGAGAATACGAAAACCCAGCGGGTGGATGGCCACAATACCATTCAACAGCAATTTGAACAAGCAGAAGGCCCGTAATGGATACGGCACGCCTGACCAAAGTCCTCACCATCAATGGGGAGCGGGTCACTAATCTCGTCAGTGATACGGTGCAGCTGGATTTATTTAGCCCAGGTCGTGCTCAGTTTGTGGTGGTGACTGAACAAGAGCCCTCGGGGATCGTTGAGCTGCATTTGGGGTATCAGGTCGAGCAAATGACACCATATTTTTTAGGGTTGATTGAAAAGAAACACCAGGCGAACGGTCGATGGTTTCTTACGTGTAGAGAGTTACTCGGTGCCATGTCTTTTCCTGCACCCATCGCTATCCGCTATGCCCGGATGCAGGATGTCCTTAATCAACTCTCCAAACTGGGGATTGAATTTGTTTATCCAGAGGCGGATTACATGCAAACGCCAGTGCCGTGTTTTTACCACCAGGGCGATACCATCAGCGCACTGCGCCAACTGGGTAAAATCTACCAGGTGAAAGACTTTATTTTTCAGCAGCGGCCCGATGGCCGAGTTTATGTGGGGAGTTGGCAACACTCCCGCTGGGCCACCTCAACGATCGATGATTTTGCAGAGCACCCCATCACGGTCAAAAATGCACTCTCAGGAAGTCTGATCGCCATCCCAAAATTGCGCCCTGGTTTAAAACTCAATGGCCGTTATATCACAGAGGTGATGTTGACCGGCACACAACAGGTGATCACATGGTCAAAGACGCTATCCGCCGTTTAGTGCTTCGATACTTTCCAGAGCTTGGGCAACGCAAGCATGTGCCACAGTTGGCGCGTATTGAGCGGGTTTATGATTTGCCCGGACAAGAGCCACAAATCAGCAGTCCTTTTCGGCCACACCAGGCGGCAGATATTCAGCTACTAGATGCTGTGACACGATTACCACTGGATGTGCCTGTATTTGAGCAAGTCACTTTAGCTATCGGTCAAGGTCACGAGCATGGCCTTTATCAGCATCCCCAACCAGGGATGTGTTGCTTGATCCAATACATTGATGGGCTAGATTCTATCCCTGTTATTACGGCATTGTTGCCCTGGGGGATGAGCATCCCACAGACACGCAATGACGACATCCAGCTGCAGCAATCCGACCAAAGCCAACTTAGTGGCGCCAATGGTGATTGGCAACTGAAAACCGATGGCGCAATCACTCAGCACAGCCAAATTCACACTAGGCAATCACAGGTCAATCTTGAGCAGCATCATATTCGACAGACTCAAATCGCCAGCCATGATACCCAACAGATTGATGGTAACCAGGTGAATGAAATCATGGGCGCACTGAAAACCATCGTGGGAGAAAAAGCAATTATTGCAGCGCTGGACAACTTGATGCTCGGTTCTGAGCAAGAAATGCAACTCAAAAGCCATGCAAATATGCACTTGGAAACACTCCAGACACTGGAAGCCAAAGCAACAGCGCTTGCTAAAGTCCAAGGCGCTACGGTTTGGTTAGGGTCTGAGAATGTGAATGCCGTACAAGTGTTGCTGGATCTGATTGGACTGGTGAAGGATATGAATACGCTGCTAGCTAAGCATACCCATATTGGTGCTGGGTTATCACATCAAAAATCAAAGTTTGAGGGATATCAAGAAAAAGCATCTCAATTATCAGATGAGGTTTTACCAATAACAGCCTGAACTATAATCTTGTCCTCGATGGAGAACTACAATGAAAAATAAGTCACTAATTGTCAGTATTTTCGATGAACTTTCTGAGATGGTATGGGACTTGATTGTTGAGTGTTACCAAGGCGATGTATCTATTAGGGAAGACGCAATAACCTCATTTTTACTTTTATCATTGAAAAATAAATTAAAGAAGATTTCAGGAGATGATTTCTTCGAAGTCAAAGATACTTCAAAAGAAGAAAGTGAGATAGGGTGTGATTTCGAAATTAGCTTTAAGGATGGCAATGAGTGGGTTTCCTATGCAATCCAAGCTAAAAAAATGAAATACCCCAAACAAAATTACATATTACGCCATAAAATAAAAGGTATAGAGCAAGTTGACCTTCAAATAGATTATGCAAATAAAGCTAATTCTATACCTTTATATTGCTTTTATAATCATCTAGATACTAAAAATTTAAGCCCAAGTGATATGTTCATTTTGGATTCACAGGATGGCGATATCAAAAATTGGGGGTGTTCCATTGTACCCTCAAAATCAATAAAGCAGTCACTTGATACCCATGGCTCTAAGAATTTTAGTTCACTGCATTTAAAGCGCCCTAAAATAGGTTTCCCTTGGTCTTACTTGTTTAAAAATATTGAACTTGAGCATAAAAAAGTTTGTACTTTAAATAAATTTATGGGGATTGTAGATACTAAATTGGAACAGCAACTTATGGCATTGGAAAACCTTGTCTCAGAGGACTCTAGCAAATTCCATTTAATCCATCTTCGCTATCAAAAAAATAGTTATTTTGCAGCAATACCTAAGGTAATCGAAGAAGAGAAACCATAATGATGATTATGGTTTCTTCCAATAGAAGGTATTTACAAGATCAGTATATATATGGGTCAAGAAGATCTTCTTTGAAGATTAGACCTTCTAAGCCTTTCTTTTCACATAGTGCTTTGAACTTCTCGGTTGCAAATAATGTAAGGCCACCTTCAAACTTTGACTTAAAGACGAATCGGTTATTAATATCTGCATCATCAAAGGCTAGTGTTTCAGGACCAAAATCAACACCATCAATATACTTGGTCGTACACAAGTCATCATTCTCTTTACCAAACGACCGGCAGTTAAAAATTTGCATATATGTACCATCAACTTTAATGGGGAGAAAGTCACCTCCATCTTGTAACTCTGGCCCCAATACAGCATATGCTTTCTCACTTAATAGGATATTTGGCCCGTTCCAGAGAGAGACATCAGGTATCGCTGAGTCTTTACCCAAAACATCACGCATAGAACATTCAACTTGGTCATTCCAAACTTCGAGGAGAGATTCATTTGTTGTGCACTGTGAGCGCAATAAAACATTTAACTTTCGATCACCAAGCTGTGTCGCAAGATTGATAACATCTAAAGCTAGTGTTTTGAACTCTTGCGGGTTGTTACTTAGTCGATAAACTTTCATCGTCCATCCCAATTAATATCTTTCTTTGCTGTTACTTGCGAAGGCTGAGAACCATCTTTTAATTGTCGTTTCATTACTCTTAGGCGCCCTAAAAAGATTTGCTCCGGTATGATTCCGATACCAAGATTTGTATATAACCAATTTTCGTAGTTATAGCCATGGACTTGTCGGTGAGCAGGGGCGTCTGGAGTTGCCCAATCATCTTGCTTATTTCTTAAATAATTTGCAAGCCAGACCCCATTTTTAGGATCATTGATTCCCACACCATAGGTATGCAGATTCAACCGAACAGTTAACATCTCTTCTTGAAGAAACCGCCCCTTTCCGGGAATAATGTGATGTGCTTCATGAAATACTGTTGGTTTGGGTTCACCATTTGCAGTTAAATATTTTGCTAGTCGAGCAGTAGGGTGGTGTGCTTCATCTAATAATTCATCAGGATCTTTAGATAGGTTATCTTCTTGATAATTTTTTAAAGCTCGCTGAATCTTGGCATGGGCTTCAATCTTTCTTTGTTCAAGCAATAGATGCTCCATATCTCGGTCACGCTTTTGAACCCTTTCCTTTCTTGCGGCTGGAGATTCATTTATTGGAGCAGCTTTATTTCTTTTATCATGAAATTCAGCAGCTTTCAGTTGGAAGTTGTAGATAGCCATATCAAGTGGAGTGGGTTCACTAGGGCGCGCTGGTCTTGGGGTCGGAATATATTCAGGTTTCATGTCGTTCCTCGGTGATGCGTTCCATTTGCGATTTGGCTCATTGCAAGCTGATCGCTTTTTTACTTTCAGGTCATACCCGTTATTTGGACCTGTATTATCTCATTTTGTAAATGTTTTGAGAACTAGAAATAAGGATTTAAAAAGGTTTGATGATTATGTTTAATAAGAAGTTTTTAAACATAAGGAGTGAGTAATAATTGACTTGTTTGTGATGTGAAAAATGCCCACCCGAAGGCAGGCATGTAGGGGAAGATTAATTCTGTTGTGACAGCTTTGAAATTTTTTCCAAAAGAACCATGACTGCATCAGCCCAGTCGGTGCCTTGCTCTTCTTGACGTAGGATTAATTCCTGTGCTGCTTCACTGATACTACGAATATTTTCTAGTTTTTCACACATGTCTCTGCTTCCTTCATCCGATTGTGGTTTTTATTTCTTAAATATACTCTTAGAAATGCCAAAAAAACTTGGCATGTTTATGGGTTCAGACGTTCTTTTTGCGTTATATCGCAATCACTTGAACAAATTCAGAGGAATTAGGAGCTGGATCGCCGAGTATCTTTGAGGGGAAAGTATGTTTAATGTTCGAGGTGATGATTTACGCAGAATGCGTGTTCGTAAAAGAAAGACGACTAAGCAAATGGCGAATTATTTAGGAGTAAGTCGAGCTACCTATGAGAATTGGGAAAATGATGTCAGTTCCCCGAAGGTAAATCAGTTTATTCAAATTTGTGCCTACTGCTCAAGGGATATATCAATACTAATACAGGAAATTATCGGAAGAGATGATCCAAGCTCAATTGAAGATCAGGAAGAGTCAGAAGAAATTGAGAATACCGATGATACTTCCGAATATAAGGGTTAGGATTTGAATCCTAAATTATGGATTTAAATCCAAGAATTTCTCACTTTCTCTGTAAATATTGTCTTGTGATTGATAAAGTGGCAGTTACCTGATTTCACAACACATGATGAAGACGAGAGATATTATGAGAATAGAAGAACTTTCAACGGAAGAATTAGACATCATTTCAGGTGGTAGTGGCGATTATAATGGAGAAAAGCCAAGAGCTGATTCACGCGCATCATTTATTCCACCAACGTATGATAGTGGTGATTATAACGGCGATAATCCAAGATAAGCCGTCATGATACATACACTGTTTATTGTTCTGGGAGTAATTTTTGCGATTAAGCTGGATACTCCCTTTGTTACTCTCTCAACGGTCATTTTAGCTCTCCTATTTACTTTGATTCATAACAGACAACACATGAATATTGTTCATCTGTGTTTGATGTTGGTCATGTTGAAGGTACTCGAGTTACTCCTTTTTGAGCTAGTCATACCAACTTCAAGCGATACAATTTCTACATTTTGGGTGAATAACTTTGTTTATCTAGCCAGCTTTGCTCTTGATCTCACTGTTTTCTTTTTACTTATGTTCCGGACTTCTTTTTCAAGGACATATCTAATAAAGGCCAATCGACCCTCAGAACCAATCTTTATGACTAATGCGGATATTGGGTTGATGAGTTTGTATTTCCTGCTGATGGTTTTTAACCTGGTTGCTCTTATTGAAAACATCATTCGTCATTTAGAAATGGTCGGCTTTTCAGAAGAGTTTGCAAAGCAGTTCTGGGACTGGGATTGGGTTTTCTACAACTACTCAGATATTAAACGGGTTTTCCTTGGTATTGAATTATTTGTGATTTGGTCAACGGTTTCGGGTTTGGCTAAAGAGAGGTTTAAATATGCTCCTTAGCCAATTTATTAAGAAGAAATAATGTGGTTATTAGGTTTATTGTTCATTTATGCAAGCTTGAAAGAACATTTCTCCAACTTTTGTTAGATGTAACTGACATAATGGATTACATAAATTATCAGCAGTATTTGGATCTAAATCATCAAACATTTTGTCTGACTTTAGCTGGACGTTATAGATTATGAGGCCTAGTGAGACCATATGCTCTATGAATGTTGAAAAGTGTTCAGGCTGGGCTATAGATCCACTTTGGAATGTTAAGTTTATAACTTTGTCTTTTACGTCTTTACACAAATTAATATCTTCAAGATATTTACTCACAGTATCAATATCATGAATTACGCCTTCCCGGAATCGGAAAAAGTAAAAGCGGCTATGAGTTGCTATTTGTTTTAAAATTAAAACTTCATCAGGTGATAACTGTTTAATGATATTGATAAATGCAGGGTGAGCTTCACCTATTCTTTCCTTATCCATTGCTCTAGATAGCAAGTTTAAATATAGAGCAGTTAATGGGTTGCCTTCCTCTTGATATTTTAACTGTTCGGCTATTGGTAAAATCAGAGACTCCGGTGGGGATATTCTATTTTCTTCCGGTACAGAGTTTAGAGACTTTTTGATATAGTTTGCTAAACGATCTTGAGCTATGATGATTTCTGGTGTATGAGGTGAGAAAAAGAATGTGGTGCTAATCTGTTGATTGATCTCGCAAATCAATAGTCAACAAAGAGAAACACCACATGGCAAATCATAAAGTATCACCACTGAAATCACCAGAAATAGATCCACTGAACGACGTTTTAAAACAAGGGGCACAAGCACTCCTCGCGAAAGCCATTGAAGCTGAAGTGGCCGAGTTATTGGCACAATACGAAACGCTTCA